>CAYNZY010000019.1:0-53844 GCA_964401805.1 uncultured Rhodohalobacter sp.
CATCACCAGCCGTGTTTCGATGGGTTGAAGCTTCGGAGCGGAGGTAATTCCGGGAAGATCGGCCGCCTGAAGGATTTCATTCCAGATGTCATCTTCACTTGTGATGTGATCTCTCCACTGTCGGTAATATCTTCCCCGGTTGTCTGGGATCAAGTCTCCGTTTTCGTCCCGGACATATTCGCCGTCTTCAAATTTATAACGTACCCTGCGCCCCTGTTCATTGGTCTTGTACTCACTTTTATACATGATGGTATTTTCGAACATCGACACCGGAGCGGGATCAAGGGCAGATTCTGCCCTCCCGATTTTTCCGACTACGGTTTCCACTTCCGGAATGGATGCGATTCGCATATCCATCTCACGGGTCATTTGCAGGGCTTCTTCAACTCCGGCATGTGGCATGGCGGTTGGCATGAGCAGAAAAGATCCTTCGTCGAGTGTTGGCATGAATTCCTGGCCCAAACCCGGTAGTCGGTCATCTAGTGAAGACCATAATCCAGTTTCTTCAATTTCGATTCCAATCGAATTAAAACCGTTTGCAACATATTTGAATGATGTATCAAATCCGCGCCAGGTAACCAGTCCAAAGATCAGAATCAAAACCGGAAAGGACAGAAAAAGGGTTTTATGGCGAAGTGCCCAATCCAGGATTCTCTCATAGTATTTCATAAAGAGCCAGAAGAGTCCGAAGATGATTCCAACCGTAAGAATGATAAAGATCAAGCTAAATGAAACGGGATTTTCCGGTCCCAGCGGAAGCCAGGTACCTGCCAGCAGCCAGGCGACACCCAGTAGTATAATGAGGTTATTTACCCAAGGTGCCCAGAATCGATACTCCTCACGATAGACAGCGACAAGATTGTTGATGCCGAGTGCAATCAAGATAAACCCGCCCCAGTCATAGAGGGTAAAGGCAATGACCAATCCGGCAGCAATCATCACACCGTTCCAGAAGATCTTCCATTTTCTCTTCTTAATATTTTGAGAGAACAGCCAGTGCGCAAAACTTGGAATTAAGGTGATTACGATGATTAGTGTTGCAATCAGGATAAAGGTTTTGGTCCAGGCGAGCGGACCAAACAGCCGTCCTTCCTGTGCTTCGAGCATAAATACAGGCAGGAAGCTGACGATGGTGGTCATCAGAGCGGTAATAACGGCTGGGCTTACCTCGGCGGTAGCACGGTAAATCGTTTCAAGAAGATTCTCCGCGGGATCTTTCTCCTCCATATGCTTGAGCATATTTTCAGTGAGGATAATGCCCATATCCACCACCACACCGATCGATATGGCAATCCCGGCCAGAGCAACCACGTTGGCATCGACTCCGACGTACTTCATCATGATAAAACTCATCAGTACAGCCAGGGGAAGAAGTGCCGAAATAACCAGTGAGGTTCGCAGGTGCATCACCATTATGATAATGACAATAATGGTGATCAGAAGCTGTAGTGAGAGTGCTTCTTCAAGCGTGCCAAGCGTTTCATAAATGAGTCCGGTTCGATCATAAAAAGGTACAACTTTTACCTGGGAGACCGTGCCATCGGACAATTCTTTTGAGGGGAGTCCTGTAGAAATTCGCTCAATCTCTTCTTTCACATTGTTAATTACCTGAAGCGGATTTTCTCCATATCGAGCCACAATTACACCTCCAACCGCTTCGGTACCGGCTTTGTCGAGCGCACCCCGTCGCTGTGCAGGTCCAAGTTTTACGCGTGCAACGTCTTTAATCCGGATCGGTGTATTGTTGCGAGCCGTTACGACACTCTCCTCCAGATCTTCAATTGACTCGATATAGCCCAGGCCCCTGACCAAGTATTCAACCCGGTTCATTTCGATGGTTCGGGCGCCTACATCCAGATTACTTTGACGTACAGCATTGGCAATATCCGTTACTGTAACATCAGCTTCGCGCATGGCTGCAGGATCAATGTCTACCTGATATTCTCTCACAAAACCGCCAATACTGGCCACTTCAGCTACCCCTTCAACCGCATTAAGGGCGTAACGTACCTGAAAATCCTGAATGGACCGAAGTTCGTGCGGATCCCATCCTCCCGTGGGATTTCCATCCGAATCGTACCCTTCAAGTGTGTACCAGAATATCTGTCCAAGAGCTGTGGCATCCGGCCCTAGTGCTGGCTGTACACCTTCCGGCAGTGTGCCGCCGGATAGGGAATTCAGTTTTTCCAGAATCCGCGATCGGCTCCAGTAAAATTCGATGTCATCTTCAAAAATGATATTGATGGATGAAAAACCGAAAACAGAATTACTACGGATTGTTTTCACACCGGGTATACCCAGAAGCTGTGTTGTTAGCGGGTATGTAATCTGATCCTCAATATCCTGTGGTGAACGACCCGGCCACTCGGTAAAGACGATCTGTTGATTGTCGCCAATGTCCGGAATAGCATCTACGGGGACGGGATCACGAGGAATGAAATCGATATCCCAATCGAAAGGGGCAGTGGAAATCCCCCAGCCCGCAAGTGCCAGAAAAAGCAGCAGTGCAATGAGTTTGTTTTCGAGAAAAAAGCGTATGAGTGAATTAGTCATGCTGAGTGTTTTTCGAAGTCCCGATTGTTCGGGAAGATTTGAGTCATGAGTCGTGAGAATCAGACCTGACTGCGTGCGACCCCGAATCATTCGGGTGATCTCATGTCAGCGTCTCAGGATTATAAATTTGGTCTATAACGCTGACAGAACTTGTCCCGATACTACGGGATCCAGTTGGTGCTGTCAGGTTGATGTTTAGGTTTGGGGTAGTGGATTGGGAGAAGTCTCCCCTTGAGGGGAGTGGACACGCGTGCTATTCGCGTGGACGAGGGGTGTAAAGAGCGTTGAGTGAGCTTTTAGATAATTTATTACCTATCGTCTTTACACTTACACACCCCTGATGAAACCGCTGAGCGCGCTTTCATCTGTCCCCTCTCTAGAGGGGAGATTATCCTTCCCAATAAAGGAGAAAGGCTACATCAAAAAGGTGTCGTACATGAGCCAGAGGGGAGGTTTATATTGGCTCAGATTGTGGGCGCTGTTAAACGATATCGGTTCATCGGAGGTGATGAACGGTGTTAAATAAGTCTTTTGGGGAAGAATAACGGAATATTCATTCGAAATGATGGTCCGGTCCGTATTTTTCAAAAGAAGCTGGCCGGTCTCACAAGCACAAATACCCATAGATTCACATTCATGTGAATGTGTGCTGTCTTCTTTATGATCTTGATGGGTTGTCTCTTTTTCCGTGCAGCAGCTGTGATCGTCAGCCATCTCCATACCTTCATGATGGTGTGTTTCCATCATACAAAAATCGACCAGCTGTTTGGCCTGGAGGCCTGCCGGAATGAGAAAAGCTATCAGCAGAAGCAGTGCTGTTGCATTTGTAAAACGCTGGTATGTAACTGTAGAAAATTTCACAAACTAAGAATAGCGGTTGTGAAGCAAAACTCCATGCGAAACAAAAATATTACACATTTGTTCAGGCAAAGTGCAAATCAAAAGCAGTGAGCTGACAGGCTGGTTTTTATTGTGGCCGGAGAGTGATCTCTTCTGCATAAATCCAATCGCCGAAGGATGAGTCATCATAATTTCCGGAGTTTGCTGCGATATTGAGTATAACTTTTTCACCGTCCTGTTCAGGTGCAATCCAGGTAAATGTCCATTGAATAGCTCGATCTTCAGCCTGTTGAGTACCGGATTCAGAGTGCTGCAGATATTTCACTTCATCCGTAACGGAAGGTGTATACATAAGCTCATCGCCATCCCATGAAAATTCACCGGCTTGGGAGCCGTCATCAAAACGGGTTGTCATCTGAAAACCACCAACTTCAAGCTGTTCTGCCTGAAGAGTGACGGTTATTTCATAATCTTTTCCGGCTTCATAAGATTCAGGTACTCCATCCAGAGTCAGACTGCCGCCATCCATATTTAGATCATAATCGAAGTGGCAGGAGCGGCAGGTCTCTTCGCCAAAGCCGCCCGTGAAGGCTCCATCAAGATGATTTGGGTTTTCTATTGAGCCTATTGAGCTATCATGATTTTCTGTTTCAGGCATAGATACACCTACAATAAACGGTATGGAGATGATGCCCAGCAGTTTTAGAAGGATTTTCATAGGGACTCAAAAGGAGTTTATGTAAAGGACCATAAAAAAAGCACACTTCAGACCTTAAGGGCAGATAAAGTGTGCCTTTTAGATTTCAAATAAATTAATTGACAACGATTCTTCCAATATGACCGGTATCAGTTCCAAACCACATTGAGTTTGTTCGTTCGTCAAAATCCATATGCCGGATAGAGCCTTCAGCAGACTCAATAACCTGAGACGCAACAAACTCTTCGGTTTGTGTGTCAAATGCTACCAGCTTACTTGGGTCAGGGCCACTAACTCCCAGCCAAATTCTGTCTCTGTGATCTTTCAGAACAGCGTAGGGACGAGAGTCTTCTCCGTCCGGAACATCCCACTCCTGAACTGAGCCGTCGGCAGGGTTGTATCTTCCAATTTTACCCGTGGCGTAATCCCCATACCAAACATTTCCGTCTGAGGTTACATCCAATCTTCGGGGGCGGATCTCTTCGCGGGGGAGTTCGATTTCCGTTAGTTCCATTGTTTCGGGGTCAACAGTTGCGAGCTTATTGGTTCCAAAGAGTGCAATCCAGGGTGTTTCTTGGTCTGGTGCCATACGGATTCCATAAGGACGTGCCCGTTCTGTTGGCACGGGAATCACGGTCGCCTCACCTGTTTCCACATTAAAGTACCCCACTCCGTTTCCGCCTTGAGCCGTGAACCAGATGTTGCCTTCGTTATCAAAAGCGAACGTGTGGGGATCGCGTGCGTAATCGTCTTCCATCATATATTTTGTGATCTCACCGGTTTCGGGATCCATTTTTCCAATGTGCTGCGCCCGGTTTCCTGCATACCAAACGGTTCCGTCGTCGGCAACGGTAACGGTGTGGGGACCTGCTCCATCTTCAAGAGGGAGTTCTCGAAACTCTTCCGTTTCCGGATTGAAATGCCCTACATAGTGAGCCCGTTGGCCCGCGAAATAGACGGAGCCGTCAGGTGCAACGTATGGATCGCGTGATCGGGTGTCGTCAAACGGTACATCCCACTCTTCAACAGATACGATGACTTCAGCAGGTGTGTTTGATTCAGCTTGTTCGGCATCAGAGTTTGCGCACCCAATAAATAAAAATGTGAGTAACAGTGATAGTGTCGATTTCATAGGTCAGGTGGTTTTATTAACTGAAGATAGATTCAGAATTCTATTTAAAATATTTGACCCTGATAGTCAATTCAGATGGACATGGGAGTTGTAAAAAGATATTGTACAACGAATTCCGGGAAATTTTTCCAACCGGGCTTGTCGTTATAAATAGAGTGCACAATCACCTAAAAATAATTTCTCAATGAAATCAAGAAACAAGGGACGATTTTTGAAACGGTACATAGTAGCCTTTTTAACTTTTACTGCAGTGATTATGCCCGTGTTTACGAAGGCTCAACAATTATCAATTGATGCAGAATCGGGTTTGACCTGGTTCAGTAAAAATGATGTAAGAATTCCGGGCAAAGGCGGCACAACATTTGATATGATTGATTTAATTGGGACAGATACGGATCCCTATCTAAGATTGAGTTTAAATCTCACCTTTGGTGAAAGACATCATCTCCGTGCACTTTTTGCCCCGCTAAAAAAATCCGGAACCGGAATTATTAATGATGATATTACCTTTGAAGAGACCATATTCCAGGATGGAGAACCCACAGAAGGTATATACAAATTTAATACTTACAGGCTGACCTATCGTTATTCGTTTTACAAACAGAATGGGTGGGAGCTGGGTGCCGGTGCTGCTGCACTCATCAGGGATGCAAAAATTGAGCTCCGGCAAAATGACCGATCTGATAAAAGCACAAATGTGGGCTTTGTTCCGCTTCTGCATGTATTTGCGGAATACAGTGTCAATGAACCCCTGTCTGTAAAACTGGATGCTGAAGGGTTGGGTGCACCTCAGGGACGGGCTTTCGACATTGCACTTCAGGTTCAATATGATTTGAGTGATCGGTTTCATCTTTTTGGAGGATATCGGGTGTTGGAAGGGGGCTCGGACGGCGATGAGGTATACAACTTTTCCTGGATCAATTATGCCAGCGCAGGTTTACGCTACAGCTTGTAAGTTAAATCAGGAAGGTGTTGTATTTATACATAATCTGAAAGTTATTCTAAATGGAATTGTGATCTATTTAGCTGCCTTTACCCCGATGACAAGCCCAAAAATCCCCAGAAAAAGCTGACTGAAAATGTAGACTGAAAAAATAATGGGAGATTGTCCAAAGAGCGCCATCGCTTCCAGCCCAAATCCTGAATAGGTTGTAAAGCTTCCCAGCAGACCGGTCAACAGAAACAGCCGTTTTTCTTTGGACTCTTGATGAAGTGTGATCCTTGTGATGAAATAACCCATCAGAAAACTTCCCAGAATATTTACAAATGAAGAGGCAGTGAAGAGCTCAGCATTTGGCAGAAGAAAATCAAAACCGAGATTAACAACATGGCGGAGGCTGGTGCCTATCGCTCCGCCAAGAGCAACCCATCCAAGGGAATTTAAATCCGGCTTGATCAAGCTATACCTCCCATCCAATGCAGAGTAAATGAGTAGCCGGCAAATACGAGACTAATAGCTACGATAAGCTGTACAAAAAGATAGGAGAGGATTTCCCGAAGAGGTTGGTCCAGTCGCTGAAAAACCTCAAGCGTAAATGTGGAAAAGGTGGTGTATGAGCCAAGAACCCCGATGGATAGCATCATTGTAATTTCATTACTGAATGGGTTGGATGCAGTAATCCATGCTGCGAATGTTCCCGCCGCCAGGCATCCGATGGAATTGGCAAATACAGTACCTGTGAGAAATGGAATGCGTTTGTTAACGGGTATCGTTGCGACTAATGTCAGGTATCGAAGAGTGGCTCCGATAGCGCCGCCCGCAGCGATCAAAAAAATGTCTAACAAAGTGATAAAGATTCTATTTGTACGTTTGGGATCAAACTACCGTTTTCTATTTTAAGATTGAATTAAATCCCGGGTAGAAGTAAATATGATCTTTAGAGTTTTCATAGTTGTGTTCAGCTTTTTGTTTTTAGCAGTGTTCGAAGCGGATGCTCGTCAGTCGGAAGATGCATTTAAAATCGCCCGTGTGCAGTATCAGGGAGGTGGCGATTGGTACAGCTCTCCCTCAGCGTTGACGAACCTGATTGAGTTTGTAAATCAAAATCTCCCCATTCGACTTACTGAAAGGTATGACGATGTACAGATTGGGAGTCGTGATATTTTTAACTACCCATTCTTGTTTGCGACCGGTCATGGAAATATTTCTTTGAATAATTCTGAAATGGATAACCTGCGGCGCTATCTGGAAAATGGTGGTTTTATGATGGTGGATGACGACTATGGAATGGACCAGTATGTAAGGCCACTTCTGGGCAGAATATTTCCTGATGAAGAGTTGATTGAATTGCCTGCAAACCATCCGGTCTATTCAATGGTATTTCCATTTTCTGAAGGGCGACCGCCAAAGGTTCACGAGCACGATGGAAAACCGCCTCAGGCTTTTGCCCTTTTTAGAGATGGAAGAATGGTTCTGCTCTACACATATGAATCCAACCCAAGTGATGGCTGGGCGTATGATGAGCATGATAATCCGGAGGAGATCAACCGGGCTGCCCTTCAATTTGGTGCGAATGTGTTGACGTATGTGTTTACCAATCCGTGATTTTTAGATATGAGATATGAGATATGAGTATTGAGTCGTGAGTATTAGGTAGCAGGTAGTAAGTATTGAGTTACCAGTAATCCTAAAAAAAGCTCCGTAGGGGAGCCCGGGTAACAAGATAGAAATCATCATTCGCCGAAGAGAGGACTTCGATTGATTCTCAAAGCTATCAGAGGCGATGATTCGATAAATTCATTTCAGACGATAGAAATTGAGCCTTTCAAAATGTGTTAATTCGTGATTCTCCCTTCAGTGTGGAAAGTTTTTTGGTAATGGCGGATGAAAGGTTAGAGGAGTCATCAAAATATCGCCAGATCGCGGGAAGCAGTCTGGCGGGGATTCTGTTGTGTGTTTGAAATTATGAAAACTTATTTTGACCCATTTAGCTCCAAAGGAGCACCCGGTTGTAGACCGTTGCGAAAGCGCCGGGAATAGGAATGTGAGAAAAAAAATCGCCGAATCGAGGGCATGGATCGAAGAGCAAAAACATCAGAGGCGATAATACCCCGGAATCAGTTGCGGTAAATTCAGTGCATTTCACCGCAACGATCTACGAAATCCATGTATTGATTTACCATGCGAGCACGGGATTAAACCAGCCGGAGAAGTCGGCAGCAAAAGACATGGTATTTCTATGATTGTTTAAACCAAGAATTTGAAGGATGGTGGGTTTTGCGCTTTAAATTATTCTTAAGCCGGGCAAAAATACCATGTCTGTACAGGGTAAAAAAACCGTCAGACCGCTTGGAGCGGTCTGACGGGAATCTGTTTAAACCTTCGAAAAATAAGCCGGGACTGGAACGTCCAGCATGGTTTTGAGTCCCGGAGTTGAGCCTGTAACTGATCGAACTGCATTGACAGTAATGGCGCAGGTAGCTACATCACCATTCAGTCCGCCATCAATTTCAGTTGTGATATTTGGCAATCCTTTAATTGTAATACGATCGTAGGATTTCTCTTCGCCAACAGCTGCACGGAAAACCAGTTTGATCTTCTCTTCACCATTGACATAGCCTGATCCAACCTGCTCAACTCCGGCGGGGTTACCCTTCTCAATCGGTTTGTACCCATTGGTGATATTATCTTTGGCAATGACAGGCTCCAATGTTTCACGATTTTCATCCAATTCCCAGCCCATAGCATTTGCTATCAGGTCAACAGATTCAGGCAGTCCAACATGACGCAGGCTTCCATCATCTTTCTTCGCCTGAAATTCATCGTGAGTAAGAGCCGCTCCAATTTTTTGCTGGAATGGAATTCGGCGAACGGATGCGTCCTGAACTCGTTCAACGGTAATAGAATCCACTCGCTGGCAAACGGAGGTAAATGCGGATGGCAGATAGTCCATCAAAAATCCGGGGTTTACTCCGGTGCCAAGGCAGGTCACGCTATTATTTTTGCAAACGACATTGATTTTTTCAGCTGCTTTGGGATGCTGCTTCCAGGGAAATGTAAGCTCTTCGCAGGTTGAGACGACATGAAGTCCTAAGTTGGCGGCTTCCTCAACTTGTCCAACTAACTTCTCGATAGATGAAACCGTAGTAATTACGGCAACTTCGGGTTTATGTTTTGCTTTGGAAATGGCCTCATCCAGAGATTTATAAACGTGTACACCTGTGGATTCTGTATCAATGATATCACTGATATCTTTCCCGATTAACTCCGGGTTTAGGTCAACAACTCCTACTACATTAACGCCGTTTCTCTCAGAAAGATATTGAAGAACCTGTTGGCCGAGAGCACCAATTCCAACTTGAATTACATTCATCATGTTATATGGTAGATTTTAAAAATTTATAAATGGTTACGTCCAAACAAGATAGGGATGAAAAAAAGAAAATGAACCCTGAAATGAGTGTGAATTTAGATTTTACGCATATTAACAAAAGGCTGCTTCAGCGCATCGTACGTACCAAGATTTTTCATCTATCGTGAAAGAAATTAATTGTAAAGGAGAGAGGTTTAGTTATTTTAACGCGACCAAATATAGTTGATATTATTCTATGAGCGATTTAAAACGTGAGCTTGGTTTTTGGGACGCCCTGACGATTGGAGCCGGAACCATGATTGGTGCCGGTATTTTTTTACTTGCCGGCGTGGCACTTGAAATGTCGGGCCCCGCGGCTATTTTTGCTTATCTGGCTGCAGGAATAGTTTGTATGATTACGGCATCAAGTGCGGCAGAGCTGGCAACCGGAATGCCAACCTCAGGAGGAGACTATTTTTTCGTATCTCGCTCTTTAGGACCGGCAATGGGTGCCATATCTGGTGTGGGAATATGGCTTAGTTTGACGTTTGCCATCGCATTTTATCTGTATGGGCTGGGTGAATATCTCTCGCAGTTTCTTCCAATAACGGCTTTTTGGGGAGCTGCAATTGGAGGTGTTCTATTGACAATTTTAAATGTTATCGGGGCAAAAGAGTCGGGCCGCACACAGGTGGTCGTTGTTATTACGCTCTTTGTAATTTTAGGAGCATTTAGCGGTTTCGGTGTCTTCTACATTGATACGGCTAACTATTCCCCGTTTATGCCGTTCGGTTTTGAATCTATCTCAGCAACAACCGCGCTGGTTTTTGTCTCCTTTCTTGGCTTTGTGAAGATTGCAGCAGTTGCCGAAGAGATTAAGAATCCATCAAAAAATTTACCCCGAGCCCTAATCGGTTCCGTAGCGCTTGTTACGGTGCTGTATGTTATTATCGTTTTGGTAGTGGGCGGTATGTTTACGCAGGAAACCATAGGTGAAGTGCGCGATCCGTTAACAACCGCAGCCAGAAGATTTCTGGGAAGCCCGGGTGGTGTTGCCATTATTATTGCAGGCCTTCTTGCTACTCTATCTTCAGCGAATGCAAGTATTTTGGCCTCATCACGAATTAATCTTGCCATGGCCCGCGATAGAATGGTGCCCAACTGGTTGAGTGCCATTCACGAAACAAAGCTTACTCCTTATCGCGCTATTATTTTAACAGGGGTTCTGGCACTGTCATTTCTTCTGCTCGACAGCCTGGAAGATCTTGCCAAAATCGCCAGTGTGCTTCAGCTCTACAGCTATGCAGCTTTAAATATCGGTTGTGTGGTTTTGAAAGCGGCCGGCCCTGAATGGTATAAACCTACATACAGAACACCGGGCACTCCCTGGCTTCAGATATTTGCCGCGTTAGGCTGTCTTTCAATCATCATTTATTCAGGGCCTTTTGCACAGATTGCCGTGGTTATTTTAATTATTGCCAGTCTTGCCTGGTACATGTTCTGGGGCCGTAGCAGAGTTGAAATTGAGCATGCACTTCCCGATTTCAAAACAAAGTGGAACGAGCATGGACTCGGTGTGTTCAGTATCCCTACCGAGCGATTTGAGGATGAAGGTATAAAAGAGTGGATTCCTGCCATTCGGGCTCTAAATGCTTCTGAACCAAGACATGTGCTTACCGCCCTGGCGAATCCGGAGCACGAAGGAGCTCTTTTAAAAGTGGCACACTTGATTGCATCGGGTAAGATGGAAGGCGGACAAGTGACAGGTCTGAATATGGTAAAGGTTCCGTATCAAACGCCGCTCTCTACTATCCGCCGGAAACTTGAAGAGAAAGAGTCGAGGCGACAGAGTATTGATGATATCAGCAAAAAATACAGAGCTGATGGTGATGGCACTGGTGATAATCTGAAGGCACTTCAGGAGACAACGTTTGAGTCTGCCTCCGAAGCGGCTTACGATGTATTTAAAGGAATAATGATGGAAGCTGAAGACCGAAAAGCCGATATGCTGGTGATGGGTTGGCAGGGCGGCTTTAGCGTTGGGCGAATCTATAACACGCCCGTTCAGCGTATCATCAAAGGATTAAAGTCTGATTTGGCGGTTCTAAAAGACCGTGGTGTCGAAAAGTTAGACTCCATTGTTTTGCCTTGGGGTGGGGGACTTCACGCCCGTCTGGGGCTTGAATTGGGGATACGTATGGCCCGCGCCTCGGGAGCAAGATTGAGAATTTTACGGCTTGTAAAAGAAGGCACGCCACCGGAACAAGAAAAGGCTGAACTGATGGAAAGGATCAAGCCATTGGTTGGTGATTTTGACAGGCTGGACATTATTGTCAAGGAGTCGGAGGATGTCACCGAGGGCATATTTGAGGAGCTTGAGAGGGAACACCACGATCTGGTTATTATTGGCGCCTCCCACGAGTGGGGAATCAGAAATGTGCTGTTTGGAACTATACCTGACATCGTGGCCGATAAAGCAGATTGTTCAGTTCTGATGGTAAGAAGGTACGTAACCGAAGACTGGAAGCTGAAAGCAACTGAGGGTATTAAAAGAGTAAAAGAGCAGCTTGGTATGACCTCTTCACCTGAAACGGGGAACCCATCCGATCAGTAGATTTTGGAGTTTGAGCAGGATGAATAATTTCGTTGGAACGATCAACCCGTTCGAATAGCTTATTTAAAAAATCTCATTTAAATCCTGCTAAAATGATGAACTACAAAAAGAAATGGTGGCGACACTCAGTTATCGGCGTATCTCTGATTGGTCTGGCCATAAATCTGATAGGTGAGGCCATAATCATCAAAGGGAACAGTCCTGCAGAATTTGATCTTGGGCATATGGCGCTCTGGTTCTGGATCGGCCTGTTCGGTATTGTATCGCTGAATGCAGGAATCTCATTTGTTGCGGATGCTGTAAAACAGCGAATTTATATGGAAATGGAAACGGGTGAAGCTCCTGGAAAGAAGCCGGCTTCAAAACAATGAAAGGTTACCTCCATCAACATGCCCTTTTGTGATTTGTGATTTCTGGAAAACCTGATCATGCACATTTTACACAGCGGGTTGTGTAAGGCATAAACTTCAATCGGCCGAATGGGATTTCATCTCCGCACTTCAAACACTTTCCAAACTTCCCTTCCTCGTGTCGTTCAAGGGCACGTTCCAGTTTTTGGAGATTACTTTTCTTGTCTCTCAACGCTTTTTCGTTAATTGTTTTGTTGTTGATAGCGTCCATTCGAGACAACCTGCCAATAGAGTTATCCAGTGAAATGGGTTTAGTCAGTTCAATCAGCTCTTCGATCTCCTTTTTTGTAGATTCAATCTGTTCGTGAATGATCGTGATAAGCTCTTCTTTTTCCGGGTCCGACATTATTAATTTAAACAGATTAAATTCTTTGTGATTCATAGAACAAATTCTCTATTTGTTCGTACTATTATAGGATGCAAAAGTTACCTAAAATATCACTCTTTTTCTGTTTTGCGGGATTCATTGCCCTGTTTAGTGGATCTGTTTTTGCATCGGAGATTCAGAAGGAATATTTAACCATCGATTCAGAGCTTACCTCTGTATCTGATGGAGAAGCTGTATTATTCTCAACTCCCTTTCCGGTTCTTCTCCTTTCAGAAATTCAAACGGAGAGCGGTTCCGAAATTGAACCGAGTGAATCTGATTCCGCATTATCCTTACCTGCAGACGAACTTCGTCATGATAAAAAAGAGTATCTTAAGAAATCGAAACAGGTTTTAATCAGCCTTACGATTAGGGACTTGATCTTCCCTTTTCACACCCACCTCTGAGTCCATCTTTTTTGGGGAAATATCCCTGACCTCATATCTATAAAAATTTTAGTCAACTGCACTTTTGTAATGCCTCATGGCATTCGAATGCAATGATTGACTTATGAATCAAGAAATTTCAAAAAACAACAAAAAGATGGAAACAGATTTAACTTCAGTAATTATTGGATTGGCTTCACTTGCAATTTTTATGTTACCAATTGGCTACTATCAGCTTCACGAAAAGAAGATGACAAAGGATGCCAAAAAACAGTTCTTAAAGAGAGCGGATGATCTCGGGTTTCAAGCCGGTGATTTTGAGGTTCTCAGGAATGGTGCTACAATTGGGATTGGTAAAAACCTTGAGGAACTCCTCTATGTGAACAGAAATCAATATCACCTGGTTGAGTTAACGGATGTGGTTAACTGCTCCAACTATAAGAATCACAAGAAGGATTTGGGAAGTGAGAATGATGTAATTCAACAGGTTGGAATTCGTATAAAACTTCGCAAAGGATTGGATGTCAAACTTTCCGTTTTTGAGGGTAAGGAAGGCACGATGGTCGGTGACGAGCAAATTATTGTCCGCCGATGGATTGACAGAATTAATTCAGCTCATAAAAAGCTTGAAACAGCTGTCACCGCATAAATAATAGACTTTGAACTTGGCACCCGTAATCGGAACGTGAAAAAGGGTGCCAATTTTTAGTACTCACTGTTGCCTGCTTTTACACAAACAGTACAACCATCCCTGCGTAACTGATCATTGCTAAAACTCCGGCCAAAATGGCCAGCGGGAGCTGTGTGGTTACGTGATCCATCAAGTCGCAACCGGTTGAGAGCGAACTCAGAATGGTTGTATCCGAAATGGGTGAACATTGATCTCCCATTACACTTCCGCCTACAACAGCTGCAAAACAGAGTTGCAGGAAGAAAACATCCGGCACAATGGCCCAGGCCAGCGGTACGGCTATTGGAAAAACAACGGCATACGTTCCCCATGATGTCCCGGTCGAAAAGGCAATGAGCATACAAAGTACCATCAGTACACCCGGAAGAAATGCGGGTAGAATCAGATCGCCAATCATCATCACAACATAGTCCGCTGTTCCAACGGCATCAGCAACTTCTTTCAAGGTGACAGCCAGTGCCAGGATGATAGCGCCGATGGTAACCCCTTTACATCCGTCAATAAATCCGTTAATGGCAACTTGCAGGCTCATTCCTTTCGCTACGGCTATACCGATACCTGCTAATACAGCCAGTACAAAAGCTTCGGCGATCAGAAGTGTCGGATCTTCGGAGCCAAGAATAAAAAAGGTATAAATATACGGGATGATGGCAACTCCAAGCAGTGCACCAATCGGACCGAAAAAGTCGATCAGGCCCGGATTGTATCCCGTTGGAATTTTACTTTGCGTGAGTTCATCAGCAGCCATTGGCGTGGCTCCTTTGCGATCGAGGGTTCCTTTGGTACGGGAGCGCTCCATCGCTTTTCGCATTTTTTTGCCGGGTATCCATGGTAGTTTTTCCCAGGCAAACAGGAGTGTAATCAGAATGGCGAAGATTGCATAAAAGTTGTAAGGGAGTGAGGAGAAAAAGAAGTTGATTCCATCCTGTGGCGTCTCAAACAGGGAAATGGTTCCAATAACAAGACCACTTATATAGATTGGCCACACGTTGAAAGGAATGAGTGTAGCCGCCGGTGATGCGGTACTGTCTACCATGAAAGAGAGCTCCTCGTGCGAAACTTTATGTTTGTCGGCAATGGGCCGAACAGTAGCGCCGGTCAGTACTGTACTGATTGTGCCTCCCTGATGGAATACCAGTCCCATTATCCATGTGAAAAATTTAGCCGATCGGGGCCCGCGAACCATTTTGCTGGATGCCCAGACTGCAAATTTTTCAGCGCCCCCGGTGCGTGTCCAGATACCAATGAGTCCTCCCAAAGCCCATAGATAGACAAGCAGGATCAGAGCAAAGCTTTCGGTTCCAATGGAAGGAATCAGAAAATCCTGAACAATATTGAGCTGGCCGGAGATGATGCCACCCAAAAATATTCCAATGAAAAGAGAGCTGACCACTTCACGAGTCCAAAATGCAAGCACGATGGCTACAAGCGGAGGCATCACCGACCAAAAGCCAAAATGGCCGCCTTGCTCGGGAAAACTTCCCATGGTTGTGGCATAGTACACACCCGCAATAACAAGAGTTAAAAAAAGCCCAAAGTATATTCGACTGCGGATCTTCGGATCTTTCCACTTGGTAACTGTATCCTCAAAAAAGTTGCTCATAGTTATGGTAGTTTATTGTGCGGCTATAAAATAAGAGATCAGAGCACAAATGCTCGACTCTTTTTGATAAGAGTTGTTAATGCAGTAAAAAAGATTTTATCAATTGATCAGATTGAATTATTGTTAAGGGTCTTGGTTTACAGGAATACTTTTCAATTCATAACCAATCTTTAATTGCTCAATATGAAACTTCTATTTCCATCTTTGCTGATTCTGATTTCACTCTCATTGTTGATGCCGGCACAGGCTCAAACCAACGCCAATGCCGGATTCACATCTCCTCCCCAATATCAGCCTTTTCTCAAACAGCTGGCTGATGATGTATCTGCAGATCAGATTGAATATTATACACGAGCGCTGGCCGGCTTTGAAAACCGACATACCCTATCCGACACAACTTCAGATACCAAAGGAATTGGCGCTGCCCGCCGGTGGATTAAAGCTGAATTTGATAAAATATCTGAAGAGTGTGGAGGCTGTCTCGAGGTGTTTTATGTAAACGGAACTGTTGGCGGAGAAAACCGCATTCCGGAGCCTGTGGAGATTGTGAATGTTGTTGCCGTTCAGCGCGGAACAGCCGATCCAAATCGCGTTGTGATGATGACCGGTGATATTGATTCCCGTGCATCTGACGTCATGGACGCCGAAACAGATTCACCCGGTGCGAACGACAATGCGTCGGGGATGGCCGGCACGATTGAAGCGGCACGGGTTTTATCGAAGCATGAGTTTCCGGGCACCATTGTTTATGCTGGACTTTCGGGTGAGGAACAGGGGTTGTTTGGCGGGCAAATTCTGGCCGAATACGCCATCGAAAATGAGTGGAGAATTCATGCGGTCTTGAACAACGATATGATTGGGAATATTGAAGGGATTAACGGGATTATAAACAATACAACAGCCCGGGTATTTTCGGAGGCAACCCGACCCACAGAAACCGATCGGGAAGCAAGAATCCGGCGCTTCACAGGTGGTGAAGTGGACTCTCCTTCCCGAAATCTGGCGCGTTATATCCACGTGATGGGAGAGCAGTATATCGACAACTTGGATGTGATGATGATCTATCGGCTGGATCGTTTTGGGCGAGGCGGACATCACCGCCCGTTTAATGATGTGGGTTTCCCGGCCGTGCGCATTATGGAGACCAATGAAAATTATAACTGGCAGCATCAGGATATCCGAACCGAAGATGGCATCGAATATGGCGATGTCATTGAACATGTAAATTTCGACTATGCTGCGAAATTGACCGGGCTTAATGTTGTGACTCTTGCCGGAATGGCCAAGGCTCCTGCTCCGCCGTCAAATGTAGAAATAAGGGGTGCAGTCCGGCCAAGTACAACACTAAGCTGGGACGCACTCAGTACCGAACAAAATCCGCAATTGGCGGGATATAAAGTGTATTGGAGGTTGACTACCTCACCGGTTTGGACCCACGGACGTCCTACGGGAGATGTGACAGAATACACTCTGGAAAATATTGTAATCGACAACTACTTTTTCGGTGTAGCCAGTGTCTCAGAAGATGGCTATGAAAGTCCGGTTGTATTTCCGGGTCCAATCGGTACGTTTGATAGATAGTTTTTAGCTAGAATTTCTATTCATAGTTCTACATATCAATTTGGACTCCTTATTTCCCCTCCTTCGCAAGGAGGGATTCGGGGTGGTTGAGCCTCTACTTGTACTTTTTTGGTATCTGAAATATTTCTTTGCTCGGTACAAATCTCTGCGCAAATTTGCGAGTAAGTTGAATTAAAGTTCTGATCGCAAAACAAAAGCATTATTATCTAACATGAATTTAGATTTCAAATCCGAAGAGCTCACCTCACACATTCAAAAAGCGGGAGAGATCATCCGTGACCTCTACGAAGAGAAGCTGGATCGTCATGTATTTCCCGGTAAAACACCTGAAGAAATTCAGAAACTCTTTGATGAACCTCTTCCAGAAAACGGGCTTGAGGTCAGCGAACTCCTAAGGAAAGTAGAGGACGATGTTATCGGTTCAGCCACAATGAATATTGGTCCGCACTACTATGGATATATCACAGGCGGCGGAAATCAGGTAGCGATCCTGGCAGAGATGATCAGTGCCTCTCTCAACCAGAATAACTTGAAGTGGCACTCTTCGCCGGTCAGTACGGAGCTTGAAAAGCTCGTGATCAAATGGGTGTCGCAATTTATAGGATATACCGATCAGGCAGCGGGAGCAATTCTGGATGGAGGGTCCACAGCAAATTTTAACTGTCTGGCGGTGGCTCGAAAAAATATGGCTCCGGAAAATCTTTCTGCAGAAGGGATGTACGGGATGAAACCGATGACTATTTATGTATCGGAAGAGGGACACTCCAGTTTCGATAAAGCCGTGGATGCGCTTGGAATTGGTCTGAATAATTTGCGGAAAATCCCTGTGAATGATCAATTTCAAATTCGACCTGACCTTTTGCGGGAGCAGATTCAAAAGGATCGCAAAGCCGGCCTGAACCCGATTTGTGTGATTGGAATTGCCGGAACCACAAATTCCGGTGCCGTCGACAATCTGCAGGAGTTATCTCATATCGCCAAAGAGGAGAAATTGTGGTATCACGTTGATGCTGCATATGGCGGGCCTGCCGCAAAATTACCGGCTGTTCAACATCTGTTTGATGGAATTGAAGAGGCTGACTCGGTTGTAGTAAATCCTCATAAATGGCTCTATGTGCCGTTTGAAGCCGCTTGTATTCTGGTGAAGCAGCCTGAAAAACTCCGACGAACATTCAGCCTGATTCCCGACTATCTCCGGTCAAATGGAGATGAAGGCGGGCGAACGGATATGATGGAGTACCAGCTCCCGCTGACGAAAAGTTTTAAGTCTCTGAAAGTATGGATGACGTTGAAAGCGTACGGTGCCAAACGATTGAGGGAAACCATTCAGGGAGATATTGACAATGCGCAGTACCTGCAGTCTTTGATCGAAAAATCGGATGATTTTGAAATGCTTGCTCCGGTACCGCTTTCGATCGCCTGTTTTAGATATGCACCCGCAGGGCTGAATGAAGAAGAGATGGATGAGTTAAATAGAAATTTGGCTCATGCCATTGAGCAGGATGGACGGATTTTTCTCACAGCCACAAAAATCAAAGGGAAAACGGCGCTGCGAACTTGCTTCATCAATCCTAGAACGACAAAAAAAGATGTGGAGTGGATTCCTGAGGTGATTCGTGATTTGGCTGGTGATTTAACCTAAAGAACTTGTGGTATACTTCAGAGAACTATCACGAATTTAAAACAGTGGGGCCACCATGGATGTAAAGAGTATTGTTGAGAGAAGTGATTCCAGAGCCGGCAAGGTTTTCGATCTATCAATTCAATTTTTGATTGTCTACTCATTAGTAACCTTTTCTTTGTCAACACTTCCTGACTTATCTCAAGGAATGTTGGATTTTTTGTACTACTCACAAGTAATAACGGTTGCAATTTTTTCAATTGAGTACTTATTAAGAATTTTTGTGGCCGATAATAAAAGCCGATACATCTTTAGTTTTTATGGGTTAATAGATTTGCTCGCAATTTTACCTTTTTATCTTACTATTGCAGTCGATTTGAGGGCTTTAAGAATTGTTCGGCTATTGCATTTATTTAGACTTCTAAAAATTGTCAGATATAGTAAAGCCATTAAGAGGTTTAAGTTTGCCTTTTTAGATATAAAAGAAGAGTTGGTGCTATTCTTCACGGCTACCTGCTTTATGATCTATATTTCAGCTGTGGGGATATACTATTTTGAAAATTCTGTTCAACCTGAAGCTTTTAAATCTATCTTTCATAGCCTATGGTGGGGAGTTGCTACACTGACTACGGTTGGATATGGTGATATTTATCCCATTACAGTTGGAGGTAAAATTTTCACCTTCATTATCTTAATGATTGGGCTGAGTGTTGTAGCTGTACCGGCTGGTTTGTTTTCCATTGCATTGCAGGAAGCAAATAGGAGAATCGATAAGTGATTGATAAGAACGATGTAAAAGCTCTTTTAACCGAACTTGCAAATAATATCACTCCTGTTTCTTATCATCGTCTTCGTTCTGATCACTTGCTTCACTTTCTTTTTTTGAACTGCTTTTTACAGGTAGGTCTACGGAAGACCGCATGTGTAGATCTCGTTGAGGGAATGGAATTTCAATATCATATTCTCTGAATTTGTGTACGATGGCTTGATTTATTTCATTCCGTACAAACGGATACTGTTTGACATCGGGAATCCAGACCCGAAGCTCCATATCCCAGGATGAATCACCAAAGGAGACAAGATGAATATGTGGCTCGGGATTTTTTAAAGCGGTTTTATTTTCTTGAGCTACTTCTTTGAGTGCTTTAAGAACGGTATCTAAATCTGATCCGTAAGAGACACCAACACTAACATCAAGACGAAATTCGGGATCACCATGAGAGTAGTTAATAACGTTACTGGATACAAATTCAGAGTTAGGAACAATGATCGAGACTTTATTGAGCGTCCTGATTTTTGTGGCTCTGATGTTAATCTCCAGTACATCTCCCTCAATTCCTGCTACCTTAACCCGGTCGCCTACACTGATGGGTCGTTCAAAAAGTACAATCAGTCCCGAGATAAAGTTAGAGGTGATGTTCTGCAAGCCGAAACCGATACCTACAGATAGAAAACCGAAAATGACGGCAAGGCTGCTGAGATTAATCCCAATAAACTGAAAGGAGATCAGGATCCCTATGGTGACAATTATATACTGTGAAATTCTAGCAAGGGTGTAACGCAGACCAGACTCAATTTCAAACTTTGTCAAAACCCGCCTGAGAAGTATTCCCTTTATGACCCTGCTGGCTATAATAAATGCAACCAGGAAAAGAAAGAAGATGATTAGAGTAAGAAGGCTTACCTGAGTCTCCTGAAGCTGGAAAAGCGTAGTTGTTAAAAGATCATGTGCGGAGCTGATGATCTCAGAATAGGATTGCTCAAAAAAATTACCGTCTTCCATAAAAAGTTGCTTGTAAAAATGTTAGGATATCAGAGTGACTGAAAATATAAAAATCGCAAGCGAATAGAGAAGAAATTTGTGCGAATATTAGTATTAAGACAAAAGAGTCGTTTGAATTTTTTATATTTAAAAAAATATCCATCAAGATTCTGTGCAGATATTTCATAACTGCATCGATTTAAAATATTAAGACAAAAATATCATTCCATTGCACTCCTTCTTTGATCGTGAAAAAACTATAGCAAAGCCCGGTTTTAGCCGATGGCTTATTCCACCCGCAGCTTTGGCCATTCACTTATCCATCGGGCAAGTTTACGCATTCAGTGTTTTTAATCTGCCTTTATCTAAAATCATTGGAGTCACGGAGTCTGTTCCGGGCGACTGGAAACTCACAACAATTGGATGGATTTTTTCCTTAGCCATTGTTTTTCTTGGGTTATCAGCAGCTGTATTCGGTAAGTGGCTTGAACGGGTGGGGCCGCGAAAAGCGATGTTTATTGCCGCGCTCTGTTTTAGCGGTGGATTTTTTGTCTCTTCTCTTGGCGTTCATCTTCATCAGATCTGGATTGTCTATCTTGGATACGGGGTTCTGGGTGGCATCGGTTTGGGTATCGGCTATATCTCTCCGGTTTCAACACTCATTAAATGGTTTCCGGATCGCCCGGGTATGGCTACAGGAATGGCTATTATGGGCTTTGGTGGTGGAGCTATGATTGGCTCACCATTAGCCGTTGCGTTGTTGGACTATTTTTCCACTCCAATTTCGGTGGGAGTTTCGGAAACATTTCTGGTGATGGGGGTGGTATATTTTTCTCTCATGATGTTTGGAGTTATAACGGTTCGAGTTCCTCCGAAAGACTGGAAACCTGAGGGATATGTACCTTCAGAAAAACCCCGGAAACTCATTACTGATAATCATGTTAATGCAGACACTGCTCTGAAAACCCCGCAATTTTGGTTGCTATGGGTGATTCTCTGTGTGAATGTGACGGCAGGAATTGGCGTATTGGGGCAAGCTTCTCCGATGATTCAGGAGATGTTCGAGGGGGTGATTACAGCTGAGGCTGCCGCCGGGTTTGTTGGACTGCTCAGTCTGTTTAACCTGGTTGGCCGATTTTTCTGGTCATCACTCTCCGATAAAATTGGTCGTAAGACAGTATACGCAATTTATTTTGGGCTGGGATTGCTGATGTATACCCTGATACCGTCTCTGGGAAGACTGGATACGGCAATCTGGTTTGTAATCGGGTTTGGGATTATTATGAGTATGTATGGAGGCGGATTTTCAACAATACCGGCATACCTGAGGGACCTGTTTGGAACCTACCAGGTAGGTGCTATTCACGGCCGCTTATTAACGGCATGGTCTACAGCAGGGATTTTAGGGCCTGTTCTGGTGAACTACATTCGTGAAATTCAGATCAATGCCGGGGTAGATAAAGCGGAAGCATACACGGTTACGATGTATATTATGGCCGGTTTGCTTCTGATTGGGTTAGTCTGCAACTATCTGGTGAAGGAGGTGGATCCGAAGTACCACATGTTTAAAAAGAAAGAGGAGGAGTAAGAATGAAAGAGACATCTCAACAAGAGGTTGAAAAAACACCGGTGATAAAGATTGCCTTGGCATGGTTATTTGTGAGTATTCCACTGACGTGGGGGATCTACCAGGTAGTCTTAAAATCGTTGCCCCTTTTTACCGGCTCGTAGGAATCACAGATTAGCATTTTTCCGGACTAATAAACGAAGATTATAACCCGAAAGAAGTAATGCATATTATTGAATCCTTTCAGGATTCTGAGTGGCTTTGCTCGCCGTTACCCCGACTTGCAGTCGGGTCTAATTAGATTAGATCGCCATAGGCGATCGGATTTAGCCGGAGTAACCAATAAAAAGAGTTCGGCTTTAAATTTATTCTACTTAGCACCCAATCTAAGTGAGGCGCACAATATCAAATTTCTTCGTGATACTTAGGGGCTTCGAGCCTTTGTGGCAATTAAACAAGCATTTAATTAACTCGATAAAACTTAGCGTTTCATTCTGCGATAAAAAAAGTGATTTATTGTTATTTCAAACCGAAAAGTGGAGTACTGACCAATAGCCCAAATAGAAAAGCCCTCCTGAATTCAGAAGGGCTTTAAATCTTTAAGGGAAAGAAAGTTGTGAAAGATTACTTTTTCACTTCAACATCCCAGATTTCATCCGCATAGTCTCTGATCGTACGGTCTGAGGAGAATTTTCCTACTCTTGCCGTGTTGAGCAGAGCTTTACGATTCCACTCCTCCTGATCTTTATAGAGCTCGTCAACTTCCGCCTGCTTGTTAACGTACGCTTCGTAATCGGCCAGAACCAGGAAGTAATCTCCTTTGTGGAGTAATGAGTCAATGATCGGCTGATATAGCTCCTTATCGTCATTAAAGAAACCGTCTTTGATTTGATCCAGTGCTTTTTTCAATTCAGTGTTGGAGTTGTAGTAATCCCACGGGTTATACCCTTCATGCCGCAGTCTTTCAACATCATCCACGGTGTTGCCGAAAATAAAGATGTTCTCATCTCCAACTTCCTCTTTGATCTCTACATTAGCGCCGTCAAGTGTTCCGATTGTGAGCGCACCGTTGAGGGCGAACTTCATGTTACCCGTTCCTGATGCTTCAAAACCTGCGGTTGAGATCTGTTCAGATAGATTGGCAGAAGGAATCATCTTCTCGGCCAGCGTGACGCTGTAATTTTCCAAAAAGATGAACTTTAGCTTATCGCCAACGTCAGAGTCGTTGTTGATCTTCTTGCCAATATCATTCATCAGCTTGATAAAAAGCTTCGCCATGGTATACCCCGGTGCAGCCTTGCCGGCAACCAGAATGGTTCGCGGTACAAACTCTTTGTCCGGATTTTCTTTGATGCGATTGTACTGAGTGATCGCATAGAGCGCGAGCATAAACTGACGTTTGTATTCGTGTATACGCTTAATCTGAATATCAAACATCGATTTGGTATTTATCTCAATACCACGCTTCTCTTCAATATAGTCTGCCATGCGCTGTTTATTGTTCTGCTTCACCTTGGCAAACTTTTTCATGAACTTTTTGTCATCCACAAATTTTTCAAGCTTCTTCAGCTGATCCAGATCGGTCACCCAGCCTTCTCCAATTTCGCCGGTTATCAGCTCGGAAAGTTCCCGGTTCGACTGTCGCAGCCAGCGACGGGGTGTAATGCCGTTTGTTTTATTGGTGAATTTGTCCGGATAAATCTCATAAAAATCTTTAAAGAGATGCTTTTTAATAAGATTACTGTGAAGTGCCGCTACACCATTTACTTTGTGTGAGCCAACAATTCCGAGTGAAGCCATGTGTACTACCGGATCCTCACCTTCGCCAACAATCGAAAGCCGGCTGACCTTGCCCTTGTCATCACCAATTTGATCGCTGACCTCATTCAAAAATCTTCGGTTGATTTCATAAATAATTTGCAAGTGACGCGGAAGTAAGCTTCTCAGCAGAGATACAGGCCATTTTTCGAGTGCTTCAGGCAGAAGCGTGTGATTGGTATAGGCCATGGTTTTCTTGGTGATATCCCAGGCCAGATCCCAGTTAAGTCCCTCTTCGTCTACCAGTATTCTCATCATTTCCGGAATGGCCAGGTTCGGATGCGTATCATTGCATTGAATGGCCACTTTTTCGGGCAGATCTCTCCAGTCGTCGTTGGTTTTCTTAAATCGGCGAAGAATATCGCGAACGGAAGCTGCTACCAGGAAAAACTCCTGTTTTAATCTCAACTCTTGCCCTACAAAAACTTTGTCGTTTGGATAGAGTACGCGGGAGATATTTTCATTCAGCTGTGTGTCGCGAACTGCGTCAATGTACTGACCCTGATTAAAACTCTTCAAGTCGATGGAAGATGAGGAAGATGCTTTCCAGAGCCTGAGATTGTTAACCACATCATTTTTGTAACCCGGTATCGGGGTATCATACGCTACGGCGAGGACATCGTGTGTATTATCCCAGCGGAATCTCAAGTCGCCACTCTCATCATGGTAAGCGTGAGAGTTTCCATAAAACGGTACATTATACTGAATTTTGGGTCTTACAATATCCCACGGATTACCATAGCGCAACCAGAGATCCGGCTTTTCGATTTGATATCCATTCTCAATTTGCTGATAAAATATTCCATAGTCGTACCGGATTCCATACCCTATCGCAGGGATTCCGAGTGTTGCCATGGAATCCAGAAAGCACGCAGCAAGTCGTCCAAGTCCGCCATTTCCAAGCCCGGCGTCCCATTCTGCATTTCGTACCTTGTCGTAATCCAGCCCAACCTCTTTCATGGCTTCTGCCGCTACATCCTGCATACCCAGGTTGACGAGCATGTTGTCGAGCAGTCGCCCGATCAGGTACTCCATGGAGATGTAGTATACTCGTTTTTCGTTGTCTTCGTAGTAGCGCTGTTGTGTATTCAACCAGCGATCATGCAGGCGATCCATAACAGAAAGCACAACACTTCGGTAGTTGTCCCATTCAGTTGATGAGTACTTATCCTTAGCAAGAGTATATCGCAGGTGCTGCTTAATATCCTCTCTAAATGAATCCACATCCATACCTGCGCGTGGGTCTATATTCTTTGATTTGCCCATAATGTAAAAATGTTATTTTTCAGTCAGTCGTTAGTGGAGAGTTTAGATATTCAGCGTTCTCTCCAAATGGTTTAGTCTTTTCTGTAAATTCCGTTGTCAGGCTCAAATTTTGGTCTGGTCAGATTTGCCGGAAATCCAAGCTTATGAAACGATTCGTAGGCATTAATTGCAACAAAATCCTGTTCAAAAATTCCGTAAACCGTGGAACCGCTTCCGCTCATCATGGCTACCTCAGCGCCAAACTCAAGCATTTGATCTTTAATATTGCCAACCAGCTCATGTTTTGCAAAAACCGGAGCTTCCAGGTCGTTTTCCAGTAAAAATTGCCACTGGTCAATTTCCTCTTCCAATAATACACCTTTTATTGAAAAGTCATGATCGGGGTTTGGGGTGCAATTCTGATAAACCTCGGGAGTTGAGCTTTCAAAATTCGGGTACATCACAACAATCCATGCATCGGGTTGTATGTCGGCCGGCTCAATATCGTGTCCCAGACCGGTAGCAATTCCCGGCTTCCCTTTGATGAAGAAAGGGACGTCAGCTCCCAAGGTTCGTCCAAAATCGATCAGTTCACTGTCAGATAATCCGGCATCTTCAAGTTTATTCAGGATTCTCAAGGTTAACGCAGCGTTGCTGCTGCCTCCGCCAAGACCTGCTCCGGCCGGAATATTTTTGATCACGTTAAAACTGTAGTTCTTTTTCAGTCCCACATATTTTTCAAACGTGTTATACGCTTTCGTGATAAGGTTTGAAGAATCTGTTGAGATGGATTCATCAGACATCGTTAGCTGATATGACTCAGACTCTTCTACTTCAAATCGATCTTTCCACTCAATAAAACAGAGCCCGGTTTCAATCCGGTGATAACCGGTCGGGAGTCTTTCCAGAACATGAAGCCCAAGGTTGATTTTTCCGTACGAATTGGCAATCCACATAGATATAAAGTGTAAGTTGAAAGTTGAAGCCCGGTTAGTTTTTAAACGTGAGTTTAAAAAACAGGATACTAACGGCTAAAATTAAAGTAATAGCGTTTGCAAGAATAACTGGCAGGTCGGAGATCATTATTCCATAGATCAGCCAAAGCAGAACACCCGTGCAAAAAATGGAGTACATTCCAAGCGAGAGATCCTTTGCTGATTTTGATTTCCAGGTTTTTACTACCTGAGGAAGGAATGCGACAGTAGTACAAAATCCGGCCGCCAGTCCAACGAGAGTCATGAATTCCATTGCTGTTTAGGTTGGTTTAATGATCAACTGAATTGATGTATTCAGTTTTAATTTGTTGCAGGTAATTGTAGGCAGCCTCGTAGTTATTCGGGATGTCACCGTCGAGAATCGCATCTTTGATCCGATCTTTGACTTTGCCAACAACCGGTCCGGGCTTTACACCCAGCTCATCCATGATTTTCTCACCGCTGATTGGATTTTTCCAGTTTCTCATCCGGTCCTTCTCTTCAACCTCGACAATTTTTTTCTCAACCCGATCAAAATTATTCCGGTATTTTTTTCGCCGCCACTCATTTTTACTGGTGATATCAGCCCGGCAGAGTGTCATCAAATCATCGATATCGTCCCCGGCCTCATAAATTAATCTCCGTACAGCACTGTCGCTAACTTCTTCTGAAACGAGAGCGATGGGCCTGAGGTGAAGACGTACTAATTTTTGAACATACCGCATGCGGTCATCCAGCGGCAGGCCCAGACGCTTAAAAATTCGGGGGACCCACTTGGCGCCCAAAGCGTCATGACCGTGAAAGGTCCACCCAACGCTTTTGGAGAATTTTTTAGTTGGAGGCTTTGCGATATCGTGCATAATAGCCGCCCATCGAAGCCAGAGGTCATCACTCTTTTCTGCGGTGTTATCGAGTACTTTCAGTGTATGCCAGAAATTATCTTTATGGCGCTGGCCATTGCGAACGTCCACTCCCAGTAAGTTGACCATTTCCGGGAAAAATTCCTCCAATAGATTGGTTTTCAAAAGTAGTTCAAACCCTATGGATGGTTTTGGG
Organism: uncultured Rhodohalobacter sp.; assembly: GCA_964401805.1. Lineage (GTDB taxonomy): Bacteria > Bacteroidota > Rhodothermia > Balneolales > Balneolaceae > Rhodohalobacter. The sequence goes on from CAYNZY010000019.1 coordinate 27,210, forward strand.
CTGAGTACAATTTTATTCAGCTCATCCAGAATTCTCTCCTTGCTGATAATTGAGAGCCTGTGAGACATTTTGCTTATTGCAGAGAACGTTTTTCGATCAATATCGAACTGCAGTTGGGTGGCAAAGCGAACGGCTCGCATCATTCGAAGCGGATCATCATCAAAGGTCTGCTCCGGATCGATTGGCGTACGGATAATTTTGTTCTTTAAATCCTGAATGCCGTTGAACGGATCGTGCAGAACCCCAAACTGATCCGGGTTTAGGCACCAAGATAGCGCATTGATGGTAAGGTCGCGGCGCAACTGATCGTCTTTCAGAGTGCCATCTTCCACGATGGGTTTACGCGATTCGCGACGGTAACTCTCTTTTCTGGCTCCGACAAATTCCAGATCCAAATCATTATATTTGATTTGTGCGGTACCAAATTTTTTAAATACAGTGAGTTTACTGGTATTTAGTTCTTTTGCAATTTTTTTGGCGAGTTGAATACCCGAGCCTACTGTAACAAAATCAATGTCGGTGATTTCATCGGGATTCAGCCGTTGAAGGTAGTAGTCGCGAACATATCCGCCTACAACAAAAACCTGTAGACCTGCGGTCTCTGCAATGTTCCCGATGGTTTCAAAAATCTCTTTATGTTGTTTTGGAATTTCCAGCAAAATGAGTCTTAATTTTTAATTAGCTTTCTAAAATAAAAACTATCCGCATAGCATTCAGCAATAGTCCGGATTTCTTTTTCGCTAAATTTTTTAAGAATGACAGCATCTTCCAAAGTTAAAAATGCGCTTCGTATCAGCCTCATAGTTTCATTTTTGTCACTTGTTGTAAAAGTGGCTGCATTTTTGATTACGGATTCCACAACAGCAATGTCGGATGCTGCCGAATCGATTGTTCATGTTTTGGCCGTTGGATTTGTTTTATACGGGTATCATTTGAGCCTGAAGCCGGCCGATCACAATCATCTTTATGGTCATGAAAGAATAGAGTTTCTCTCTGTTGGCGTTGAGGGGGTTGTGATTATTCTGGCGGGTATTTCCATTCTGTTTCTGGCAATTCAGAATTTGATAACAGGATTGGAGCTTCAAAACCTGGGTGCCGGGATCTACCTGGTAGGATTTGCAGCGCTTATAAATCTGGCTCTTGGATTGTACGTTCAAAAAGTTGGCCGGGAAGAGAAGAGTATGATTGCCATCAGTAACGGTAAACATGTACTTACCGATGTGTGGACCAGCGGCGGAGTAATTCTGACACTGTTTTTGATTAACCTTACCGGATGGGTTTACCTCGATACGGTGGTCAGTATTTCAATTGCATTTTATATTTCCTACGAAGGTTTTAAGCTGATCCGTTACTCTGTGGACGGTATTATGGACGCACGTGACCCCGCGGTTCATGACGCGCTTGAAGAGGTGCTGAATAGCGAACTGCCCAAAGATGCGACGGGCTGGCATCACTTACGCCACAGAACATCGGGTCATACAACCTGGGTTGAACTGCATGTTACTTTCAAGAAAGAGATTAGTCTGCAAAAGGCTCACGATGATGCAACCCTGCTCGAGAGAAAATTAATTGACGCCTTGAAAAGCGATGCCATCGTTACAATTCATCTCGAACCTGAAGCTCCCCACGATGAATTGCATAAAGTGCTGAAAGGAGCCAATAAAAAACAACGTTTTGACGATTTTGTTTAAAAGATCGGCTTAGGTTTAAATGATGTGAGTTCGATGTGTGAAACCAGATGACATCCCCCATTGCCCCCTTCGAAGGGGGACACTCACCAAAAAACTCACACTTCAAAAGCAACATGGATTTTTAGCAGGTACCTCGTGGGCTTTTTCCCGTGGTAGTTCACTTCTAAATTCTCATAAAGAACTCACGTTAAATAAAAAAAAGCGACACCTTTAGGTATCGCCTTTCTGAATTTCAAACTAATCCGGCAACTTTTACTGCTGTGCCCTTTCCAACCTCGCGATGTACTCTTCGCTTGCAAAAATTGCCACCTCAACACGCCGGTTTTCCTGCCGGCCGGCTTCTGTGTCGTTATCGGCAATGGGCTCATACTCACCGCGGCCTTCAACTTGAACTCTGTCGGCTGCTATTCCCTGTTCAATTAAATAGTTTGCAGCAGATTGTGAACGCCGTTCACTTAGACGAAGGTTGTAGTTTTCATCACCGGTTGAATCGGTATGCCCAACAATCATAAGATTGGTTTCATTATCATCACTCATTATTCGGGCCAATTTCTCAAGATTCTCTTTTGACGCGTCTCTGAGAGCAGATGAATCGAATCCAAACAGAAGGCCACTGTCGAAACTCAGGGCAATTCCCTCTTCAACCCGCTGAACGGTTACACCTTCCAATTCGCGTTCTAGTTCTTCAGCTTTTCGATCCATATTCCGGCCAATAATTGAACCAACCGTACCACCAACGGCAGCTCCGGCAATGGCTCCGGCTGCTGTATTGCCTAATGTTTTACCGATGACGGCACCTACTGCGGCTCCTCCACTTCCACCGATGACGGCTCCTTTAGCTGTATTGCTCCAATTAGAGCAGCCGGAAATGATTAGCGTTGATGCTATAATGAGCAGTATAACTGCGGAAGTTTTTGATGTACGTAACATAGTTATTGAATTTTCTTGGTGTGATTGACTTCTTTAAACCGGTTTAAATAAAATTGTTTCAGCGAAATAATCTTATCTGAATGTATATGTTTAAATGTAGGCAAAAATCATCTCTTGCGTAAAAGGTTTTATCACATAAATATGTGGTTTTATAAGGAATTGGTAGTGGTTAAATTAAGGCAAGATGATCATATGAATGAAGCCCTCTATGTATGATGAGATATTTACAATTTGCAATAATAACTTCTGTTCTCTTTATGGCCGGATGTGCACCGGAACCCGTTTTCAGGTTGGAGTCTCAACACGATGATGTACTCAACTATCAAGGTATGGAATACCTGCATAGCCAAGGTGAAAACTCCTCAGTGACGATGGCTTACTACCGTCACTTTGGGCACCATATCTTGATGGACGTTGAGATTATGAACTACTCAGATTCAATTCTTCAGGTTGATACACCAAATTTCAAGTATAGTGCAAAAAAAGAGTATTCTGACGGAAGTTTTGATCCACTGAGTGGTGGAACTGCAGTCGATCCTGAGCAAGTGATCCTGAATCTGGATATGGCATCATCGCGCGCAGTAGCCAATGAGCGAACGAGTCAGGTACTGGACGGTATCACGGTAGCGGCAAATATTGCGTCGGATGTTGCCAATGTAGGTGAGCTGACAGAAGATGAATTGGACCGGCGAGACAATCGAAGAACCCGCGAGGCCATTGAGCGATCTGAGAGAAGAGATCAGTTTTATGCTACGGTCTCAAGCTTGAACGAGCAAAGGGCATATTGGGAGACGGAAGTTTTAAGAAAAACGGATCTCTATCCCGAAGAATCTATTGCTGGAGAAGTCCGGTTTCCGCTGGTTGAAGATGCAAATGTAGTGGAATTTTCAGTCATAGTGGGTGGCGAAGAGCATCACTTTGTCTACCGCCAGAAAAAATTTCAACCAAAAAAAGAACGTGATCTACAAAAGTAAATCACGCTCTTTTAATAAATTGGAAGCCGGTTCTCTATTACTGCTTCAAAATCGAATGGTCCCCGATATGAATCTCACCTTTGGCATTAAGTGCCTCAGCATTATTACCAATGGTTGAGCCCTTTAAATCGCAGCCGGTTAATTGAGCATTTTTCTGAACAATACTCTTCTCAATTTTAGAATCTTTAATTTTGGTTCCGGCCTCAATACTTACGTTCGGACCAATCTCGCTATTGGAGATCTCAACTCCTTCACCAATGTAAACCGGCGGATGAATAGTTGTATTGTCATATTCATCGTATGAGTGATTTTCTTTTTCCAATATTTCGCCGGTCGTATCCAGCCATGCCGGCAGTGTTCCGCAATCCAGCCACTCGTCAACGGTAGCTTTCTTGAATGTTTTCCCATCTTTAAGTAGTCTATCTAAGGCATCTGTAAGCTGGTACTCGTCTCCATGTCCGGTTACATTATGATCCATCAGGTACTGAATCTCTTTTTTCAGATCTTCACCCTTTTTGAAATAGTAAACGCCAATAATAGCCAGGTTTGAAATAGGTTCACTCGGCTTTTCAACAAAGTCGGTGATGGTGTCTCCGTCGTGAACGGCCACGCCAAATCTGGATGGGTCCTCCACCTCTTTCAGCCAGATCACGCTGTCGGCATCATCCACAGTCACTTTTTCGTAGCTATCGAAAATAGTATCGGCAAAAACAATGATCACTTCACCTTCCAGATCTTCTCCGGCACATAGTACGGCATGAGCGGTTCCGAGAGCCACATCCTGTACGCGGAAAGTCGCTTTTGCATTATGGCGCTCACTCATTTCGGTAAGTGTCTCTTTGATTTCGCGTCCAAAATCGGGACCGAGAATATACACGATCTCGTCGATAGTGCGGTCGAGCGTTCTTGCAAAGGTCTCTACAATTCTCTCAACAATCATGGTACCGGCAACAGGAAGAAGTGGTTTTGGCGTTGTGTGGGAGTGAGGACGCACGCGTGTACCACGGCCGGCCATAGGTATAATCAGTTTCATAAAATAGGGTTGTTCTTTTTAAATTTTGGGAAACATCCGGTTATTTAATCACTCTATGATTGTGAACTTTTAAGTTTAGGATGTTTACTATCTTGTTATCTGTTTTTTCGATTCATTAGCGAACCAAATATAACGGTTCACCGGTTGATTTTCGAAATGTGAACCGATACTAATTTTTTACACTCAGATGGATAATCTAAGGGTTGTCGTTGAATTACTCACTTAATATATAGTTCAGATTTGGATATCTACACGCTTTTTATGAATGCGATCATCATTCTCCTGATCGTCATTTTTATAAGACACTCACTGCACCGGCTTCGATATTTTCTTCACATGTTTCAACAGCTGGGGTATAAAACCAATGAGTTCCGCCATTGGGTGATGGATCATTTTTTTAGCCGTTTTTTCACGGCCGAGCATATACTGTTTAATCTGATCATTTTGGCGATAATCACCCTTTTTGTTGATCGGATTACGCTCACAGCCGGAGCGATTACGATGTTCGTGTTCACGCTTTTTTGGTTTCTGGGTACCTCAAAATACAAAGCGGAAAAAGAGAAGAAGCCGCTTGTCTACACAGCCAGACTGAAACGATTGATGGTGACAGCCCTTGTGATCATCGGGTTTCTCTGGTTTTATATGATTGACATCGCCTACAGGGGACTTCAGCTTCGGGATTTTGTAGCACCGTTTATCAATGTTGATCCATACTTTCTCAGTTTTGGGATGGTGGTTGTAGATGTCTTTATTCCATTTTTTCTGCTCTTGTCAGCCTATTTGATGAAACCGGTTGAGAAAAAAATCCAAAACGGATTTAAGAAACAGGCGCGAAAAAAACTGGCTTCATTACCTCATCTGAAAGTGATTGCTATTACGGGCAGCTATGGTAAAACCAGTACGAAGTTTATGATGGATGCCTTTTTGAAGGAGAGAGTGAGAGTGTGTGTAACACCCGGCAGTTATAACACTCCGATGGGAATTTGCAAGGTGATTAACAACGATCTGGAAGCTCACCACCAGGTGTTGATTCTGGAAATGGGTGCGCGATATCAAGGAAATATTAAGGAGCTATGCGAAATTGCGCGACCGGACATTTCTGTGGTTACAAATGTGGGACTTGCGCATTTGGAAACATTCGGGTCTCAAAAAGCTATTGCCAGGGAGAAATCGACCCTTGCCAGGGAGTTGAAACCCGGCGGTACGTTGATCCTAAACAGTGACGATCCGCTCGTAAAAGAGATGGCTGAGCTACGTGATGATGTAAAAACAGTATTTGCGGGCAGTGAAGGCAAGGTTCGTATTTCAGACAGTGAGACCGACGCAGAAGGCACTCGTTTTAAAATGAGTGTTTTTGATGATAAGGGGAACAGGATCAGTAAAGAAGATTTTCAAACCAGATTGCTCGGTAAGCATATCATTCAAAATATGTCCATAGCTGCAGCTGTAGCCCTGGAGTTTGATATCAGGCTGAAAACCATGGCGGTCGCGGCTTCAAAAATTGAGCCTGTAGAACACCGCCTGGAGCTGAAACAGCGAAACGGGTTGATCGTAATTGACGATGCCTTCAATTCAAACCCCGTTGGAGCGAAAAATGCGGTTGACGTATTAGCTTCGTTTAAATCAGGCAAGAAGATCATTATCACACCGGGTATGATTGAGTTGGGTGAACTGGAAGATGAGGAGAATCAAAAATTGGGTGAATACATTGCCAAAGCTGATCTCGACCTTATTATTCTGGTAGGCGATGAACAGACAAAATCAATCCAGAAGGGAATCAAAGAGTCCAAAAACGGTGAAGCACTCGATGTGAGAATTGCCAAATCGCTTTTTGAAGCCAATGACATCCTCAAAGAATTTGCCTCCCCGGGTGATGTTGTTTTGTATGAGAATGATCTGCCGGATACGTACAATTCGCAGTAAGGATAAGCATCGCATAACCATGTGAATTTGGCAAAATCCTGAAACAACTCTTTTTCGATACTGTTTAGGTAGGTGATTAGATTTCACATTCACCTAACTTTTGTGTTATGAAAAGATGGATACTTACATCAGGATTGCTGATTGCATTACTGTTTGCAGGATCCGGCTGTATGATCTCCGGTGGGCTGATTATAGAGCCGGAGCCAATTATTATTGGCGATCCTCCCCAAAAAGTAGATCACAGGACAAGATCTGTTCAAAAACGAGCAAACCATAGATTTAAAATCCCTCCGGGACACATGCCTCCAAGAGGAATGTGCAGGCTATGGTACTACGATCGTCCGCCGGGTCATCAGCCGCCGGCTGTGTCCTGCCATCGAATCGGGCGCCGCGTGCCGTATGGAGCGGTGATCATTCGCGGATAACATTACTCCCCGCGCACGGCGTCGGCCGGTTCAACAGAAGCGGCTCGGGTTGCCGGATACCAGCTTGCAGCCAGGCAGAGAATTAAACTTCCGCCAACTACTAAAGCAATATCCAAAGGCTGGATTGATACCGGATAGGCATCAATGATAAATGATGAGGTCAGTTTTACCAGCCCATATTCCTGTTGCAGCCAGGCTGTAAATACGCCCAGAACTCCACCGATTCCACAGCCGATGATCCCGATCTGGATTCCCTGGCTGATGAATATTTGTTTGATTTTTTTTGGAGTCATACCCATCGAAATCAAAACTCCAATATCTTTTTTCTTCTGAATGACAATCATGGTCAGGGAGCCAACGATATTCAAAGCGGCCACCAAAACAATAATCATTAGAATTAAATAGGATCCCCATTTTTCAAGATACATCACATCATAAAGCGGTTTCTGGAGGTCGTACCAGGATTGTAACCGATAATCGGGGCCAAGCATTTGCTGCAGTTCTTCTTTTACATGCTCGGCGCGATCGGTGTCAGTCAGTTGTAAATCGAGGCCGGTAATTTCATTTTGCATATTGAAGAGTCGCTGGGAGGCCTCAAGATTGATGTAGGCGATATCATCATCAATAATTTGCTGAATGTTGTAGCTGCCCCGCACCTGAAACCGGCTGACTCTTGGTGCAGAAAACTGTGTGATTGCCCGCCTCATTCCAGCGGCACTGAGCAGTACGATTTCATCGCCGGCGCTCAGTCCATACTGATTGGAAAAGGTGTTGCTGATTACTAAACCGGGCCGACCGTTTTGAACAGACAAATCGAATACACCGTTTTGAACACTTTGCTCCAGATCTGAAATTCTAATGTGTGAACTTCTCTCAATTCCGCGTACAATAACTACGTCATTTTGGTTACCTTCTGAAATCAGCATGGCTTTTCCCTCTACATAAGGAGCCACCTGAACAACTTCGGAATGATCTTGAAGCCGGTTAATTAAGTCGGGGTCAAAAGGCATGGCATTGGCCTCATTCAGCTCAATGCGTATGTCTGGGTCAAAAGATAGCAGGAAGCCGCGAATGACATCAAAGAAGCCGTTAAAAACAGAAAGAATAATAATAAGCAGTGCGGTACCCAGCGTTATGCCTGCAATACTGATGGATGTGAGGACAGAAATCAGCGATAGGTGCTTACGAGAAAAAAGGTAGCGTCTGGATATAAAACGAGTGATATTCATTGAGTCTGATTACGATCCTTTAAAGCATCTGTGAAAAAGGGTTCATTAATTTGGCTATAAAATTTTTATTTTAATGTATTAGCTAATCAAAATTAGGGGATGTGAATAACTTGACGCTTAAAATCGAAGAAATTCAGGCAATATCCAACGGTAAGCACGGAGATCTGTTTTCAGTTTTAGGATTACAAACTGTAAACGTTGACGGAAATGAGAAATTGGCCGTGCGTGTTTTTCGTCCGGACGCAAAAAAGGTTGAGTTTATTCCTGAAAAAGGAAAGTCTGTAGAGCTCAATAGAGCTTCTGAAGACGGGCTTTTTGAATATATCTTTCCGCGCAGAAAAAATCGTACTGCATACAAACTGAAGGTTACCCCCTACGATGGTGATGTGTATACCATTGAGGATGCCTATCGATTTGGCCCCCAGCTTTCGGATTATGATCTGCAGCTTTGGGGTGAGGGGAATCACCATTATGCTTACAAATGGATGGGTGCCCATTTAAAAACAGTCGATGGCGTGGAAGGTACTCATTTTGTGGTGTGTGCTCCATCAGCGGCGCGGGTTAGCGTAATCGGTTCATTTAATAACTGGGACGGAAGAATTCATGGCATGCGTTTTTATCCGGACCAGGGTGTTTGGGAGACATTTATCCCGCATGTGACAAAAGGGGATCTGTATAAGTTTGAGGTTAAAGCCCATCCCGACCAGGCACCAATGAAAAAGGCAGATCCGTATGCCCGCTTTTCTGAACTGAGGCCGGGTACGGCATCAAAAATCTGGACAGACTCCTACAAGTGGGGTGATGCATCCTGGGTTGAAAACCGCCCGGAGAATCAGCAGCACGACCAACCGGTTTCGATTTATGAAATACATGCGGGATCGTGGAAGCGAAAAGTAGGTGAAGACCCCGGATTTCTATCCTATCGCGAACTGGCTGAAGAGCTGGTGCCTTATCTGGACGAAATGGGTTTTACGCACGTAGAGCTCATGCCGATTGCCGAGCATCCCTATGATCCATCCTGGGGTTATCAAATTACGGGATATTTTGCTCCTACCAGCCGATTTGGGAATCCGGAAGATCTAAAGTATTTCGTTGATCAATGCCATCAGGCCAATATTGGTGTAATTATTGATTGGGTACCGGCGCACTTTACCAAAGATGATCACGGACTTCGAAGATTTGACGGCACTGCGCTTTATGAGCATGAAGACCCCCGTTTGGGAGAGCATAAAGATTGGGGGACCAATATTTTTAATTTTGGCCGAACAGAAGTGAAAAATTTTCTGATCTCCAATGCAATTTTTTGGATGGAGGAGTTTCACATTGACGGACTGAGGGTAGATGCAGTGGCGTCTATGCTCTACCTGGATTACTCCCGTGAGGATGGCGAATGGTTACCAAACGAGTATGGCGGGCGCGAAAATTTACAGGCGATTTATTTTCTGCGTCATTTCAATGATGTGGTTCACGAATACTTCCCGGGAGTTCTAACCTTTGCTGAAGAATCAACTTCGTGGCAGGGTGTTTCCCGCCCTACATCATCCGGAGGTCTGGGGTTTGATTTTAAATGGAATATGGGCTGGATGAACGACACGCTGGACTATATGGAGAAAGACCCGATCTATAGAAAATATCATCAGGATCAGCTCTCTTTTTCTTTGATCTATGCATTTTCTGAACAGTTTATACTTCCTTTATCTCATGATGAAGTAGTGCATATGAAAAAGTCGCTGCTTTCTAAAATGCCCGGGGACGACTGGCAAAAGTTTGCAAACTTAAGGCTTCTTTATACGTACATGTTTGGACATCCCGGCAAGAAATTACTCTTTATGGGTAATGAATTTGCTCAATGGAGTGAATGGACCGAACAGCACTCCATTGACTGGCATCTGCTTCAGTGGGAAAATCATGAAGGTGTTCAAAACCTGGTGAAAGATTTAAACCAAATTTACAAAGACGAGCATGCGCTGCATGAGGTTGATTTTAAATGGGAAGGCTTTGAGTGGATTGATATCAGTGATGCAGACAATAGCATGCTGTCCTTTATTAGAAAAGGGAAAAACCCGGATGATTATCTGGTTTTTCTACTCAACTTCACACCCACTCTACACAATGAGTATAAATTTGGAGTACCGGAAGCCTGTAAATACGAAGTGGTATTGAACAGTGATTCAGAGTTTTACGGAGGCAGCAATGCGGGGCCGGGTGTAATTGAGGGGCGGGATGGTGCATGGCACAGTCAGCCGGCAAATATTACTGTAACGGTGCCCCCCCTTGCAGGATTAATTTTAAGACCTAAGAAATAACAGACTATTCAAACAATTTTAATGACCTAAGTTTAGAGATTTATGAGATTTCCACGTTCAAGTGGCACATTAGTGCACCCAACATCATTTCCTTCAAAATATGGGATGGGCGATCTTGGTTATGAAGCAGAAAAATTTATCGATTTTTTAGTAAGAACCGATCAAACCATTTGGCAGGTACTTCCATTGGGGCCAACCGGCTATGGAAACTCACCTTATGCAAGCTACTCTGCGTTTGCAGGTAATCACTATTTGATAAGCCCGGATCGTCTGATTGACAAAGGGTTGCTAAAGAAGGATGAGGTTGAGACAGCTCAGTTACCGGTAAAAAACAGGGCGGAGTACGAAAAATCATATGAACTGAAAGAAGCTCTTTATAAAAAAGCTTCTGATCGGTTTTATGCTAATATGTCAGGCCAGGACAAAAAAGAGTTGAGTTCGTTTAAAAAAAGCAATCAGACCTGGCTCCACGATTACTGTCTTTTTATGACCTGTTTAAAGGCAAACGATAAACAACCCTGGAATGAATGGGATCAGGATTTGGCTCAAAGAAAACCGAAAGCCATTGCTAAAGTTGAAAAAGAGAAAAAAGAAGAGATCAATTATCAGCTTTGGCTACAGTTCGAGTTTTTTAATCAATGGTACGAGCTTAAAAAGTATGCCAATGATAAAGGAATTCGAGTGGTTGGCGACATCCCGATATTTGTGGACCATAACAGCTCTGATGTGTGGTCGAACCCGGAGTTTTTTGCTGTAGATAAGCAGGGTAACCGACAGTTAATTGCAGGTGTCCCTCCTGACTATTTCAGCGAAACCGGACAGCTATGGGGCAATCCGCTTTACAAATGGGATGCTTTGGAAAAAGATAATTTCTCGTGGTGGGTCAATCGGTTTCGTCAGATGTTTGAACTGTATGACTCTATTCGGGTCGATCATTTCAGAGGTTTTGATGCCTATTGGGAGGTGAAAGCCGATGCAGAAAATGCCATTAAAGGGCGCTGGGTTAAAGCTCCGGGAAAAAAACTTTTTAAAACTATTAAAAAGGAGCTGGGCGAACTTCCAATTATTGCCGAAGATTTAGGCGTGATGACACCCGAGGTAGAAGATCTCAGAGATTCGTTTGACTTCCCGGGGATGAAAATTCTTCAATTTGCTTTCGATTCAGACTCTACGAATAGTTTTCTGCCACATAATTATCCGCAAAACTGTGTGGTCTACACCGGAACGCACGATAACGACACAACTAAAGGATGGTATATTCAGGCCCCGGAAGTTGAAAAACACAGAATGCGCGAATACACAAAATCAGATGGCAGAGAACCTCAATGGGAGCTGATTCGCCTGGGAATGCTTTCGGTTGCCGATCAGGCAATTTTTCCGCTACAGGATTTTATGGGTTTAGATACAGACCACCGCATGAACCTGCCCGGCACGGTTGGAGATAACTGGCTTTGGCGCTACACGAACGATATGCTCAGCTCAGTAGACGAAGGACGAATTAAACTTTTGACTGAAATGAGCAACAGAAAACCGAAGCAAGACAATGAGAAATAATGTTCGATATCTCCCTTTTCAATAAAACGAGCGTTTTTGTATCTTACGCCGTCTCAATAATGAATAAATAGCATTTAATGCAATTTCAGCTGAATCATCTACCTAAAAGAACAGGTAAACCCCGAAATAAAGGAATTACTCTCGCACTCGATAAAGGGTTTAGTGTTCGTCAAGTTGAAGATTTCTGTGAAGCAGCCTCCAATTACACAGATATTGTAAAACTCGGTTGGGGGACTTCGTATGTAACTCAAAATCTTTCAGATAAGCTCGATGTCTATAAAAAATATGACATCCCGGTTTATTTTGGTGGCACACTCTTTGAGGCTTATGTTCTCCGCGATCAACTGGATGCATATGTAGAACTGCTCAAGCGGTATGAAATCAAGCATCTGGAAGTTTCGAACGGTACTATTTGGTTGTCGGAAAACAGAAAGCTCGACATAATCAACGAGTTAAGCCAGGATTTCACGGTACTTTCCGAAGTTGGAAGTAAAAACCCGGATTCAATTATTCCGCCCTACAAGTGGGTTAAAATGATAGAAAATGAGATGAAAGCCGGCAGCTGGAAAGTGATTTGTGAAGCACGAGAAAGCGGTACGGTAGGTGTGTTTCGCCCAAACGGAGAAATCAGATCGGGGTTGATTGACGAAATAACCGATCAGATTCCAATGGAAGATTTGATATTTGAAGCACCGCAAAAGGATCAGCAAGTTTGGTTTATTAAAAAATTTGGCAGCAATGTTAACCTCGGCAATATTCAGCCGGCAGAGGTAATTTCTGTCGAGACAATCCGTTTAGGACTGCGAGGTGATACTCTTTTTGACTTTTACTCCATCGACGATGATGAAGAGGCACAGAAAGCCTATTCCAATAACTCTAACACAAACGGTACTCGAGAGAATACTTAAGTAAGATTTACAATTATGAAAATATTATACGCTGCAGCCGAAATAGCTCCTTTTGCAAGAATGACATACACGGCAGATCTACTTCGATTTTTGCCTGCCTCCTTGCAAGATCAGGGATTTGAAATTCGAATCTTACTTCCAAAATTTGGAACAATAAACGATCGTCGAAATAGACTTCATGAGGTAATCCGCCTTTCAGGAATCGAAGTGGAGGTTGGTGATCAGGTAGACACCATGAAGATAAAGGTAGCGAGTATTCCAAATGCTAAGCTGCAAGTTTACTTCCTCGATAATGATAAACATTTCAAGCGCAAAGGGATGTTTGATAATCCTAAAACCGAAAAGTTTTATGATGATAACGACCAGCGTCTGGCCTTTTACAATAAAGGAGTGCTTGAAACAGTTATGAATCTTGGATGGGAACCGGATATTATTCACTGCCACGACTGGCCTGCAGGTTTAATTCCTCTTCTTGTTCGCACGAAGTACAAAAACGAAGATATTTTTAAGAATACACAGATTGTTTATAATCTGCACCACCCGGAAAATAAAGGACAGTTTAAAGGGACTAACATCCTGGATTTGCTTGGCCTTCCTGAGGAAGTTGATGTAGAATCTTACCTGGAAGATGGCGAAATTGATTTACTTAAAACCGGCCTGAAACACAGTGACCATGTCGTAACCGGCAACCACTTAAAAGATCAGTTTGACGATCTTTTCGATGAATTGAACATTAACCCAACAAAAATTCAGGGTTCGCCCGAAGATGTATCTAAAAAATTTGCAGACTACTACCGGCAGATCACCGGAAAAGATGAGTAATTCATCCAATACTAAGTTTTTCAACTCAAAAGGCAGCAGATTATCTATCGCTGCCTTTCTTCTTCTCATAATACCTTTAATTGTAGGTTGCGAATCACCCGGATCGGTAGGCGAAGGCCTGGGCCCGGATGGCAGTTCCGTAACAACAGATGAGTATTCCGTCACGGATTTCACACCTGTTGAGGAGAATTTCTTCTCAGGAAGGTTGTCAAATTCGGCTATGGGATATTTTGAAGATCCGTTGTACGGCACAGTAAACGCTGTTGCAGTTATAAAGCCTGTTATATCAACATCGGCTGTAGACACCCTGGTTGAAGGAGACAGAATGACACTGCGTATGGTATTCAACCCTTCAATCTACGGGGATGAACTCTCCGTGTCGGATTATGAAATATTTGAACTGTCGGAACAGTGGAGAGGGAATGAGCTGAAATACAACGAAGCTGCACCCATTGATTTTTCAAGTAAGGTGGCTGAATTTCAGGTTGCCGATGAAGATACGGTAGAGGTTGAGCTATCTTCAGAATGGGTGGAAAAATACAGTACCTATTTCAATTCAAATGATGCTAACAGAGATTCTCTCTATACCAGGGAATTTACAGGATTGGCAATTGTACCTGCTGAAACAAATTCAAGAGTCAGATTCCTTCGGCACACTCCTGCAGATCCGGAAGAAGATCCGGACATCACGGAGTTTAATGTTTATACCACTGAATTTGATGAGGAAGAGGAGCAGGATGTTGAAGTTGTCAACTCACTGGCACTCCGCGATTGGGGAGCCTACGTTGTACGCAGCGACGAGCCCGAATACAACTCCGGGTATGTTCTGCATAATGTAGACAGGCTGATGGAGGTGAATTTGGATCTTCCCACCGAAGAGCTTCAGTCAAAAAATATTGTGAACGCGAGTCTTATTTTTAGCATAGATCGATCCGATGAACAGTTAAACAGTTCAATAACAAGGCCGGATATTGAAACTATTCGGGCACACACGTTTTCGACACCACCGGCCGACTTGATTTCCGAAATCTTTGTGACACCTCCAAGGTTTGGCGCTGACATCAATGAGGATGAGGATCTTTTCAAAGTTGATGTTACACAATATGTACTTGATACTACATATGGTGACGTTAATGCAGCTCCACTCTATTTTTCAGTCCAGGCGGTAGATGGAATTCTATATTCGATAAAACTGCATGACAATGCAGCAGCTCAAGACTTACAGCCAAGGCTCATAATTACATCAGTTGAATAAGGTCTTATACATACACATGAAATATTTTCTTTCTGCAATTATCATAATTTTTTCTGTATCGATAGGAGAGACTGCGGATGCTCAAGATCAGAACTTAGCAAATTCAGGATCATTCTATTCAGGGTTTGGTTATGGGGCACCCTCAGAAACATATTCTCCCAATACGATTGGAATGGGATTGAGCGGTGTGAGCACATTCTCCAATCAATCCGCAAATGTCTCTAACCCCGCACTTTGGGGTCTATCAGGTTTTACACATGGATCGGTAGCTGTAAGCATGATGAATTATAATGCCAGTGATCAGTTCGATTCGTCAAGAAAAGCACTTTTTGCTTTTGACCAGTTTCAACTTGCCTTACCCATACTTAGAAATCGGTTGGGAATTTCATTTTCCTTTAACCCCGTTACTCGTTCCGATTATCAGCGAATTACCGAGGACACATTTGTACCTGTAGATGGAACTCAGCTCGATGAGGTTGATTACATAACAAATACGCAGGGTTCGGGCGGAATTAATAAGTTTGAGTTTGGTGCGGGTTATCGTTTAATGGACAACATAACTGTTGGTTATTCAATGGGCGCATATCTGTTGACTCAAAAACAGGAAGTAACAGCCGCCTTTTCTGATATATCCTACAGGGGATTGAATTATGACCGTGATATTGAAGGGTATGCTTTCGGCCATAAATTCGGTTTGTTTGCAAATAA
Organism: uncultured Rhodohalobacter sp.; assembly: GCA_964401805.1. Classification (GTDB taxonomy): domain Bacteria; phylum Bacteroidota; class Rhodothermia; order Balneolales; family Balneolaceae; genus Rhodohalobacter. Next base: position 42,968 of record CAYNZY010000019.1, read on the forward strand.
AAATTCAGTTTTTGGTTCTAATGATCAACTTGCCATTGGAGCGACTGTAACCTTACCCGTTACTATCGATGCCGAACGGTCTGTGTCAGCATTCAGGACAATAAATGGGCGTCGTACACTGGTTGAATTAGATCAGAACGGCAGTGCTGTTGATGGGACGGTTAAATTGCCTATGGAAATTAATACAGGCCTTACGTATAATTTAAATAGATTTGTGGTGTTATCGGCTGAAACCCTGATTCAGCAATGGAGTGATGCCGAATATAGTTTTAATCCGGCTCAGGAAGCCTATTTTAAGGACAGGCTCAAAGCCGGATTCGGGCTGCAATATCACCCATACAGAACTGAGCAACGCGGAGGCTTTTTCTCTAACTTTAAATATAGTTTGGGATCATCATACGATACCGGACATTTAAACATCAATGGTGAGGACATAGACACTCTCTTTTTAAACGCCGGTATTGGCTTTGTTTCAAGACAAACGGCATCATCCATCGATTTAAGTTTTGAGTATGGCATTCGGGGAACAGAATCTGCCAGTTTAGTTAAAGAAAATATATGGGGTTTTAAACTTTCATTAAATTTAGCTGAATTCATGTTTGTTCGTCCAAAATTTCAGTAGTCAGGTAAGGGCTGGAAGGTATTTCAATATGTAACCAACCGAAGAATTATGAAAAAGTACATCGTTGTATTCGTAATCATGTTTGCAGTGACATCCAATGCCTATTCTCAGGCAGAGCCTCCCTACGGGATGAGCGAGCTTCAAGCTTACTCAATTTTCTATGAGAATTATCGTACCGGTAGTTATGATATGGCTCTTCAGTTTGGTAAATGGATGCTCGAAGCCCAGCCTCGCTCAATTGAAGGAGCAAACAGATTTAGCTTACCGCGACAGTACGAACGCATGATTAATGTTTATACTGAATTGTCTAAACAGGAATCGGATCCATCAATCAGCACTGCATATCTGGATACGGTTCAGATTATATATGATGAAGCATTTGAAATTTTCAGTGAAGAAGAAATTGATTACTATAACTGGCACTTCAATAAGGGCAGATTTTACCAGGAAAATCAGAGTAACGTTTCCAACGGAATGAATAAAGCTTATGAGGAGTATGAGAAAGCTTATGAGTTGGATCCTGAGCGTTTGGCTCAAGCAGGAGACGGTTACTACATCAATATTTTGTTATCGAATTATGTTTCGCAGGGAGAGCGTGATAAAGCCCTCGCTATGATTGATGAGGTTGAAGAGTTTGCCGGAAATTCATTGATGAATCAAATTAATGAAATACGCGATGGACTTTTCTCTGATCCTGAAGAGAGAATTGGATTTCTTGAAGGGCGATTGGCTGAAAACCCCAATGACCTTGCGCTGTTGAAAGAAATTGCTGAACTCTATGAGGAACAGGATAATCGAGACAAAGCCATTGAATACGCCAGACGAATTTTTGACGCGGAGCAAAATTTTGAAAATGCGGAAAGGCTTGCGGAGTATGAACAGTCAGCCGGAGAAAATAGTCAGGCGCTTAATTTTTGGCAGCAGGCACTCGATCTTGCTGAATCTAACTCCCAGCGTAAAACAGCTATAATGCAGCTGGCTGATCTCAATCAGAATATGGGGAATTTACAAGTAGCCAGAAGATTAGCCCGTCAAGGTATACAGCTGGATAGAAATTGGGGTGAGGCCTACATTAAACTTGCAGATATCTACGCAGCCGCTATTCGGCAGTGTACATCCGGTAGAACGATGGAGCGTGATGACAGATCTGTTTACTGGTTGGTACTGGACTATCTGGATAGAGCCCGAAATGCCGACTCTTCTGTGGCAAATATTGTTCAAAGACAATATAGAACCTATGAGCCGGTGACACCATCATCCGAAGACAAATTTTTTAGAGGTTGGGAAACAGGTGATGAAATTCAAATTGGCAGCAATATTTCTGACTGCTATGCCTGGATTGATGAAACAACAACAGTCCGATAATTTTTGATAACCAAATTCCTTCCTTATCTTATTGAGCAGCGTGATGATAAAAGGTTGTCACGCTACTCATTTCTTTAGTTCTGCTACTCTGTAGAATTTTCAGCTCGTCTAACGACCATACAATTTTAGAGACATAACTTTCAACCGACTATTACTTAATTAAAACTATTGTGCATGGCACGTTCGCGTAAAAATAAAGGCCGCAATAAGCCTAAGGGAAAAGGCAAGGGAAACAACAAAGATAAAAACGTATTTATCCCACGATTTCATCACAACCAGCAAACCAGAATTGGCGGACGCTACAACGGTGTTCTTGAAATCAATCAAAAAGGCTATGGGTTTATACGCAAACTCGACTTTGAGTTCAGTCTTGATCCAAAAGACCCGTTTCTCAAGCCGGATGAAGTGAAGCATTACGACCTTCGTTCCGGATTAATTTTAGAGGGCGAATTTGAGCAGGATCAAAGTGGAAATCGTCACGTTCATTCCATTGAAATAATTAACGGTAAACCGGCTGAAGAGTGGCAAAAAATTAACCGGTTTGAACTTCAGACCCCGGTTATGCCAAATGAGTACATCAAGCTGGGATACAATGCTGAAGATATTGAGCTGAGAGTGATGGATCTGGTTGCTCCAATAGGTCGGGGGCAACGGGCTTTAATTGTTGCTCCTCCTAGAACCGGTAAAACCGTTCTTCTCAAAAAAATTGCACGAGCGCTCACCGAGCATCACCCTGATATTTATACCGGTATATTACTGGTTGATGAGCGACCGGAAGAGGTGACCGATTTTCTTCGATCAACCAATGCGGATGTATTCGCTTCATCAAATGATAAACCCACAGAAAGTCACGTTCGGATTTCTGAAATGGCACTTGGCCATGTAAAGCGTAAGGCAGAAGCAGGCGAACACGCTGTGTTATTGATTGACTCCCTGACGCGATTAGGGCGTGCGTATAATGCCGTACAGAGTAACAGCGGGCGTACACTGTCCGGAGGTTTGGATATCCGGGCCCTGGAAATTCCTAAAAAGATTTTTGGTTCAGCCCGAAAAATTGAAGGCGGTGGATCGCTTACCATCATAGCCACTTGTCTTGTAGAAACGAACTCCAGAATGGATGATCTGATTTTTGAGGAGTTTAAGGGAACAGGTAATATGGAATTGGTACTGGATCGTGAAATTGCAAACGACCGAATTTTCCCTGCTATTAACATTGCGGCGTCAGGAACTCGAAATGAGGACAAATTTATAATGGACTCATTGGAAGAGAGAAATATGGTTCGAAGATTTTTGCTGAAAAAATCGCCGAAGGAGTCAATGAGTATGCTGCTTCAGGTGATGAGGAGAACAGAAAGCAACGAAGAATTATTTCAGCAAATCGCTGCAACTATATAAGGTTATTTAATACTGTGCCAATGAGGGGTCAATCTTTTTGGCCCACTCATTAATACCGCCTTTCAGTACGGAAGCATTTTCGAAACCTTTCGATTCCAGAAACTCAACAGCGTCAGAGGCAGAGTTGCCCGTGCGGCAGAGCGTAATAATCTCGTCATCAGGATTTAACTCCTCGTACCGGCTCTTCAAATCATCGTATGGAATACGTGTTGTCCCAGCGATATCAGAAATATAGTACTCATGAGCCTCTCTTACATCCAGCAGTATAAAGGATTCACTGTTGTCACGTTTTGTCTTAAGCTCTTCTACGGTTATCTCTTTCATGACTGTTTAAGATTGATATCTGTCTAATTTAAACTGTGAGCCCAAATATAGTTTCTTGGCCTCTTCATCTTCTGCGAGTTGCTCAGCAGTGCCTTCACGCAATATTTTACCCTCAAACATCAGGTAGGCTCTGTCTGTGATAGCCAGCGTTTCATGCACATTGTGATCCGTAATAAATATTCCGATGTTCCTTCCTTTAAGGCCGGCTACGATCTCCTGAATATCTTCAACTGCAATTGGGTCAACTCCTGCGAAAGGTTCATCCAGGAGTATAAATTTTGGATCTGTAACCAGAGCTCGGGCTATCTCCGTTCTTCTTCTCTCACCGCCGGATAAGCTATACCCTTTGTTGTTCACCACTTTTTCAAGGCCAAACTCTTCAATTAACTCATCCACCCGTTGCTTGATCTCCTTTTTGGGCATGGAGTGAAATTCAAGAATGGATTTCAGATTATCCCGTACGGTAAGATTTCGAAATACACTGGCTTCCTGTGCCAGATACCCAACTCCCATCCGGGCCCGCTGGTACATCGGTTTACGTGTAATGTTTTTTTCATTCAAAAACACTTTCCCGGAATTCGGTTTAACGATACCGGTAAACATATTGAAGGTGGTCGTCTTTCCGGCTCCGTTTGGTCCTAAGAGTCCAACAATCTCTCCCTGATTGACATCAATAGAGACATGATCAACCACAATTCGTTTCTTGTAGCTTTTGATGAGATCCTTGCTGTAGAGCCTCATGGGTTGATATGTACTGTCAGGCTGGGTCATTTAAAAGAGTATGATCCTATATTTTCAATGCAAAGCGAAGTTAACTGAATTCCGGCCTTTACGTCCGATACAGAACAAGTTTCTGCCGTACTGTGAATATAACGAACAGGACAAGAGATGGAGGTTACATGACTTCCAATACCAACTAAGTATTGCATGGCAGATGTATCCGTACCGCCGGCTGTTAACACCTCGCGCTGACTCTTAACGGAATGGCTCTCAGCAAGCTGTTCGAGATAACGAACAAGAGTTGGGGTACAGATTACACTTTTGTCCATTACTTTAATTCCAATGCCTTCTCCAAGCTTTGTACAAACCTCATGATCGCCAACGCCGGGCAGATCATTGGCAAGAGTTACATCAAGGTTCAGGCCTATATCCGGTTGGATTGCCTGTGCAGCCACTCGCGCACCTCTTATACCTACTTCTTCCTGAACAGTAAAAGCTGCGTAAAAATCACAATTTGCTTTTTTTGCCCTCTGAAGTGCTTCAATAAGCATGTAAACAGAAATTCTGTTGTCGAGCGATTTTGATGATATAGAATTTCCCATTTGAAGGAGATTCTTGTCGCGGGTAATGGGTGTACCGTTTGGAACAATTTTTTTTACATCATCAGCCGGCAGCCCCGTATCGATGAAGAGATTTTTTAGTTTTGATTTTGTCTTCTTTTCTGAATCAGTTTGAATATGAATTGGTTTAGTGCCAATCACACCGGGGAGAGTCTTTTTGCCGTGAATGAGTACCCGCTGAGTAATAAGTGTTTCAGGATCAAAACCGCCAAGGGTTGAAAATCGGATAAAACCTTTACTGTCTACATGCGTGGAGATGAGTGAAATCTCGTCCATATGGGCCGCTGCCATCACTTTTGGTCCGTCACCTTTGATTCGGCCAATAAGGTTCCCCATTCTGTCTACGGTATATTCATCCACATAATCTTTGATGTGACTGATGATCACATCGCGAATAGGGTCTTCAAAGCCGGGGGCGCCTGGAGTAGACACGATCTCCTTGAGAAGTTCAAAGTTTAGCTTCATAAATTAAGCGATTTGAAGTCTGCCGAGAACCGATTCGAAAAATAGTTTACCGTCGTCGGAGCCAAGAACTTTTTCCATGGCGCGTTCGGGGTGTGGCATCATTCCGAGAACATTACCGGTTTTGTTGGTAATTCCTGCTATAGCCGAGACGGATCCATTAAAATTGGACTCTTCAGTCAGGTTCCCGTTCTCATCGCAATATCGAAAGGCAATTTGATCATTCTCTTTCAGTTTTTGCAGACCTTCGTCATCAATAAAATAGTTTCCCTCTCCATGAGATACGGGGATGTTAATTACTTGTCCTTTTTTCATGGATGATGTGAAAAGCGATTGGGTGCTTTCCACACGGATATTGACGTTTTTACAGACAAAGCGAAGTTTTTCATTATGTAGCATAGCTCCGGGAAGTAATCCCGATTCGAGCAGAATCTGAAATCCATTACAAATTCCTAAAACCGGATTCCCTTTTTCAGCGTAATCGATCACGGAGTTCATGATGGGAGAAAATCGTGCGATGGCTCCGGAACGAAGGTAATCACCGTAAGAGAATCCACCGGGTACAATCAGAAGATCGATATCCGAAAGGTCTGAATCCTTGTGCCACAGAAATTTAGTTTCTGCGTTCATTACATGTTTCATTGCATGATAGGCATCGTGATCGCAATTGGATCCCGGAAATACGATAACTCCTATTTTTTTAGACACGTTTGTTTACCCTTTTATTTCTGTGATTAATTGAATTTCCTGCAGAACGGAATTAATTTTGAGGCACTCTTCAAAACTACCTTCAAAAACGTTGGCTTTGCCTTCTTCGTGAACTTTAATGGTATACTGCTCAGCTTGTTGTACGGTACATCCTAACGCCTTAATCAGTTGATTGATTACCTCATCGAAAGTGTGGATATCATCATCGTATAAAATGACTCGCCAGGGTGTATCAACAGACTCCTCTTCTTCCGTTTTTTCGAGTACATCCGCACCGGGGCTCTCTTCAGATTGTTTACCTGAATTGAAAAACGGCTGCTGATGCATGAGTCGCTTCATGAAGAGTTTAATTCTTTTGAATTTTGATGGTGTAATCTTCCATGACTTCATTGGCCAAAAGCTGGGTGCAGGCGGTATCAGCGATTTTTTTGGCTTCGTCCTCTGAACCGGCATCGACGTCGAGTTCTATTAACTTTCCAATTCGAACTTCTTTTATCTCATTGAGGCCGAGATTTTGCAGAGCGTGATGAGAGGCTTTTCCTTTTGGGTCGAGGATTGACTTTCGAAGAGTTACATTAACTATTGCTTTGTACATAAGTGCTATTTGGCGGTTTTTGGAAAAAGTACAAGTTAACCTTTCTGAGACTTAGCTGCTACCCGATGTTGTATATACTCAACGCACTCCGCTTCGCTTTTTGTATGCCTGTCTATAATGTCTGCGAAGCCCCATTTGCGCAGCCAGGTGATCTGTCTTTTGGCATATCTGCGAGTGGCCGTTTTAATGTCTGCAACCATCTGTTCGTGTGATATTTCACTGTTTAAAAATTGAATAGCCTGTTTATATCCCACTGTTTGCAGTGCCTGAAGGTCCGGGCTGTACCCCGCATCCAGAATTGACTTGGTCTCCTCTACTATGCCTTGCTCGATCATCTGATCCGTTCGTTCTTCAATTCGCTGATGTAGTACTTTTCTGGGATGATAGAGGGCAAAGAAAAAATAGTGTTCAGGCAGAGTCAATTCATCATTGGTATGAAAACTGCTAAACGGCTTCCCGGTCTGCATCCAAACATCCAGTGCCCGGATGATTCTCTGACGGTTCATCCCATCCATTTTTTGGATGTAATCCGGATCCACTTCCCTAAGTTTCTGATAGAGCTCTTCAAGTCCATCATTTTCAGCCTTTTGATTCAGTATTTCAATATTTTTTTCGTCAGACGAGGGGACATCGTCCAAAGGCTGAATCAAAGATTTGAGATGGAGTGAGCTTCCTCCACAAAAGATTACGGTTTTGCCACGAGCTTCGATCTTATCGGCGGTTTTGAGTGCGCGGTTTCTGAAGTCTGCAACAGAGTCCGGTTCATCTAAATCAAGGATGGATATATTATGATGCGGAACGAGACTGAGTTGTGCGGAAGTTGGTTTGGCGGTGCCGATGTCAATTTCTTTGTAGCACTGGCGAGAATCGACGGAGATGATTTCACCACCCATTTTATGAGCAAGTGCAACGGCCAGTGAGCTTTTTCCCGATGCCGTTGGTCCGGCTATAATAATTCGTTTTTGCATGATGCCATAAGATACCGGATATCAGGCAACTCTACAGATAGAAATCATCTAGCGGAGGCCACCTAAATAAATGAAATTGTCTGCTAAAGGCGTTACTTTACAGTTGCAGGACGAAGCAGGATTTATTAGTATAGATGCTTCGAACTGACCTGCATTTATTGCGAAAAAGAGACTTTTCAGTCATTTAAAATAGATTGACATCCGATTATGAAATTTAATGTATCCAGCAGTGATTTAAATCAGGGACTTGCAGCTGTATTTGGTGCTGTTCCCAGCAAAGCGACTCTTCCAATTTTAGAAACCGTACTGTTTGAATCTGAAGAGGGACGATTAAAGCTAACAGCAACCGATCTTGAAATTTCCATTATCGAATATATAGATGCGGAAATTGAGGAAGAGGGCGCGGTTGCCATTCCGGCGAAGCGTTTGCTCGAAACACTGCGACAACTGCCTGATATATCCGTCTTTTTTGATGTGGATGCCTCCCATAATGTGAAGTTCAAAACAGATAAAGGAAATTATAAGCTGATGGGTGAAGAGGCGGATGAGTTTCCTGAGATTCCGAATATGAATGAGGGCATGACGCTCACTACAGAAACAGAATTGATCCAGGATGCCATCGGGAAAACCATGTTTGCCGTTTCGACGGATGATCTGCGTCCGGCTATGATGGGTGTCTATTTCGATATCGGTGAGGCAGAAAGCAAGTTTGTGGCTACGGATGGCCATCGGCTGGTTCGCTTTGTAAACAGAAATCTGAAGTCTGATCAGCCCGTGTCATTTATTGTGCCTGATAAGGCTCTGAACTTGATTTCGAAAGCTCTTGATGGAGCCGATTGTGATTTGACTGTCTCTTCTGATCACGCTCAATTCAAGAGTGGAAATACTATCATTATTACGCGACTGATCAATGAGCAGTATCCAAACTACGAGTCGGTCATTCCACGTGATAACGACAAAGAACTCTCCGTAGACAAAAATCAGATGCTTTCTACCGTTAAACGGGTGTCTGTATTTTCGAGCTCAACAACACGGCAAATCAGATTGCAGCTCAGTTCAGATAAACTGACTATTCGTGCCGAGGATATTGACATGAGCAGTGAGGCCAAAGAGACGATTGCCTGTGATTACAGTTTCGACGAAATGGAGATTGGTTTTAATGCAAAGTACCTGGCTGACGTTCTTTCAAACGTGGATGGGGATGAAGCCAAGTTTGAATTTTCCACACCGAACCGGGCAGGAATTGTTAAGCCGGTTGAAGAAAATGAGGGTGAGGAGATGCTGATGCTCGTTATGCCTGTGATGCTAAACAACTATGCATAGGCAAATATGTCGAACATTGTTACACTTACCACAGACTTTGGCCTGCAGGATCACTACGTAAGTGTAATGAAAGCGGTGATGCTGGGGGTCAATCCGGATCTTCGTTTTATTGATATATCTCATCAAATTCCCCCACAGGATATCATGGCGGGAGCATGGGTGGTTCGTAATGCCTCTCTGGAATTCCCCCCGAATACAGTTCACCTTGTAGTCGTTGATCCCGGTGTAGGAACTGAGCGCGATGCCGTTGCCGTTAAGATTAAAGATCAGCTGTATGTTGGTCCGGATAACGGAATCTTTTCTCTAATCGGGGATGAGTTTGAATATGAAGCCTATCGTTTAACAAACCAATCGTTCTGGAAAAAAGAGCCCTCCAACACTTTTCACGGCAGAGATATTTTTGCGCCGGTAGCGGCTCACCTGGCAAGTGGAGCAAAACTCAGAGAACTCGGCGAACCGGTTGAGGAACTGGTGACTTATCGCTGGGCAGTTCCGATCTCAGATAAAGACGGCATTCAGGGCTGGGTGATGCACATCGACAGGTATGGCAACCTGATTACCAACATCTCGTCATCCCTGATTTCTGAATCGATTGGCACATCCAAGTTTCGGATTTATACCGGAAATACGATTCTGGACGAGATTGTGCCAACATTTAACTCTGTAGCCGACGGCGAGCCTGCCGCATACATTGGCAGCTCTGATACGCTTGAAATTGCAATCAATAAAGGTAATGCTCAGCAGATGCTCGGTGTCCAGAAAGGAGCTCAGGTATCTATGATCATACAGAAGTAGCAATATTACGATTGCAGTTGGATTGTAACTCTGCTGAGATCAATTCGTAGAATGAAAAGCAGGTAGTTATAGTTCATCAATGAAAAAAGCTCCATTCCCTATGAAATTACAGGTTCGCTCTCCCAAACACGATCGTGAGGTTATTGAGATTCCGGTTAAAACTGCTGAGTTATCATCACCATTTAACGGTACAATTGCCTCACCAAAAGGTGATGAATACCCGGTAAAGAATAATATTATTGATCTGCTTCCGGAAGAGAAATCCTATTCGATGGCGCAGAGCACAAACCATTGGAAGCTCACGGCTTCTGTCTATGAAGATTTGTGGAGAAAGCGATCGCTTTCACTGCTCACCGGAGAAGAATTTCCAATAGAAAAAGAGCAGGAGTTATTGGCTGACTGGGTGAACCCGCAGCCCGGGCAATGGTACCTGGATCTTGGATGTTCAACAGCTCTTTATGCCAGAACTCTAAAAAAAAGAGAGCCCGAAAGTCATCATGTAGCTGTGGACTTTTCGAAAGTTATGCTTGAAGAAGCAAGGTTTAAGGCAGAAGCGGAACAGCTGGACCTGTTTTTAATCAGGGCTGATGGAAGAGATCTTCCGTTCTTTGCGGGCACATTCGACGGGCTGAGTATGGGGGGCACATTAAATGAGTTGACCGACGAACTGAAAGTACTGTATGAGTGCCGGCGGGTATTAAAAAGTAACGGTGTATTTTTTATGATGCATCTGGTGAAGGCCGCATCGTGGTATGGAAGACTTTTTCAAGATTCGGCAGAATGGGGTGGGTTGCAGTTTTGGTCGGTTGAGGAGAGTAACGAACTTTTTGCCAGAGCCGGATTCAAGGTGGAAGATCAGTTAACAAAAGGGATTGTCTGTTTTACGAAGTTAAGACCGAACTGATTAGAGCTTCCTGAAGGGAAGCAACATGATTAGGTATTATAAAAAAGAGGACACCCGAATCGTCTATATTGTTAGT
>CAYNZY010000020.1:0-53610 GCA_964401805.1 uncultured Rhodohalobacter sp.
GTAAACGTGTTCATAGAAACAAAAAAAGGAGTACCGGGTTAGCTCGATACTCCTTTTTTATTGACCCATTATAGTTTAGAAGTAAAACTGCAGATTTCCTGATATGCCGGCCTGGTTATCATCGCCGTCATTAAACTGAAGTAAACCGTTTAATTGAAAACTGACCAGCTCTGTTGCCTGGTAGTTCCATCCAAGTACAACCCGGTTTGAATCATTTCTTGTCACATCAAATGACAAATGGTCGAATCTTGCCAAGAGCTGACTTTGGTCAGAGATATTGTTGCCTATTGTTGCATAGAAACCAGTAATGGTTTCATCAAAATTCAGTCCCTGTACTTCAAAACCCGATTGAAGAAATTCGACGGTTCCGAAAAATGTGTCACTGTCGTATTTCACAAACGCTCCATAAATCGTTCGATCACCTGCTGAAAATAACCCCGAGTTTCCAACTTGTTCGCTTTCACTTGTATTAACAGCTCCGTTCAATCCGAAATCGATCGTGCCATCATCTTCGAGATTTACTTGGTAGCCCAATCGCGCGGTGTAGAGAAAACGGTTATCATCGTTACCAAGCTGTCGACCGTTTCCATTATAGATCCCCAAACGATAGTTGAAGCCCTCAGACTCTCCTAAAGCTGTAACTCCCAATTCCCGGGAATTCAACATTGAACCCACCAGTCTGGCACGATTAATGAAATCTGTTGCAGCCGGACTTGGGTCCAGATCTGCACTTAAATATGGCTTAAACATTCCGGTTACAACTCTGAACTGATCAGAAAACCGGTAACCTACGCGGGCATCCATTACACTCATGGAACGGCGAAAATCGAGTTGTAGCCTGTAAATAAAATTACTCGGCAGCTCTCCTCTGATATCCAGCCGGGTCGCTCCCAATTCAAACTGACGGCCTCCATTGAAATCGTCATCATCGAGTGAAAGGACACCAACAGATTGAAGCAGAAGGCCAACATTTAATTCCTCTGATTTAAAACGATCTTTTAAGTCGTCTACAGTATCTGAACTTGTCTGACCGTAAACCATTGAGAATGGCATTAATAAAACAAAAATAAATAGGGGTAACTTATTCATAGAGTCTTCTTTTTTTAAATTTTTGAGTGATAAGCACTTATCGACTGAATTCACAAATCACTTAAGTCCGGTTCATTTCAGCCTGATCGCTACAATTTTTAAGACAGTGCCGGCTTGCTGTTCCTTTGCGTATTCGAGACTCAAATTCTTCAGGATTAGAAATAAAATTGAAAATTACCCGATACACCAGTCTGGTTATCGGAAATCTCATTTATTTGATAGAGGCCGTTCACCTGAATGCTTACCAATTCCGTAAGTTGACGAGTCCACCCAAGAACAATACGATCTGAATCTTCAGTTCCTGAAACGTCAAAAGAGAGATGATCCCATCGAATCAACAAGTCGTCTTCCTCCGTAGCATGATATCCAACGGTTCCGTAAAACCCGGTTATTTTTTCCTCTAAGGTTGTATTGTTCAAATCAAATTGGCTTTCAAGAAACTCAACCGTTCCAAAAATGGTGTCACCACTGTATTTGATATAGGCTCCGTAAATAGATCTGTCCCCGGCTGATATTAATGCTGTGTTACCGACAGATTCTGCCTGTGTTCTGTTGAGTGATGCATTCAAACCAACGTTGAATTCACCGGTTTTATAGCCGATTCTGCCCGTATAAAGAAACCTATTGTCGTTAGCCCGGGAAAACCCTGTACCGTTATAAATACCTGCACGGTAGTAGAAGCCGTCAAAATCACCCAGAAAAGTCAAACCTGTCTCTCTTGCATTGACCATAGCCCCAACCAGTCTTGCGCGATTGATCATATCTGTTTTAGCAGGACTCGGATCCAGCTCCAAGACCATAAATGGCTTTCTTTCTCCGGCAATCAACCGAAATTTTTCTGAAAACCGATAACCTACAAATGCATCTATTACGGATGGTGTGCGGGTAAGCTGAAGCTGTAGCCGGTACATAAAATTATTTTGCAGGGATCCCTTAAAATCCAGCAGCGGAACCCCTATTCCAAATTCTCGTCCGCCATTAAAATCGTCATCCTGAAAAGAGAAAGCAGCCGTAGATTGCAAAAGCATAATTACAGTAAACTCCTCTGATTTAAATCGCTCTTTATAGTCGTCGAGCAGTACTGAGCTGCTATCTTGAGCCATTGTCATTGAGCTAAATAGAACTGTAATAAATGTAACGAATAGTATTTTTTTCATAGCCTAATTTTGTACCGTTAATATTTACTCTATTACTCTAAAATTTCTTTGCTAACAGTCGGCTTTGGGTATGCCTTCATATCAAACTTGTCAGACCTAATGAGGTATTAGCAGTTAGCATCTTTACTCTAATCCAAAATAAGGACGCTTACTCTTCTTATCATTTTTAATTGCTGAAAAAAGCTACTATTGATGAAAACCGCTTACATAGCAGTAATTTAATTGAGATTCAAATAGCGTTATTTTCAATTTTTTCTGATGAGCCAACAGGAAAGGCTTTTACACTGAATATCCCTTTTTGAGTTAATTTTCCTAATCTACTGAATATTTACTTTCTTAAATCTAAAAGGTACAACGTATGGTGGGTGTCATCAGAAATGATTTGCCCCAACTTTAATTGCAGAAAATAATGATGGTGTGGAATAAACCGTTTTATAGATTTCTACTGATATCTATTTTTTGGTTCTCAGTTAGCTTTTTGCATGCAAGTGCTCAGGGAAACAAAACATATCAAAGTCTGCAGCACGCGCTGTTCTCCGGTGGGCAGTTAACCGGAAATCAGGGGCCCTCAAATATCCGATGGATAGGCAATGGCAACCGTTACTCTTACCTGGAGAAAAACCTGCAGCATTTTGCACCTGAAATCAGAGTATATGATATCACAACCGGTAAAGACTCTCTTCTTTTTCACCCGGCTGAACATATTTTTCCTCATACTTCCATGCCATTTAATTTTGATGATTACCAGTGGTCGGAAGACGAATCAAGCATTCTTTTCAAAACTAATACTACCTACCAAAATAGTACTTCATGGAAATATCATTTAGCCGGCAGTGCCGAATACTATCATTTTGATTTGGCTACGGAGGAGATCACATATATAGACCATTCATCATTCAATGCCAGGCTCTCGCCCGATGGTAAGAACGTAGGGTATCACAAAAACGGTGAGATTTTTATTCACCATATCGAATCGGGAACAAAAAGAAAGCTCACAAATTCATCTGAAGACAACCTCTACAATGGACGCTTTGGTTGGGTTTATGAGGATGCCTTTCAGTTAACTCAAGCTTTGAAGTGGAGCCATAGCAGTCGTTATATGGCCTTCTGGCAAACGGATGAGCGAAATGTAAACCGGCTCAGCCTTGCCAATTATGAAGGTGTTTATACAGAATACAACACGTTTTCCTATCCAAAACCCGGAACAAACAACCCTGTTGTAAAAATTGGGATATTGGATGTTGAAACAGGTGAAACCCAATGGGTTGATCTGGATGGCAGAAATGGACTGATTCCCCGTATTTATTGGACGTCAAATCCTGAAGAATTAGCCGTTGTATGGATGAACAGAGAGCAAACAGAAATGAAGCTCTATCTTTACGACGTAGTTTCACAGGAAAAACGATTGGTTCTGGAAGAAAAACCTGAAGATGGATGGATCGACATCTTCAGCTTATTTTCGGATGCGAAGAATTATCTCTTTTTTCCAACCGATCGAAACGAATTTTTCTGGGTGTCGGACAGTAACGGGTTCAATCATATCTACCGGCATGACTATACCGGGAACCTTGTCAATCAAGTCACTTATGGAGATTGGGAGGTTACTCAGATCCTGGCAATCAATACCGAGACAGAGACCATCTACTATGAATCGACTGAAGCCGATCCACTGGAGAGGCATCTCTACTCTATCCGTTTCGATGGCACAGGTAAAGTTCAGCACTCAAACAAACCGGGAATACATACTTTTAATATGAGCCCCGGCGGCAAATACTATTTCGACAGGTGGTCAAATACTGAAACTCCGCATAAAATTGAGCTTAAAACTACTCAAGATGATGGCAGGCTTATAAAAACTATTGTCAGCAACGAAGCTGTAGAAGCATATCTTGAAGAGTACGTCTATCAGCCCAGGGAACTTTTCAATTTCACAACAGAACAGGGTGTGAAACTGGATGGGTATCTGATTCGACCCTACAACTTTGATCCCGATAAATCCTATCCATTGGTTTTAATGATCTACGGAGGACCGGGTCACCAGGGAGTATTCAATGAGTTTGAAACCTCACCCTGGGTGCAATATCTTGCCCAACAGGGCTATGTTATCGCCAACATCAATAACCGTGGCAGCAGCGGTTACGGCCGTGAATTTAAAAAATCAGTCCACAAACAGTTGGGGATACTGGAAGCAGAAGATTATGCAGCTGCAGCTAAACACCTCTCAGATCAACCCTGGATAGATGAAAACCGGATTGCTATTCGCGGGCACAGTTACGGTGGCTTTATGGCTGCTCTTTCAGCTGTTCTGTATCCAAACGTTTTTAAGGTAAGCCTGGTTGGAGCGCCGGTTACCGATTGGCGACTTTACAAGTCGATCTATACAGAACGCCATATGGGACTACCGGACGAGAATAGAGAGAACTACGATAACAGTTCAATTATGGCACATGCCCATGAACTGAAAGCCAAAATGCTTGTAGCTCACTCCGCAATGGATCAAGACGTTCATATACAAAATACGATGCAGATGATCACAGCTTTTACCGAGGCAGGTAAAGACATAGATCTGAGGATCTTCCCCAAAGGGAGCCATGCGGTGAACTACAATTCACAAAGTTATCTCCTTCTTCACCAGATCTACATGGATTACCTGGAAACACATTTAAAATAATTTAAAACTGACTGCACTTTTATATGATCAAACCTGACATTCACATCATGAAAGCGGCCATAGAAATTGCCGAAAAGAACAGCACCCCTTTCGGAGCCGCCTTAGCCATGGGTGATGAAATATTTGTAACAGCCGCCAATCAAACAAAAAAGTTACACGACCCAACCGCCCATGCAGAATTGTTAGCCATTCGAAGATTGGCCAGTAATCTTAATAAAACAGATCTCTCCGGATTTACGCTCTATACCACATGTGAACCTTGCCCTATGTGTATGGGTGCGGTAATATGGGCAAAAATAGATACTGTTTTCTACGGATGCGACATCCCTTCTATATCTAAAAAAATGCCCCAGATCGATTTAAGGAGCATCGATATCAATAAAAAAAGCTTTCACAATGTGACTATCCAGGGCGGAGTTTTGGAAAACAGTTGCATGGAGTTACTACAACAATTCTCATGATTTTTCCTATGCATACACTGCCATTACGGCATCGGGAGTGTTTCCAATTTAACTTATCGTATAAGCTCTGCTTTTACAGAAAAAAATGATAAGTTTGTAAAGTTTGAAGTGCAATTAAGAACTTACAATTTTGAAAATACTTATCGCAGGTGCAGGAGAAGTTGGTTTTGAACTTAGCAAAGTTCTCTCCGAAGAACACCACGATGTTACCGTTGTGGATCTAAGGCATGAAGGCCTCCAGAGAGTTATTGAAAACCTCGACGTCCTGACTGTTGAAGGAAATGCAACTTCACCTCATGCTCTGGTCAGTGCAGGTGCAAAAGATTCTGATATGATGGTAGCTTGTACAAGTGTGGATGAGGTGAACATCATTGCTTGTATGATGGCCAAACGACTTGGGGTGAAGTCGGCCATAGCCCGTGTTCGAAATGACGAACTCACACAGAAAGACTCTCCTATTTCACCATCCGAACTTGGGATCGATGTTCTGATTCATCCTGAAGAAAGTGCCGCTACAGAAATTCACAGGCTCATTAAGCGGGCTTCAGCAAGCGATATTGTGCCACTTGCAGAAGGGAAAATGCAGCTTGTAGGAATCCGTGTGGAAGCGGGCTCTGAAGTGGTGAATAAATCTCTTCGCGAACTTGCCGTTGAATATAGGGACAATACCTATCGGGTTGTTGCAATTTCTCGTCGCGGAACAACCATTTTACCCAATGGGAAAAGTCGGTTGATGGAGCTCGACCATATTTTTGTACTTACCAAAACAGAAGGAATTGAGAAGCTGGCAAAAGCGACCGGTCATAAAGACGACAGAATTCGTCAAATTATGATTGCCGGTGGAGACCAGGTTGGTAGAATTCTCGCGAAAAAATTGAGCCTGGATGATCAGAATTGGAAAATTAAATTGATTGAACCTGACCGGGAGACGGCAAAGCAAGTTGCTTCTGAATTGCGCAATGTATTGGTTCTAAATGGAGATCCGACTGACCCAAATCTGCTCGCCATTGAGGGAATTCAGGAGATGGACGCGTTCATCTCTGTAACTGAAGATGAGGAGTCCAATATTATCTCTGCACTAATGGCTAAGCATCTGAAAGTAAAAAAGACCGTGGCATTGGTATCAAAAGGCCAATATGTACCACTCAGCCAAACGATTGGCATAGATTCAATCGTGAATGTAAAAGCCGCCGCTACAGACGAAATTCATCGAAATATCCGACAGGGTAACCTTGTGATTGTTAAAGGTCTGCACGGTATCAATGCGGAAATTATTGAAGTGGAGGCCGGTAAAAACTGCGAAATCCTTGAGCGTCCACTCAAAAATCTCAAATTCCCCAAAGGAATGATCATCGGGGCATTACTCAGTGGTGACAACGTAGAGATCGCCACAGGTGATACAGTCATAAAGAAGGGAGATCGCGTTATTTTGTTTGTTCAGCCACAGGCCATTCAAAAAGTAGAAGAACTTTTTCATGATTGACCTGCTGAATCAAACCTCAAACAGGCCCAGAATAGATTTCAAAATTGTAACCGGAATTTTGGGTGGTCTGGTCTTCTTCCTGGGTGTTGCCCTGCTTTTCCCCCTTTTTATAGCCCTTTTCTATAACGAAACATCCTGGACAGCCTTTCTCTATACCGCTGTTCCTTCGATGGTGATTGGAGCCGCGCTTTTCTTCATCTTTAAGCCCCAATATGAACTGCGGATGCGCGAAGCATTTTTGATTGTAACCCTGACATGGTTTGTGGGTTCATTGATCGGTGCATTTCCATTCACACTGTCGGGCACACTGCAAAGCTATACTGACGCCGTTTTTGAAGCAATGAGTGGCCTCAGCACTACAGGAGCAACGATTTTAGGCGGAGTTACCAGCGATGGGATTCAGAATCCCGCCATCGAAGATATCGACAAAAGTCTGCTGTTCTGGCGATCCCTTTCTCACTGGCTTGGCGGCATGGGAATCATCGTTCTGACTTTAGCTCTATTACCTTTGTTAGGCATTGGCGGAATGCAGCTCTATAAAGCAGAATACTCCGGTTCTACATCCGATAAACTCACACCACGGATTCAGGAAACGGCACTCCTTCTCTGGTCGATCTATGTTGGAATGACCTTCGTTCAGTTTCTGCTTCTCTGGATTCACCCCTCTATGGATTGGTTTGAAGCTATTAATCACGCATTCGCAACCCTTGCAACCGGTGGATTCTCCACGAAGAACGGTTCCATTGCCAGCTTTGACTCTGTATATATCGACGTCATCATAACCATATTTATGTTTCTGGCCGGTATTAATTTTGCCATGCATTTCAGGTTACTTAGCGGAGATGTAAAAAGCTTTTTTGATAACCGGGAAATCAGGTTTTACACTCTTTTGGCTGTTCTGTTCACCCTTTTAGTTTCCGGCGGTCTCTGGCTGATTGACAACTACGAGTTTGGTGATGCCCTTCGGTACGGTTCGTTTCAGGTCGTATCTATTCTCACAACCACGGGATTTGGCACCGACAACTACGCCTTGTGGATGCCTTTTGCCTCCTTCCTGTTATTTCTTCTCTTTTTTAGCGGAGGTACTGCTGGATCTACCGGTGGTGGAATCAAAATGATTCGTATACTCATTATTCTGAAAAATGTGGGGCGTGAATTCAAACAGATTATACACCCCCAGGCTATCATTCCCGTTCGGATTGGCAATAGGGTAATTGAATCCAATATCCTGAAAAATATTCTTGGATTTTTTGTGGTCTACTTCATCGTATTCGCCGTCGGCTCAATTATTATGAGTTTTATGGGGTACGATTTTATGTCGGCCATGGGAGCCAGTATTTCCAGTCTGGGAAATATAGGACCCGCTTGGGGAGAATTTGGCCCGACCGATGAATACGCCGGAGTTCCCTACATTGGAAAATGGGTACTTCTACTATTAATGATGATAGGCCGGCTCGAGCTCTTCACCGTGCTCGTTATTTTCACTCCGTGGTTTTGGAAAAACTAAACCGGTTCTTCTCAATCAACGTAGCGGGTAGTAAACTTCTTTTCTCCTTTGTCTGATCCGATAAGAACTATTTCATCTCCCTCTTTTAACACCCGGTCCGGCGGAGGATTCACAAGCATCTTGGTATTCATGCAGTTAATCGCAATAACTGTACACCCGGTTTTTTTCCGAATGTCTGATTCTATCAAAGACTTACCGGCCAGATTTTTGTCTACCTTAAAGTTGAAAATATTCAATCCCTCATCCAGCATCATCACATCCTTGTCTTCCATAATATTAAATATGGAGTTTGCACCCATCGATGCGTACGACATGACAAAATCTGCACCTGCACGATGCATTGTATTTACATTTCTTTCGTATGTAGCACGGCTCACTATCTCAATGTTAGGGCAGAGTTCACGACAGTAGATGGTCAGATAGATATTCACATCGTCGTCGTGCGTTGTAATAAGAACCGTGTGAGCATCTTTTAGTCCCGCTTTTTCCAGTACTTTCAGATCCGCTGCATCTCCTAAAATATACTTCCCGTTATCGTGGTCATTTACTCGATCAGGATTTTTGTCAATAATTCTGTAGTCCACATGCCTCTCCTCGAGGTTTTTAGCTGCTGCACGACCTACTCGTCCTGCACCAATAATCACCACCGGTTCATCTGAGATATTATAAATACTGACCACTTCATCGTATTTTCTTAGCTGCTCAACTGTCCCGGCTAAAACCAATACACTCTTACTCTTAATTACAGTATCCGGTTTGGGATGGATAAAATTACCTCGTTCCCAAATACCCACTACATTAATCCCAATGTTCTCTCTAAGGTTACTTTCCTTAAGCGTTTGACCAATTAACGGGGTTTCCTGCACCGTCGCTTCTCCAATAACCAGGTTGTCAATATGGCCGATAACATGAACACGGGCATTCCCACCCAATGTTCGTCGGGCCAGTGCACGGCCAAGCATATCGCCAAGCTGAATGACATGATTAGCACCGGCAAGCTTTAAAATATCTACCGAGTCGGCGGAGTTTGCCGTTGCAACAATCTTTACAGACTCACTAAACTCACGCGCGGTAAATGTGACATTTGTATTAATTGTATCAGACTCTGTAGCCACAAGCATGGCCGCATCCTTAATACAAAGTCTCTTATATGTCTCATATTCTGTTGGATCGAGGTTCAAAATTTTGTAATCCAGATCTGACAAGTCGAGGGCTTTTTGAAGGTCCGGTTCCAGAATAATGTAATCTACTTTATAAGCCTCCAGTTTTTTGATCAGTGCTTCTGTTACCGCTGTCAATTTGGTGATGATAACATGGCCTGATGTACCGGGCTCAAGCCTTTTGGGAGCTCGTGCCTGATTTTGAGCTTTCAGCCAGGGTGCATAGAAAAACTCAATAAAGGTGAAAGGAAGCATCACCAGCAGAAATAGAACACCTGAAAAAATGACCAGCATCGAAAATGCCCGGCCCAGATCTGTGGTAAATACAATATCACCAAACCCAAGTGTAGACATTGTAACCAAAACCCAGTAAAATCCGGTTATCCACGAATGCTCATGCCCCTCGTAAACCGAGATGTAATGAAAGGTTATCGCATAGGTTACATACATCAGAAAAAGGATACCAACAAACTTCATCAGTTTCTTGATGTTGACCTTAGTACGTCTGTTGGCAAAGAAATATGATAGTTGAGATCCTAAAAACTTCAAGTGGAGCCCCGTCTGTTATTTAAATTATTTATCTATTCAAAAAAAGGAAAATAAGGAATAAAGTATACACTGTTTTACAATCTGCTACTGAATTAATTGGATATTCATCCCTTTAAATGGTTACTTTTGAGTCCTAAAAACAAGCCGAAAATTTTAGAAAAAATTCTGTGTTCCGCTACGCATTTGTTGTTGCCAGTTTACTGCTTTTATTTACTTCCACACTCTCGGCTCAGAGCTCAGACAGTCTTGACCCCATTCCAAATGTGTACCTGGACTGTAGTTCCTGCGATATATCCTACATTCGATCCAACATAACCTTTGTAAATTACGTGCGGGATCAAGAAGATGCCTCTGTTTATTTACAGATTAACAACCTTGCCACCGGAGGGGGCGGCAGGGAATATACACTTATATTTTCTGAAATCGGACTACAGAATGGACGATCAGACACCCTTCGCTATGTTTCTTCAAGTACCGACTCTAACGACGAACGAAGAATAGGCTTAAACCGATATATAAAAATCGGATTGATGCCTTATGTTACCAATACCGTTGCCATTCGCTCTTTGGATATATTCTTTGAAGCTCCAGATACTGAACTTACCGATGAGGAAGATGAAACTGTTGACCCCTGGAACAACTGGGTGTTTGATGTTAATGTCAGTTCAAATTTAAACGGACAATCATCTGAGACGAATTTTGGTTTATACACAGGGCTGGAAGCAGAACGTACCACCCATATCTGGAAAATAAGGGCTCAACTCAGGGGTGAAATCCGTAGAAGAACACTGGAGGTATCGAGTGGAACCCTGAACATCAATCGGGATTGGGGAAATTACTGGCATATGATTGGATACAGTCTCAGTGACCACTCAACCATTGCTCTATTTGGCAGCGCGCAATTTAACAGAACGAACAACATTGCACTTCATACCTATATTGCACCGGCTTTTGAATATAACTTTTTCCCTTACAATGAATTTCAGGAACGGCGCTTTATTGTACAGTACCAGATAACACCGATGTTTCGGCGGTACTACAATACAACTGTATTTGGAAAAGATGAGGAGCTTATCATGTCTCATGAGTTATCGTCACGATTGAGATACGACCAGCGATGGGGAAGAATCGACGTCAGAGTTTCGGGATTGAACTACTTCCACGATACGTCCATAAACAGGTTGGAAATAAACCCATCATTTAACATTCGAATTATGCGTGGTTTATCCATCAGTCTGTCCGGACGCTATCGGGTGATCAATGATCAGCTCTCACTCGAAGGTGCCGTCGATCCCGACGATCCGGAAAACATCATAAGTGGCGGGCAACGTCCCACCTCATACGATTACAGTGTATCTTTTGGACTCTCGTATACCTTCGGTTCGATTTACAACAATATTGTAAATCCGCGATTCTAATCCCTCAGGGTGTCATTTCCACCTCTTTGTTTGTACCTTTAAGGCTATGACAAAAGTGAAGACCGATACTCAGTTAAAGACAGATCTTAAATCTCTCTCAAAAGCAGAACTCTCTGCGTTTCTTGAAGAGCTTGGCTTGGCCGGATACCGATCCGATCAGGTTTTTCAGTGGCTCTATCAAAAAGGAGTTTCTTCTTTTGATGAAATGACCAATCTATCCAAAGATCTCCGGGCAAAACTTGATGAGATTGCCGAAGTAAAGAAAATCAAAGTACATAGTAAACAGGAATCCAGTGACGGTACCATTAAGTTTCTCTTTGAGCTTGACGATCCCAATGCATACAAAGTAGAAGCCGTAATGATCCCCGACTTTTATCCGGATGGAGCCGCCAATCGTTTAACGGTTTGTGTTTCATCCCAGGTAGGTTGCATGTTTGGTTGTTCATTCTGCGCTACCGGCAAAATGGGATACTTCCGCAGTTTAACACATGGTGAGATTGTAGATCAGGTTCAGATTATCAATGAGCTGACCGAAGAGAAATTTGATAAAAAGATCACCAATATTGTTTATATGGGGATGGGTGAACCACTTCATAACTACAAGGCCGTTGTTGAATCTGCAAAGATCATCTCAGATCCTCTGGGGATTGACCTCTCTCCACGCAGAATCACTATTTCAACCGTTGGGCTTACCAAGCAAATTAAGCAGCTTGCCGATGAAAAGATCGGTACAAATCTGGCCATTTCTCTTCATGCCGCCGACGACAAAAAGCGGGATGAGATCATGCCTATCAATGAGTCGTTGAATCTGGAAAAACTTGAGGAAGCGGTGAAATATCACTTCATGAAAACTGAACAGCCTCTTACGTACGAATATTTGCTATTTGATGAGTTTAACGACACTCCTCAGGACGCTCGTAATTTGGTGAAAATTGCTCGATGGGTACCATCAAAGGTGAACATCATCATGTATAACAATGTGGCGGGGGTAGCTTTAAAACGTGCCCGGGAAGAGCGTCTCAACAAATTCATGAAAACCCTTACCGATCAGGGAGTAACGGCAACTGTTCGCAGAAGCCGCGGAGATGATATTGACGCCGGATGCGGACAGCTCGCAATACGCGAAGGCCAGGAAAAGGGAAAGAGTTTGGCTAAGGCGTAGCAGGTCTCAGGTCTCAGGTCTCAGGTCTCAGGTCTCAGGTCTCAGGTCTCAGGTCTCAGGTAAGTTTTTGATTTTATCCCTGAAACTCAATTACCTACTACTCAATACCTAATAATTAGTGAATCAAGTTGAAGAGTCGGCTGAATCTTGGTAGCCATCGCTCACCGTCCCAAGAGAAATAGATCATACCGGCCTTGCCAATGATGTGATCTTCAGGCACAAATCCCCAGTACCGGCTGTCTTCACTGTCATCCCTGTTATCACCCATAACAAAATAGTAATCATTCTGGATAGTGTAGCGATTGGTCACTTGACCGTTTATCGTAAATTGATCACCATCCTTCTGGATATCAACCCGCTCATAACGCTCCATCACAGCTTTGTACAGATGCCAGTTATCTGAAGTCAGCTCTATTTCCTGACCCTGATAGGGAATTGTGAATTCAGGAATGTTATCGTGGTTTATAAAACCTTCAGAAAAGCTGAACGGCCTACGGCTGAACTCATCAAAGTCTTCCGGAAGGATGAAAAATTCTACCGCTTCTATCTCAGACCAGTTTCGCATTTCATCTGCAAGAACAGGAGTCATATTTATAATAGAGGTGCCATTATTTGACTGTAAAATGTTGCCTCCGGCTTCACGCACCTTTGCCGGGCTCAGTCGAATCCGTTCCCGGGTTTGTACTCTGTAGTTGTACATCAACGTTTCGTAAGTCTCAGCCTGTTCTCCATTTACATAGAGAAGTTTATCCTCGATTCTCAACCTGTCGCCCGGTACACCAACTGCCCGTTTAATGTAGTTGGTTTTTGTTGAAATTGGACCGATATCTATAGGATAGTTAAATACTATTATATCATTTCGCTCCACATCAGAGTAGCCTGGGATTCGTGTCCATGGCAAATTCACGCCGGGCAGATAGATATCCGTGAAAGGCACGGAGAGCGTCATCGGCGTGCGCGGACCGTATGCCAGTTTGGTAACAATCAGAAAATCTCCGGTGAGCAGAGTCTTTTCCATACTTGGCGTAGGAATGCGATAAGCACCAAAGAAAAATGTCCTCAGTATAATAGCCGCAATTGCTGCCCATAAAAATGCGTCTAGCCACTCTCTTGCCCAGTGTTTAGCTTTCGCATCGATGGAATGGTCATTGTCAGATTTTTTAGAATTACCCCAAAAACGCTTCTTCTTTTCTGAATCTTTTCTTCTTGCCAACTGTATTATTGCTCTTAATTAAAATTTCCGGGTCTGTCTATAACCTCGTGTACAAATTCACCATCCTGATACTCTACAAGATACCATTGATCTCGCTCCGGAGAGTAAAAATAATCACTAAAAGGTTCCAGTTCCTCTGATTCATCCATAAGCATTCGATTTAGCACGCGCTTCACTTGAGGCATCATATCGATATAACGACTTGCACCCACATACACCAATCCATTTTCAAACGGGCCATCTAAATCCAGAATCATCAACGGCATTTGTTCATCTATGATAAACCAATACTCGAACTGTACGGCCTTCCCGGGCCTGAAGTTACGCTCATTAATCAGATCGCCGATTTTTTGTGTCGGATCACCAAATACAGCCTGCAACCTGGAGCGAAGTTCTACGGTTGGAATTCTATCGATTGTGGTGGGATTGTAAAGCCCCTGACCGGTCCAGCTGATATCAGAAAATCTCTGTTCGAACTGAGATCTTTCGGAGTGTTCAACCTTACGAATTTCGGGATCTTCAAACTGAGCATAGACATCCACACTGAAAAGTGCGATGAATAAAATCAAAACTATTTTTTTCATAAATCTCTTTGTTAATCTTCGTCGTCCATAGACAAAACAGCAAGAAAAGCTTCTTGTGGGATATCCACAGCGCCTACCTGTTTCATTCGTTTCTTACCTTCTTTCTGTTTTTCGATTAATTTTCGTTTACGGGAAATATCACCACCGTAACACTTCGCAGTAACATCTTTACGAAGTGCACGAATAGTATCCCGAGCTATAACGCGCGAACCGATGGCAGCTTGTACAGCCACTTCAAATTGTTGGCGGGGTATCAGCTCTTTCAATTTGGCACATACTTTCCGGCCCTGGTAGTACGCTTTATCTCTGTGCGTTATACTGGATAGCGCATCCACAGGTTCCCCATTTAATAAAATATCTAAACGAACCAGATCACCTTTTCTATACTCTATAAATTCGTAATCCAGTGAGGCATAACCGCGTGTACCGCTCTTTAGCTTATCATAAAAATCAAAAACCACTTCAGCCATGGGCAGTTCGTAAGTAATTTCCACACGATTATTCTGCATAAAATGCTGGTTTACGTAGATCCCCCTACGTTCCTGGCACAGCTTCATGATTGGCCCGATAAATTCGGCAGGAGTAATAATGCTCGCTTTGATGTACGGTTCCCATACTTTTTCAATATCACCCGCAGATGGCATCTCACTTGGATTATCTACCTGAACCCGCTTACCTTCCTCCGTGTCCACTTCGTACTGCACGTTCGGAACAGTGGTAATGATATCAATATTGAACTCCCGATCGAGTCGTTCCTGTACAATCTCCATATGGAGCAACCCCAGGAATCCTGCACGGAATCCAAAACCAAGTGCTTTAGATGTTTCCGGTTGATAGGTCAGTGAAGCATCGTTGAGTTGCAGTTTTTCAAGAGCCGCACGCAGATCTTCAAAATCTTCTGAACTTGTTGGAAATATACCGCTGAAGACCATCGGTTTTACATCCTTGTATCCCGGAATAGCCTTATCAGCCCTGTTTTTTTGATGAGTAATGGTATCACCTACTTTGGCATCCTGCAGGGATTTAACACTGCCAATTACATATCCTACATCTCCGGCCTTCAACTCTTTAACCGGCTCTTTCTTCAATTTCAAATAACCAATCTCTTCGGCATCGTACTCTTTTCCGGTTGCCATAAAAAGTATCGAATCTCCCTTTTTGAGAGTTCCTTCCATAACCCGAACGTAAGCGATCGAACCGCGATAGGTGTTAAATATAGAATCAAATATCAGTGCCTTTAAGGGTTTTTCATCATCTCTTTTCGGACCGGGAATTCGCTCTACAATGGCCTCAAGTAACCCTTCAACTCCCTCACCTGTTTTTCCGGATACCCTGATAATCTCCTCATGATCACATCCGATCAAATCCACAATCTGTTGTCCAACGCCTTCCGGATCGGCACCCGGCAGGTCAATCTTATTTAAAACCGGTACGATTTCCAGATCCTGGTCAATCGCCTGATAGAGGTTTGAAATCGTCTGGGCCTCAATACCCTGTGCAGCATCAACTACAAGCAGAGCTCCTTCACACGCTTTCAGTGCACGGGACACTTCGTAGGCAAAATCAACGTGTCCGGGAGTGTCAATCAAATTAAACGTATAAACATCACCGTTAGGACGTTTGTAATCCATTCGTATGGCGTGGCTTTTAATCGTAATTCCACGCTCCCTTTCCAGGTCCATGTCATCCAGAACCTGCTCCTGCATCTCCCTTTCACTGATGGTTCCGGTGCGTTCAAGCAGGCGGTCGGCCAGTGTGGATTTACCATGGTCGATGTGCGCGATAATGCAAAAATTGCGAATATTATTCATACAGATGGATAGAAAATGCTAAAAATTATTCAGCCCTAAATATACAAAGCTTAAACGGTCATTGCATTTAATTGTTATATGACCCTCTCCCTGATTGTTTGAAACCACAAGCAATTTTTAAAAACGCATATTTGAACTGCTGAAGAAGTAAAATCACTCTAACGCCTGGAAGGCTTATTTTTACTCTGAAGTAGGGCTCAACAGTTCAACATGAAATCTGAATTTTTGTCCTTCAAGCGTCATAGAATCGTATACTTCCCGAACCAATTCAAATACAACGTCTGTATCCCCTTTAATACTTGTTGACAAATAGTTTACATCTACCTCAACATCGTGTTGAGCGACAAATTCAAGTAAGTCCTGCACCTGTTCTTTTGGATGTTCAGAGTAAAGAGGTATATATGTTAATTGAGCTATCGTCTTCATTTTGTTGATTTTCGAAATTAATTTAATAAGCCAGGTATCGAAACGATATCGACAAATGGAACATTTTTGTTAATTGCGCATTAAAATAGATTGAACTGCTATCAAAATACAAACTAAATTGAGAGTAAAAAGATGAGATTACTAAGTACCATTTCAATATTTATTGGAGCAATTTTTCTATTCGCGTCCTGTGATTTATCTGATGATCTTACAAATGACACCGGAACTCTCCAGGTTCTTTTAACTGACGCGCCCGCAAACTACGATGAGGTTTGGATTGATGTACAGGAAGTTCGCGTACACAAAGAATCTGAAGCTGAAGAGGATGATAACGGTTGGAGAACAGTAAATGACCAGCCAATTCGAGTAAATCTTTTGGAGCTGACCAATGGAAATTATCAGATTCTGGGTGAAGCTGAACTTGAGGCGGGAAATTACAGTCAAATCCGGCTCATATTGGGAGACCAAAACGAGCTTGTAATTGATGGAGAATCGACTCCACTCACCACACCAAGTGCTCAGCAATCCGGCCTGAAACTGAACGTAAATACAGAGATTGAAGGCGGTGAAAACTACACGCTGCTTCTCGATTTCGATGCTTCACGTTCAATAGTGAAAGCCGGAAACTCCGGAATGTATATCTTAAAGCCGGTAATTAAAGCCGTTGAGTTGGCACAAACGGGAGCCATTGGTGGCACCGTTGAACCAGCCGAAGCTCTCCCCTGGGTTTATGCCATCGCAGAGGATGATACTCTTGCGGGTACTCGTGCCAGTGAAGAAGGAGACTTTCTGATGATCGGACTTTTAAACGGAACTTATCAGGTTTCAGTTGCTCCAAGTGTAGAAGGGTACAACTCAGAAGTGATATCAAACATTGAAGTTACGGCTCCCGACACCACCTTTATCGATACTGTCACACTTTCAGAATCCGGAACAAGCGGCACCGGTGAATAGATCGTAAAATCTTATTTTAATTTCTTCAAAGCCCGGTTCTTCAATGAGCCGGGCTTTTTCTTTTTATAGGAATGATTTCATTTATGCTGAATGTTTTAAACTTATCTTGGCATCCTAAATATTAAATGCATAATTTTGAGAAGTGAAATTTACGAACCGACATATCTCCCCTCATCACCACTCCCATCATGGAGATCACGGTCATTCTGTGCATCATCATCATTGATTTACACTTCCGTTACGCACAGAGTATTAAACCTTTTTTTATCACTACCCTTTTTAACATAAATAACTAACTAATTCTATGAGAACTCTGGATTCTTCCACCTCACTGAGAATTGCCGTTCAAAAAAGCGGCCGATTAACTGATAAAACCTTAAATCTGCTTGAAGGAATTGGACTGAAATTTGACGATTACAAGCGAAGCCTTCTTGTAAAATGCCGAAATTTCGATGTGGAACTTTTACTCATTCGCGACGACGATATCCCCGAATATGTTGAGGATGGCGTTTGTGACCTCGGCTTTGTCGGAGCCAATACCATTGCCGAAGACGAATCGGATGTTACGATCCTGAAAGGCCTCGATTACGGAGTCTGCCGGCTCTCCATTGCCGTACCAAAAGACGGTAATATTCAATCCGCCAAAGATCTGCAGGGAAAACGCATTGCCACAAGCTATCCGGTTTTGACCAGGAAATTTCTGGAAAGTAAAAATGTCGAAGCGGATATCATTACTCTATCCGGCTCTGTTGAAATTGCACCTCGTTTGGAAATTGCCGATGCAATTACTGACCTCGTTTCTACAGGCGGAACACTGAAAGCCAACGGCCTGAAAGAAATTGAAAATATTTTCGATTCAGAAACGCAGCTTGTAAAAACAAATAAACCTCTCTCGGAAGGGAAGCAGGCATTGATTGAGAAGTTTCTTCAGCGAATTGAAGGCTACCAAAAGGCTGAAAAAAGCCGGTATATTATGATGAACGCACCACAGGATTCGGTAGACGAAATCAAAAAAATTATACCGTCTCTAAAAAGCCCTACGGTAATGCCTTTGGCAGATAACGGAATGGTGGCTGTTCACACTGTGGTAACGATCTCAACATTTTGGGATTTGATGGAAAAACTTAAAGCTGCCGGTGCCACCGGAATCGTTGTTCTGCCTATTGAATCGATGATTGTTTAATGAATGGATTTGAGACATGCGATATGAGTCTTGAGAAAACTGAATGTTAAAATCATGAAAAATTACTCACTTAAAAACCTGACTGATTCAGATATTGCTAATCTCTGTAAACGTCCGAAAATGGATTTTACTTCGGTCTTTGGTCAGGTTCAGCCGATCCTGGATGATATAGAACAGAGTGGTGATGAGGCCATCCGGAAATACACCCGTAAATTTGACGGAGTGGACTTAAATGAGATCACCGTCGACCCGAACGATGTGACCGTTAAGCTTGACCCAAAAATTCAGGGCGCTATTGATCAGGCATTAAACAATATTTTCCTGTTCCACAAACATCAAACTACCATGGACCTGGAAGTTGAAACCATGCCGGGTGTTGTTTGCAGGAGAGTGGCCAGACCCATTGAACGGGTTGGGCTTTACATACCGGGTGGCACGGCGCCGCTTCCTTCAACAACCATGATGCTGGGAGTTCCGGCCATGATAGCCGGATGTTCGACCATTGTAATCGCAACACCGCCTGATGAAAATGGAAATGTACCGGAATCGATCACATATATCGCCCAAAAAATCGGTGCAAAAAAGATCGTGAAAGCGGGCGGAGCACAGGCAATTGCAGGAATGGCATTTGGCACAGAATCCATTCCCAAAGTGGATAAAATTTTTGGGCCCGGCAATCAGTATGTCACGGCCGCTAAAATGATCCTGCAAAATAGTGAAGCGATGGTGTCTATCGATATGCCGGCCGGGCCATCAGAAGTTCTGATTATTGCCGACAAATCCGCAGATCCGGCATTTATTGCTTCAGATTTGCTGTCTCAGGCCGAACACGGATCAGACAGTCAATCGGTATTAGTCATTACAGAAGATGCCGACATTCAATCCATCACTAAAGAAGTGGAGTTGCAGTTAAATAAGCTTCCCCGAAAAGAGTTCGCTAAAAATGCATTGGAAAAAAGCTTCATACTTATTGTAGAATCATCCGATGAAGCGATGAAATTTTCAAATCGTTATGCTCCGGAACACTTGATTATTAACACCGCCGATGCAGAAGATCTGGCAGAAAAAGTCGTGAATGCCGGCTCCGTATTTATCGGCCCGTGGACCCCTGAAAGTATGGGGGATTATGCGTCCGGAACCAATCACACACTGCCTACGTATGGCTACGCCAAAATGTATAGCGGAGTTTCACTGAATAGTTTTCAAAAGTTTATCACCATGCAAAAAATCTCTGAAGAGGGGTTACAAAAATTGGGACCAACTGTTGAAACCTTAGCAGAAATTGAAGGGCTACAGGCTCATAAAAATGCAGTCACACTCCGTCTTGAAAAATTAAAACAATTCACAGAATCATAACCTCAATGTTTGATATCGACAACTTGGTTCGAGATAATATTCGCAAGCTAACTCCATACCGCAGTGCGCGGGATGATTTCGACAGCGGCACCCTGCTGGATGCAAACGAAAACAGCTATGGCTCACCCGTCCGAAATACTTTAAATCTGCATCGATACCCATCCCCTACGCAAGATGAACTTCGGGATAGAATTGCTGAATACCGTGATGTTGACAGAGAGAATATTTTTCTCGGTGTGGGCAGTGATGAGCCGATTGATCTTTTGATGAGGATTTTCTGTGAACCCGGCCAAGACTCAATTATCATTACTCCACCTACCTACGGCATGTACAAAGTGGCCGCAAATATCAATAATGTTGATGTTCAGGAAGTATTACTGACTGAGAAGTTTCAGCTCAAACCAGATGAAATCACTGGAAAAGCAAATAAAAATAGCAAACTGCTGTTCCTCTGCTCTCCAAATAATCCGACCGCAAACGATCTGAAACGAACCGACCTGCTTAAGTTGGTAGCAAAATTTAAGGGAATTGTGGTAGTCGATGAGGCGTATATTGACTTCAGCCGTCAGGAATCTATGGCTCAGATGGTTCAGCAGTATCCGAATCTGGTTGTACTCCAAACATTTTCAAAAGCGTTTGGGCTGGCCGGAATCAGGTTAGGAATTGCCATTTCAAATCCGGATATCATCAACTACATGCTGCGCGTAAAAGCTCCCTATAATATCAATAAACTGACGGCAGATACCGCTTTGAAAGTATTTGATCAGATGGAGCTGGCGAAGTTCAATATAAATGCAATCAAGGATGAACGAGACTATGTAGCTGAGCAATTGAGCCTTAGCAGTGCTGTATCTATGGTCTACCCTTCAAACGCTAACTTTATCCTTTTCAAAATTAAGAACGCGAAAGAAGTTTATCATCAGCTTGCTGAGCGTGGCGTCATTGTTCGATATCGGGGAAATGAACCGCTTTGTGATGATTGCCTGCGTGTAACAATTGGCATGCCGGACGAAAACGTAAAATTCTTGAAAGCACTAAAGGAAATTGTAGGCTAAATTTAAAATTATGGTCATTCAAATTGAATCAGAAGCGCTTAAAGGAAACAGTGATTTATTACTTGCTCCCGGAGCAATCTACGGGCTGGAATATCTGAGAGAACATGGACACGAAATTCTATGGAACAGCTCAGATCTTACTGATAGCCAAGTAAAATTGCTTGAAAATGAAAGTTTCCGGTCTGTAAAAGATAAAAGTGATGCTGAAGCAGTTATAACGCGATTTGAAAACACCTTGCAGTTTCAGAAAGATGGTGAAGTTTTAAGCCAATCAGAGTCATGGACAGAGTTGGCAAACCACATTCTATTTCCATCCAGAAGGGCTGAGGTTAAGCGCACAACAAAGGAGACCGATATCCACGTTAACATCAACCTTGATGGAAGTGGTAAAAGTGACATCAGTACCGGCCTCAAATTTTTTGATCACATGCTGGATCAAATTGCAAAACACGGATTAATTGACCTCGAACTTTCCTGCAAGGGTGACCTGGAGGTAGATGAACACCATACCATAGAAGATACCGCTATTGCACTGGGCCAGGCTATCAGCAAAGCTGTATCAACGAATAAGGCGGGGATACAACGATATGGCTTTTTGTTACCCATGGATGAAGCACTGGCGACCGTTGCTATCGATCTATCCGACCGGCCTTATCTGGAGTATAATGTTGAATTAAGACGTGAATACGTAGGTGATTTTCCTACTGAAATGTTAGAACACTTTTATTATACACTGGCTATGAACGCCAAGGCAACCCTGCATGTTACCGCTAACGGAAAAAATGATCATCATATTATTGAAGCAACGTTCAAAGGTTTTGCCAGAGCTTTACGTTTTGCCTTAACCCGAAGTGAACGAACAAAGGGCATTCTCCCTTCAACAAAAGGAACCATCTAGTTTAACTGTTTAGAAGTATCATAAAATTGATTGGAATCATAAAATATCAGGCCGGAAATCTGGCATCCGTTGCTAATGCGCTTGAACGCCTTAATGCAGACTATTTCATTTCAGATAATCCTAAAGAGCTCGACAGGGCTGACGGTATTATCTTTCCCGGGGTTGGGCACGCCGGAGCTGCAATGGACGATCTGCGCTCACGAGATCTGGATGTATGGTTAAAATGCACTAAAAAACCGGTGTTAGGTATATGCCTCGGTATGCAGCTTCTGTATGAATCTTCCGAAGAGGGAGAAAGCGACACACTCGGGCTGATACCCGGAAAATTGAAAAAATTTGATGCCTCAAAAGCAAAAGTTCCGCACATGGGCTGGAACCGTTTTGACCCCAAAATAGATCATCCTCTAATCAAGGGCATCGACAATAAGCACTTTCTCTACTATGTACACGGTTACTATGCTCCTGCCAATGAGTATACACTCGCAACCTGTAAATACATCAAAGATTTCTGTGCGGTAGTATCTAAAGACAATTTTATGGGAGTACAGTTTCATCCTGAAAAATCGGGTACCGTTGGTTCACTTCTACTTCAGAATTTTTTGGACATTGTAAAAGAGTCTGCTCGTAAAACTGCCTGATTTCATAAAACGTCGGTTTCCTGATTTAGTCATCTCTATAATTTCTTACCTTTGGGCACACTTTATCATTCAATGCAACGACAATTTTATATGAACATCATTCCCGCGATAGATCTGCTTGACGGACAGGTTGTGCGACTGCAGAAAGGAGATTACGACAAAAAAACAGTTTACAATCACAATCCTATTGAAGAAGCAGCCAAGTTCAAGGCCGCAGGATTTGATCACATCCATGTTGTAGATTTAAATGGAGCAAAAAGTGGTTCATTTGAAAATCTTCCGATCATAAAAACCATCATTAACGAATTAGGGCTTACGGTCCAAACCGGTGGTGGAGTTCGCTCACAGAAAGATATTCAGAAACTTTTAAATGCGGGATTGAGTGGAATCATCTGTTCCTCTATGGCTGTAAAAAAGCCCGATGAGTTTTTAGCTGCCATTCATAACAATCCAGATGAAATTATTCTTGGGCTTGATCTAAAAAATGGCAAAATGGCTTATGGCGGCTGGTTGGAGACTTCCGAGAAACCGATAGAAGATTTCCTGAATCCGATGATTGAAGCCGGTTTACATAAAGTATTAAGTACAGACATCGCCAGAGATGGAATGTTAACCGGCCCAAACTTTGACATGTACAGTGATCTTCAACATCGCTTTCCGGAAGTTAAGTGGATTGCATCCGGCGGTGTATCCAATTTGCAAGATCTCATTCAGCTTAATAGTATTGGTGTGGATGGAGTTGTAGTGGGTAGAGCCTATTATGAAGGACACATTGAGCTGGATGATATGGCTCACCTCCATACATCAAATTCATAGCGTGAATTGACAATCATTTTCACTATTTTTTACAGCTGATTAACTCCTTACGTACGAAATGCTTACAAAACGAATCATCCCCTGCCTGGATATCAAAGACGGCCGAACCGTTAAAGGGGTGAACTTTGTCGGGTTACGAGATGCCGGCGATCCTGTTGAACTGGCTCAGCGCTATACGGAAGAGGGCGCCGATGAATTGGTATTTCTTGACATCACGGCTACCAAAGAGAAGCGCCGCACATTAGTGCATCTGGTAAAAGAGATTGCAGCTCATATCAACATTCCTTTTACAGTGGGTGGCGGTATCAAAACCGTAGAGGAAATCGAGGAAATTTTGAAAGGCGGTGCGGATAAAGTATCCCTGAACAGTGCAATTGTTCGCGAACCGGATTTAATTGCCAAAGCTTCTGATGCTTTCGGTTCACAAGCTATTGTGGCAGCCGTGGATGCTAAAAAAGTTGGAGATCATTGGGAAGTATTTGTAAAGGGCGGTTCTGAACCGACCGGACTGGATGCGATTGAGTGGATCAAAAAAACAGAAAAGCTTGGTGCCGGGGAAATACTGCTCACAAGCATGGATCGTGATGGAACAAAATCAGGCTTTGATAATGAGCTGCTTAAAATTGTTAATGAGAATGTTACCATCCCGGTTATTGCCAGTGGCGGTGCCGGAACTATCCAGCACTGCATTGACGCCATAAAAAATGGACATGCAGATGCTGTTTTAGCTGCAAGTATCTTTCACTTCAGAGAAATTGAAATCTCTGAACTGAAACAGAAAATGGCTGAAAACGGTATTGAAGTAAGAATATTGACTACATAAACTGAATTAAAAGAATGGCTAAACAAGAAATTGAATTTCTCTACGACCTTGAAAGAGTATTAATAGAACGAAAAAAAGACCTGCCTAAAGGCTCCTACTCTACACGGCTTTTTAAAAAAGGAATTGACAAAATCGCTCAAAAATTAGGCGAGGAAGCGGTAGAAACCATTATCGCTTCTAAAAATAAGAAAGATTCTGAAGTCATTTACGAATCAGCAGATCTAATCTATCACCTGATGGTTTTACTTGTAGAACGAGATATTCCACTCGATTCCGTTTTTCAGGAACTGATTGTACGAAGTAAAAAGTAGTCCTGAGATTTGAGTCTTGAGATGTGAGATAAATTCTCACGACTCAAGACTCATGACTCATACCTAATTAAGGTGCAGGATAAACGTAGTTCGCCTCAAAGCTGAGCGGAATTCCAATCCACCAGTAGACAAGCAAGAAAAGTGTCCAAACAACCAAGAAGATAATGGAGTATGGAAGCATCATGGAAATGAGTGTACCAATACCCGTTTTCTTCACATATCTCTGACAGAATACAACCACCAGCGGGAAGTAAGGCAGAAGCGGTGTAATGATGTTCGACACTGAATCTCCTACGCGATAAGCCGCCTGAGTTAAGTCAGGAGAGATTCCCAATTGCATAAGCATCGGAACAAAGATTGGAGCAATAAGCGCCCATTTTGCCGACGCTGAACCTACCAGAATATTTACGAAAGCACTCAAAAACACAATTCCCACAATGGTAATTTGTCCCGGCAGTGCAAGGGACTGAAGGAAGTTTGCGCCTTTCAGGGCAATCAAGAGACCAATATTTGATTTTGCAAACGCATCAATAAAGAGTGCACAGAAGAATGCCATTACTACGTAGTATCCCATGCTCTCCATCGACTTCGTCATATTGTCGATCATGTCTTTCGAGCTCTTATACTTTCCGGAAGCGTAGCCGTAAACCACACCCGGAATCAGCAGCAGAATAAAGATGAGAGGCACGATAGCCTGCATGAGAGGAGCCTGAAAAGAGAACAGTGAACTCACTTCAGGATTGTTCCAGTTCGGATCGCGCAGTGCAGATCCTTCCGGCCACGCCCAGATAAACAGGCCGATCAGTCCGAGTATCATGGCACCAAAACCAAACCAGAATGCCCGGCTTTCTTTCGGTGTCACCTCTTCCATCTGTGGCATTTCATCCTCGTCGCCATCTACTTTTATTCCTTCAAGCCGGGGCTCTACAATTTTATCGGTGATGTACCAGCCAACAGTAACAATCAAAATACTGGAAAGGGCCGTAAAGTAGAGGTTATTGAGCGGATTCAGTGCTATATCGGGATCCAGAATTCTTGCCGCTTCCAAAGTAAAACTCATTAAGAGAGGATCGATAGCAGACGGGATGAAGTTAGCCGAAAACCCGCCACTCACTCCGGCAAAAGCTGCGGCTATACCCGCCAATGGATGCCTGCCGGCAGCATAAAAAATCACACCTCCGAGTGGGATAACGAGTACATACCCGGCATCAGCGGCCGTATGACTCACAATTGCGATAAGAATCAACATTGGGGTTAAAAGTGCCTTAGGAGTAAAACCAAGAAGCTTCTTTAGTCCGGCGTCAATCCAGCCGGAGTGCTCTGCAACTCCAACACCCAGCATAGCAACCAACACAATACCCAGGGGTGCAAAAAGCACAAACGTTTCAATCATGTTGGCCAGAAATGCTGCCAGATTTTCACCGGTAAGCATATTTTGAACATTCAGCGCTTCTCCGGTCCGTGGGTGAACTTCACCAAAATCAATAGGGGAAAGAATCGCAGAAAATACCCATACGATCACCAATAGAATAAAGAAGAGCATTGCCGGGTCGGGAAGTTTATTCCCCGCCTTCTCAATAAAATTCAGAAATTTATCAAATAATGAGCTCCTGCCTTTAGAATCAGGAACTTCATCCTCGTTTTTTTTCTTTTCTTCAGCCACTTTAACTCGTTTTAGTTAATGTTTGAACCATCAGTTGAAGAAAATACGAGATTCGAACCTCTATGCAAGAAGAAATGAGTAATCTATACCAAATTTACATACTGTGTAATTTGGGTCAGCCATCCGTAACACAGCCCTCGCTCGCCGTCGAAACTAATTTAGAATATTTGTAGAGCGCACCGCTGCGATATTTCAGCTCCGGAGCTTTCCAGGTTTTACGGCGATTTTCAAGTTCATCTTCCGAAAGGTCCACATTCAGAATCCTTTCTTCGGCATCAATGGTAATAGTATCTCCATTTTTTAAAAGCCCTATTGCCCCGCCAAGCTGAGCTTCGGGTGTTACGTGGCCGATCACAAATCCGTGAGTACCCCCCGAAAAGCGACCGTCGGTAATCAACGCCACATCGTTTCCGAGGCCTGCCCCCATAATGGCAGCAGTGATAGAGAGCATCTCACGCATACCGGGCCCGCCTTTCGGCCCTTCGTACCGAATCACAACCACATCCCCTTTCTTTACCTTACCGCCACGAATTCCCTCAAGAGCGTCCTCCTCCGACTCAAAAACCACGGCCGGACCTGAAAAGCGGGTCCCCTCCTTTCCGGTAATCTTTGCCACACTCCCCTCAGGAGACAGATTTCCATAAAGAATCTGAAGATGCCCTGTCTTCTTTATCGGGTTGGATATTGGATGAATCACCTTTTGCTCTTCCAACAGGCCCGGAAGTTTTTCAACATTTTCTGCAAGAGTTTTACCGGTTACAGTCATGCAGTCCCCCTTCAAATATCCCTCTTTTAAAAGCAGTTTTTGCACGGCAGGTACCCCACCCACATTATATAGATCTTCCATCACATACTTTCCACTCGGCTTGAGATCGGCAAGGAATGGCGTTCGGTCACTTACGGACTGAAAGTCATCAATCGTAAACTCCACTCCGGCTGCATGCGCAATAGCCAGCATATGCATAACGGCATTTGTTGAGCCGCCCAGTGCAATAATCATTGCAACCGCATTCTCCATTGAATCTTTCGTAATAATATCTTTGGGTTTAATATCTTTTTCCAGAAGAGTCCGAATCGCAGCCCCAACTTTTTCACACTCTTGAATCTTTTGATGATGCGTGGCCGGAATCGATGAGCTGTAAGGTAAGCTCATTCCTAATGTTTCAATGGCTGATGCCATGGTATTGGCCGTGTACATCCCTCCGCAGGCCCCTGCACCGGGACAAGCATGCTTCAGTACATTATTCATCTGCTCTTCATCGATCTCTTCCGATAAAAATTTCCCATAAGATTCAAACGCCGACACAATATCCAGCTTCTCCCCGTTCAAATTTCCGGGACGTATAGTTCCCCCATAAACCATAATTGAAGGCCGGTTTATCCTTGCCATCGCCATTACGGCACCCGGCATATTTTTGTCGCAGCCCACTACCGAAATATTCGCGTCGTACCATTGAGCATTCATCACCGTTTCAATCGAGTCGGCAATAATATCACGGGAAGGAAGGGAGTATTTCATTCCTTGTGTTCCCATCGAAATGCCATCGCTCACACCGATAGAGTGAAACACAAATCCGACCATCTCATTTGCCCAAACTCCCTTCTTTACAGTATCAGCCAAACCATTCAGATGCATGTTACATGGATTGCCGTCCCAGCCGGTACTTGCGATCCCGATCTGGGCCTTTTTCATGTCATCCTCGCTCAAGCCGGTGGCATAAAGCATGGCTTTGGATCCGACCTGCGATTGACTTTCGGTTAAACGTGAGCTGAATTTGTTGATTTTTTGGGCCATTCCGGTATCACTTTATTAGTTGTTTAAAGACAGCAACTTACATATCTATTTTTAATTCTATGGAAGCGCTTTTTAAAAATCTATTATTTCATCTATATGATATTCAAAGATTTATTTAAAAAAAATCTTGACTTGTGTGAATTGGTTGTATAGGTTTTTTGAAGCGTTTAACAACAACGAACAAAATCGTTTGAATTCACAACAATCACATAGCGTTTCTACTGCTCTTCTTCGGGAAGATGCCATGGGCGTGATTGCTGTCTTCAAAGTACTATTTGTTCTCTTATCAACTCTACCTGTTATCGCTATAAGTGCTTTGATCATTTCTATTAGCACTATAGATATTATTATCAGCCTGCTGCTGATTATTCTATCTATTCTAATTTCTGGCATTCTAATTCTAAACCTAATTATTAGATAACCCACCCAGCCAGAGGTTAGAAACCGAATCCAAACATCGCGATTTATTTTTTTCCTCTGGCGGGTAAAGTATATCCGTGAGTAAAAAATGAAATCAAATCATTCAACATCTTCCGCGAACAGAACAACTCAACAGCCATCTCTTAAAACAGTTGGGAAGCCGCAAAGCAAGCCCCATAACGGAGCCGAAATCCTTATCAAAACTTTGACTGACCTTGGAGTGGATACCCTTTTTGGTTATCCCGGTGGTGCTGTTCTTCCGGTTTACGATTCTCTATTCGATAACCATGACCTGAATCACGTTTTGATCCGTCACGAACAGGCCGGCACGCATGCCGCCGACGGATATGCACGGGCAACCGGCAAGCCCGGCGTGGTTTTGGCCACCTCCGGACCGGGAGGGACAAACACCGTAACCGGAATCGCCACTGCTATGATGGATTCAATTCCGCTTGTGGTTTTTACCGGACAGGTTCCAACAGGTGTAATCGGTAATGATGCTTTTCAGGAAGCGGACATCGTGGGCATTACCCGTCCCATTACGAAACAAAACTATTTGGTAAGAGACGTAAATGAGCTTGAGCATGTGGTTCGTGAAGCGTTTCATATTGCAACCAATGGCCGGCCGGGTCCTGTTTTGGTCGACCTGCCTAAGGATATGCTGAATACCAAGAGTCGTTATTCCGGATTGAAAAAGGTGGAGATCCCAAGTTTCAAGCCTCACACAAACGGTCATCATCCTCAGATTGCCAAAGCTGCTGAAATGCTGAGTAACGCTAAAAAACCACTGCTCTATGTGGGTGGCGGTGCCATTTCCGGCGAGGCGTGGGAAGAAGTTACAGCCATGGCCGAACGCCTTAATGTACCGGTAACAACCACCCTGATGGGCCTTGGTGCTTTCCCGGAGAGCAAATCGCAATCGCTCGGTATGTTGGGAATGCACGGGACCTGGTATGCCAACATGGCGATGACGGAGTGTGATGTACTGGTTGCAGTAGGTGCTCGATTTGACGATCGAGTAACAGGCAGACTAAACGGTTTCTCTCAAAAATCCCGAAAAATACATATCGACATCGATCCTTCCTGCATCGGTAAAAATGTAGCTGTTGAAGTACCCATCGTAGGAGATGTAAAAAATGTAATTCCCGCCATCGACAAACTTGCCAATCCCCCGGTAGTTGACGAATGGTGGAGTACAATAAATAAGTGGAAAGAGGAACATCCACTAAAGGTGCCGCAGGCAGACGACAAAATTTTTCCGCAGCATATGGTGAAGATGATTTCAGAAATTACAAATGGTGATGCCATTGTGGTAACTGATGTTGGTCAGCACCAAATGTGGGCGGCTCAGCACTACAAATATAATCATCCGCGATCCTGGATCTCTTCCGGCGGTCTTGGAACCATGGGCTATGGATTTCCCGCCGCTATTGGAGCCGCTCTGGCCAAGCCCGATCGTGATGTTGTTTGCATAACCGGAGACGGTGGTTTCCAGATGTGCTCATTTGAACTGGCCACAGCCGTTGAGTATAAGATTCCGGTTAAGATTGCCATTATGAATAACAACTGCCTTGGCATGGTTCGCCAGTGGCAGCAGCTCTTCTTCGAAAACCGAACCAGCTACTCCGTATTTGGCAAGAACAACCCGGATTTTGTAAAAATGGCGGAGGCTTACGGTGCTGTAGGAATGCGAGCCACTAATCCATCTGAGATGCAGGACGTTTTGAAAAAAGCCATGGCCATTAAAGACGGTCCTGTATTGATGGATTTCAGCGTAGTTGAAACCGAAAACTGCTATCCCATGGTGCCGTCCGGAGCTGCACTGAATGAAATGGTAGAATCAGATGAGGAGTGTAAATAACCATGACTGTAATCACGGAAAGCATAAGCGCCAAGCATACACTCACCGTACTGGTAAAGCACAATCTGAATACATTTTCAAGAATCATTGGAATATTCAGCGGGAAAGGTTTCGAACTGGACAGCATAACATTTGCCGCCGAAGCAAACCCCGGAATGGCACGAATTACCATTACAACACACGGTGATGAACATACTGTGGAGCAGATCAATAAGCATCTGCATAACGTAGTTGATGTACACAAAGTCACAAATCTGACTCACAAAAAGTGTATTGAACGCGAACTGGCGATTGTGAAAGTCTCCACAGCCAAAGCCGGTCGTCCTGAGATAATGTTGATCGCTCAGGCCTTCAAGGCCAAAGTGATCGACATAACCGACGACAAACTGGCCCTGGAAGTGACCGGAAACACCGATAAGGTAGATGCCATGATCGAAGTCATGAAACCGTATGGCATCACTGAGATGTCGAGAACCGGGAGCGTGGCCCTAAAACGAGAATTCCAGGGATCGGTAAATATTGATTGACATATTAAAATCTCCCCTTGAGGGGAGCGTGGCGTAAGCCGCGAGGGGTGTTAACGGGGCATTAGAGCCGGATCAGGTATTAATTCAGATCTAGCAGCTTCACGAACATCCCCCCTTCAAAGGGAAATTTCACTAAAAACTTTTTTTAAAAACCAATAAACAAACCAATGAAAGCAACAACATATTATAATGGCGATGCCAATTTAAAACATCTCTCAGGTAAAACTGTAGCTGTAATCGGTTACGGTAGCCAGGGGCATGCTCATGCCCGGAATCTAAGCGACAGCGGAGTAAATGTTGTGGTAGGACTCAGAAAGGAGAGCTCCTCCTGGGCTGATGCAGAACATGCCGGGCTTACCGTAATGGAAACTGCAGAAGCTGCAAAGGCCGGGGATATCGTTATGGTACTCATTCCGGATCAACATCAAGGTGAGGTTTATCAATCCGACATTGCTCCCAATATGAAGGCGGGTCAGGCTCTGATGTTTGCCCACGGTTTTAATATCCATTTCGGACAGATTCAACCGCTCAAAGATGTAGATGTATTTATGGTTGCTCCGAAGGGACCGGGCCACCTGGTTCGAAGAGTATACACTGAAGGTTCAGGCGTCCCCTGCCTGTTTGCCGTCTATCAGGATGCTACCGGAACAGCGAAAGAAACGGCCCTGGCTTATGCTAAAGCTATTGGCGGAACCCGTGCGGGGGTACTCGAAACAACCTTTAAAGAGGAGACTGAAACCGATCTTTTTGGTGAACAAGCTGTCCTCTGCGGTGGTGCGTCTGAACTGGTAAAAACAGGATTTGAAGTCTTGGTTGAGGCCGGATATCAACCTGAAATTGCCTACTTCGAGTGCCTTCATGAATTGAAGTTGATCGTCGACCTGATGTATGAAGGAGGGATTGAGCGCATGTACTACTCTGTAAGCGATACGGCTGAATATGGGGGGCTTTCACGCGGAACCCGTGTTGTGGATAAAGAGACCAAAAAAAGGATGCAAGCTATTCTTGAAGAGGTTCAGAAAGGTACCTTCGCCAAAGAGTGGATGAAAGAAAACAGTGACGGACTGCCAAATCTTAAAAAAATGAGGAGCGGTCTGGGTGATCACAAAATTGAAAAAGTAGGAAAAGAACTCAGATCCATGATGAACTGGATTCCCGGTAACAAAGAACAGACCCACGAACCGGAACCGGCGGAATGATAGGTATCAGTCAAAATCTCACAATCCCCTCTTCAGAGGGGACAGATCCGTGAGCGTTTAGCGAATGGGTCAGGGGGGCGTTGAATAGGGCCAAAACCTTGAAAATGAACACACCCCTTGCTCAACGAACAGCGCTTTGCGCTTTCGTTTTCACTTTCCCCTCTCCAGAGGGGACTTCTGAAACCCGAATTTGAATAAAAACACCAAACATAATTTATCCCCAATATCTCATTATAAAGTCCACCTTCTTTACGCACTCGTAGAGAGGGGGCAGGGGGTGAGTCAAAAACATAACCTATGTCTAAAACCATTCAGATATTTGATACCACTCTTCGCGATGGAACCCAGGGCGAAAAAGTCTCTTTTTCAGCAGAGGATAAGTTCCGAATCGCTAAACGGTTGGATGAGTTTGGCGTAGACTACATCGAAGGAGGCTGGCCCGGTTCAAATCCGAAAGACATGGCGTTCTTCAGTAAAGCCAAAACGCATTCCTTTGATAATGCAAAAATTGTCGCTTTTGGGAGTACGTGTCGGGCCGGTAACTCTCCGGATGAGGATCCCAATCTGAACGCCCTGATCGAAGCGGAAACCCCAGCGGTATCAATTTTTGGCAAATCGTGGCTGCTCCACGTTTCGGAGGCTCTTTATATTACACCTGAGGAGAACCTTGCGCTCATATCCGGCTCTATTGAATACCTGAAACGTTTTGATAAAGAGGTGATTTATGATGCAGAGCACTTTTTTGACGGATACAAGGATAATCCTGAATATGCTCTCTCCACTTTGAAGGCAGCCGAAAAAGCAGGCGCAGATATTCTTGTTCTTTGCGATACAAACGGCGGAACCCTCACACACGAGATATCTGAAATTGTGGCGGAAGTGGCTCAAGAAGTAGATACCCCGCTCGGAATTCATACTCACAATGATTGTGAGCTGGCTGTAGCCAATTCATTGGCAGCTGTTGAAGCAGGAGCCATTCATGTTCAGGGCACGGTAAACGGATATGGGGAGCGATGCGGAAATGCAAACCTCTGTTCAATAATCCCCACCCTTCAGTTGAAGATGGGCTACACATGTGTTTCTCCAGATAAACTTCAGCACCTCTCCACCCTCTCAAAATTTGTGAGTGAACTGGGCAATTTGAGCCCCGACCATAAACAGCCGTTTGTTGGGCGAAGCGCATTTGCTCACAAAGGAGGTATACATGTTAGTGCAGTTATCAAAAATGAGCAGACGTACGAACACATACGCCCTGAACTTGTGGGGAATAAACGCAGGGTATTGG
The DNA here is from genome assembly GCA_964401805.1 of uncultured Rhodohalobacter sp. Lineage (GTDB taxonomy): Bacteria > Bacteroidota > Rhodothermia > Balneolales > Balneolaceae > Rhodohalobacter. Next base: position 33,476 of record CAYNZY010000020.1, read on the forward strand.
TCTCTGATCTATCGGGTAAAAGTAACGTTTGCTACAAATCAGATGAACTTGGCCTTGATGTGGATAAATACTCCAAAGAAAGCTCTGAAATCGTCCAAAAACTCAAAGAGCTCGAAAACCAGGGGTATCAGTTTGAAGCGGCAGAAGCATCATTCGAACTGCTTGTTAAACAGATGACCAACAGCGCTCCGGATTTTTTCTCACTGGAAGGATTCCGAATTATCATGGAGCGCGACGCCAGCGGCAAATCCCGATCAGAAGCAACCATCCGCGTAAATGTAAACGGCCGAATTGAACACAGCGCAGCGGAAGGAAACGGTCCCGTTCATGCTCTTGATGCCGCTCTTCGCAAAGCACTGAGAGAATTCTATCCGGAAATAACGTCTATGAAACTGCAAGACTACAAAGTGCGGGTACTCAACGAGAAAGACGGTACCGGTGCTCGCGTTCGGGTTCTCATCGACTCCTCAAAAGATACAGCCACGTGGGGTACGGTAGGGGTTTCAGAAAATATTATCGACGCAAGCTGGCAGGCTCTCACTGATGGGATTACCTACTACCTGATGAACCAAAACAGTAAACCGAAGAACGTTAATTCATTGAACGAAAGTGAAATTTTAATAGGCTAAACATCTCCCTTGAGGGGAGTACGGTCCCGAGGCTTCGGGAGGAGTGGTGCGATACCCTCACACATCCCCTTATCAAACCAACAATAAACAACCAGAATAATGGACAATCACATAAAAATCTTTGACACTACGCTTCGAGATGGCGAACAGTCGCCGGGATACAGTATGAACCAGAAAGAAAAACTCCGTCTGGCTCTACAGCTCGAAAAACTGGGTGTTGACGTGATTGAGGCCGGTTTCCCGATTGCATCAGACGGCGATTTTGAAACGGTTCGTGAAATTGGAAAAGTTATCAAAAAAAGCAGTGTTGCGGCTCTTTGCCGCACCCGGCCTATCGACCTTGAACGGGCAGTCGCATCACTTGAATTTGCTCAAAAACCCCGCGTCCACACCTTTATTGCAACCAGTGATATACATATGAAGTACAAACTTCAAAAGTCGCGCGATGAGGTGCTCGAATCTGCAGTCCAGGCGGTAGAATATGCGAAGAAGCACGTGGACGACGTGGAGTTCTCGGCTGAGGATGCCTCACGAAGCAACCCGGATTTTTTGGTTGATATTTTCACAGCTGTAATTGAAGCAGGAGCCACAACCATAAATGTGCCCGATACGGTTGGATATGCCATGCCGTGGGAGTATGGTCAGCTGATTAAAACACTCAAAGAACGAATTCCGAACATTGACAAAGCCACTATCAGCGTTCACTGCCACAACGATCTGGGTGTGGGGGTCGCAAACTCATTGATGGCCATCAGAAATGGAGCCCGCCAGGTTGAATGTACGGTAAATGGAATTGGAGAACGGGCGGGTAATGCATCACTCGAAGAGCTGGTAATGGCTCTGGTAACCCGAAAAAACATCATGGATTTTACCACATCGGTAAACACGAAAGAAATTTTCCCTTCAAGCCAGCTTCTTGCCCAAATAACGGGTAAAGGGGTTCAGCCCAACAAAGCCATTGTCGGCGAAAATGCATTTGCTCACGAAGCGGGAATCCATCAGCACGGCGTTCTGAAAAATCCTCTTACGTATGAAATTATGACCCCGGAGTCTGTCGGCCTCACATGTAATAAAATTGTAATTGGAAAACATTCCGGACGATTTGCTCTCTGCAAAAAACTTGAAGAACTCGGCTATTACCTCAATAAGCAAGATTTGAACCGGGTATATCTGAAAGTGACAAAAGTTGCCGACGAAAAGAAAGTGGTGGAAGAGCAGGACCTCATATCCATCATGTCTGTGATGAACGATCTGCCTGCTCAGCAACCACAATCAATGGCTTCCGGTGGATGACCAATTGATAACAATCATTTTTTAAATAAAACAACAAATCAAAAAAACTACTGTAACCATGGGAATGACACTCACTGAAAAAATTCTTGCCAAACACAGCGGACGAGATCGGGTCGTACCCGGCGAAAGTGTTTGGGTAGATGTAGATGTATTAATGACGCACGACGTTTGCGGCCCTCCTGCCATTTCTATTTTTCATAGGGAGTTTGGGGAAGATGCCAAAGTTTGGGATAAAGAGAAGCTTGTCATTATCCCCGACCACTATATCTTTACCAACGATAAATACGCTAATCGCAATGTTGATGTACTTCGGGCCTTTTCAGCAGAACAGGATTTGCCACATTTTTATGATGTAGGCACCGACCGCTACAAAGGCGTTTGCCACGTGGCACTTCCCGAAGAGGGCTTTACCCGACCGGGCGAAGTATTGTTCGGAACCGATTCTCATACCTGCACGGCCGGAGCTTTTGGCCAGTTTGCAACCGGAATTGGAAATACGGATGCTGCATTTATCATGGGTACCGGTAAACTCTGGGTTAAAGTACCCGAGACAATGCGTTTTGTTTTTGAAGGCTCCTCTTTACCTCCTTATCTGATGGCTAAAGATATCATCCTTAAAATTATCGGTGATATCGGCGTGGATGGAGCAACCTACAGAACCATGGAATTTGCGGGAGAAGGAATTGAGACTCTTACGATGGAAGACCGCATGACCCTGACCAATATGGCGATTGAGGCCGGTGGCAAGAATGGAGTGGTTGAGCCCGATGCTGTCACTGAGGAGTATGTAAAAGCCCGTACCGACAAACCATTCGAAACCTTCCACAGTGATCCTGACGCAAACTATTTCAGTGAACATTACTACAATCTGGAAGAGCTGGTGCCTATGGTTGCAAAACCTCACAGCCCCGATAATAAAGCTACCGCAGAGGAGCTTGAAGGTGTAAAATTGGATCGTGCATATATCGGTTCCTGTACCGGCGGGAAGCTATCTGACTTCGTTGCCGCCGCTGAAATTATACGAGGGCACAAATTGAAAATCGATACGTTTATCGTGCCGGCCACTACTGAAATTGCACGTGGACTGGAAACCGAAACCCTGCTCGGAACCCCTTTGATCGAGATCTTTAAAGAGGCAGGCTGCCAGATTGGAAATGCTTCCTGTGCTGCTTGTTTAGGTGGCCCGTCCGATACTTTTGGACGCCTGAATAAAGAGGAGGTCTGTATTTCATCTACCAACCGAAACTACCCGGGACGGATGGGATCAAAAGCTGCACAGGTCTACCTTGCTTCTCCCTACACTGTTGCGGCTTCGGCTGTAACAGGGGTTATTACCGATCCCCGGGTTTTCATTCAGGAGACCGTGATATGACAAGGATTAAGGCACAGAATGTAGCATGCAGGGGCGATTTTACAACGGACATGAACCTCCCCTCTTGAGAGGGGACAGATCCGTGAGCGTTCAGCGAGCGGATCAGGGGTGTGTCGAGCAGAATTCGAAGATCTGAAAGAGAACACACCCCTCGCTTGACGAACCGTGCTTCGCACTTTCATCTTCACTTTTCCCCTCTCTAGAGGGGACTTCTGACACTATTTTTTAATTCAACTAAACTCAACAACATGACAACCAAACCAACATCCATCAAAGGAAAAGCTTTTGTACTTGGAAAAAACGTCGACACCGATCAGATTATCCCGGCCGCTCACTTGGTCTACAGCCTGAGCGATCCGGAAGAGCGGAAGCTGTATGGTAAATATGCTCTTTCTGGAGTTCCGGCAGATGAATCCGGATTACCAAATGGCAACATACCTCTTACCAAGGAGGACGAAACCGAAAGTGAATTCAGTATCATTGTGGCCAGCGACAATTTCGGATGTGGCTCATCGCGCGAACACGCACCTGCCTGCCTCGAAATTGCAGGAATAAAAGCAATTATCTCCCCTTCATATGCTCGAATTTTTTATCGTAATTCAGTAGACGGTGGTTTTTTAACGCCCTATGAAAGCGTAAAGGATCTCAGCAGTGAGATTCACACAGGCGATCAGCTTGAGATTAACCCGGAAAAACCGGAACTGATCAATCACACTCAGGGAAAAACATACGAACTGAATTCGTTGGGAAGTGTTGCCGATATCGTTCATGCCGGGGGAATATTTGCCTATGCTCGAAAGACCGGGATGATGCCTGCGGCCGGGTGATCAATGGCCTCCCCTCTTGAGAGGGGACAGATCCGTGAGCGTTGAGCGAGCGGAGCAGGGGTGTGTCAGAAACCTTAAAAGGAATACACTCCTCGCTTGACGAAATATTCTTCGCTTTTTCATCTTCTTTTTCCCCTCTTGAGAGGGGATTTACGATAGCCGAATTTTTGATATAACAAAATCAACAAAATGACCAAAAAAACAATTGTTACCCTTCCCGGTGACGGTATCGGACCGGAAGTAACCGAAGTAGCTGTAGCCGTATTAAAAGAAACCTGTCTCGCATACGATGTAGAGATCAACACCATCGAAAGAAACTTTGGCGGCATCGGGTACGATCGCGATGGTGAACCTGTGACTGAAGAGACACTTGAGCTTTGTAAAAAATACAATTTCGTGCTTCTGGGAGCTGTCGGCGGACCAAAATGGGATGACCTCGCCTCCGATAAGCGCCCGGAAGCTGCTTTATTAAAACTACGGAAGGAGTTAGGAGTCTACGCAAATCTCCGGCCGATTCAGGTTCACCCCTCTCTTGCAGGTGCCTCAACCCTAAAAAAAGAGGTCATTTCAGGAACAGATATCCTGATTATGCGTGAACTCACCGGCGGCATCTATTTCGGTGAACCGAGGAAAACCTCAGAAGAAAATGGAGATCCGTTTTCAGTTGATACAATGAAGTACAGCCGATCGGAAGTTCAGCGAATCGCAAGAAAAGCATTTGAAGCGGCACGTTTGCGTGATAAACGCGTCTTATCAGTAGATAAAGCCAACGTACTGGAAAGCTCCAGAATGTGGAGGAAATCTGTTATTGAAGTATCCGAAGAGTACCCGGATATTGAATTGTCTCACATGCTGGTTGACAATTGCGCCATGCAGTTGGTCCGGGATCCAAAACAGTTCGACGTTATGGTAACCGGAAATCTTTTCGGTGATATCCTTAGCGATGAAGCTGCAATGTTAACCGGGTCAATCGGCATGCTCCCATCGGCCAGTCTCGGTGAAACCAATGGGGTCTATGAACCTGTACATGGATCAGCTCCAGACATTGCCGGAAAGAACAAAGCCAACCCACTGGCAGCTGTTGCATCTGCTGCACTCTTATGCCGGTATTCATTGGGTATGGAAGATGCCGCAAAAAAAATTGAATCAGCAATAGAAACGGTTTTGAAAGAAGGGTATAGAACAGCTGATCTTTTCAGGGATGAACCGGGAACAAAAAGCATTGGCACAAAGATGATGGGCGAACAGCTGTTAAAAGTACTTCGGCAGGAAATCAAAACGACCCCGGCAACTTTCGAAGCATAGCTTATACACTCACTGCTACATTATCTCGCTAGCACAAATCAAAGAAACCTATTCAGGCCGACTCATAGCTGAAATTAACTTGGCGTTTGGAGACGAAAAATTGAGTTTATTTTTTAACAATTCTTTCTACCCGATTTTTTAATTACCCAAAGATTCTCATCTTAAGGCAGATTAAAAGTTCAATTTTCAGTGACCGACAAAACTATGGTTGACGATGTTATAAAAATCTTAAATCGGGACCTTAGGCGTTTAAGTACCGAAATATCAGCTTTTGATGAGGAAGAAAATCTCTGGAAAACGACTGGAAAAATCCCCAATAGCGCCGGGAATCTCGCCCTTCACCTCGTAGGAAACCTCAACTATTATGTTGGCACAAAGATCGGTGACACAGGCTTTGAACGCGACCGTCCTGCTGAGTTCAGCACAATGAATGTACCTCGTGAACAGATACTCAACCAAATTGAAGAGACCCGGGATACAGTTTCATCTGTGTTGAAAAATCTGCACGAATCCAGACTAAATGAAGAATTTCCCGAAGCTCTGTTCGGCCACCCCATGACGTATGGTTTTTTTCTTATACACCTCTCAGGCCATCTGATGTACCATTTAGGACAGATCAATTACTTAAGACGGACACTCGAAAAAGATTCCTGATCAAATAGAATTTCGGAACTCCTTTAAAAAAGTAATTTTTCATCGAGTTAGAACGTCTATTTGAATGATAGATCGATTTATTCTGTCTTGATGATATACTTCTATTTACAATTCATTTTCATATCTATTCAAAAATTTATCTCTAAACTATGGACAAAACCTACTATAACCCCGAAGATCTCAAAAAGTTTGAAAATGTAACCGATTTCCAGGAGAAACTGGGGAAGAAATTTTTTGATTATTACGGCTCTGTTTTTGAGGAGGGAGCTTTGACCGCCCGCGAAAAATCACTCATCGCCCTGGCTGTTGCTCATACCATTCAGTGCCCATACTGTATAGATGCTTACACAGAAGACACCCTGGAAAAGGGATGTTCTGAAGAGCAGATGATGGAAGCCGTGCATGTGGCAACGGCCATTCGTGGCGGAGCTTCCCTTGTTCACGGTGTTCAGATGATGAATAAGGTGGATAAGCTAAGTATGTAGTTTTAGATTAAGAAACCTGAGATTTGGGATATGAGACATACGATATCCCAAATCTTAGAAAATCTCCCCTCAAGGGGAGAATTTTTCACAGTTCACTTTTGCCTTTTCACTTATTTTCCAAAGAATTATGAAGTCCCTAATTGCACAAAGTCATTCACTATCTGATCCTTCCGTTCAGCTGGATGTAATCAACAATCACACAGAAAAAATTAAAACCCTTGATAAATTCGAGGATAAGCTTGAGGGGATTGGTCTGTTCCCGCTAAAGCCGACAGGCATCGAAATCTTTCAGATCAATGTTGGCTACATGTGTAATATGACCTGCAAGCACTGCCATGTGGATGCGGGCCCGGATCGGCAAGAGATCATGACGAAAGAGACCCTTCAGTATTGCCTGGACGCGTTGAAAGATTCCGACATCGAAACTGTAGACCTGACAGGCGGTGCGCCGGAGATGAATCCGCATTTTCGCTGGTTTGTGGATGAAGTTTCAAAACTTGGAAAACATATTATCGTCCGGTCTAACCTAACTATTCTGGATACCCGAAAATTTGAGGATCTTCCGCAGTTCATGGCCGATCGCGGTGTGGAGATCACCTGTTCCCTGCCGTTTTACAGCAAGCGGAGAACGGATATACAGCGAGGCGAAGGTACCTACGATAAATCGATGAAAGTGCTAAAACTGCTGAACGGGATCGGTTATGGAAAAGAAGGTAGCGGACTGATGTTAAACCTGGTTTATAATCCGGTTGGTGCATTTTTGCCGGGCGATCAGGAGAGCCTCAAACAACAGTACAAAGAGCGTCTCTGGAAAGACCATGAAATTGTATTTAACGACCTGTTTACAATCACCAACCTGCCAATAAGCCGCTACCTCAATTTCCTGGTGGAGAGCGGAAATTTAGAGGAGTATATGGATAAGCTGATCAACGCATTTAATCCCTCAGCAGCCATGGGCGTCATGTGCCGGAATACAATCTCCATTGGCTGGGACGGTTCCCTGTATGATTGCGATTTCAACCAGATGCTGCAGATGAAAACCAATCATGGGGCGCCGGATCACATTAAAGACTGGAACCTGGAAAAATTAAACAACCGGGAGATCGTGACCGACCAACACTGTTTTGGCTGTACGGCCGGGGCGGGAAGCAGCTGCGGCGGAGCGGTTACCTAATAGCTTATTCTGAACCATTACTGTATTGCGTAAGATTCAGATTTTTACTCTTCCGGCAGCTGGTTTAAAATCTGTCCCGAAATCTGAAGCAACTCTATTTCAGAGAGTTTTGCCTCCACTCGCTGCGAAATCAGAGCCTGACGTGTTTCAAGCAGATTGAGCTGAGCTTCCCTGAAATCCGTATTTGAAACCTGTCCCTGTTCGAAAGCCAGTTGTGTTCTCTCAAAATTAAGCTCTGCCGTTTCAACGTTTAGTTGCTGTTTTTCCAGCAGGAAGAGATTTGAGTTGTAGGTTTCATATGCGTTTAGAAGTGCGCTTTCAATCTCTTTTTCAGCAAGTCGTCGTTGCTCCTCACTGTTTTTCACCCTGATTCTGTCATTTTGAACCGAGATATTTCGCCTGAATCCATCAAATATTGGAAAACTTAGTGTAATACCGGCATTGAATCCATCCGTCTCCTGGAAAGTAAACTGTCCCGCATCGCTCTCCAGCCTGTTGTAGTTATAGCTTGCATTGGTGGATATCTGAGGATAGCGACCGGACTGCGTCTCCTGAAGCTGAAGCCTGGCCTGTTCCAGCTCAATGGCAGCAGATCGTAAACTGGCGTTATTGGAGGCTGACTTGAGCAGCAAATCATCCAATGAAAGTTGTTGATCCAATTCAAATTCCTTCTGTACCGAGACGTCCCCGGAAGGGTTATCGCCCAACAAAACCTGCAGATTCCGTTTGGCTCGATTCAAATTAACCTCGGTTTCTACTACCCGTACACTGTCTTGATTCAGGTTCACCTCTGCATTCAGTACATCCACGCGAGACCCGCCACCCGCTTCAAAATTTTCTTTTGCACGCTGATAGCGTTCATTAGAAATCTCAACGGCTTCCCGGGTAACCTCCAGAAGCTGAGCCTGTGTACTTACTTCCAGATATCTGTTGATCACTTCAAGAAGGGTCGTCTCAATTTCAGATCTGCTTTGAACCTCACTCAAGTCGCGCCCCCGTTCAAGTGATTGCAGCCGGTATCTGTTGCCGAACCCATCAAAGAGTACCCATTCCAGATCCAGACTTGCATTAAATTGGCTCGAACGGCTTCCATCTACATCCTGCCCGGGCTGATTTGCAAACTCCAGTCGTGAATCTTCAATGGACTCCCTGTATGAGCTGTTCAGCGACAGATTGGGAAGATATCCTGCATTTCCAAGCGTGACACTATTCTCATCAATTTCAGCAACATTTCTGGAGATAATAATGGAATGATTTTCATCAAGAGCCTTATTGATAGCCTCACTCAGCGACAGTTCAGCTGTGCTTTGTGCATCAGCCAGAAAAGGCAATAAAAATAGTATGACTAACAGATATACGGTTCTATTCTTCATTTTCGCGCTCCCAGTTTAAATCTTTAACAACAGGCTGAACCGACTCGATGGTAATCCACTCTCCTTCCCAGATCCAATGTACGGCACGAATCAGGTTACTTGAAGTAATAAGCATGATGGGAAGTAATATTAATAAAATGAATGTTGCTCCCAACAAGCCGTAAGCCACACTCACCGCCATGGGAATTAAAAATTGCGCCTGAAAACTCTGATCCAGTATCAGTGGAGCCAATCCCACAGCCGTAGTTCCTGTCGTCAGAATAATCGGACGAAAACGGGATCGGCCCGCCTCAATCATCGCTTCATAAACATCCATTCCTCTTCTAAGATTATCATTATAGGCCGTTACGAGTACCAGTCCATCATTAACCAAAATTCCAATCAATGCAATAATTCCAAGCAGAGAGAGGATTCCAAGCGGAATTCCGTGAATGTAGTGCCCCCACACCGCGCCAATAATCCCAAATGGAATAATGGCTATTATCACCAGCGCCTGAGAAATGGATTTGAAGGTGAATACAATAACCGTGAATATCAACAGTAGAATGACAGGAAGCACTGTCGTTGCCGCATCAAATACTTCTCCGGTTTCCTGAGCTTCGCCCTGCAGCGCATAACTGATTGACGGGTAGGATGATATGATTTCGGGCAGCACACTGTTCTCAAGATTACTGAGTTCGTCCGGGGCGGATACCGTAGGTTCCGCAACATCCGCTTCAACCAAAACCTCTCTCACGCCACCTCTGTGATAGATGGCCACCAATCCCTGTTGGTAGCTCAAATTTGCAAGTTCACCCAGCGGGTGGCGGCCTCCGTTTGCGTCGGTAATCTCCATGTTAAGAATATCAGCCTCGCTTCTGCGCTCATTTACATCATACCTCACCCAAACACGAACTTCATTTTTCCCACGCTGAAGCCTTTGAACTTCATTTCCAAAAAAACCGTCCCTAACCTGCCGGCTCACCTCTGCTGTTGTTAATCCAAGTGCATACGCTCTGTCTTTCAGCTCAATATGAATTTCAGGCTCTTCATCGTCGCGGTTGTCCAGCACATCCGCCAGATTTGGATTTTCTCTCATCTCCTCCATCAACCTGTCGGCAGCAAGGTTCAGCTCTTCAAAATTCGATGAAAACAGGGAGATCGCTACCGGTTTGCCAAAAGGAGACCCGCCTCCATACGACACTCGTTCTGCTCTAGGAATATCTCCCACTTCCTCACGTAAATCGGCAATTATTTCTGAGGTACGAATGGGTCGCTCCTCCGAAGACATCAGATAGTAGCTCATATTGAGCTCATTGGTTTCATACCCGACTCTCATCTCAATATTTCGAATAATATCTTCATCGATATTAAACTGTTCGCGATACTTTTCATTGAGCCTTTCCCCTGCAGCCACCATTCGTTCACCCTGGCGCTCCGTATACTCTACATTAATTGCACGGGTGAGAAATACCTCTACCGAAATACTGTTCTCTTCAATATCCGGGAAGAAAGTCGTGCGGATGATCGATCCGTTTATCGCTGCGATACTGAAAACCAGCACAGATAGCGTGCATAAAAATACAAAAGCCTTGTTCCGCAGTGAAAATTCATATACCGGTATATAATACCGATCTCGAAAAGACTTAATGGAGTTGGCAACCTTCTCCTGAAATTTTCCGTTTGAACCGTTTTTCTTTAGTGATTTGGAGTGAGCAAGGTGAGCCGGAAGAAAGATAAAAACTTCAATAAGTGAAACAATCAGTGTAGCGGAAACCACAAACGCTACATCAGAGAAAAATTCACCCAATTGCCCGGGAATAAAAAAGAAAAACGAGAATGCCAGTACGGTCGTGATAATTGCCGATGTCACAGCAGATACCACTTCCAGTGTTCCCTCCACTGCAGCTTTGATAGGTGGTAACCCTTCCTCATACTTCTGAAAGATATTTTCTCCGACTACGATGCCGTCATCCACCAGAATACCAATCACAATAATCATCCCGAACAGGGAGATTACATTAATGGTGAGCCCATACCAGACTGCCAATATGAACATTCCACACAGAGAGATCGGAATACTTAGGGCTACCCAAAACGCAAGGCGTACTCTAAGAAACATACCCAAAAGCAGCAGAACCAGTGCGGCCCCCAGAAGACCATTGGCTTGCAGTAATCCGATTCGCTCTCTCAAGTTTTGAGTGGCATCGTCAACCAGAACCAGTTCTACGTCAGATCGACCTTCATTAAATATTTCGATATACTCCTTGATACTTTCCGAAGCCTGAAGGATATCTTCATTGTTAGTCGTGTTTACAGAAATATTTATAGAACGCTCTCCATCCAAAAATACACGTTGAGCCCCTTCCTCAACATCATCCTCAACATAAGCCACGTCACTCAATCGGATAATCGTTCCGTCAGGCTGTGTTAAAACAGGTATATCTTTAAATCCTGTAGCGAAATAGTCTCTCTGTTCTACTCTAATCCTGTATTCAAGTTCACTTCCACGCAGAATTCCACCTGTAGACCTGATGTTTTCTGCGGCCACTGCATTGGCTATATCATCAATTGTGAGGCCATAATTTCTGAGGGCGGATTCTCTCACGCTAATCTCAACCTCAGGATCATTATATCCGAAGATGCTGACTCGCGATATATTTTCATATTTCCGGAGTTCATCTTCAACCTGGTCTGCAAGTTTCTGAAGTGCCGTAATGGAAACATCACCGCGGAGTACCATCCTACCCCCCGGGTTGAGCTGGTCCTCTTTCGATACCGTCAGTTCTTCCAGTCCGGAAGGAAAAGTACTGATCCTGTCAACCTCATTTTTAATCTCCTGCAGAGCTACATTTGGATCAATACCTGTCTCAATTTCAATGGTTACCGTGGTACGGTCTTCCTCGGTACGCGATGTGATCTCCTTCACTCCGTTTACCGCCTTTACGTTGTCCTCAATCTTTAAAACAATGCTCTCCTCCATTTCGATGGGAGATGCGCCGGGATAAACAGCTTGTACGTTGATAAACCGGGGTTGCTGCTCCGGAAAAAATGTTGAAGACAAACTGAAAGCGGCAAGCACCCCGAAAAATAGAATGACTAAAATCGAGAGGTTAACAAGAACAACATGCTTGACGAAAAAATTGATTATTCTCCGCATCTACTCTTCCTCCCGTTCCGTTACCTTCGCATCTTCAAATACAGCATTTCTAAACTCATCAATAATTCTAGTGCCGGGCTCAAGACCTGATACAATCATGCTATCGCCCGCGCTGGCCAGTAACTCTACGGTTTGAAGCCTGGCCCGATCGTTTTCAACAGTAAAAAGCTCATTGTCACGAACCAGAATATCTTTATGTATTTTAAACGCATCTTCAAAACTTTTGCCACGAATCTCACCCTCCAGGTAACTGCCCGGTTCAAGTTCCGAGTCCGATATTTCCATATAAACTTTCAGGCTTTGTGTACCCGGATCGATCACTGCATTTTTCCGAGTGATAACGGCGCTAAAACTCTCAGATATCGTATCCTCTGACCGAACTGAAACCTCATCCCCTACAGAAATATACCGCGCTTCGGATGCCGGGATGGAAGCTTCAATTTCCAGATTATCTGTTCCGGTGAACTGCCCCAGCTGCTGTCCATTTTGCACCAGCGTACCGGGATTAATGGTGTGATTTGTAACAACTCCGTCATAGGGTGCACGAATAGTATATTTCTGCAGCCTCACTTCCTGACTGCGAATCGAAGAAAATCGACTGAAAATATTTTGACGGTTCAAAAACATTCGAAACTGCCGATCAGTGACCTCCGGCAATGGCTGTAAAGATTCCGTAGCGTCCAGTTCATCCAGATAAGACTGCCATTGATCGTAATGATTGGGGTAATCGATACTGATATCCGGTAAAATCTGTGAGATGAGAGCCGCAAATTCGTACCTGGCTGCTTCAAGATTCTGACGTTCCTCATCATTGTTGATTTGAACGATCACCTCTCCCCGATTAAATGCCGTTCCGGTCTTAAATACCCTTTCGCTTCCCTCAAATATGCCAGACACCTCCGCTGTGATATTATACTGGTCAAAAGGAATAACACGTCCTGTAAATTGAATCGTGGATTGAACGGTTTGAGGTACATATTCCATCATTAAAACCGGGGCGCCCTCAGTGGTTTGAGAAGTACCTTCTTCTTCATCATCGCCGGAAATGACGTACCATGAAAGGAATAATGTTGCTATAAAAATCGCGATTCCGGAAAGCACCGACAGTTTTCGGGTGTCCATACAGTTTCTTTATGATTACAATTTAATTACGCCTATTTAACTTAGGTGAGGACTGTATAGTTCAGTTTCGGAAGCATTTTTTATGGAACGCTGATGTCAACTCTTGAAATGGAAGGCTTGTTGTTCAAAGAATTGGCATGCCTGATAATCATTCGTCAGGCCCTAAATGTTTAATCCGCAACGGTGAATGAAACTGTAAAAGTTGTTCCTTCTCCTGTTTCAGAAGAGTATAATAATTGACCGTTCAGTTGCTCAATAAGTGTTTGAACAATCTCCATCCCGATCGATCCCGAATCCGGAGAAAAACTCTCCGGCAGCCCGATACCGTCATCTGATACTTTAATATTCAGATGACTATTCTTGACATCACATGATATCTGTATCTGCCCTTTCTCCTTCCCTTCAAAAGCGTGTTTATACGCATTGACCAGCAATTCCGACAGCAACAATCCCAGAGGCACGGCTTGCAGTAGTGGAATGGTCACGTCTTGGCAGTCAATATCGACAGTGATCGTTTTACCCGGTAAAATAATAATGTCATCAACATTCTCAGCCATCTGACGCAGATAGGATACCAGAGATATATTCGCATCCAGCTCCGCATCTTTGTAAAGCTGTTCGTGAACCTGTGCTATAGACTGCAGTCTACAATAAGATGTTTTAAGACTTTCTACCACGGCTTCGTTTACCGATGCCTCAATCTGGATATAGAGAAGACCCGCAATAACGGCGAGATTATTCTTCACCCTGTGGTGCATTTCAGCCAGCAAAATGGCCCTCTCTTTAATGTGACTTTGCAGCTTTTTCTCTGTTTCTTTTTGGTCGGTGATATCCCGGATTACACTCACAACTCCTTCTTCCCAGCCTTGTTCCTTGTTCAGGGAACTAACCGTATTGTAAGTATCAATAATACTTCCGTCTTTTCTTTTCATCTGGAATTGACCCTTATAAACTTCACCGCGAACGAGAACTTTTTCACTTTCCTCTCCAAACTTCTCGTAATGTTCCTGAGTGACGTGTAGCACGGATGTATTTCTTCCGATTAATTCACTTTTACTATATCCAAATAATTCTTCAGTTACAGTATTACAATTTCGAATGGTTCTCTCTTCGGGATCTATAACTATAACGGCCTCTCCAATACTATCCAGGATGGCGCTATTCATCTCTTCCTGCGTTATCAGTTTATTTATCATAATACGCTACTGCCTCGCTTTTTTAGATTGAAGAAGGCCTGTAATGTTTCACTACAGTCACTTACGATTAGCTAAAACCGTATTTTTTTGACATAGCTCCCCGCTTCCTAAACAAGTTATAAAAATCATTAAATGGTGCAATCAATTAATGTAAATTTGATTGCTCGGGTATCCGCTCCGCAGATGATAGCCAATCATAGCTTTTATGTTCCGAGCAAAAACTATCAGAGAAAAAAAGTAAAAGAAATCTGTTTCCTCTACATTTTTATGACTCTTCGGGCAGGATTCTTTTAAAGCATCGGATTTAACCGAGCACGTAAAAAGGAATATTTGCAGTAGCTAATCGGTTAATCTCTTCGTCTTTCAAATATACAAAAAGACGATATGCACCCTCCTTTTCAGGGGCATTGAGCAGGATCTTATTCTCTTCTGCCTGATCTATCAATCCTTCTACCTTTGGGGGTTTCGCTTCCCGGTCGCCGCCATCCTTCAAGTCGGTGCTTTCGTGAAAGACTTCCCAATCAATCGCGATTTTTCCTGAAGAGCGATGGATTAGAAACACCTCTGCTTCAACTTGTTGACCCGGTTTCAGGTAGATACTTTCGATTGCCGTTTTCCCATCAAGCCTGTAGTCATCAATCCCGGGTGAGCGGTTTTCCGGCCAGTTGCCGGTCCAGTTATACTGCATGGAATCGACCACCTCTATTGGATCACCATTTTCCATAAACATTCCATACCAGGTGTGGGTCCTCTCCTGTTTTTGCCCCCATAAAAACACATATGATCCAAGACAATTCTCAATGTCTGAATTGATCGAAGCCTGATATCGATTTTTATAGAGTTCAGCTTTCACAGTGGACGTCTCTTCAATCGCTACGTCCCATTCAGTTCGGGGAGATTCCCAGTGGCCTGTGGGCCCCCACTCTGTGACGATGTATGCTTTATCCCAGCCATAATCCCGCACATTTTTGGGAAGTGATGTCAAACCTCCGTAGGTGTTAACGGACAGCAAATCCAGATCGCTGCATTTTTCATTGAGATGATCGACTTTCTCCTGTGTTATACCGGCTATCATAGTAGTGGATAAGTGGTATGGATCTTCATCATGTATCATTTTTGAAACGTCATTTATCGCATTCCAAACCTTGGTATTCGTATAGTTAAGATCCAGTTCATTGCCAATTCCCCACATCAGAACTGCCGGATGATCTTTGAATTTTAAAACCTCATCGCGCATTCTTGCCAGCTGGGATGCAACAGCCTGCTCATTGTCGTAATCGAAACCGTGTCGCTCTTTACCCATGTTCAATCCGAGACAGACCGAAATTCCAAGACTGTGAGCTCTGTCCAGAAGGTTCATCGTATCCGGTCCAGTACTCCACCTGCGAATCGAATTCCCTCCTATAGAAGCAAGAAGTTCCAGATGTCCGCTCCCTCCGGCTCCGTTGATATAGTACGGTTCAGCACCTCTGTATAGCTGAAAGGAACCATTTGTTCTCTTTATCTCTACAGGTATAGGCTCATTTAATGGTTTTGTCCAACTCGCCAATGTCGTCAACGGATTATGTGCCAAAACTAAACTTCCTGCTGTATAAAATGAGGTTTTGAGTAACCACTCTTTTCTATTCATAACATAATAGTCGATTGTTTTACTGATCGTTTTTAATCAGCACAAACCATTCTAAAATTTAGGGAAGTCTATCCACCTTTGCTACAATGGCTTGCCGGTTGTTATCAGCTTCTACCGAGGAATTTCTGCGGAACTCAGCGGATTCATCTGCGACACTTTGCGAGAGAAATAAGTAAATCAGTTTTGAACAGCATCAAACTCATCCGAAAATGAACAATCAGTTCAAATGAAGTTCAGAACGCTTCACTCAAATATAATATCACGTATACAAAAACCGCTTTATATTTTTCTTTGGTGTCTTTTCAAACTCCTGATCCACAAGTTCGATACCCGAAAGCTGCTCGTAGGAGGCAACTGCTTTATTGTATGATCGGCGGGTTTTCTCCAGGATTTCATCCAAATCTTCCTCTTTTGTACCCGTTGACGCCATCATTTCAGAATCCGGATAGACCTTAGCCACCAGCCGATTATTGCGCTGTATAATGACGCACTCCTGAATAAATGGAAAGTTCATGAGTCGCGATTCCAGCTCTTCAGGATATACGTTTTGACCGCTTGGCCCCAACAGCATATTTTTTTCGCGACCTTTAATGAAAATAAAATTCTCGTCATCCGTAATCCCTAAATCACCCGTCTTGAACCAGCCATCTTTTGTAAATGCCTGATTGTTGGCTTTTTTATTGTTGTAATATCCCAGCATTACATTCCGCCCTTTTACCTGAATTTCACCGGCTTCTTCATGAGGTTTGTCGCTGTCTATGCGTACCTCCATCCGGTCGACCAACTTTCCTGACGATCCTTTTTTTGTCACATCATGGGGCGCATAACTGATCAGTGGCCCGCATTCAGTCATTCCGTAACCGATCGTAAAAGGGAATTCAATTTTTCTGAAAAAAGCTTCAACTTCCGGGCTCAGTGCTGCTCCGCCAACGACCGCTTCATGAAAGTTTCCGCCAAAACTTTCGATCAGGCTTTTACGGGTTTTATTGTAGATCAGGTTTCTGATTCCCGGTATGGCCAATAGCACTTTGATCGCCGGTTTTTCAAGTTCAGGAACAATACGTTTTTTGTAGATCTTCTCAATGATCAGCGGAACCAGTAAAATGAGGTGAGGTTTCACTTCCCCAAGCGCCTTCAGCAATATTTGCGGAGTTGGCACTTTGGTCAGAAATGTAATGTGGCACCCCAGTGAAACCGGAAACAGATTCTCAAATGCCAGCCCAAAAATGTGCGCCATGGGTAAAATTGAGACAATCCGGTCGCCCGCTTTGAGCGGCATATTCTCCCGTGCGTAAGTAATATTTGATTCAATACTTCGCACCGGGAGCATCACACCTTTCGAAAACCCCATAGAGCCGGAAGTGTATGAAAGAACCAACAGATCTTCCTCATCCCGTTTGGGAAATGAAAACTTCTTCCTCTCCACACTCAGTGAATCATTAATGGCCGTTTGGTTCGATGAGTCCGATTTTCCATTCAGAATTCTGAAATCGTCCGTGGAAACGATAAGGTTTAAATCTTTCAGCTCCGTTGAGTTCAGATTTGCATAGAGGGAATCTGCCGCAAACAGTGCTTTAGCGCCGGAATGCTCTAAAATGTGATGAGCATTTTCGGGTGTAAAATCAGGGAGAATGGGAACCACCACACCTTTAAATGCCATGATTGAAAAGAATACCGTAGCCCAGTTTGATGAATTCCGGGCATAGAGTGCAATCTTGTCTCCGGGCTTTAATCCCACTCTCTTCATGGTGATTTTCAGTGATTCAATCTGAGTAGCCACTTCACCATAGGTCGATGTTTTACCGCCGTAATCCGTAAATAAAGACCGATCCCAGTTTTCCTGAAATGCGGTAGTGTACATTTGGTCTAACCGTGAATTAGAAGCTGATTTTTCCATAGGTGAGCGATACGATTAAGAGTTGTCAGATCTTTATTTTATCAAGAACTGACCTTCAATCTCTAAAGTACTGCTCAAAGATTGAATTGCCAACCGGATCAGATGGCAGAATTGGGCAGATGCGTTTGCAATTATACGCTGGTTATATTCATGTCTTTTATAAATTGAACCCAAAATTAATTTGAGGCATTAGAGGCCAAAATCCGCTATTTCCATCTGAATCAAAATAAAATTGAGGTCCTATATCCACCAACAAATGAAAATTGCCGAAAGAGCGCTGAATGCCCCAGGTGGGACCAATCGCAAAATCATAATTCGCTTTACGGATAAAATTATCGTCAAAAGACTTCCCTCTGGTTCTAAACCTTATGGAGATAAAATTTCCTGAGTTATCGTTAGTAACTTTATTTTGATTGGCCCTTTTTTGAAGATTGTAGAACTGCTTCCACTGCAGGTCTGCAAAAGGTGCAATTGCATACAAGCCACCCGATTGGAACGAGGTCGTACTCAAGTTTGGATAAGCACCGCTGTAGCCAACTCCTATGTTTACTGAAAAAGTGGCCTCCGGGGTAATGGTATGTTCATACTCAATGCCTGGGTTAATAAAATTCGCCCGCCATACATTTTGAGTTTCTTGAGCACTCACTTCAATAGATGCGATGAGAGTTAATAATAGGAAAACCAGTTTCTTCATGTTGATGATAGTTTAATTTGAGCTCACCGGATTTGGGTTGAGCCCTCTAACGACCTTACTTCAAGCGTCCCGTTGTACAGATTTTAGTTCAATTTCCATTTTACTATTTGAGGTTAAGAAATCAAAACAGACAAGGAAGAGCGAGGCAAGAATTACAATTAGTAACTTTTTAAAATTAGCTATTTACCAAGTTTGTGGTTTCATCTTGTTTGAGTCCTTTGGCGTGTAAAGTGATATTAAATTCCAGGTATGCTTTAAGGTTAGTAAGCCAAAAAGTCCAACCTGTTATACAACCAACAAAAATTTCCATTTTACTCTTTTCGTCAGTTGGAATATCGCTTTGCGTTAACTCAACTTCAGTGCCGTCTTTTACTTCTTTAAGCCTGACAGAAACGATACCACCTGAACCAAAAGTGAATGATATCATATCTTTTCCATTAGCTTCTAAGACCTGACCTCTTTCCGTAAAATCCCAATTGTTCCATTTCCAATAAAACTTGTCACCTTTTTCTACAAGTTCATCAGGTTTTCTCTGATTTCCACCTGAAATAAATACTGCTTTTTCAAGAAACCAGGCTTCAATTTGATTTTGAGTTGCCCAACAGTGATAAACAGAATCGATTGACTTGTTGATCACTATTCTTTTCGTAAATGTTTTCCAGTTTTTCATATCAAATCCCTTTTAGTGACAGATTTATAAGGTTTACCAGTAGTTTCAGTCAGTAGTATCCATTGTAAAATGGTTGAGCCTTACAGCGATTTTTAAAGCCCATTAATACCAGCTCCAAATCAAAAGAAAGTTGAAGGTATGACTGGTCAAGTCAAAACTATCCCACGAAGATAGAATTTTAAACAATCTATGATCTTTTTTCTTCAAGTAACGCACAACATTGGCATATAATGCACCGACGCATAACGGACGCGGCGACCAACTCAACTGATTGTCTGTCAATATTGCTAAAGAGAGTGAATGAGAATATTGATTGACGGTGGGGAAACGATATGCCCTTGACAACATCCTTTTTAAAGATGTTATGGAGCATTTTCTTGTTTTTGTTGAATGCTAAACTCAGCTACTCCAATGATTATCACCAGTGCTAAAATTACAATCGACAAATCTGAAAGCAAACCTTCAAATGCAGACATCCAATCTACGGGATCATGTTCCTTTACAATTCCTTCATATCTTCTAAAATAGTATCCGGTTTTATTTGAAATGTAATAAATCAAAACTGTAAAAGTTGAAACCAAGATGTAGCTATAAACTCTCAGTGATTTTGATGGAGTCTTTTTAGAACCAAAGTAATTCTTAAATAAATTGAATCTCTTCATTGCTACATAACGG
>CAYNZY010000021.1:0-50268 GCA_964401805.1 uncultured Rhodohalobacter sp.
AGCCTGAAGCCTGAAGCCTGAAGCCTGAAGCCTGAAGCCTGAAGCCTGAAGCCTGTTATTTAAATCTATTCCTCTTCTATCTTCAAACTCTTCAATCTCTCACCATAATCCACAAGAAAACGGTCGTACTCCTTGTCCATCAGTTCAGACGTAATCAGAAAATCGGCTGACGTGCGATCGCAGGCCAGGGCGATGTTATAAACAATGGATATGCGAAGCAGTGCCTTCACATCCACATCGTGAGGCTGCGCCTGGAGAGGATCCCAGAAGAAGATCAGAATATCCAGCTTGCTTTCGGCAATGGCGGCGCCAATCTGAAGGTCGCCACCCAGTGGACCGCTCATAAACCGGTGTACCGGCAGATCCAGTTTATCGGCAAGGAGGCCTCCGGTGGTTCCTGTACCAAAAAGTTCATGCTTTTCGAGAATATCACGGTTATAATCGGCCCAGTCTATCAGATCACGCTTGCGATAGTCATGCGCAACCAGACCAATTCGTTTTTTTTCACCCATGGGGGCGGTATGGGATGCTATACTGGGGTGGGGTTTAGAAACTTCATCTTCTTTACTCATAAAAGATCCGTCATTTAATATTTATAAAAGAGTACTACTCCTTCATAAATATATCATTTGTCGGGCAAGTATGAAGCGTAAACTTCAGGAGTCGTCGAGAGGGGATGCGAAATGGCGATTTTAACTAAACGACAAGTCGGAGCGGGCTTTCTTTGTGCGACATCTGCAGAATTTCAAAAGACTCGTTTTCGAATCCTTTAAATGTCACTTCGCGGAAATGTTTTTTGAGCGAATGCTCTCTGGTTCTCACATAATCTTTCAGCTCTGTACAGCTGTACGCTTCGGATGAGATAACAACTTCAGATCCACCCGCAAAACCGACCAGTCTTGAAGCCACATTCACGGTGTTACCGAAGTAGTCGATTCTGTTATTTAAAGTAACAGCCATACAGTCACCGGTATGAATTCCGCCTTTCAGCTCAATAGGAGGATCGTGATCGGTGTTCTCTTTAAAAATCTGATCGGCTTTGTAAAATGCTCTCATGGCATTGGCCGGTTTTGGGAAGATAGCCATCACGGAATCGCCGATGGTTTTTACTACCGAGCCCCGCTCCTCAATGATAGCTTGTTCGAGAACATCAAAGTGATCCATCACTACACCGATTGCAGATTCATCCCCATCTTTTCGGTAGAGGTCGGAGGAGTTGTAGAGGTCCGTAAACAGGATGGTCAGATTTTCAGCGTTCAATTTCTTTTTATCCCGAATCAGCTCTTCCGGGAACAGATTTCTGAAGAGCTGCCAGGAGCTCACCTCAGCAGCAGAAACGGTGAATTTCTCTTTATGTACGTTTTCGCACCGTATGATCATCACTTCATCCGTCTGATTGTGAATAATCAGATTGGGTGCAGTGGAAAGATAGACCTTATCCGTCATCGTGCGATTCTTCCTGAAGTGAATAGTGGCGTTGCTCAGGCCGTTTTCATCAACTTCGGCGTGTATAACTTCCTCACTTTTATCTGAGTAGATTCTGTACCGTCCCTCACTCAGATTGATCTTTACAAATCGTTTTTGGCCCGGGTTCAGGGTGATGTTCAGGTCCAGATGATACTGCTCAGCCGGATTGCCAAAACAGTATGTTTTTTTAGGAATTTTACGGACCAGCGGATGCGGCTGGAATGTAAGCTCCAATCCCTGGTGGAAGTCGACGTTGAAATCTTCTTCGCATTGAGTGCAGTAAACCGGGTCGGTAATCTCTTTCAGCTTTTTTATGTTCTTCACATTGGTTCTGCAGTGTGGACAGAGAACTTTCCAGCTAAAATTCAGGATGTCCAGTTTTGATGCAAAAAGCATGACACGCAGAACAGAGGAGAGCGGTTTATTCCAAAGTGTAGATAACTTCATTGGGTTTATCTGCTTTAGGTCTGATTCATGACCTGTTTGAATCATTCTAATCAGCAGAGTTGAAATTTCCCGTTCCCGGCTTATATCACTCAGTTGATCAATTAAATAATCCCATCGCCTTGGATTTGACAGGGCAAAGCGGCGCTTTTTGCTTTGAGGAACACAATGTCCAGAAATAGATTGGTCGTACGATTGTATGAGCTTGCGCAGACGAAATTTAAAACGGCTGTTAAATCTCCATTTGATGTACATGTATCCTGTTAAGCGCCGGGTTTCGCCACGAAATCTATAGGTAACAACACTTCCTTGTTCCATCGGGTTGATGTCTACCGAAATCAACAGATCTTTCAGGTAACCCGACTTATAGTTTCTTTTCACGCTCAGGTGATACGGTTTTTCCCACTGGTATGGCTCCTCTTCCCACATATCTGTTCTGTGAAGAGGTTCATACGTGAGTTCGCGATAGCCTTTTCTGCTATTGTGGGTGAGGTTGGTTTGCTCTACGGGTAACTCTCCCAAATCTCTGAACAGCCGATTGGTATCGGATAGAATCGGCCAAAGCTGCTCAGGAGTTGAGCTGCTTTCTACTTGCCAGCTATGAGAGAAATCGTAGTCGATCATTGGTTAGTTCGTACCCTCAGAATTAATCGTGATTTTTATAAGTATCCCGTATCTTTGCGTGTAGTAAAAAGAGAACTAAAACCGACAATTGTTACAAAAAAGATCAAAATAATGGCAGTAGAAAGAACTTTGACAATCCTGAAACCCGACTGTGTACGCAAGAATCTGATAGGTGAAGTGACACGCCGAATTCAGGAGG
Organism: uncultured Rhodohalobacter sp.; assembly: GCA_964401805.1. Classification (GTDB taxonomy): domain Bacteria; phylum Bacteroidota; class Rhodothermia; order Balneolales; family Balneolaceae; genus Rhodohalobacter. The sequence goes on from CAYNZY010000021.1 coordinate 2,735, forward strand.
CAGGATTTAAAATCGTTGCAATGAAAATGACCCGGTTAACCAAAGAGACCGCTGGCGGATTCTATGCGGTTCACAAGGAGCGCCCGTTTTTTGGAGAGCTTGTTGAATTTATGAGCAGCGGCGCCTGCGTACCGATGATTCTTGAAAAAGAGAACGCGATATCAGATTTCAGAAAATTGATTGGCGCTACAAATCCTGAGGAAGCTGATGAGGGAACCATCCGTGCAGATTTTGCCGACAGTGTGGGCGAAAACATCGTACACGGTTCAGACTCCGTTGAAAACGGAAAAATAGAAGCCGCTTACTTTTTTGCCGAATCAGAGGTTGTGGCAAACAACGCTTGATTCCATTTAAACCTCTATGATAAAAGGGTGAAGTGAGAACTTCGCCCTTTTTTGTTTTGGAAAGAAAATCTGCAAATGAATGGCGAGTTTGCCATTTTTACTAACATTCTGAGTTCGATTCTAAATTGGTACTATTGCGTTTATGGTGTGTTCTAAATTCTGTCCAGGAAAATTTCTGATAGAGGCTGGAGAGGATGCCTTATTTTTCAGGAAAATAGTTGAAATTAGTAAAAATCCCCTCCTTATGAAGGAGGGGCTAGGGGTGGTTGTCTTGGGATTTAGGTCTTTAATTTACTTAATCTACCAATTGAATCAATCAACCCTAAATCCTCTCATTACAAAAGGGGATTCAGTGGATATTAATCACAATATTGCATAATCCAATCGACACCCCTCTCCCCGACAATTCGGGGCCCTTGTTAGGGGAGACTTTTTTATAAATTGATCTCAGCCAAAGATCGAAACCTAAATATATCCCATGTTAATGAGCAGACTGATCTCAACACTACTACCAATTACTCTCTTATTGTCTCTGGTTTCTTTCACTTCATGCGTTAAGGAAGAGTCAATCGAACAAGAAACCGTTCGAACAGGGGCAGAGATATTGATTGAAAACCATTTGGATGAACTGGAGGGAAAACGAGTTGGTCTGGTGATGAATCCAACGGCCCGAATTGGGGAAACCCATATGCTGGACACGCTGATGGCAAGGGATGTGAATGTTCAGGCTTTGTACGCTCCGGAACACGGTTTCAGAGGTGAGGCCGGTGCCGGAGAAATTATTGAAGATGGGATTGATCAGGAAACCGGACTCCCCGTCTATTCGCTATATGGCTCAACTCGCAAACCTACCGCTGATATGCTTGAAACTGTGGATCTACTTCTCTTTGATATGCAGGATGTGGGAGCTCGATTCTACACGTACATCGCCACATTGGGGTTAGTAATGGAAGCAGCTTCTGAGTCGGAGATTCCGGTTTGGGTTCTTGATCGCCCCAATCCATTGGGTGGAGACTATGTGAGCGGCTGGATGCTGGAAGAGGAGTTTAAGTCGTTTGTGGGACCGTATCCGATTCCTGTAGCCCACGGGTTAACCATGGGTGAGATGGCTCAAATGATTGCCGGTGAAGAGTGGATGGAATTTGCCAATCCACCCGATCTGAGAGTTATCGAAATGGATGGGTGGACTCGCGATATGAAATGGCCGGATACAGGTCTGAACTGGGTTGCACCCTCTCCCAATCTGGCTACGTTTGAGCAGGCTTTTCTCTATCCCGGTACCGTCTTTTTTGAAGGCACGAGTATGAGTGAAGGACGAGGTACCGATCAGCCATTCCTGATTTTGGGTGACCCTGATACAGAATTACCTGCCGATTCCATCCGGGCGTTGAATGAACTTACGGACCAGCTTCAAATCCATTCACTCACCTTTACCCCGCGTTCAATTCCCGGTGCAGCTGCAACACCGAAACATATGGATCTGGAGAGTTTTGGCGTTCAGGTGAAAGTGAATGGGTACGATTTTGATCCGGTCAGGATAGGTCTTGAGTTATTTAAAACGTTGGTTAACGCAACCCCCGAGGTAGAGATAAATAATTTTCTATATAATCTTGCAGGCACGCGGGAGATCGACAAGGTGATTTCAGGTGAGCTGGATCCAATGGAGGTTGATTTTGGACTGGAGCCATTTTTAGAAAAACGAGAGGATTATCTGATTTATCAATAGAAGAGAACAGGATGGCATACAGAAACAGGCAGATCGGATATTTCACGATTTCTATTATGGGAATAGTCTTGCTATTTCTTGTTTTCATCATTCAGTCCTCAGCAATTCTTCCTTCTGAGCGCCCAATCCTCTATGCCAGCTTGCTCTTGTTTTTGTTATTGTTCATCATCTTTTCAACACTGACTGTGAAAGTGAATAGAAGTGAAGTCATATGGTTTTATGGGCCCGGATTCTGGAAGTACCGTATTCCGCTCGAGCAGATCAAAGATGTATCAAAAGTTAGAACTCACCCGCTGGAGGGGATTGGGATCCGGTGGACACCGGGCAGAGGGTGGCTTTATAACGTTTCCGGTTTGAAAGCTGTGAAAATTATTCTTAGAAATGGGAAGAGTACACGGATTGGGACAAATGAACCGGAAAAGCTGATTGAAGCGATTCGGGAAGAGTTGAAATATTCATAGTTGTGTCGTGCACGTTTAAAGGGAACAGGTTCATTTTTGTACAGATACCAATTATATTTCTTATTATTCGCTGACCCAAAGGGATTCATATCGTAAGTCTGTCTCAATCATAATCTAACACTGGAGATGCATGCAGAGATTATTTGAAAGCCGTCATTTTGTGCCCATTCTACTGCTCATACTATTAACCGTTGCTCCGTTGAACTCCTATGCTCAAGAGAATGAATACAAAAAGTTTAGCATCACTCTGAGCTCCGGAGTTACATACGGCTCTACCGGCGACGGAGTGATTGGCCGATTAGCCGGAAACTTCAATGTTCCTTCTTTCCGAAAGCAGATTTACGGTGGCGGTATTCAGTTTGCGGTTAGTCCGGCTTTCTCAATAGATACCGGTATCCAGTTCGGTCAGTTTACGAACCAGTATGATTTTGACCCGGCTTTTGAAAACGACTTCTTTTACGCCACAGTAAAAGGAATAACCAACATGAACGGGCTGTTTAACGTGAATTCTCGTTTATTAAATCCATACATCTCATTTGGATTAGGGATGATCCACAGCCGGATTCAAACAGTTGATCTCGATTCTGATGATCTTTCATTGCTGAGTACAGTTGGAGCCGGAATGAATTTTTATCTTTTTCCCGGCGCAGACTTCTTTGTTCAATACGACTATAACGCTGCCGGAAGCGATCTGCTGGATGGTTTTTCCGGACAGGGCAGTTCCGATCAGTTTGCAGTTGTAAGTGCCGGACTTAGAATTAACTTTGGGCCGTCCGGTAGCAAGCTGGTATCGTGGCCTCCACCTCGTGATACACGGTTTGAAATTTCAACCTCAACTGAAATGAGTGTAGCAGAAGACCAGGATCTGGAAGTTGAGGAAGAAGTGATCAGGGAAGAAGTGCCGGAACCTGAAAATTTGCAGGTTAAAGAGGAGAGAGAGCAGCAGCTGCAGCGAATGGTGGATGAAGCATTTCGTGATATGCTACAGAAAAAGGAACAAAACCGGAAATTTGCTGATGAGTGGAGAGCCGAACAGCGGCAAAAACAGCTGGAGGCCGAGGCAGAAGCGGCAGCGGAAGCAGAACGTAGTCGTCTTATCACGGATCAGCCTGAGCCGGGACACTACATTCAGGTTTTTTCATTTTCAAATCTTGAGACCGCCGAAGAGATGCGAGCCATGCTGGATGAAGAGCTCAACGACCGGTTGGAGAGTTCAGGCGGGCGAGTCATCATTCATCAATTTGATGGATTACATCGCGTACTGATAGGGGCATATCAAAACTATCGTACTGCGAACAGCATGTTGCAGAATCTCGATTCGGATTACGGTGCTTTTATTATCACCTATCCGCGTCCGGAATAAATGTGGATTTGAGTAGCGTCAGAAATTTACTTTTTAGATTGTACTTTCTGGCGCTTCCACTCATAGCAAACCAATGCGGCACTGACCGATGCATTCAGTGATTCCACGTTGTTTTCCATGGGGAGAGAGAGCAGGAAGTCGCAATGTTCACCTGTCTTTTTTCGCATGCCCCGTCCTTCATTTCCAATTACAAACGCCATCGGTACATCGTACGTCTGATCCCACACCATCGTGTCGCTATCCTGATCCAGTCCGGCAATCCAGAATGAATGTTCTTTCAACGTAAGAATAGCCTGATTAAGGTTTACAGCCCTGACTATTGGAATGCGTCCGGCCGTACCGGCGCTCGTTTTAAAAACGGCAGCATTGACCGGGGCTTGGCGATGTTTCGGTACGATAACCGCGGAGATACCCGCTGCTGCAGCTGTTCTTAAAATTGCACCAAAATTGTGCGGGTCTTCGATTTCATCCAGTAGCAGCACGGCGGAATTTGAGTCCGGTTCAAAATAATCAAGCCACTCTTCAAATTCCTGATATTCAGCATGCGAGATCGAAGCGACAATTCCCTGATCGTTTACACCTCCAACAAGATCGTAGAGCTTATTACCGGGAACTTCTGTTACAGGGATGCGGTTTTTAGAAGCAAGATCAAGTATGGCAGCAACCTGAGAATGTTGAATTCCTTTTCTTAAATAGATTTTATCGACATTTTCTGCGCTCTGTTGAAGTTGTTCTTCAACCGGGTTCCTTCCGTAGATGTAATGATTAGAATTCTGCACGTTAGCGGTGAAATATTTTGTTAATTAGTTACAGTTTGTATAATGGTAATGTGTTCTCAACTAAATAGACAATAAAATGATCGACAATTCAAATAAATCAGAAGGGGTAGAAGGTTCAGAATTTGTAAAGGATAGCTCAATCAGTTCTTTTTCGGATAAATCACAGCCTTTGGTAGGCAGTGTTGATGCATTTGTATCTTACGTTGCTGCATCATTACAAATTATAACCGGTATGACTCTTATCGTTATCTCTATTTTGGGTATGATTTCTCCCATGTGGTTTTCTGCAATTTTAAGTATCGTTGGAAGCGTTTCCTGTATGACCGGTGTATTTTTGTTCTACTTTACTTCATCAAATAAAGGGTCTATTGATGGTCTTGTAAATCAGGCTATCCGCAGGGTGATTAATTCTCAAAATTAGCATTTCTGAATTCACTTTTGTTAAAAACATTGGGCTAAGGGTTAGAATTGTTTGCCGGAAAGGGCAAACTTGAAGTGAGAGGAGAGATCTTAACAACTTTTTCAAAATTTTCGGGTTCTTTTTCCTTTTTTGTTTGAATGGCATGTGGAAGCCTCCTATTTTCTGTTTTCCCACAACAAGCTCCCATCACACATGTCTACAAAATATATTTTCGTAACAGGCGGCGTAACGTCATCTTTAGGTAAAGGTATTATTTGTGCTTCACTCGGCAGGCTTTTGGTTGCCAGGGGATTGCGGGTAACCATTCAAAAGCTCGATCCTTACATCAATGTTGACCCCGGAACGATGAACCCGTACGAACACGGGGAAGTCTATGTGACCGACGACGGAGCTGAAACGGATCTTGACCTGGGTCACTACGAACGTTTCCTGGATGTTAAAACCTCACAGGATAATAATGTTACCACAGGCCGTGTCTACTACGATGTAATCACCAAAGAGCGCAAAGGTGAATATCTTGGAAAAACGGTTCAGGTTATACCGCACATCACAGACGAAATTAAGTCTCATGTTCTCCGGCTTGGCCAAAGTGATAACTACGATGTAGTAATTACCGAGGTAGGTGGTACAGTAGGGGATATTGAAAGTTTGCCCTACATAGAAGCCATGCGCCAGTTGAGATACGATGTAGGCCGGAAAAATACTCTCTCCATTCACTTAACGCTCGTGCCTTATTTAGCTGCTGCCGGAGAGTTAAAAACAAAACCGACACAGCACTCCGTAAGAACGTTATCGGAGAGCGGGTTAAGTCCCGACATTTTGGTTTGCCGATCTGAGTATGATTTGGATAACTCTATTCGGAGCAAAATAGCTCAATTCTGTAATGTTGATAATGAAGATGTTATAGCTTCACTGGATGCTGAATCAATCTATGAAGTTCCGCTTTTAATGCGCGAAGAGGGGCTGGATGAGCGAGTGATTGAAAAACTGGGTTTACCGACAAAAAATCCGGATTTAACGAAATGGACTGAATTTGTTGAAAGAATTAAACACCCGGAAACACGAATTCAGATTGCGCTGGTTGGGAAATATGTAGAACATCATGATGCTTATAAATCTATTGTTGAAGCTCTGATACACGGTGGCGCCATGAACAACACCGGGGTTGATATTCATTGGGTACAATCGGATGAACTGACTGAAGAGAATGTAAAAAAAGAGCTCGGTGATGTATCTGCCATTTTGGTTGCCCCGGGATTTGGCGGGCGAGGTATTGAAGGCAAACTTGCTGCTGTTAAATATGCACGGGAAAATGAGATACCGATGCTGGGAATCTGTTTGGGAATGCAGTGCGCCGTTATTGAATTTGCCCGAAATGTAGCCGGGATGGAAGGTGCAAACAGTACAGAATTTGATGAAAAAACAGCATATCCGGTGATAGATTTCATGCCTGATCAGCGAGATGTTCAGGAGAAAGGCGGCACTATGCGTCTGGGTAAATACGACTGTAAACTGTCGGAAGGTTCAAAGGCAATTTTGTCTTACGATGAAGAGATGATTGAAGAACGCCATCGTCACAGATTTGAGTTAAATAATGAACTTAGGCAGCAACTGATTGATGCCGGTTTGGTTGTTTCGGGCGTAAACCCGGAGCGAAACCTGGTTGAGATTGTTGAGCTGAAGAATCATCCGTGGTATGTTGGAGTACAGTTCCATCCGGAGTTGAGAAGCACCGTTTATGATCCGCATCCACTATTTGTTTCATTTGTGAAAGCAGCCCTTGAGAATAGCGGTGTATCTACAGGGGCACATGCAGAAAGCAATTCGGTTTGAACTCCGCAGATCCCTATTCAAACAAGGTAAGAGTGAGATCGTGCGGACTGCTTATTTCTGAAGACAACGTTTTATTGGTTAAGCAGAATGTACCTACCCGGGAGGTTCCTGTATGGATACCGCCGGGAGGAGGTGTTGCACCCGGAGAATCAGCAGAAGATGCGCTCAAACGTGAATGCATAGAGGAAACAGGTGTCGCTCCATCAGGCTTGAGGCTCAGATATATTCACGAATTTATTGATACGCCGTATCACGCTTTAGAGCTTTACTTTTTGGCGGATCGTTTCACTGGTGACGTCATGAAAGGAAGTGATCCGGAGCACTCTCGAAATGAACAGCTTATTCAAGAGGTTTGTTTTATGTCCGTTGATGAGTTAACAAAGCTACATGTAGTTCCGAAATTTTTGGTGGATGAACTTAAATCGGGCCGCTATTTACAGAGTCAGATAGATTACTTCAAAAACGATCGGCGACTAACTAAATCTTGAAAAAAATACTTACACCAACTATATCTAAAACAGCTATGACTAATTTAAAATCAACTTTTTTTGCCGTACTGCTGCTCCTGTTTACTGCAGCGTGCTCTTCACAGGAAGACGGCTTTATACTGCACAATGTGAACGGTTATACCATAGCCGGTGACAACATGGAACTGGTTACGTTTGATGCAATAGCTGTTCAGGATGGGAAAGTAGTTACGACTGGGGCATTGAATGATCTGCAGCAGGAGATGGAGGGATTTAATCTTATTGACGGTGAAGGAAAAACGCTCATTCCGGGACTCATAGATGCACATACTCATGTGATGGGACTTGGATATCAACAACTGGACGTGGATGTACAGGGAGTAGACTCGCTGGAGGAAACACTTGAAATAATTGGACAATACGCTGAAGATAATCCGGACCTGGAGTGGATTCAGGGTCGTGGCTGGAACCAGGTGTTGTGGGAGGAAAATGAATTTCCAACCGCAGAGGATCTCGACCTTGTAGTTCCTGATCGGCCGGTATACCTGACCCGCGTCGACGGGCATGCCGCATGGACCAACAGCAGGGCGATGGAGATTGCGGGAATTAGCCGGGATACACCGGATCTGCAGGGCGGAGTTGTACTCAGGGATGAATTTGGTGATGCCACAGGAATTTTTGTGGATGCAACCATGAATTATATTGAAGATCATATTCCCGCCAGAACTGCAGAAGAAAATTATCAGGCGTTCGAGCTTGCTTTGCAGGAGATGGCTAAACACGGCTTAACCTCCGTTCACGATGCAAGAATTAATGTGGATACGTGGGAGATGTATAAAGATTTTGCGGATGAGGGAGAACTCATCACAAGAATTTATGCCATGATTGGAGGAACCGGTGATACATTTGATGAACTTGCTCAGAATGGGCCGATTGAGAGCTATGCGGACGATATGCTGGCACTCCGCAGTGTAAAGATTTCTGCTGACGGTGCACTGGGCAGCCGGGGTGCAGCCATGATTGAACACTATCACGATGACCCGGGAAACAGCGGATTGCTATTCTATGATCAACAGGAACTGAATGAGATGGTGATCAAAGGCGCATCCAATGGTTTCCAAATGAATATCCATGCAATTGGCGATGCAGCCAACCGACAGGTGTTAGATGCCTTTCAAAATGCGAAAGAGGAACTGGGAGATCAGTCAGACTTAAGGCACAGGGTCGAACATGCTCAAATTGTTCACCCGGACGACATACCCCGATTTGTTGAATTGGACCTCATTGCGTCTATGCAGCCAACACACGCCACCAGTGATATGAATATGGCAGAGGATCGGGTTGGGTCTGAGCGAATGGAGGGTGCCTATGCGTGGCAAACATTTTTAGACCAGGGTACAGTAATTGCGGGCGGTTCAGATTTTCCTGTAGAAGATGTGAACCCATTCTACGGACTGTACTCATCCATTACCCGTCAGGATCACGGTGGAATGCCTCCGGGAGGCTGGTACAGCGAGCATAGACTCAGTCGTGAAGAAACTTTGAGAATTTTCACGCGAGACGCAGCTTATTCTGCCCACCAGGAAGATGTTTTGGGAACTCTTGAGGCCGGGAAATGGGCGGATTTTATTCTAATTGACAGAGATATTTTTGAAGTAGATGCTTCTGAAATCTGGCAAACAGAAGTATTAGAAACCTGGGTAGCCGGAGAAAAAGTATATCAAAAGCAGTAATGAAAATTCGAGTTGAACAGCTAAATCCTACGGTCGGCGATCTAACCGGTAATAAATCTCTGATTCTTGATGCCCTTAGACAGGCAGAAAAAGACGAGGCAGATCTTCTGATCCTGCCGGAGATGACCGTTACAGGGTACCCGGTAGAGGATTTGCTTGAAGAGTGTGGATTTAGGGAGGAGTGCTATAGAGTAAACCACGATATTATTGAATCAACCGGGAAAACCGCTCTTCTTTTTGGCTCCATTACTCCAAATGAAAGCAGGTATGGCAGAAAGATGTTCAACTCTGCGCTGTTGGCTCATAAAGCAACGCTGTTAGGTACGGTTCACAAAACACTGTTACCCACTTATGATATCTTCGATGACCTCCGCTATTTTGAACCTAACGAAGAGTTCCACTGCCTGGAATTTAATGGAATTAAGCTTGGTGTTACCATTTGTGAAGATATCTGGTACAACGAGAATGAAGTACAGTACCATACCTATTCCGTAAATCCGGCGCTCGAGTTAAAAAAATTAGGTGCCGATGTAATTATTAATGTTTCAGCTTCTCCTTACACAAATACAAAACATCAAAACCGTGTAAGAATGCTGCAAAATCATGCCAAAAACTTGAATTTACCGTTGTTGTACAGCAATCAGGTTGGAGCACATACAGACGTGGTTTTTGACGGTGACTCCATGGCAATAGAACGAACGGGAGAAGTGGTTGCAAAGACAAAACCTTTTCATCCGGATTATACGGATGTTATTCTAAATGCTGAAAATGGCGCTGTAAAACCGGCTCAAGAAGATAAAAACCAGCCAATTTATCCCGGTAACAAACAGGAGCGGCAGTTTGAGGCCATCAAGCTTGGGCTTCGAGACTATATCAAAAAAACGGGTGCAGCAGATCATGTTGTATTTGGCTTAAGCGGCGGAATTGACTCAGCTCTTGGATGTGCCCTGGCAGTTGAGGCGTTGTCGCCCGAAAAAGTGAAAGCGATTACTTTGCCCACTGAATTTTCGAGTGAAGGGAGCATAACAGACTCACAAAAGCTGGCTGAAAATCTTGGAATTGAGCTTTTTGAAGTTCCGATTCAGACTTTATTTGAGGAATATAGATCGGCACTGAATCCTGTTTTTAAAGACAGTACTTTTGGGGTGGCCGAAGAAAATCTTCAAAGCAGAATTCGTGGAACAATTTTGATGGCATATGCTAATAAGTTTAACAGTTTTCTGATTGCAACCGGTAATAAATCAGAATACGCAGTCGGTTACGCTACACTCTACGGTGACATGAACGGAGCCTTAAGCCTCATTGGCGACCTCTACAAGACGGAAGTTTATGAGATGGCAAAATGGCTTAATAGTTCATATTACCGAAAGGAGGTCATTCCAGAGTCTATTATAACTAAATCTCCAAGTGCGGAACTGCGACCGGGGCAAAAAGACAGTGATAGTCTTCCGGATTATGAGACACTCGATGCACTTCTTTATCAATATGTAGAGCTTCAGAAAGGAAAGTCGGAGCTGATTGATGAGGGTTTTGAAGAATCGATGATAGATAAGATATTACGTCTTGTTGATTATAATGAATTTAAAAGAAATCAGGCTGTGCCTATACTGAAACTAAGTTCCAAATCGTTTGGCAGTGGAAGACGCTGGCCAATCGTTCAAAAATGGACAGCAAATAGAAGTTAGCTGTACATCTCAATAATTACCTGCTATTTTAATCCTGAAATTCCGAATGAAGGATTAAATCTTTAATTTAGATAATTCTGAAACATCTAAACATACTTCATGAAGCGATCTCTACTACTGCTCTTAACTTTTTTTGTTGTTCAAGCACTCTACGCACAAGACACCAATCGAGTTGATGATATTGACATTCCCGTAAAACTTTTGCCCTACTCCAATCCTTTAACAGATACCCGGCAAGATGAGCCCAGAGAAGAGATTGTAGCGGAACAGAGTGAGTTGGATAAAGAGATTTTACGACGAATATCAGACGTATATCGAATTCAGGTACTGGCCATTGATGCACAGATACAGGGAGATTTGGTTCAGGCAGAAACCTATATCAATCAGGCTTTCGGTTCCATTCAATCCCTGATGGATGACTATCCGGAGGTTCAGAATAATCGACGCTTTGCTGAACTTTACAGAACTGTGATGGCAGAACACAGTGAATTTTACGGTATTACAGAGGCGAGAAGTGAGGTGGAAGGGGATGTATTTGAAATCCAGGAAGAGCTTTTTTCGGAACAAGATGACTGGATTGCAGAAGGATATGCGCTTCCCGATAATCTGACCATCAATCAAACCGAGGTTCCGCTGATTCAAAATCAGCATGTGAATCGTCACCTTATGTATTACACGCTTCGTCGTCCCGATGTTATGGAGCGCTGGCTGGAGCGATCGGAGTACTACTTTCCAATGATGAGGGAAATTTTTGAAGAAGAGGGTGTGCCTCAGGAGTTAATCCACCTCTCTATGATTGAAAGTGGACTGGTTCCAACAGCGAGAAGCTGGGCAAGTGCAGTTGGCTTATGGCAGTTTATCAGGGCAACAGGTGCCGTTTACGGATTGGAAGTGAATTGGTGGGTTGATGAGCGAAGAGATCCGGTAAAATCAACGAGGGCTGCCGCACAGCATTTACGAGATTTACATGATATCTGGGGAGATTGGTACCTCTCTCTGGCTAATTATAATTTGAGTCCGAGAGGACTTCGCCGTGCAATCCGAGCAGCAGGTGGAGTAGAAGACTACTGGGCAGCGTATCCATATCTGCCTCGTGAAACCCGTGGATATGTTCCGGGATATATAGCAGCCACAATGATAGCCATGAACCCGGATGAGTTTGGATTTGATACAGAATCAGATGTAACCCCTTACAACTTCGATGTTGTGGAGGTAGATGGATTAATGCCACTTGAAGAACTGGCCAAAGCAGCCGGAGTTACTCTTCAGGAGATCAAGGACTACAATCCGGAACTTCTACGCTGGGCTACACCTCCCGGCGGTAAATATCCGTTGAAGATTCCTACAGGTATTAAAGAGCAATTTCTGGCAGCCTATCAGGAAATCCCACAAAATACCCGGGCTTCTGAAGTTGCAATGCATACAGTGAGCAGCGGAGAAACTTTAGGCTATATCGCAAGGAGATACGGAACTTCAGTAAGAGCCCTTTACGAAACCAACGAAGGTTTAAGCAGCACGATCCATCCTGGCCAAAGGATCGTTGTTCCTGTTGCACCCGGTTCGCAAGAACAGATAGCATCAAACCGGCCAACAAACAGCTCATCTTCATCAAGTAGTCGAAGTTCACGTCAACAGGTTCAGGCTCCTGCAAACACAAGTCCCGCAACATATACGGTGAAGAGTGGCGATACAGTAGGGCATGTTGCCGAGTGGTTTGATGTACGAGCCTGGCAGGTGCGTTCATGGAATGGAGTCGGAAACACTATTCGAGTCGGTCAGAGATTAACGATTCACGTTCCCAACCAGCGACGAGATTATTTTAGTCAGATTGATGATTTGACCTATGCTCAAAAGCAGGAACTGGAACGCCGTCAAAGAGCCGGAGAAAATATCTATTCAATACGATTTGAAGGATCATCTACATCCCCTTCAGATACGTTTCGATATACGGTTCGACGGAATGATACCCTTGGAAGTATAGCCCGGCGACATGGTGTATCTGTTGCTGAAATTCAGAGAGCCAATAATCTTAGCGGAACAACAATTTATGCCGGGCAATCGCTGATAATTAAGCGATAAAATGAAAATAGGCGATTTATGAAGGCTGTGTATAAAAGACGTTTTCTACTGCTCATTGCAGCTTTCCTTATCATTACTACAGCATTTACCCAGGTAAATGACCTGTTTTTTCAAATCAAGAAGCAGCTTACCATCTTTAGTGATGTCTACAAAGAGGTAGCCGTACGCTATGTTGATGAAGTGGCTCCGGAAACCCTTATGCAAAATGCTATCAAAGGCATGCTTTCGGAGTTGGATCCCTACACTGTGTTTGTGAATGAAGGCGAGCAGCAGCAGATGGAAATTCTAACCTCAGGATCTTACGGCGGAATTGGAATTGAAGCAGGATATCGTGGAGACAGGGTAGTGGTTATCGCTCCGATGGATGGTTATCCTGCTCAGAAAGCCGGTATACGTCCGGGAGACGTCATTACGAAAATAAACGGAGTTGAGATCGTTGAAATTACCCCGGAAGAGGTACAAGAATTAACCATAGGCGATGTGGGATCGGAGATTGAAATTGTTGTTACACGAACCGGAGTGGACCGGCCCATTACGTTTAATCTTGAAAGAGAGCGCATAGAAGTAAAAAACATTAGCTACTACGGGTATCTTGATTCACAGAATTCGGTAGGATACGTGCAACTCAACCGATTTGGTCATCAAACGGGTGAAGAACTCCGGGCAGCTCTACTCGACCTTGAGAATGAAAACGATATTGAAGGGCTTATCTTAGATCTTCGAAACAACCCCGGCGGTCTTTTAAATGAAGCTGTTGAGGTAGTGGATAAATTTCTTGAACCGGGTATTACTGTAGTTGAGACAAGAAGCCGTTTTGAAAGCCAAAACTCTGCTTATGCTACCGAAGAGCCACCACTTTTTGATGATCTTCCAATCATCGTTCTGATAAATAACGGTAGTGCGAGTGCATCAGAAATTGTTGCAGGAGCCCTTCAGGATCTGGATAGGGCAGTGATTTTGGGCGAGCAAAGTTTTGGAAAAGGATTAGTGCAAACAGTACGGCCACTGTCTTACAATACATCATTAAAAATGACGGTATCGAAATACTTAATTCCAAGCGGCAGAAGCATTCAGTCTGTAGAAAACCAGTCGGGTATGGATGAAGATGAAGGATACCGGATGTTTAGAACACGTAATGGCAGAGATGTTCGCGGTGGTCTTGGTATAGAACCGGATGTAAAGTTGGATGAGAATATTCCGGCGCAGCTGGATCTTGCTCTTGCAAAAGATAATCACATCTTCTTTTATGTAAACGAAAAGTTGAATAACGGTGGGATAGATTCCGAAAATATGCCGGAAGATTTTTATAGGGATTTTGTCCAGCGATTAATCGAAGGTGGGTTTTCGTATGATACATCAGCAGATGAGCATCTTGTGGCTTTAGAAAACCACTTTCAGGAGAATTTAGATCAATCGGGTGCTGATGAAAGTATCTCTGAATTGAAAGCTTTGCTGCGAGATAAAAAAATTGCCCAACTCTACGATAGTAAAGAATTTATTGAAAATGAGCTTCAGAAAGAATGGATATCGCAAACCATGGAAGGGAATGAGCGTCAACAAGCTCTTCTTCAGCACGAAAACATCGTCCTCCAGTCTTTGGAGTTGATTCGTGACAGTACGCGATACCACTCAATATTAAAACCATAATTTTGGGAAAAGCAGATTTACATACACATACGCTTGCGTCTGACGGCGCATATTCATCAGAAGAACTGATTCAAAAGGCAGCAGATAAAAAACTAAAAATCATCTCTATAACCGATCATGATACCATAAAGGGGTATCTGAATGCGAAAGATAAAGCCCGAGAATTCAATATAGATTTGATTCCCGGCGTAGAAGTGAGTGCCGTTTGGAAAAGCAGAGAGGTTCATATTTTGGTCTACTGTTTTGATGAAAACAATGAAGAGTTTCTTAAAATGCTTTTGAACCAAAAACGAGCACGTGTTCGCAGGATGGAGCGGATAGTGGAAAAGCTTCAAAAGCAGGGATTGGACCTGTCTATGGATGAAGTGCGGGCTGAGGCAGGGCCCGGAAATCTGGGACGTCCTCATGCTGCAGCTGTATTGATCAATAAGAGGTATGTTGCATCTGTAGCAGAAGCCTTTATTCGATATCTATCCACCGAAAAACTTGGAAATATCAAAACCGAGTACGTGACAGTAGAAGACTTGGTTGGCGTTGCAAAAAAGGCGGGCGGAGTTTTATCATTGGCACACCCCGGGCCGCTTTACACACAGGATGAAATTGATGAACTTACGTCGTTAGGATTAGACGGGATTGAGTGTATTCATCCGAGTCACAATTATAGTTTACAACGAACATTTTCAAAAATTGCTGCGCGGGATAATCTTTTGGTTACCGGTGGAAGTGACTTTCATGGAAAAGGAAAGAAAGATTATGACCCGTATTTTGGGATTGTGACGCTGGGGGATCAGCATGTAATGTCGCTAAAGAGAATGGCCCGCCGCAGACGCGAAATAATTAATATAGATCAATAAGTTATGCCAAAAATAAAACCTGTATCGGAAAGCAGTTTGAAGAGTTTGAAAATAGCCGTAGTTGCAGCAAAGTGGAATTCGTTTGTAACAGACGAAATGCTTGAAGGAGCTGTTACGGCACTAAAAGCTAAAGGAATTGAGGAGGAGAACATTATCTCTTTACGATGTCCGGGTTCGTTTGAACTTCCTCTTGCCTGTAAATACTGTATTGATCATTTGAAGGCCGACGCGGTTGTGGCCATCGGTGCTGTTATTCGCGGCGGTACTCCGCACTTTGATTATGTATGTGATGCCGTTACAAGAGGAATTACAGATCTGAATATGAAATCGGGTGTTCCGGTCGCTTTTGGGGTGTTAACAACCGATACGGTTGAGCAAGCAACGGAAAGAGCGGGGACCGAGAAAGGAAACAAAGGTGCAGAGGCGGCTCTCTCAGCTGTTGAAATGTTACTGTTAAAAGAGGCTATTATGCACGAGGAGAGTTAAATGGCTCTTGAAAATCGCATCATTTAGCTCTATTTTTTAAAGCTTGTAACACTTCATAAAAGAACTGCATTGGAACCACTAACACTTACAGATACTATTCAAGGCGAAGAGGATAAGAAACTCCAGAAGGAGCTTCAATCTTCCGGTTCCATACCAAACCATATCGCTATCATCATGGATGGTAATGGGCGATGGGCCAAAGATAAAGGCAATATTCGTTTATTTGGTCATAAGGAAGGTGTTGAATCTGTTCGTGATATTACGGAAAGCTGTGCTCAGCTCGGTGTAAATCATTTAACACTGTATGCATTTTCTACAGAGAATTGGAATCGTCCCTCTGATGAAGTGAACGGGTTGATGAAGTTATTGGTCAACTCTTTGAAAAAAGAGGCCGACAGACTTCACAAAAATAATATTAAATTGACATCCATTGGTCAGATTACACGGTTGCCCAAATCCTGTCAAAGTCAGTTGCAGGAAGTCATTGAACTGACAAAAGACAATGATCGTCTTGAACTCTGCTTAGCGCTGAGCTATTCGGGCAGATGGGATATTACAGAAGCTGTTAAAAAAGTGGCTCAGGATGTGGCAGACGGAAAAGTTTCTCCTGATGAAGTCAGTGATGAGCTCATTGGTTCATACTTGTCTACAGCAGATATCCCTGATCCTGATTTGATCATCCGCACAAGTGGTGAATACCGGATTAGTAATTTTTTACTTTGGCAGCTTGCATATTCTGAACTTTACATTACAAAAACTTATTGGCCTGATTTTCGTAGAAAAGAGCTCTATCAGGCAATATTTTCCTATCAAAAGCGTGATCGTAGGTACGGGAACGTGAAAAACGGATATACTAAAAAGATATCCGCATCCATTATCAATAAAATTATCTCTTAAAGAAGTAATTATCTCTCACGTGGTCATATACAAAAGACTCTTCATTTGCTTTATTTTCTCTTTTATCGGGTTGTTATCCGTCAATCAAGTTTTTGCACAGGATTCAACATTTACCATTCAGGACCCGACTTCAATCACTCCCCTCGAGTACGAAATTCGTGAAATCACGGTTAGCGGCCTGGTTACGGCTCGCGAAAGCTACTTGGTTAGCAGCAGCGGCTTGCGTGTAGGCGACCGGATATCTATACCGGGTGAAGAAATTTCAGAAGCAATTCGACGACTTCATCGTACCAGTCTCTTCTCAGACGTTATGATTGAGCACGAGCGAGTTTCCGGTGGAGTACGAATCCACATTAAAGTGCAGGAACAGCCACGATTGCAGGGTTTTGAATTGGTTGGCGGGAAACGATCTCATCGAAGAGATCTGCGTGAGCGCTTGAATTTGATTTCCGGGTTTGCGGTAACCAACTCGGTTCGTTCACAGGCATTAAACACGATCTATCGATACTACAGAGAGGAAGGATATTGGAACACCGATGTGAATGTGGTAGAGGAGATGATTGATGACGAGCGAAATAGGATCTCTCTCACATTTGAGATTGAACCGGGGGAGCGTATAAAGGTTCGTGAAATTAATTTTATAGATAACGAAGAATTTAGTGATCGAAGACTGAGAAAAAGCTTTAATACGATAAAGCAGGATCGCTGGTGGAGAATTTTTAAACGACACGTTTATACTCAGGATGAGTATGAGGAAGGAATTGAAAATGTGTTACAGTTTTACAGAAATAACGGATATCGGGATGTCCGCGTGCTGGAAGACTCCGTTTATGTAGATAACTGGCGACGAGATAAAGACGGTGTCATTTTTGATATAGAAATTCAAGAAGGCCCACAATATCATGTCAGGGATATTAACTGGGACGGGAATACGGTTTACACCGACCAGGAGCTGACCAATGCATTCGGCTTTCAAAAAGGTGATGTATTTGATGAATCGAAATTTAATGAGAACCTGGAGTTCCGGCGCGACGACGGGGACATTACAAGTCTGTATCAGAATATTGGATACCTATTCTTTAATGTTTATCCGGATTTACAAATAGCACCGGGCGATTCTTTGGATCTCAATTTTGAAATTATTGAGGGCGAGATAGCCACCATTCGGGAAGTAGAGTTTTCGGGTAACACAAAAACACACGATGATGTAGTTCGGCGAACGCTCCGAACCGTTCCGGGTCAAACCTATAGCCGGTCATCCATCGTACGATCTATTCGAGAGTTGGGTCAACTGGGTTATTTTAATCCCGAGGGTATTCAGCCGGATCTGCAGCCCGATCAGGAAAATCGAACCGTAGATATCAACTACCAGCTCGATGAAACCCAGGGAACGGATAACTTTGAATTCTCCGGTGGTTTTGGTGGTCGCCAAATAGGAATCATTCTGGCGGCGCGAGTTAACTTCAACAACTTTTCAGTACAGAGAATGTTTGAACCCGGTGGATGGAATCCAATACCATCCGGCGACGGACAAAAACTATCTTTAGGGGTTCAGGTAACCGGCCGTGGATACCAGAGCTACAACTTTAGTTTTACGGAACCTTGGTTACGAGGCAAACCCACATCATTGGGTGTAAGTTTGTCGTACGACTTTTTGAACTACAGTAACCGAAGGATCGGCGGAATTCAACAACCGGAGCGTAGAAATGAGCTATTTTCTGCCAGTGTTAGTGTAGGTCGCCGCCTTCAATGGCCGGATGATTATTTCCAGCAGCGCACAGTATTGACCTATAACCACTTTAATGTTGCCGGTTTCAGTGGCATTTTTGAAGATGGACGCGCTGATCTGATGACCGTTAGACATGAAATTGAACGGAATTCAACGGATAATCCAATTTCTCCGCGTTTTGGCTCCAAGTTTAGTATTTCCGGTGAGATTGCTCTTCCGCTGCCCGATTTTCAGCAGTTCTACAAGATCATATCGAAGTACCAGCATCATCACACAATTATTGGAAAGCTTGTGTTAAGTGCCGGCGCTGAATATGGTTATATGGGTTATTTGAGCAGTACAGGTCAAAGTAACTTCCAACGCTTCTTCTTGGGCGGTACACAAATTCAGCAGAGACAGAACTTCCTGAATGACAACATCGATCTGCGCGGTTTTCCCGGCGGTTTTAACGGTGTAATTTCACCATTAGATCCTAATCAAAACCTGATTGGTGGTCGGGTGTATAATAAATATACCCTTGAGTTGCGTTATCCTGCTGTATCGTCAGAACAAATTCAACTAATACCATATGCATTTGTAGATGCTGGAAATACATTTAATGACCTGGGTAGTTTTGATCCGTTTGAAGTGAAGCGTGCTGCCGGTTTTGGTGCCAGAATCTTTTTGCCAATTTTAGGTTTAGTGGATCTGAGTTACGGTTACAGGCTGGATGGTACACCTGCTTCTAACGAAGGACAAGGGTTGAGACCGGGTCAATGGGAGTTCTTATTTAACATTGGCGCACCATTTTAAAAAGTGATGAGATGAAAAAAATTCTCAGTATCACAATAATTTTGCTTTGGGTTGGTTTTGAAGTGTCGAATGCTCAAAATCAAAAAATCGGCTATATAGATACGGATTTGATCATGCAGAATATACCTGAATATAGCGGGGTAGAGCAACGGCTTGATTTACTGAGTGAAAACTGGCAACAGGAGATTCGTGAGCTGGAAGAAGAAATTGCTCAGCTTCAGGAAGATTTTGAGGCCAGGGAGCTGCTATTTACGGATGAGGTGCGCGAAGAAAGATTACAAGAAATTAATTCGAAAACAGATGAGCTTGATCGTTTGATTGAAAACAGGTTTGGTCCTGAAGGTGAATATTTTTCAAGACAAAAAGAGTTGCTTGAACCCATTCAAAGGCGGATATTTGAGGCTTTGAACACTGTAGCTGAACGTGAAAATTTCGATTATGTATTTGATCGTGCACAGGATTCAAGAATTTTATTTGTACGCCAGCAATGGAACCTAACTGACAAAGTGATGTTAGAATTAGGGCTGGAACCAATGGAAAACTAAAGAATATAAATATTAACATAGGTCGTATAATCAACAACATAATTTATGAAACAGATAATTCTGACAACACTATTCATATTATTACCGCTTACTGTTTTCGGGCAGTTGAAAGTAGGTACTATGAACCCGGATGCTGTGCTAGACGCACTTCCTGAAACAGAACAGGTTGAATCACAAATTCAACAGTTTATTCAGGAAAGACAGGGGGAATTCCAGAATCAATACCAGGTTTGGATTGAAGATCTGACAGAATTTTCCGAGATGGCAGAAGCGGGACAAATTTCCGGTGAAGAACAAACTCAACGTGAGCAGGAGCTTCAGGAAAGACAAGAAGAGCTCAGTAATATGGAAAGCCGTATACAGCGACAAATTCAGCAGCGACAAAACGAACTATTTTCTCCACTGCTAAACCGAGTTGATACAGCTATGAGTGAAGTTGCCGAAGAGCTTGAACTTGAATTTGTTATCAATCAAACAGCCAGTTCCGGCGACCCCATTGTTTACTATTCATCGCAGCGCGGTGTTGACATTACAGAAAGAGTTATTCAAAAACTTACACAGAACTAATACGAACCCTCTATTATCATGAAAAAAGTATACACATTAGGATTTATATTTCTCGTTGCAATCTCAACTCTGATGGCCGCTCCTGCAGTGCAAGCTCAGGATATGAAAATTGGGTTTGTAGAGCCTAGAGCTGTTCTGGAACGCATGCCTGAAATGAGGGCTGTTCAACAGCGACTCCAAAATTTTGCCGAACGCAAGCAGAATGAACTCGTTCAGAAAGAGCGTGAACTGCAAACCGAAGTTGAACTCTATCAACAGAAAGTTGGTGTGATTTCTGAGCAGGCTCGCCAAACGGAAGAGGAGCGATTAAACGCGATGGACACTGAGTTCAGACAGATGCAGCAGGAAGCACAGCAAGAAATGGCGCAGCAGCGCGCAGAGTTAATGTCTCCTTTACTGGAACAAATTCAGGAAGCGATTGATACTGTAGCAGCCAGCAAAGGATTGGATTACGTTCTTAACACAACTACATCTGCGGGTGATGTAATCATTCTCTACGTATCCCCTCAAGTTAGAGAAGAGTACGATATCACAGATGAAGTAATGGTTGAATTGGGTATCTAAATCAATTGATATTCAGCTCATTGAATTTCAAAGGCAGCTCTATTTTAGGGCTGCCTTTTTTTATTTCACGTTCTTTCTTCTGTTTCGGATATAGTCTTCAAAAATATACCCGCCGAGCTCATTCAGAGATGAATAATAAGCGCGACCCTGATTAGCTTCGGTCAGCTCACGAACGAAATTTTGGAGATATGGATCCCGGGCAATCATAAATGTAGTAATTGAGATCTGATCCCGCTTACACTTTACTGCCTCATCTAATACTTTATTTACAATTTTTCGATCCAGCCCGAAGCTGTTTTTGTAGAGCTTTCCATTTTCAATCATACAGGAGGGCTTCCCGTCGGTAATCATAAAGATCTGTTTGTTGGCAAACTTCTTTCGCTGCAAAGTGTGCCGGGCCATTTGTAAACCCTGTAGGGTATTTGTGTGATAAGGGCCAACTTTTAAGTATGGCAGATCTTTGATCTCAATATGCCAGGCTTCATTGCCAAATGCGATGATATCCAGAGAGTCTTTTTCATAGCTGTTCATAATCAACTCGGAAAGAGCCATCGCTACTTTCTTTGCGGGCGTAATTCTGTCTTCGCCGTAGAGGATCATAGAGTGGCTTAAATCGATAAGCAGTACCGTAGCTGCCGAAGTGTAGTGATCGGTGTTGTATACCTCGATATCATCTTCCCGCAGACTAAATTGGTCAAGAGTCGTATGCTTGAGAGCATTCATGAGCGTACCTGTACCGTCTATGTGCGCCGTATCGTCTCCATGCTGCCAGGAGCGGGTTTCAGGTTGCCTCTCCAGTCCGCGGCCGCTGTAAACGGTTTTATGACCGCCTTTGGATCCCTTTTTAAGTTGATTAAAAATTTCTTCCAAGGCTTTCTTCCGAATACTTCGATCTGTTTTGGAAGTAGGTACCATCACGGCCTGTTCTTCATCGAATTCGATATATCCACGCTCTTTGAGATCATCAATGAAATCGCCAAGTCCGTATCCGTCTTCGAACTGATCGGTAATTTTATACTCATCATCGAGCTGATTTAGCCAGCGCAATGCCTGAGATACGTCGCCACCTGCTATAGAGAGTAACTCTTGAAAAAGGTTTAACAGCGTATCAAAGGGAGATTTTTTGTTATTATTAAAGCGATCGGACCACTCGGAGTATTTAAAATGCATAAGTAAAATTGGTTTCTCTTAAGCTCACATTTTTATAAACTCTGAATAGGAATAAATCATTGCATCAGACGACAATTAAAAACAGAATTAATCATATCCAGTGTGAGGTTAATTGAAAAGGCTGTTTTCCAACTTGAGCAATTTCCTTTTTAAAAAAATAAATTTCGAACAGGTTTTTTAGAGAATGTAGTACTTATGAAAATGTACCGCTATGAGACAGAATTGTGGAGCGATGGTTTTAAAAGGGTAATGGGGCTTGATGAAGTTGGAAGAGGTTGCTTGTGTGGCCCTGTTGTAGCAGCCGGTGTTATTATACAGCCCGGCACTGAACTTGATCCGGCCATTACCGACAGCAAAAAACTTTCAGACCAAAAACGAAGGTCGCTTGTCCATGAAATCAAAGAAAAGTCCATATTCTGGACGATTCAGCAATGTTCTCCGGAAAAAATCGATGAAGTTAATATTCTCAAGGCATCGATCCTAGCAATGATAAAGTGCTCTGAACAGAAGGGGGCCGATCCCGACTTCCTCCTGGTTGACGGTAATCAATTTTCTACTACCTTAATACCCCACAAATGTATTGTTAAAGGTGATGATAACTCTGCCTCGATTGCGGCGGCTTCAATACTTGCCAAAGTGTACAGAGATGATATCATGGTTCAGCTGCACGAAAAATATCCCTACTATGGCTGGGAGAGAAATGTCGGTTATCCCACAGCTAAACATTTCGAGGGATTGGAAAAGTACGGTTATACAGAGCACCACAGGAAATCTTTTAAGTTGAGAACGGAAAAGAAGTTTTCCGAGAAGGACTTACCTGTAAATACTGAATGAGCGTTTGTTGAGATCTAAGTTCAGGCAAACAGCCAGCATAATTGTATTCGCTAAAAATGCAGATCCTCCATAACTGACAAACGGGAGGGGAACACCCATAATGGGCAGTACAGCAGTTGCACTTCCGATATTTATAACAAAATGAGTGAAATACAGAAAAGTGATAGATATAATTACAAGTTGAGCAAACGGATGTTTATGATTGCTGGCCATAGTCATCAACCGTAGGAAGAGAAATGTATATAGCAGAAAGAGTATGCTGGAACCGATAAATCCAAACTCCTCACCAATAACACAGTAGATGAAATCTGTCCACTGTTCCGGTAAAAACCGAAGCTGTGTTTGTGTACCTTCCATAAATCCTTTCCCTGTTACACCGCCAGAACCAACCGCTGTTGTGGCCTGAAGTACGTTCCAGCCGGCTCCCTGGGGATCAAGTGATGGATTTACAAAGGCTTCAACTCTGGCACGCTGGTGGGGCTGTAGTACATGCTGTAATCCAACTTCAGTACCTACTATCACAACCAAACCCAACACGAGTACAGATAAGCTGTACCATCTGCTCTTTTGAAGAAATAGAACGGCAATCGCAATAATAACTGCAGCAGTAATGCCAAAAGGGAGGCCAATAACGGTAAAGTACCCAATGATGGCAGGAGAAATCATAATGAGGGATAGGCCATAAGGTAAACCTGACCAGAACAGAACAACGGGAATCAGTGACAGTATGACCAATGCTGTTCCGGTATCATTCTGCATGATGACAATGCCTGCCGGAAGAAGAATCAATAAAATTGTCGTAAATGCTGTTTTGACATTATTTGCAGTCATGTCTCGTTTATGAGTCAAATAGTTTGCAACAGCTAAAATAGTTGCAAGTTTTAAAAACTCACTGACTTGTAAGCGGAGACCAAATATTGAAAGCCAGCTGCGGCTCCCGCTAACTTCAACTCCGGCAAAAACTGTAATGATTGCTAAAATGACGGTCACACCATAAAATAGATAGGCAACCCCTTGAAATGTTCTTGGAGAGGTAAATTGAATGGCCACCAGGAGGGCAAGTGAAAGACCTACCCAAACACTCTGACGGGCAAAGTTGTTTTGGATATAATCAGGTAAAAATTGTGCTACTTCACCCTGAGTGGCGCTATAAATAGCGATCAAGCCAAAAGTTGCCAAACCCGCCCATGCAAAGAGTACAGGCCAGTTAAATTCATTAGAGTTGTGCATCTTCCTCTACCTCTTCGTCTGCTTGTTCGGTTCTGGGTTCAAAATTCAATACATAGTCAAGTATCCAGTTTCTGCGAGGATTGATTTCACCGTTGATATATTTCTCTATGATGAGCCCAGCAACAGGGGCAGCAGAAATTGAACCGAAACCTGAATTTTCGGTAAGCACCGCTATAGCAATTTTGGGATCGTCCATTGGAGCAAAAGCGATGAACCAACCGTGGTCTTCACCATGCGGATTTTGTGAGGTTCCGGTTTTACCGGCAACTTCAACATCGGGTAAATTGGTATAAAAGCGGCCACTTCCTTCAGTAACCACACTTCTCATACCTCGCTTTACAATCTCAAGATGATGCTCCTCAATCCAGTCGATACGGGTTTTTTCTGGGTTTGTGTACCTGATGTCGTTTTCTCCATACTGAATTTGTTTAACCAAATGAGGTTGAACTCGATAGCCTCCATTCGCAATGCTCGAAACGGCTACAGCCATCTGAAGGGGAGAGGCGGAAACAAGTCCCTGACCAATACCAAGGTTAATCAAATCGCCAATACTCCACCGGCGAACACCAAACGTTTGGTCCATATAAGTACTATCGGGAACAATACCGGAACGTTCGGACGGCAGATCAATTCCATTCAAAGGGCCTATTCCAAAATCCTGTATCAGATCAGACCAATTATTTAAATGGCCTTCTGTGGCTACGATGTCCATCATCCAGTAAAAAAAGTAGTTGCTTGAAAACGTAATCGCCTTTTCAATATCATAGTCACCGGGATCTGCTGTATCACCATAACGGCGGCCGCGTAAATAGTACCCCGGGCTGTTTAAAACCGTATTTTCGTTGAAAATGCCCAGATGTAAACCAACCAGTGACATAAACGGTTTAAACGTGGAGCCGGGGGGCTGTCTTGATGAAATCGCACGATTGAAAAGCGGAGTTTTTGGATCTGAATTAATTGCTCTCCAGTAGTCCATATCCATTCGACCTGCCAATCTTGAGACCTCATACTGGGGTGTGCTTACCATACTTAATATTTCACCGGTTTGAGGGTCCATCGCAACCAGAGCACCCGTCATATTTCCCATCAATTTCTCTGAAAAGCTTTGAAGCTCAGCGTCGATCGATGTTATTAAATCGCCACCTTTTTGGGGCGGGCTATCAAGTTCTCCATTATTGAATGAACCGAGCGACTGACCGTATGCATTAACCCGAACATATTCACTTCCAAGCTCGCCTCTCAAGTGCTCCTCATAGACCAGTTCGAGACCGCTTTTTCCAATTTTATCTCCCAGCCGGATTTGATCGGAATCAAGATATTCCTCCCTGGAGGCTTCTCTCAGATACCCGAAAATATGGGATCCTTTGAGTTCGGAATGGTAGTTTCGCTTACTGTCTACCTGATGGCCAATACCGGGCAGCTGCCAAAGGTTTTCCTGAACATTCGAAAAAACCTCGAAAGGAACTTCTGTGAATAATCTTGACGTACGATGCCATGAGTAATCTTGTGCAATCTGAATTCTCTCCAAAAGCTCACTGTTTTCAATCATCAGCAGATCGGCAAGAAGGGGTATTTTTTCCCTGTCGAAGTTGGCGGGTGTAATGGTAATAGAGTAGATTGGTTGATTATCTACCAGGATATCTCCATTTCGATCCAGAATTAATCCCCGGGCAGGATTGATCATCTCCATCCTCAATGAGTTCTGCATGCTAAGCGGGGAATACTTTTCGTAATCCACAATTTGTAGCTGAAAGACCCGTACAAACAGGATGATCAACCCGATTATAATCACGCCCTGCAGTATGCGAATGGATGCCTTTGTCTGTTCGGGATTTCTTCTTCTTGCCATCTCTACCTATCCGTTCTTACTAAGTGCAAGAAACTTCCGATAACGGCTGTCATTAAAGTACCTGCCAGCATCAAACTCCAGAATATGTAACCCGATGCGTAAACTTCAGAAAACATTGTGAGCACTAAAAAAATAAGATTATGAAGAAATGCGACAGCCAAAATGATCAAAAATACTTGCCAAAAAATGAACCTGTTTTCTGATATACGATTTAAATAGCTATGTAGTATAAAAACAGTCAGGGTTTTTGAAAACATATGCAGTCCCCATAAATCAGAAAAAGCATCCTGAAAGAGTGCGAGGATAGCTGTGAGGATTAAACTTTCTGTTTTACTTCGCTTTGTGCTTACCCAAATCAGATAAATAAGCACAAGGTCTACCTCTCCATCAAAAATTCTGAGATTTTTAAAAAGCAGTATCTGTACCGCTACAATACCAATACCAATTAAAAAGAATCGTATAGTATCTGATTTTATCAAAACAGTTCTTCTTGTTGAATAATCAGTTGATTAATGGTGGTGTCGGGTTCAAATGCTACTACAAAAGCTTCAGATAGTGTAAATAGATCTGCAAATGCCCTTAGATAGATTGTCTGAGTTTCTACTCCTCTTCCCGGTTCAACCGCTGTAATCTCTCCAATTGGAATGCCGGCCGGAAATTGATTACTCGCACCGGACGTTTCAACGATCTGCCCAACGTTAACCGGAATGGTTTGAGGTACATACTGTAAAACCAGTTCATTTTCTGAATCTCCGTCCCAGGATACAATACCGTAGGCTCGAGAACTTTGAATACGGGCACTTACCCTGAATAGAGAGTTCGAATAGGGAAGAACCTGCGAATAGTTTTTTGCTGTAAAATTGACCTGCCCCACCAAACCGTCTGAATTCATTAACGGCATTCCCTGTTGGATACCATCGTCGGTTCCGGCACTTACGGTCAATGAATTATTCAAGCCTCGCAGATCTTTCGCAACGATCTGAACTGGAATTAACGGATGTTCGCTCTCGTCTCGCAAATTCAGAAGTTCCCGAAGTATTTGGTTTTGCTGATCTGCAGATCTTAACCGGGACAATTCGTCCTGTAAGAGAATATTTTGTCGCTGAAGATAGGTGTTAGTGGTAAGAGCCTGTCGATAAATGCGTATGTTAGAGAGAGGCTGCTCGAGATAGCTTAAAACCGTAACCGATATTTTTCTGGCGTTTTGCAGTCCGCCATCATGCCTGCTTACCATCAAAGCAGTTGCGAATAGCAGAATGAGCGCGGTTATGATGTAATCTTTGGCATCAGCTAAACGTCGCATTTATTTGTTCAAGGCTTAAGAAATTACGCTTCGGTAGTAATCGATATCTTCCAGTATAGCTCCTGTTCCCCGAACCACAGCTGTGAGTGGATCTTCCGCGATATGAACGGGAAGATCGGTTGTTTCCATAATGAGCTTATCGAGATTCTTTAACATAGCACCGCCACCGGTTAGCATAATTCCCCGGTCCAGAATATCAGCAGAAAGTTCCGGAGGTGTCTGCTCCAGAGATTTAGTAATTGCTTCTACAATGGTATTTACCGATTCGGAAATAGCTTCACGAACATCTTTTGAGGTTACTTGACGTGTTCTGGGAACACCATTCACCAAATCTCGTCCTTTGGTAATCATTTCAAGTTCTTCATCCAGAGGAGCAGCAGACCCGATTTCGCATTTAATTTTTTCAGCTGTTCGTTCACCAATCAAAAGATTGTGGTTTCTTCTGAAATAACTGATAATGTCATCGTTAAGCTCATCCCCGCCTAAACGTACTGACTGAGCATAGACAATACCGGATAGTGCGATGACAGCAATTTCTGTTGTACCGCCTCCAATGTCCACAATCATGTTACCCACCGGCTCATGCACATCCAAGCCAATTCCGATCGCTGCGGCCATGGGCTCATCTACCAGGTAAACTTCTTTCGCACCTGCATGCTCAGCACTGTCACGTACGGCCCTGCGCTCCACTTCAGTAATTCCGCTGGGTACACAAACAACCATTTGGCGGGTGGTGGAATACCACTTCATCTTCACCTTTTTAATCATACCCCTGATCATCATTTCGGCTACTTCAAAATCAGCGATAACGCCGTCTCTCAGTGGCCGAACCGTCCGAATATTCCGGTGAGTTTTCTCATGCATCAGTCGGGCTTCGTGACCTGTAGCAACCGGATCATTCTGATTGTTTAATGCAACAATGGAGGGTTCATTCAATACAATACCTTGATCCCTGGCATAGATAAGCGTGTTTGCAGTTCCAAGGTCAATGGCAATATCTGTATAGAGAAAATCAAAGAGACCTTTCTTGGTTTGATTTTTTGAATCTTTTGATTTTGTCTTTGTTGGGGTGTAGGTATCCGACATCGAGATGCGTGGCTTTTCAGTTAAATTTAAGGGCAATGGATGAAAATACGATTTTGAAGCTCTATTTGCGAATTCAACTTTATAAGATTTTAATATTTCAAAATCAGTGTTTAAAATGCCTTTTGCCAGTAAATATCATAGTCATTTTATTTTTGTTTGCTTCGTCAATCACCTCCTCATCGCGTATACTGCCTCCGGGCTGGATAACGGCACTTGCACCGGCTTTTGCTGCAGCTTCAACTCCGTCGGCAAAAGGGAAAAAAGCATCCGATGCGATTGCTGATCCTTTCAGATCCAGCTCTTCCGTTTGTGCTTTACTGACTGCAATTTTTGAACTGTCTACCCGGCTAGTCTGTCCGGTTCCAATCCCTAATGTCTGACGGTTTTTTGCGTATACAATGGCATTGGATTTTACATGTTTCACAACTTTCCAGGCGAATAGCATATCGGCCATCTCTTTCTCAGTTGGTTTTCTCTCTGTTACGGTTTTTAAATCTTCGGCCTGTACTGTTTCAAAGTCCGGCTGTTGAACAAGTGCGCCGCCAAAAACTGATTTTACAGTCAATGTATCTGATTCCGGAAACTGTAGTATCTTTACCAATCTTCTGTTTTTCTTCTGAGTTAATAGCTCCAGAGAGTCATCAGAAAAAGAAGGAGCCAGAATAATTTCCGTGAAAATCTCATCAATAGCTTGCGCTGTCTCCAAATCCAATTCTTTATTCGTAATAACGATGCCACCGAATGGAGACATCTTATCTGTTTCAAATGCTTTTCGATAGGCTTTGGTTAGATTCTCGTCAGTAGCTACCCCGCACGGAACCGTATGTTTAAAGATCGCGATGGTAGGGTCATCATTCTGAAAATCAGCCATCAGGTTCAGTGCACTGTCTATATCCAGATAGTTATTGTAGCTCAGCTCTTTGCCATGGAAGCAATCGATGAATTTAAGCTGTTCCCCATAGATTCCTGCTTTTTGATGAGGATTCTCCCCGTAGCGTAAACCAGCTGATTTTGAGAGGCTTACGTTCAGCTGTTCAGGTAATTCCAGATCATCAATTTGCATGAAGTAATTGGAAATAGCAGCGTCGTAATCAGCAGTGTGTTCAAAGGCTTTTCGGGCTAACTTTCGTCTTGTTGAGAATGAAATCGCACTTTGTTTGTTCAACTCCTCTACAAAGCTTTCATATTGACCCGGGTTAGTCAAAGTACAGACATGTGCGAAATTTTTAGCTGCTGCTCTTACCATTGTAGGCCCGCCGATATCAATATTTTCTGTTGCCTCTGCAGGGGTGATATCCGTTTTTTTAATGGTCTGCTTGAAAGGATAAAGATTAACAACAACCAGTTCGATCGGCTTAATGTCAAGTTTTTGAAGTTCCTGATTGTCAGGTTCATGGCTCGTGCGTGCAAGGATTCCACCGTGAATGTTAGGGTGAAGGGTTTTAACCCTGCCATCCAAACACTCGGGAAATTGAGTTACATCGCTTACATCTTTTACAGGTATATCTGCCTCGCGTAGTGCATTCGCAGTACCACCGGTGCTTAGAATTTCGACACCGTTCTGGTGAAGTATCTTTGCTAATTCAACAATTCCGCTCTTGTCAGAAACAGAAAGTAAAGCACGCTTAATTTTTAGTGGAGTTTCGGGTAGATGGGAGAGAGGTTTTAAGGCCACAGCAGGATTTTAGTTTTTGTTTAAGATTTCAGCGATTACGCTTGGCAGTAGTTTGTGTTCTTCTTTTAAAACTTTTTGAGCAAGTGTTTCAGGAGTATCGTCATGCGATACTCGAACTCTTTGTTGTCTTATAATATCACCTTTATCGTAGTGCTCATTCACAAAATGGACTGTACAGCCCGATTCAGCTTCACCGGCATCAATAACAGCTCTATGTACGTTTATCCCGTAAAATCCTTTCCCACCAAACTTGGGGAGCAGAGAGGGATGAATATTGATGATTCTATTCCGGTACTTTTCGATGACTTCAGATGGAATTTTTTTTAAAAATCCAGCCAAAACAATCAAATCCGGGCTCCAATCTTTTAGTTTTGTAATTAAAAGTTCAGAAAAATTTAAATCGGAATCTTTATCCGATGGTACATAGTGAGGTATGTTATGAGAGTTCGCTCTTTCAATTGCACCGATTCCGGAACGACTGGCAATTAAACCACTTATTTTCGCCTCTATTTCACCTTTTTCAATCGAGTCGATAATTGCTTGAAAGTTACTTCCTGAACCGGAAGCAAACACAACGATATTTTTCAAAATTGAAGGATTACGTGTTTGACGGTCGGGGGGAAGATAGGTAAAGATGGGTGATAATTCACCTCAAGAATAGGAATCTATTCAGGAATATTTTCCTGAATCTGAGGTTTTTCAGCAGCTTCCCTGTTAAGCCTGAAAATGTGGTAGTTATTAAAACTCCAAACGATCTGATTGATTGTGATTTTAATAATTGTGGCGATTGGAATAGCTACCAACATCCCCAGAATACCAGCTGTTTGAGCCCCAATCATGATAATAAAAAGTATTGCAACCGGATGTATATCGGCAGACTTTGAAAAAATCAGTGGTTGAAGAACTACGTTGTCTAAAATTTGAGCAAAAAGCACAGCCATTATACTTGGCAGGACCAAAGAAAAATCACCCGTTTCGATAATAGAGATGATGATCGACAAAATATATCCAATTAATGGGCCGAAGTATGGGATCGAATTGGAAATACCGATCGCAATACCCACAGAAGCAGCATTGTTCAATCCGGCAAAAGACAATGCCAGCCATGAAGCAATTCCTACCAGAGTACATTGCAGAGCTACGCTTCTGAAGTAGTGCCCCAGCCGGGTTTCGATTTTATCAATCAGGGTAAGAATGGATTCAAAATATTTATTGGGAACCAACTCAAGAAGATCTCGACGAATCTTGTATCCATCTTTAAGGAAAAAGAACGTCGCAAAGGGAATAATCAGAAAAGCGGCAAACAGGTTTGTGAAAATTCCGATCAGATCGCTTAAAATATCAGAAAACCTGCCTATGTTGAAAAAGTCTTCAGCAAGTACCTCAATGTTTTCACGTAAATATCCGGGCGGGATAAAATCAAGATACTCTCTAAGCTGCAATTCAACCTGATTAGCAATAAATATCATGTTATCTATTGTAAGCTGCCGTGTCAGTCCCGCCATTTGATTGGCTACAATTGGAATAACACTGGTAGAAATCCATGCAATTAACAGAATGACCGAGGAAAGTGTAATTGTAATTGCAAACGTTCGGTTCATACCCGAAGCTTGCATTCGGTTTACCACAGGGTCAAGCAGATAGCTCAATAGCATTGCAATTATTGCGTAAGCTACAAGGTTGATGTAGTTAAAAACGATAAGAGCTACTACAGCTAAGCCAGCCAGTCCAATAATGGACTTAATGATATTTTCGAATGTCAGATTTTTAAACATCGAAATCGTTTTTAATCGTATCTATCGCTTTAGTTATTGTGGGTGCTGTAAAACCTTTGCCTGCAAGATAGCGATACATTTTTTGTTTTCTTTTTAAAGTATCCGTCTCGCGAAAAAAATGGCGTTTTCTTTTGGTGAGTAAATCTACACAAATCTGAACTTGGTCCAAATCGTTAGTTACAGTTCGCACAGCTTTTTCTGCAACACGTTTGTTTACTCCTTTTTTGCGCAAGGCAGCTTTAATTTTTATCGGGCCCCAGTTTTTAAATTCAGCTTTATCTGCAGCAAATTTTTTAGCGAAAGATTCATCATTCAGTAATCCTTTCTGATCAAATTCATCCAGCACATCATCAATGACGTTAGACGGGTAACCTTTTTTTAATGCTTTTTGCTTCAGCTCAAATGAGCCGTGGTCCCGTCTGCTCAAATAGTCATAAAATGTATCTTTTATTTTCTGATATTCTTCTGCCTCAAGGATTTTCTCAAATAAAAAAGGCGTCAGTTCAACGCCTTTTTTAAGTGATAGATCAATTAATGTCTGGGATGAAACTCCAACGAGAAATGTATCCTCGTGGAAAAGCGAAAACCGATCTTTCCGCTTTTTTTGAGTAGAAACAGAGGTGATTTTCAAAGGAAGTTTCTCTGAAATAGCCGGTTTCTCCCCAGAGCTTTCGTCCCACTTTTTAAACATTAGCTTCTACTTTTCTGCTTTTGCAGTTTCTTTTTCTTTCTTTTTGGTTTCTTCGTCTGCTGGCTTATCGTCCGGCATTAATTTTTTACGAACCGTTTGTTCAATTTTGTTAGCCAGTTCTTCATCTTCTTCAAGGAACTGAATGGCAGCATCGGTTCCCTGTCCGATTGGCTCTCCATCGTAACGATACCAGCTTCCTCGTTTCTCAATAATATCATATTCAACGGCGAGGTCCAGTACCTCATTGATTCTTGATATACCCTGTCCATAAAGGATATTAAACTCAACGACCTTGAATGGAGGTGCAACCTTATTTTTTACAATCTTGACCTTGGTTCGGTTACCCAAAACATCATCTCCCTTTTTGATCGAGCCAATTCTGCGGATATCAATTCGTACCGAAGAGTAAAATTTGAGGGCACGGCCACCGGTTGTTGTTTCAGGGTTCCCAAACATCACCCCGATTTTTTCCCGCACCTGGTTAATAAAGACGCAGGCAGTTCGCGTTTTGCTTACTACTCCTGTTATTTTCCGAAGTGCTTGAGACATCAATCGTGCCTGAAGGCCCATGTGAGAATCACCCATTTCTCCTTCAAGTTCAGCGCGCGGTACCAGTGCGGCAACGGAGTCAACTACAACCACATCAAGGGCTCCTGAACGAATCAGTGTTTCGGTAATTTCCAAAGCTTGCTCACCGCTATCGGGTTGAGATACCAGCAGCTCATCCGTGTTGATCCCAAGATTTCGTGCATACTTTGGGTCAAATGCGTGTTCCGCATCTATGAATGCAGCATATCCGCCTTTTTTTTGCGCCTGCGCTATAATTTGAAGCGCCAGTGTTGTTTTACCACTCGCTTCAGGGCCGTAAATTTCTGTGACTCGACCTCTTGGAATTCCGCTTACACCAAGCGCATAGTCAACCATGATGGAACCTGTTGAAATGGCATCTACTTCATTATAGGGATTGTCGCCGAGGCGCATCACAGTTCCCTTACCATGCTGCTTCTCTATCTGTCCGATTGCTATATCAATTGCTTTTGCTTTGTCGTTTTCTTTTGCCATGGTAATGTAATTATAGGTTGTTTTATTTATTCTGATACAATCTAAGAAAAACCGGTGTCAACATATTGTCATCCTTCTTCAAAATAAATCAGTATATGTTCGATTTATATGTATGATACAAATTCGTGAGGTTCCTTACAGAATTAATTTAATTTTTTTTAAGTGCCGGCAATCAATTGGATCAAACCTTATTTAATATAAACTTTTGGGGTAATGAGTAATTGAGCGCGCCAATCCCGAAGAGAGCATAATCATATCTTGCAGGATCATCAGGGTTCATCAATGATAACGTTTCTGTAAGTTGATTAACGGTTTTCCAGTCGTCTGATCTGCGGGTAATCAAACCATATTTTCTGGCTTGACGTGCCACGTGTACGTCGAAGGGTATAAGCAGCTCTGAGGGTTCCATGAAATTCCATATTCCTACATCAACCGGACTGTTTTTCCGAATAGCCCACCTCAGATACATATATAAACGTTTGCACGTACTTCCTTTCTCAGGATCGGACACATGTTTGCGTGTTCGGTTTGCCAGGTCACTGCTCATCGAGAAAAAACGCTCGTGAAAAACAGCTAAGAAAGGCCGGTTTTGTTTAAATCCGATATCTCTGCACATTTCCCAAAATGATTCAAAATCAGAATATTCGTGATAGATATTCTGTAATGCTAAGATCAAGCCATGAATATCTATTGGCTTAAATGTGCGATGTTTGAATCCTTTCAGCACCGGAAAATCTTTCTGTTCATAGCTCATCACAAACTCATGCGGCCGGTAATTCATCCGTTTTAACAGGTCATCCACTTTTGCTACAACGATATCACGTCTGCCCCAGGCCATGGTGGCAGCAAAAAAACCGGCCAGTTCAATATCCTTTTTATCGGTGAACATATGCATGAATTGAACCGGATCGTATGGAATGTAGTCCGGTTGTTCTACCTCATCATTAATATTGTCCAGCAATGGCTTTAGATCCATTAATGAACTGTAGGATCTTCTGCGAAGAGGCGGTCGAATATTCATGAAGAGATAAACCTGGTTAAATCAGAATTTTCCATCTGTTTTAACTCTTCAATTAACGTCTTGTTCGCTTTTGGAAATGGATACTGATCAATTTCTGATAGAGATACCCATCTCAGCTCTTTGCTGCTGATGGGTTCCGGAGTTCCGTTCACAACGGTACACCAATAGGCATGCATGGTAATTTTAAAATGAGAGTAAGCGTGTTTCAGCTTTTTGAACTTTTTGTAGACATCAACTTTCACACCGAGTTCTTCGGTAAGTTCACGTTTTACAGCTTCAGTCAGTGATTCATCGTTTTCCTTTTTCCCGCCGGGGAATTCCCATAAACCACCCAACATAACGTCGTTTGGCCTCAACGCGATGAGTAACTCATTTTTTTTGTTGACAATTATTCCAACCGCAATTTGATGATGTGGCACTTTTTTGGCCGGAGATTTATAAGGAATCGTATCCGTTTTTACGGTCTGATAGGCAACACAATCCAATGAAAGAGGACACTGGTCACAAAGAGGATTTTTGGGGGTACAGACGGTTGCGCCAAGTTCCATTACGGCTTGATTAAAGTCGCCGGGATATTGATCGGAAATGAGGTCATCGGCATGAGACTGAACTCTTTTTTTAGTTTTACCGGATCGGATATCATCTTCAATGCCGTAATACCTGGCTAACACACGTATCACATTTCCATCAACAACTGCGTGCTTTTTTTGGAATGCAATACTCAACACAGCCGCGGCAGTGTAGGGGCCAATTCCTTTCAATTTGGTGATGGTATCAAAATCAGTGGGAATGTCCCCGTCAAACTCCTCAACCACCATTTTCGCGGCCTGATGCAAATTCCGTCCCCGGCTGTAATAACCTAATCCTTCCCACTGCTTCAATACCTTTTGTTGATCTGCATCTGCCAAGTCATAAACGGTAGGAAAGGCCTCTAAAAAACGTTGGTAGTAGGGGATAACCGTGTCTACACGAGTCTGCTGAAGCATGATCTCCGAGACCCATATCTTATAGGGAGAGTCTGTTCTTCTCCATGGAAGATCGCGTTTGTTTTTATGGTACCAGTCGAGAAGATTTTCCGAAAAACTGTGTGACACTCTAAAACTCTTGGTCTGAATTGGATTCTTCAATTTCTACAACCCGAATTTCAAAATCCTGAGATGCAGCGGCTCCGAATTGGTCAGTTGCAATAACCTGGAAAGTGTGTTCACCCACTTGCCGGATATTCGGGGTCCAGGAAAATCGGCCGCTTTTTTCATTAACTCTTGCTCCGCTTGGCAGATCTACGCCCAGATATCGAATAAGGTCTTGGTCCATTCCATCCGGGTCAATAGCATCTATTTGGTATTCAAATGCTTCATCAACAGGGATTGTAATGGGTCGGGCAGATGAAAAACGTGGAGGTGCGTTGAATGGCCTTAAGTCGATCATAAATTCCTGACTGCTATTTTGACCTGCTCTGTTCGTGGCCGTAATGGTTACCCTTTGGCGTCCCGTTTGGGTGGCCGAAGGCTGCCAGTAAAATGTATTTCCACGAATTTTAGCATTGTTAAATGATGCACTATAACTAAATGTGACTTCTCCGGGGTTGTATCCGTTTTCCAGTTTAATAGGTAAAATCAAAGGTCGGGGAAATGGCAGTGTAATGTCCTCGATTGGCTGAAGCGCAAATTCGCCTGTGTTGTTTTCTGCTGAATTATTCTCGTCGCCGGAAGAGAGTACTACAGGTGATATTTGATTGAACTCAGATACCCAGAGTTTGTCTTCTGTGACCGTAAAATAGTTTCCTGCAGTGGGGTCCGATTTCCACTCTGTTAAGTTATTTCCAAACTCTCCAATCCAAAGTTTGTTATCAAAAGTTCTTACAACCAGGTGATTGTTCCAGATGCCGATTTTGTCGACAGCACTGTTCACCTGAGCTGTTTGTCGCATTCTGCCATCAGAATTAATTAAAAAGATATTTCCTGCACGGTCTGCTCCAATCAGTTCTTGATCTGTGATAAATATTTTTTCTATGCTTCGCTCAGTTTCAACCTGTTCAACATGTTCGAGCTGATCTGCCATGTTGGGATCTGAAGAGAGTGAGAAGATATCTATTTGGTTTCCATTGCTGAGCACATATAGCGTTCTGTTTCTGTCGGATGCCAGGCTTTGAACTCGGCTATTCTCAAAAATTTCCTCAAAGGGGAATTCAACATTGCTGTCAACGGTTTCAGGAGTTTCCAAATTTACTTTCCCAAAGCCGTTGGTCCCTAAAGCTAGGTAAAGGTTGTTTAAGATCCTCTCGACCGCAAGTGGTTGAGCCGGTAAAACAGTGGAAGAGTAGACGCCCAAAACAGATGTAGGTTCTACAACGGTCAATCTTCTGTTATCACCATAGATGTAGGCAAAGCGGATGTCACTGTCCATGATGTGACCCCGCTGCTGCATTCCGGTTGATGAGTAGAGCCATTGAGGGGAATCGCCGTTAGCTCTAAACACGATTAAACCTTCGCTTTCAGATAGAACATAGAGATGGGTTTCTGAACTGTGAACATTCAGAATATCCGGTATCTCCATACGATGTCTGAAATCGTGAGCATACTGGGCAAAAGCTGCTGATCCTGCATCAACAAAAAATAGGAGTAATAGTGTGAGGGGTAAATACTTTTTCATCATTCAGTTATAGCCATCCATGTTTTTTGTACCATCTCAAAGTACGGGAAATTCCTTCTTCGAGAGAATATTCCGGTTGATAGTCCAATTCGCGTGTTGCTTTGTCGTGAGTACAAGTCCACTCAAGGATCATTTCATTCGCTTTTTCCCGGTTGATAACGGGATATAAACCAAAAAATGATGCAGTAGTTTCCACTGCGCCCGCAATTTTTTTAACCCATGCCGGATTTAGTTTAACCGGAACGTTTCTCTTATTGAGAACTGTAGTGACAATGTCGCGAATCATATTCCAGTTGGCAATTTCTTCCCCGTCAATAAAATATGTATGAATACCGGTTTTTGTTTGGTCCGCAGATTTTAGAATTGCCTGAACAACGTCTTTCACATAAACAATAGACAGCTGAGGATGATTGCCATCTCCTACAATTGGAGCAATGCCATATTTCATCATTTTAAACAGCGTGTAAATCTGATCTTCCCGCGGACCGTAAACGGCAGGTGGGCGTAAAATGGTAATCGACATATCATCCGGCGCTACCTCACGGATCATCTCTTCCATTCTTTTTTTAGATTTTCCGTACATACTCATCGGATTCATGGGATCTTCTTCAGTAAGCGGTGTGCCGTTACTGGGACCTGCTGCCGCCAAAGATGACAAAATAACCATCTTTTTTATGTTGTTCTTGATAGCCAGTCGAAGAAGATTCTCAGTTGCCTGAACGTTAGCATGATTGAACTCAGCCTGAGTGGGAGCCTTGACAATTGCGGCAATGTGAAAAATCACGTCAACATTGTTGAGCGCCTTATCCATAGACCGGATGGAGTTTAAGTCTCCTTCAACTTTTATAAAATCTTTTCCTTCAAGCCACTTTTCCCGGCTTCTGACCAGACATTTAACATCATCATAGTCGTTATGTTCGATCAGTGCGTCGACAAGATGGCTTCCGATAAATCCGGTACCACCGGTAACAAATGCGTTCATTTAATTTGTATATTCAATACTTTAAATTTCTTTCAACCCAAACGGTGACGTTTCTAAAATACAAAGTTACCCATTGCATAAAAACTAGATGAGCAGGTTCAAAGTAGCGCTATTCACGGGAAATTATAATCATATTCGCGACGGAGTATCATTAACACTTAATCGAATGGTTAAGTTTATGTTAGAGAACGACGTTGAGTTTAAAATTTTCGGTCCCACAATAGATAAACCTGCGTTAGAGCACGAAGGAGATTTTGTGGCAGTTCCTTCTTTAAGCTTGCCCGGAAGGCCTGAGTATAGGATGTCGACCTCTTTGTCATCCGAAGCGAAAAGACACCTGAGAGAGTTTAAACCCGATCTGGTTCATATAGCAACCCCTGATGTTCTGGGTTATAAAGCCTTGCGGTGGGCGATGGACCATCAAAAACCGGTTGTGTCTTCGTACCATACCCATTTTACGAGCTATCTAAAATATTATAAGCTCTCATTCATTGAACCGCTGCTTTGGAAATATCTCAATTGGTTTTATAGTCATTGCGAACAGTTATATGTGCCAACACCTTCTATGGCAGATTGGCTGAAGGAGATGGGAGTAGTAACGGATTTAAAAATATGGGCACGAGGAATTAATACTGAACAGTTTACGCCGGATAACCGTGATGAAGAGTGGAGACAAAAATTGGGATTTAAGCCTGATGATATAGTTGTAACTTTTGTATCCAGGCTCGTTTGGGAAAAAAATTTAAAGCTGTTTTCTGATGTCTTGAATCGTTTGATGGAAAAATATGATCATGTGAAAGCGATGGTGGTGGGAGACGGTCCGGCAGGCAACGAGTTGAAACAAATTTTACCAAATGCAGTTTACACAGGTTTCCTGACCGGTAATGATTTATCGAAAGCGTACGCCAACAGTGATCTATTTTTCTTCCCCTCAGACACAGAAACGTTCGGAAATGTCACACTCGAAGCGATGGCCAGTGGATTGCCTTGTATAGTGGCTGATGCAGTGGGAAGTAAATCATTGGTGGATCATGAGGAGAATGGATATCTTGCCCCGGTTAAAAAAAGTGATCTGTTTTACTCGTATATTGATAAATTGGTTCAAAATCCGGGATTAAGGAAAAAGATGGCAGATGCCTCAAGGCAGAAAGCCGGTGGTTACAGTTGGCAAAATATTAATGGAAATCTGCTCAGCTACTACGAGCAAGTGTTAGATTTATAAGCAGTAAGAGTGCGAATACTTTATATATCACATTTACATCCCCCAAAAGACCAGCCTCTCGAAAATGTGGGAGGAATGCAGAATGTAAGTGTTCAGATGGTGAACGCCATGAAGCGTCGCGACGACGTGGAGATGGAAACCATTATCTTGAATGCAACCTGGAAGTTTATTGGGGTAAAAAGCTTTCTCTTTTTACTTTCCCTTCTATGGAGAATACCATCCGGGATTAAAAAGTTTAATCCCGATGTGATCCTTTTCTCTTCGATGGTTACGGCAGGAGTTTTGCCTTTTATGATTCGAAAACCAAAAGTACCCTGCGTTACTATCAATCACGGGCAAGATGTTACACTTCCTTTTTTTGCCTATCAATGGTACATTAAGTATGTCTTTCAGAACCTGCAGGGAGTCATATCGGTTTCTTCGGCAACCCGGGAAGCCTGTATTGAACGCGGGATGTCTCCCGAAGTTGGTGTTTCTCTTCCAAATGGTTTTGATATGAGTGTTTTGAAAAAACTGCCAGAAAAAGAAACTGCTCGTAAAATTCTGGAAGATGAGTTTAATATCGATCTATCAGAAAAAAAGCTGCTGCTTACGGTAGGTCGTCAGGTTAAGCGAAAAGGCCACCAATGGTTTATTGAAGAAGTTTTCGATAAGGTTGATAAAAATACCATTTACCTGATGATTGGCGATGGGCCTGAAAATGAAAAAATTAGAGAAGCAAGAGAAAAGTGTTCCGAAAAAGAGCGAATTATTATAGCCGGTAAACAGCCGGATAAAGTTCTCAATGCGGCTTATGCCGGAGCAGACTTATTTTTGATGCCTAACATCCCCGTTGAAGGAGATATGGAAGGGTTCGGTATTGTGCTTTTAGAAGCCAATCGTGCCGGTGTGCCGGCTGTAGCTGCAGATCTTGAAGGAATTAAGGATGTGATTAAACAAGGGGTTAATGGGTACAGAGTACCGCACGGAGACGCGGAATTATTCTCCGCTAAAGTGAACGATGTACTGAAAAATAATCTTTCAGAACTGTCAGTTTCCGCAGAAAAATATGTAAGAGAGAATTTTAACTGGGACACTGTTGTAGGAAGATATATCAACTTTCTGAAAAGCGTGAATTAAATAGATAACAGTCACGTTACATTAATTTGATAGAAATGTAATACTCGGTATATTTACCCGATTAATAGAAATGTAATTTTTTAGCATGGCCGACTCCAAAGCCGATACTTCTTATAAGAATATTTTTAAGAAAGCGTACGATTTTACGAAAGCCGATGAGATCAAGGCGCAGGGACTATATCCTTATTTTAAGCCCCTGCAGGCAACCGATGGTACAACCGTTCAGATAGAAGGGCGTGAAGTTATAATGGCCGGCTCTAATAATTATCTGGGATTAACCAATGATCCACGGGTTATTAAAGCTGCTCAAGATGTCATTGGGACCTATGGTACAGGCTGCACAGGCTCCAGATATTTAAATGGTACACTCGACCTTCACCTCGAACTGGAGGAGAAGCTTGCAAAATTTATGAACAAAGAGTCCTGTGTGTTGTTTAGTACGGGATATCAAACCAATGAAGGTTCTATTCAAACCATTGCAGGAAGAAATGATATAATTTTTTCTGATCGCGATAACCACGCCTGTATTGTTGTAGGTACGCAGGTTTCTAACGCCAAGACGGTGCGCTATCGTCATAATGACATGGACCATCTTCGCACAATGCTTGAAAAAGCAGATCCAAAGGCGGGTAAGATAATTGTTACAGACGGTGTGTTTTCAATGTCTGGAACACTTGCCAAAGTACCGGAGCTTGTTAAGCTTGCAAAAGAATTTGGAGCAGCTCTTTATCTTGATGATGCACACGCAGTTGGAGTAGTAGGAGAAGGAGGTCGAGGTTCGGCTTCTGTTTTCGGACTATCTGATGAGGTAGATTTGATTAGTGGAACATTTTCTAAATCATTCGCATCCCTGGGTGGATTTATAGTCGGAGACAGACCTGTTATTGAATTTATCAGACATCAGTCACCGGCACATATATTTAGTGCAAGTATGCCACCTGCCAATGTAGCTACAGTACTTAAGTCTCTCGAGATACTACAGGAAGAGACCTGGAGACTTGAAAGACTGGAAGAG
Organism: uncultured Rhodohalobacter sp.; assembly: GCA_964401805.1. Lineage (GTDB taxonomy): Bacteria > Bacteroidota > Rhodothermia > Balneolales > Balneolaceae > Rhodohalobacter. The sequence goes on from CAYNZY010000021.1 coordinate 44,393, forward strand.
ATTTCTGACTATATGCGCAAAGAGCTGAGAAATCTTGGATTTAATGTTTGGTCCAGTCAAACACCAATTATCCCGGTTGTAATTGGTGAAATGTATGACTGTTTCAGGTTTTGGAAAGATCTATTTGAAGCAGGTGTGTATGTTAATGCGGTGGTTCCACCCGCGGTGCCAAGAGGTCAGGCTCTTGTGCGTACAAGCTATATGGCCACTCATACGGACGAGCATCTTGACAAAATACTCAGCGCATTTAAAAAGGTTGGAATTAAGCACGGCATTATAGATAAAAATGGCCGTTCTCTTATTGAGGTAGGGGCCTGAAAATCAAAGAATAGTGGAAAGTAGTCCAAAAAGTGATTCTGTAACGTATATTACTACTGATGAAGAAAAGAAAGAGTTCATCAACTTTCCCTATTCTCACTACGAGAACGATCAATATTGGGTAGCTCCACTTTTGATGGAGCAGAAAAAACTGCTCAATCCCAAAAAGAATCCCTTCTTTAAAAATGCAGAAATAGCTCTTTTCTATGCAGAACATGATGGTAAACCTGCCGGGCGCTTAGCGGCCATCATAGACCACCGATACAACGATTTTCACAATAGTAAAACCGGATTTTTCGGTTTTTTTGAGTGCATTGATCGGCAGCCTACTGTAGATTTACTTTTTCGTGTAGCTGAAGACTGGCTTCGTGATAGAGGAATGACCGATGTTTTAGGACCGGCAAATCCCAGTATGATGGATGAAGTAGGGGTTTTGGTGGAAGGATTTGATAAGTATCCCAGTATATTAATGCCCTATCATAAACCCTACTATGATAAACTTCTGAAAAGTGCGGGTTATGAAAAAGAGATGGATCTGCTTACCTACCTGGTTACACAAGATAGCGTGGATCGCGACCGGGCAAACCGGGCTATGGAAATAGTTAAAAAACGACTTCCGGGTATTTCGATCCGAAAAATTAAGCTGAAAAAAATTAAGGACGAAGTAAAAATCATCCGAGAGATCTTTAATTCAGCATGGAAGAATAATTGGGGTTTTATACCGCTATCTTCAGATGAGTTTGATGCTCTTGCCAAAGATTTAAAAACGATTGTGGACCCGAATTTTGCACACATTGCCGAGATTGACGGAAAACCGGTGGCATTCTCCGTAGCCCTTCCTGATTATAACCAGATTTTCAGGGATATGAACGGGAAATTATTGCCGTTTGGATGGTTGAAGATCTTGATGAACAAGAATAAAATTGACAAGGTACGGACAGCTCTAATGGGAGTGATTCCGGAATATCAGGGACGTGGTATTGACGTATTATTGCACCGCGAAGCTATTGAAAACGGTTTGGTAGAGGGGGTTTATTCATCTGAGGTTGGCTGGATTTTAGAGAATAACGTTCAAATGGTACGGGTAGCTGAAAAAATTGGTGGTACTCTCGATAAGAGATACCGTATGTATAAGAAAAGCCTCTGATTAACCTTCTCAAATTTTCATTCTGAACCTTCTGAATACTCGTTAATAGCTTCTAGTTTATCACCTCTTTTTGGAAGCGCTTCCCTTCAAATTTAGTCCAAAAACCCTTACCTTAAAAGGTATAATATTCTAACTGATATTGGTTCGGTTAAGGAAGACAATAATCTCCTCGAGAGAGGAAGCCTAAGCCGGTAAATTTGTGTGTCTTGTAATGCTCCAAGACATTTTGCCGACCATGATTTATTAAGCTCAATGAAAAACTGTTGTTTAATAAAGGTCAGAGTTGATTCAACCGAACCACTACTTAAATAAACTTACAAAGAAAGATTATGAGTGAATTCCGCATTGAAAGAGACTCTATGGGCGAGATCAAAGTACCGAAAGATGCATATTATGGGGCACAGACCCAACGTGCTTTCGACAACTTCCCAATCAGTAAAATTCGATTCAACAGAGATTTTATTGCAGCTCTCGGGCGTGTTAAGTTTACCGCGGCGAAAGTAAATACTGATCTCGACTTGTTGGACAAAAATGTTTCAAAAGCCATTCAAGCCGCAGCCCAGGAAGTGATGGAAGGCAAATTTGATGAAGACTTTGTGCTCGACATTTTTCAGACAGGATCGGGTACATCTACGAATATGAACGCGAACGAGATTATATCAAAGCGCGCGAATGAATTGAAGGAAGGTACAGATGTTACGATCCATCCGAACGATCATGTGAATTACGGACAGAGCTCAAATGACGTTATTCCCACAACCATTCGTGTGGCAGCAGTTCTGGCGGTTCAAAACAATTTGATACCGGCGCTAAAGCACCTTCATAAAACGATTTTAGAGAAAGGCGAGGAACTAAAAGATGTTGTGAAAACCGGACGAACCCACCTGATGGATGCAATGCCGGTCACTATTCAACAGGAATTTAGTGGCTATGCAAGGCAGATTGAATTGGGTATCGCAAGAATTGAATCTGCATTGGAAAGAATGCTTGAACTTCCGCAGGGCGGTACAGCAGTTGGAACCGGAATAAATACTCATAAGAAGTTCGGTAAAAAGTTCGCCGGTGAAATTGCAAAGGCAACGGGCGAAAAATTCAGAGAAGCTGAAAATCATTTTGAAGCACAGGCTACCGTTGATGCTCCGGTTGAACTTAGTTCACAACTAAAAACATTAGCAGTTGGTCTGATGAAGATCGGGAATGATTTTCGCTGGATGAACTCAGGACCGAACGGAGGATTGGGAGAAGTTCAGCTGAAAGCACTGCAGCCGGGTTCATCAATCATGCCGGGTAAAGTAAATCCTGTGATTGAGGAATCTCTTACCATGGTAAGTGCACAGGTTATCGGCAATGACGCGACTATAACGATTGCCGGACAGTCCGGTAATTTTGAACTGAACGTGATGCTGCCGGTAGTGGCTCACAACCTGCTTCAGTCTATCGAAATTTTGGCAAATGCCGCCAGAAACTTTGCGGACAGATCCGTAAGTGGGTTGAAAGCGAGAAGAGAGGTAATCAGCCAAATGGTTGGAAAAAATCCAATACTGGTCACTGCATTGAATCCATTAATCGGGTACGATAAGGCGGCTAAAATTGCTAAGAAAGCTTTTGCTGAGAACCGATCCGTTATGGATGTTGCCAGAGAAATGACTGACCTGACGGACGAAGAGCTGGAAAAAGCTCTCGACCCGATCAACATGACGTAGTATTCCTCTAAACTTTTTTATTTGGCCGGTGAAAGCATTTGCCGGCCAGTTTAAAATCGTTAAAAATTCATCCTATTTAAGTGTAGAGGGAGTAACTAATATTATTCTGAATAATGAAAAATTAAAACCGGTCTGTTTTGATCGATCACCGGCACAAAAGTGTTAAAAGTAACTGATTCTGCAATAGATAGAATTGCTTTCAATCTTTTTTGAAATTATATCACAGGGTTGTATTATTCCGCCGCCCGATTTTGGTGTAAGAAACGTTAAGTAAATATTTCCAGACTATGAGCAAGCAAGCGACCAAAGAAAAGAAGATCAAAAAGACGGATAACATTTTAAATGACTACAAACTTGTTTGCAAAAGTCGTGAGATGTCACTTCTTGGACGAAAAGAGGTGCTGACGGGCAAAGCGAAATTTGGCATTTTTGGTGACGGAAAAGAACTTCCTCAGCTGGCACTTTCCAAACATTTTAAAGATGGAGATTTCCGGTCGGGCTATTATCGGGATCAAACTATTATGATGGCGATTGGTGAGCTGACCGTTGAGCAGTTTTTTGCACAGCTCTATGCCAATCCGGATACTGAGAAAGATCCAAACTCAGGCGGGCGCCAGATGAATGCACACTTTGCCACACGGCTTATTGATGAAGAGGGCAACTGGATCGATCAGACTGCTCAGAAGAATACTTCAGCTGATATGTCACCCACAGCCGGACAAATGGCTCGTCTGCTTGGATTGGCACAGGCATCAAAAGTTTATCGCGAAAATGACCTATTGAGTGATTGGAAACAGTTTTCCAAAGATGGGAATGAAGTTGCTTGGGGTACCATCGGTGACGCCAGTACATCGGAAGGAATTTTCTGGGAGACGATCAACGCGGCCGGAGTTCTTCAGGTTCCAATGGTCATTTCGGTTTGGGATGACGGCTATGGCATTTCTGTCTCCAAAAAGTATCAAACCACAAAAGAGAGTATCTCTTCAGTTCTTCGTGGATTTAAGAGAACCAAAAAACAGCCGGGTTTTGAAATTATAAATGTAAAAGCGTGGGATTATCAGGCGCTTCTGGATGCATATGCTGAAGCATCAAAAATAGCACGAGACGAGCATGTTCCTGTTTTGGTTCATGTTGAAGAGGTCACACAGCCGCAAGGGCATTCAACATCCGGTTCACACGAGCGATATAAGGATGAAGAGCGGCTAAACTGGGAAGAGGAGTACTGCTGCATTAATCAGTTCAGAAAGTGGATTGAGAAGGAGAATTTGGTGAATTCTGATGAGCTCGATCGAATTGAAGAGGAGGCGAAGAAGGAGGTTCGCGAAGCTCAGAAAAAAGCCTGGAAGGAGTATCAGGATCCAATTAAACAGCAGAAAGATGAGATGTTGGCGCTCATTGACAGATTGATTTCCAATCACAAAAATGTGACTAAGCTTGAGGAAATAAAAAAAGGTCTCAGCAGGAAGAATAATGTAATTCGTAAAGATGTGATTTCAGCCGGAAGACAGGCGTTGTTTGCTCTGAGAGGTAAAGACTCAGGTGCAAAAAGTGACCTGATCAAGTGGCTGGATCATCAACAGGAGGAGAATCAACGGCGTTTTAATTCAAACCTGATTAGTGATACACCAAAATCACCTTTGAATGTGGAAGAGGTAGAACCAGCCTATTCTGATGAAGCTAAAAATGTGGATGGGCGTGTGGTGCTTCGTGATAATTTCGATAAGATTTTTGAGAAGTATCCAAATGCGCTCGTTTTCGGAGAGGATGTCGGTCAGCTCGGAGATGTGAATCTTGGACTGGAAGGCATGCAGGAGAAGTATGGAGAGTTGCGTGTGAGCGACACCGGTATTCGGGAAGCGACCATTTTAGGACAGGGAATCGGCATGTCGCTGCGAGGTTTGCGACCGATCGCGGAAATTCAGTATCTGGATTATCTGCTCTACTGTTTCCAGGGATTGAGCGACGATGTAGCCACGGTTCGATACAGAACCAGCGGTGGCCAGGCTTATCCGCTGATTGTTCGTACACGCGGGCACAGACTGGAAGGTATCTGGCATTCCGGATCTCCAATGGGAATGATCATCAACGGCGTAAGAGGAGTTCATGTTTGTGTACCGAGAAACCTTACACATGCTGCAGGATTTTATAATACGCTGTTTCAGGGCGATGATCCGGCGCTCATCATCGAGCCACTCAACGCATATAGACTAAAAGAAAAGCTGCCTGAGAATCTGGGCGAGTTTACAGTGCCTTTGGGAATTCCTGAAGTGGTTCAGGAGGGAGAGGACATCACCGTAGTATCTTATGGATCTACATTCAACCTGGTACACTCGGTATTGCCACAGTTTGAAGAGGCGGGTATTTCTGTTGAACTAATTGACGCAAGAACACTATTGCCGTTCGACCGGAATGGGATGATTCTGGATTCCCTCAAAAAGACCAATCGTATTCTTTTTATAGACGAGGATGTTCCCGGTGGAGCGACAGGCTATATGATGCAGCAGGTGATTGACGAACAGGGAGGTTACCGCTACCTGGATTCAGAAGCGAAGTGCGTGACCGCACAGCCTCATCGTCCGGCATACGCCACCGATGGAGACTACTTCTCCAAGCCGAATGCGGAAGACGTTTTTGAAGCGGTTTACGAAATTATGAATGAGGCTAATCCCGGGAAATATCCTGCAATTCGATAAGGTTTGATGAACAAG
>CAYNZY010000022.1:0-27173 GCA_964401805.1 uncultured Rhodohalobacter sp.
GGGTGTAGGTGTTAGTGTCGCTCAGTTGACTGAAGTCAACGGTAATAGAAATTCAAAATTAGTTCCTTACTGAATTTTTGAAACTTTGCGGAATTATCTGCAGAGATCTTTGAGCGACTTTTTTAAAGTAATACTAAAGTCAACGGGAATAGATTAGACCGGTAGAGTGTTCTACTTTTATTCAGCGAATCTCTGCGGCACTATCAGCGAGAATCTGCGAGAGACCGTCCAAAGTTTGGTTATTACCTCCCGGAATGATATTAACCAACTTTTTCAAACCGTCTGTTTCATTTCTTAGGGCATCTCTTATATTATGGGTCAATACACTAATCTAACCGGCTCAATATGAAAAGATATACTCTACTTCTCTTTTTCACACTTTTAGTTTCGTCTGCTTTTGCTCAAAAGCGGGCTATGACAACCGATGATATTCTTAATATGGATCGTTTGAGTTCTTCGATGATTTCGCCGGATGGGAATTCGGTTATTTTCGGAAAATCTACCCTGGATTGGGACGAAAATAAAAGAGAAACCAAATACTACTATATCCCTGCCGATAGCGGAGCTGTTTATCAGTACATCGGTGAAGCCGGTGGCAGCGATCTGAAATATTCTCCTGACGGGAAGTATATTTCTCTGAAGCGATCAGTGGATGACAAACAACAGCTGTTTTTACTGCCAACTACAGGTGGAGAAGCGGTTCAGCTTACCGAACATAAAAGCAGTGTAAAGTCATACGAGTGGGGTTCAGATAGCAAGACGATCTATTTTGAAGCCGATGTGCCAAAAACTTCTGAAGAGGAGAAAAAGTATAAGGCCGGTTACGATCAGCTTTTTGTAGATGAACCGCCGCATGGTCAAACCGAGGGAAGCTGGAGCAACATCTGGAAATTCGATATCGACTCAAAAGAGGAGACAAAACTAACCTCGGGTGAATTAATTGTAGGCAGTTTTTCTGTCTCACCAAATCAGGAGCGAATTGTATATACGGCCCGGTTCGAGAATCGCAGAAATCAGCAGTATATGTCAGAGATTTTTTTACTGGAAGTGGGAGATTCAACAGCAGTACAGTTAACGGATAATGAAGTTCCTGAAGGCGGATTGAACTGGCTTCCTGATAATCAGCACATTCTCTACTCTGCCGCGCATGATGAAGAGTGGGAACTATTCCAAAGCAAGCTTTGGAGAATGAATGTGGATTCGAAAGAGTATGAGATGGTTTCCGGTAATTTTAATGGAAATATGAGATCCTATTATATCACACCGGATGGAAGTCAGGTCTATTTTTCCGGAACAGTTAAAACAGACACCAACATTTTTTCACTTAATTTAGAAAATGGATCTGTCCGACGGTTAACGAATCGAGAGGGAACTGTAAACATTGTCGATATGAACAAAACCAGGGACAAGGTTCTGTTTACCTACGAAAACGTCCAGACCCCGGATGATCTTTTTACTGCGACCGTGCGGAATTTGTCCGATCAGACACGACTAACAGATCTGAACCCGTTTGTACGCGATAGCCTGATTCTTGCCGACTACGATGTGGTACAGTGGGATAGCTACGACGGTCTTGAAATTGAGGGAATGAAGTATATGCCACAGCAGACCAATCAGGATGGCTCTGCGCCATTTTTACTTCATATTCATGGCGGACCGGCGGGTGTCTTTACAAATTCTTTTAGTCCTCAATATCATGTATGGGCCGGATTGGGGTATGTACAACTTGCTCCGAATGTTCGCGGCAGTACAGCTTACGGAGATGAATTTCTGAGAGGAAATATGAATGATATCGGAGGCGGCGACTATGAAGATCTGATGAGCGGCGTGGATATGCTGATTGAGCAGAACTGGATTGATGATGAGCATATGGCCGTGCGTGGATGGAGTTACGGTGGAATTCTGGGTGGAACCACGATCACAAAAACAGACCGATTCAAAGCGGCATCGCTCGGCGCGGGTGTATTCGACTGGACCTCAGAATATGCAATGGGCTTCAATCACGATGTAAGGCTTTGGTACATTGGGGGAGAGCCATGGACAAATGCTGAAGAGTATCGGGATCGATCCGCTGCAACACACGCGTTAAACGTAAGCACTCCTACACTTTTTCTCCACGGTTCCAACGACCGGGTGGATACACCTCAGCAGAGTTTGATCTTTTTTACCTATCTCAAGGATATCGGGGAAGTGGATACCAGGTATATTGAGTTTAAAAGGGAAGGTCATGGAATTCGAGAACCGAGAAATCAGCGGGTTCGGGACGTTGAAGAGATTCGATGGATACAAAAATATGCCCGTGGAATAGAATGGGAACCGTGGGAGCGGGATGAGAAAGAAGATGAAGACTCTGACGAAGAGGAGTAATCAAATAATAATCTAAATCCGGTGGTTGCTTTTGCCGGATGTCTTTATATCAAATGATTAAAAAGATATGGCCATATCGAAGGAACATCTTGATATCATTTGTCTTCATTGGAATCATTGTTTTGCCTGAATCAAAATATTTTCATGAATGGGCTCTTGCAGGAATTGCAGGCGCCCTTCTTGTTTCTTTAGTTGGATTGCTTAAGGCCGGTCAATCAGATCACAAAGAAACGACACTTCCAGACGCATTTCTCATTCTCCTAACATCTCTGATTTGTACTACACTTTTTTGGTACCGGGCATGGACCAATCTTCCATCAGATTACTTGATTGAACCGATTTTCGATATGATAACCGGTTTTGGCTTTTGGTGGCCGGGTATTTTATATGCGTCACTCTATAGGCATTCAGGCGAAAGCTGGCCTCCGGCAAGTCGCAGTCGTTATTTACAATTTTTGGGATTGGGTCTCGGAGGTAGTCTCATTGGAATAACGCTGGCCTATGCATTGTAACTATGAATGTAAGAATTATGCAACGGCATAAAGTTTTTCTTCCTTAAAGTTAAGCAGAAGTTCAAGTACAGGCTGCATCTCTTTCTCATTCATGATTTCGCCCCGGAGTTTTTTTCCATTGCGAATTCCTTTTAGATATTGTCCGTAGTGCTTTTTCATGATGATCACTCCATAGCGCTCACCGTGATGATCAACTGAAAGTCGCAGCTGTTCAGCACAGAGCTCCAGTCTTTCCTGAATGGTTGGATCCGGCAGCAATTCACCGGTTTCGAGGTAATGACGGGTTTGTTCGAAAATCCAGGGATTGCCGATGGCTCCGCGGCCAATCATCACTCCGTCAACACCGGTTTCGTTAAACATCTTTTTGGCCGACTCCGGTGAAGTTACATCCCCGTTACCGATGATGGGAATCTCAAGCCCCGGTGTATTGGCCAGCTTTTTCAGATACTCCCATCTTGCATCCCCTTTATATTTCTGGCTGCGGGTCCGGGCGTGAACCGTTAGGGCTTTCACTCCCACACTCTGAAGCATCAGGGCTACTTCCTGAATTCTTATAGATTGATCATCCCAGCCGAGGCGTGTTTTCACGGTTACAGGAAAATCTCCGGCGGCATCCACTACGGTACCGGCCATTCTTTCCATCATATCCAGGTCCTTGAGGCACCCGGCACCGGCGCCTTTTTTTACAATTTTGTAAACGGGGCATCCGAAGTTGATGTCGACAACATCGGGATTGTTGGCAACCGCCACTTTCGTAGCGCCTTCCATAGCCTCTTCTCGGCCTCCGAATATCTGAATGCCAAATGGACGTTCCATCTCGGCAAAATCCATTTTATGCTGGGCAATGTCAGAATCACGAATAATTGCTTCCGAGCTGATAAATTCTGTATAAACAATATCCGCGCCCTTTTTTCGGCATATTTGTCGAAAAGGGGAGTCGGTTACATCCTCCATCGGAGCTAAAAATAAAGGTCTGTTTCCTAAATCAATTTGGTCAATCTTCATAGCATAGGTTTTGTAAATGAGAATGCTAAAATACAGGATTTTTAAGTGCTTCTCACACTAAGACGCAAATTTATGAAAAACAAAGCGCTTTCACGATTGTGTTTCCACTCAGACCGATAGCCATTTGATAAATGAAAATGTATATTAATGACTGTACTAAAATAATTTAAACTAACAAACGGGAGTAATATCAATGGCACTTTCAATTTCAGGAATTGAAGAGCTGTTAGGCGATGACGCCGATAAGCTGCTCAATCATACATGTACAACTATTCCAAAAGAAAACCTACACCTGCCATCAGGATCATACGTAGATGACGTATGGTATCACTCAGATCGTAATAACAGAGTTTTAGGAAATTTAGAATGGATGATCAATAACGGTCGTTTAGGGGGTACAGGATACCTTTCCATCCTACCTGTAGATCAGGGAGTGGAGCACAGCGGTGGTGCATCTTTTGCAAAGAACCCGGCCTATTTTGATCCGGAAAATATTGTCAAGCTTGCCATTGAAGGTGGCTGTAACGCAGTAGCTTCTACATTTGGCGTATTGGCATCTGTATCCAGAAAATATGCTCACAAAATTCCATTTCTGGTGAAAATTAACCACAATGAACTGTTAACTTATCCAAATACTTACGACCAGATCATGTTTGGATCGGTTCAGAAAGCCTACGATATGGGCGCGGCAGCTGTAGGTGCAACCATTTACTTTGGCTCGGAAGAGTCGTCCCGACAAATTATCGAAGTGGCTGAAGCATTTGAGTATGCCCATGAATTAGGAATGGCTACCGTTCTTTGGTGCTACACAAGAAATTCTGCATTTAAAGTAGACGGAAAGGACTATCACACATCAGCCGATTTAACCGGTCAGGCGAACCATCTTGGTGTAACCATTGGTGCGGATATTGTGAAGCAAAAATTGCCTACCAACAACGGCGGTTACAAAGCACTGAATGCCGGTGATTCTTCGTATGGTAAGCTTGATGAAAGAATTTACACTGAGCTGTCTACCGATCACCCGATTGATTTGACACGCTACCAGGTGGCTAACGGCTACATGGGACGCGCAGGTTTGATTAATTCAGGTGGTGCATCAGGCAGTGACGATTTTGCCGATGCAGTTAAAACCGCTGTAATCAACAAGCGTGCCGGCGGAATGGGCCTTATCAGTGGCCGGAAAGCATTTCAGCGACCTATGGATGAGGGAGTTAAACTGCTGAACTTCATTCAGGATGTTTATCTCAATAAAGAGATAAGTATCGCATAATTCTCTATCTTTTAAAAAAAGCCATACAGTTAACTCTGTATGGCTTTACTATTTTTTGAGAGTTAGTTACTGCAATAGGTTTTGATTAGCCTTATTAAAAAACACGTCTATATTGTCCGATTCTGAGGTACATACTGAGAAAAATGGTTCATTAATATCCTTCAGATACATGGCTCTATCTATAGCGTTGAGCCTTATCAGTATGGGAATCGTGATTTACATTACATACACACCGGGTATCCTGGAACACCTGGCACCGAAAAGACTTCCGGGTATTTTCATCGCCATTGGTGTAATGTTCCTGAAGGTTTATTTTTTTGCTGCAAAAATCCGATACCTGGCCGATAAGACCATCAACTGGATGGCGTCTATTCGAATTGCACTGACCTGGGATTTTGCTTCGGCTGTAACTCCATCAACAATTGGCGGTGCACCGGTGGCAACGTATGCGATGACAAGAGAGGGAATAAAGCTGGGTAAATCATCTGCCATCGTGCTCTACGGCGTATTACTGGATCAGTTTTGGTATGCGATGGCGGTTCCTATTTTGCTGATATCCAGTATCTACTTCAACGTAATTCCGGATGAAACCGGGATGGTTGGGAATGTGACGATGTTTGTAATCTATGCCGGTCTATTGATTTACGGCGGACTCCTTGCCTATGGACTGCTTGTCAATCCTAAAGCGATGAAGCGAATGATAGAATTGGTTTTCAGGCTGCCTGTACTCAGAAAGTTTGCTGATAAAGTAAACGCAGAAGCCGATAATCTGGTCGACTATTCGAGAGAACTCAGAAAAAAACCGATGAGCTTTGTTATAAAAGCATTTTTGCTCTCAACACTTAGCTGGCTTTGCAGAGTTGCACTTCCAGTAATTGTAGTTTTGAGTCTGCTCCCTGCTAACGAAATTCTTCTCATTTTGAGAAGCCTTGCAATGAATCTGGCCTTTTTGATTATTCCGACACCGGGCGGATCAGGCGGTGTTGAGGGGCTTTTTGCTGTATTTTTAGGACCGCTGATCGAACGGTCCGGGTTTATTGGTTTAGCCGTATTTGTATGGAGAATTATCACATATTACATAAGCATTGGTATTGGAATTGTTGCGATGCTCTGGTATGTAAACAGATCAGTTTCGACGAAACTCAGTGAAATAAACAAAGAACAAGGCGATAAGGTAGATTAAGATCATGGCCAAAACTAAAATTCAGTTCGAATGTTCAGCTTGCGGTCACCTTTCACCAAAATGGCTGGGTTTGTGTCCTGCATGCGGGGAGTGGCACACTTTTGAAGAAAAAGTAGCTGAGAAAAAGAAAAGCTCTAAAAAGCACAAGGTAGATATATCTGACAATGGAGAGGCCGAAGCTGTAGCTTTGAAGGATGTTCGGCAATCAAAAGAGGAGAGGGTAAGTACAAATTTGTCGGAGTTTGACAGGGTGCTTGGAGGCGGTATTGTTGACGGTTCCTTTCTGCTGTTAGGTGGTGATCCCGGAATCGGCAAAAGCACACTGATGCTGCAAGTGGCACAAAAGTGCCCTAACCTGAAAATTTTATACATAGCGGGTGAAGAGTCTGCATCTCAGATCAAGCAGAGAGCTGATAGAATTGGTATGAGCGGAGATAATCTGCTTATTTACAACAATACGGATATTCAGAATGTAATATCTCAGGCCCGCAAAATAAAACCGGATTTGCTGGTTGTAGACTCTATTCAAACCGTATTCAGTTCAGAGTTAAGCAGCCTTCCGGGCAGTGTACAGCAGATCAGAGAGTGTTCGGCTATGTTTCAGCAGATTGCGAAGAAGGAGGGAATAACCACACTGATGATTGGGCACGTTACTAAAGAGGGGGATATTGCCGGGCCACGCATCTTAGAGCACATGGTTGATACGGTTCTGCACTTTGAAGGAGATCAGAGCCAGTTGCACCGGCTATTGCGTGGTGTTAAAAATCGGTTTGGCCCCGCGAATGAAGTTGGAGTGTTCGAAATGCGTGATACCGGACTTCACGAGGTGAATAATCCGTCAGACCTCTTTTTAGCAGAAATGAACAGTTCAGTTAGCGGTAACTGTGTAACTTGTGTGATGGAAGGTTCTCGCCCCATTTTGATCGAAATTCAGGCCTTGGTAACACCCAGTAACTACAGTACGCCGCAACGTACGGCAAGTGGGTTCGACCAGCGCAGACTGTCTTTGCTAATTGCAGTTTTGGAGAAAAGAGCCGTAATGAGTTTTGCGGGGCAGGACGTTTATTTAAATATTGCAGGCGGACTAAAAATTAATGATACAGCCGCAGATTTGGCGGTTGTAGCAGCTTTAGCATCGAGCCTCAAAGATAAACCAATCCCTGAAAAATCACTTTATATAGGTGAAGTAGGCCTTGGCGGGGAAGTGAGAAGAATACCGTTCTTAAAACAAAGGCTGAGCGAGGCTGAGAAGATGGGATTTAAACAAGCTGTTCTCCCGGTCAGCAAAACCGCGGGTACATCAAAAATGAAATTAAAACCCGCGGATCAAATAATGAAGGCTCTGTAAAAGCAGCCGAAACTGTATAACTACACGAATTAGTAGTTATCTCTCTGACGTCTTCTCTCTTCGCGAACACTCTTTTTAAGAGCTTCTCTTCTCTCTTCAGAAGGCTTGGTGTACTGCTGACGCTCTTTGTATTCGTTCAATACTCTTGAGCGAGTCACCATTTTCTTAAAGCGATTGATTGCGCGGTCGATGCTTTCGTTATCTTTTACTTTTACTCCAATCATGTGTGTAAATAAGATTTATTGAATTTTTTACAGACTCTAAATATAAAAAGCTTTTTATTAAAAAACAGTTCCATCGATAAAAAACATTCAACTCAAACATCTTATATTAAACACCTATTTAGAGGCCTTTCAACCGCAGTAAACGTGATTGATTAACGAGAAGTGAGTTTGAACATGTTCCAGAAATTTATATCAACATTCAAAGAGATTTACAATCATCCAAGAAATGTAATTGACCAATTTCTTGAGAGTGACGACAGAGTTTTTATTCATCCCTTTCTATTTCTGATTTTTGGAGCACTCATTGCAACTGTATTTAACACAATTTTGGTTGATTTCTCCTTCGAACCGGTTTTAGGAGAATTTGATACAGACAGCGAACAGATGCGCGAGATTGCGGAGTGGATTCAGGCGAGTACAGTTCGATCAACCACACAATTTTTGCCAATCTCATCAGCACTCCTTCTGGTACCGATGCTCTCCATTGGCGGTCTCTTTTTCTTCCGGGACTACATTTCCGGATTTTTCAGTCTGTTGGTGATGAACAGCTATGCCGTGGGGGCTGCAATGTTATTTCAGCTTCTTCTCATCCCTTTTTGGATGTTTTCCGGCGTAAGCTTACTTGACCCAATTTCCAATGCAACGCTTCCGGCTGTTGTCTTAGCAATCCCTACACTGTGGATTTATAAATCCTATATTCTGCGTTCAGATTTTCTGACCTGGGTGAGAATTATTTCAACGTATATCGTCGGATTTGTACTCTACTCTGTACTCACGGGTTTTGCCGCTTCCATTATTGGCTATATGATTTTTGCCATTCAGAGAATCAGTGAAATGTCGGGTCAGTTGTAATTAAAGTTCACGAACAACTTCGCCGAGTTTTTGTATCGCTTGGCGGCACTGCTCGGCTGTGGTATACGGAGCGGGACCAAACCGGATGATATCTCCTCTTGCATCAGTGAAAACTCCCTGGCTGAGCAGTTTAGCTCTTATCTCCCTGGCGTTAGGTGATTTCAATGCCAGAAATCCACCGGTTTCTTCAAGTGGGCGTGTGTTAGCGTGTTGGATCATATTCTCAGAAAAAGACTGCTCATCAAAAAGATCGCGTAAATAGGAGACCTGATCTGAATATTGCCGGCGCAGTGCTTCAGGGGATAATCCCATCTTTTGAAAGAAGTTTGCAACTGCAGCAGCCCGAAACTGAGAGATTGGATCGTAGGTGCCGGACGCGAATTTCTGATCTCCGTCATCGAACGAAACAGGATTGTCGTCTCTCGGTTCATCCAGCGCGTCGAATGATGCAAACCACCCGGTAACTGCAGGACGAAGTGTGCAGTCTGAAGGAAATCGCAGGAAACAGTTAGCCTCTCCCCATTGAAGATACTTATAGCCCCCAATGAGTACGTAGCAGTGCTCTAAGCCTTCTTCGGTGATGGAGAGGGGTACTACGTTGGTTCCATGGTAGTCGTCGATTAGCAGAGGAATTCCCGCTTTTTTGGTTTCAGCAGCTATCTCAGAAATTTTTGTGTTGATTTCTGATGTTTCAAAATAGATCCGCGACAACATCACAGCGGCTGTCTGATCATCTAATTCCTCTTTAATTGAGCTGAGCAGCTGATCATCATCTTCATGCGGCAGAAAAACAATGTCGTATCCTTCTTCCTGGTATCGGCGCAATTGGCGATACATCGAATGAAATTCACCGGTTGTGGTGATGATTTTTGGCTTATCCTTCAAATTGAGTGAAGAGAGCCAGGATATCATCAATACGTGTGTGTTTTCTTCACGGCAATATTTACCGTTCGGATCGTCGTAATAACTTCGAAGATAGGAACGCAGGACTTCCGTTTTTTCAAAAGCGGCCGACCATTTTGTGTCAACTTGATCTGCGGCAATCTGCATGTATTGTCTTACGCCGTCAAAAGCTACATCTGGCCACGCCTGATGAGAGTGACCCGTAAACAGAAGCCTTGCACCAACATTAAAATGTGAATAGTGAGGCTGAAGAGATTGTGCCAGTTTATCAAATTCTTGCATCATCAAATATTGAAGGATTTATAAAAAAGAGATTTAATTGAAGTCACCTTGTTGATATCGTTCAATAAGCCTCAGCTCATTAACTCTTTTGAAGCCATCAAGGTTCTTTTCATCGAGCGATGCGAGTGTCATTTCCCGTTTACCCAATGCGCCAGGTGCCCTGCAAATTTTCCACCCTGCCACAGCCATCGCTGCCCTGGCGGATGAAGCAGCACAGTATGTTGCAAGCAGCGCTGATTTTTTAGCATATGATTTCAATCTTTGAAAAACATTAGGCGTCCAAAGTTCGCTATTTACTTCCGGTGAAAATGGATCGTGGAAAAAATAATCAATGGGTTGATCGGGCTGTGGAGAGTCATCAAATGAACCGATAAAGAGATTCAGGGTCAAGTACTCCGAAATTTGAATACTGTTTGTACCCGGTTCAGCATCGGAAAAAATTGATTTCAGAAGGTTTGCCGGATCTTGTTGATTCAGCTCATCACCAAAATCAAATTTGGTGGCTGTCACCGGATCAACCGGAAAAGCTTCAACGGAGTAGAAGTCCACTTTTGGCGGACTTTCCAATGCCTCCAGATAATTTTTCAGCAAGATGAAATTCAGTCCCGTACCAAATCCCATTTCAAATATTGCGATGTGGTCTCTCTGTTGAAGTGCTTCAATAAGCCCGGTTGTTTCAAAAAAGACAATTTTACTTTCGGCTACCGCACCGTTGGGATTGTGGTAGTGCTGATCAAAAACAGGAGAGTAGAGTGTTGTTGAGCCATCTTTGGTTTTAGAAATCCTCGGCTTTTGATCTTCTTCGCTCATCCGTTACGTGGTTGCCACTTCATCCAATTTTACTCCTACAAGCCTACTCACACCGGTTTCCGGCATGGTAACACCGTACATCATTTCGGCCTTCGACATGGTCTTCTTATTGTGAGTAATAATGATAAACTGCGTATCCTGGCTGAACTTCTTAATCATTGCCGAAAATCGCTCGATATTTGCATCATCCAATGGAGCATCAACCTCATCGAGTACACAGAATGGAGAGGGCTTTACGAGATAGATTGCAAAAAGGAGGGCAATGGCCGTAAGGGTTTTCTCGCCTCCCGAAAGCTGATTAATGCTCGATGGACGTTTCCCTTTCGGATTTGCTTTGATATCGATCTTGGCTTCCAACGGATCTTCAGCATCCTCTTCAATCAAGAGGTCGCAATAATCATCTTCGTGGAAAAGCGTGTTAAATACATTTTTAAAGTTTGCACGAATTTTTTCAAATGTCTCATTGAATCGCTGGGTCGCAGTCTGGTTGATCTCATCAATGGTTTCGCGCATTTCGACCTCCGCTTTCTGAAGATCCTCTATCTGTTCTTCGTAAAAATCGAGCCGCTCTTTCTCCTCTTTGAACTCCTCAATGGCCAATGGGTTAACGTCTCCGATTCGATTCAATTTTTGCTTTAGCCAGGCAATTCTCTCTTTGGCGTCATCCGGGGTCATATCTTCGGGCAGCGATTCTTCCACCTGATCCATCAAGATTCCATAGGTCTCCCAAATGTGATCAGAAAGTGCCTGAGATTTCATCTCAAGCTTTTCGTGGGCCATAGATAGATGGTGAACAAGCTCAAGGTTGACCTCTTTGCGTCGGCGCAGCTCTTTTAACTCCTTCTCTATTTCATTGATGATACCGCGCTGCCGACTGCTTGCTTCCTCAGCCGCAGAAAGTTTTTCGTCGGCTTCCTGTTTATTCTCCTTTTTGATGGAAAGCTGTTTTTCGGTCTGCTCAATGGCATACGTATACTTCTCAATTTTCTCTTTGCTTTCAACCATCAACTCCTTTCGCGAACTCAGACGTGTTCTGATATTTTCAATACCGGTTTCGGCTCGATCGATATCCCGTTCCAGATTTTGAGCTTTGTTTTTTACATCCTGGTGTTTGAGCTGTGCGTCGTTGTAGCGATTTTGTGCAATAGCCCGCTCATCTTCCAGTTTTTGCAGAACGTCTTTCTTTTGATTCTGCTGCTTACTTAGTTCTGTAATTTTTTGCTGCAGCTCTTTCTGCTGCGGATGTAGTTCATCGAGCTCTTCCTGAGCGCTGTCTAAATTGGACTGCAGGTTCGATTTCCGAATCTTTAAATCGTTGATGTTCTTTTCATACAGCTGAACATTAGACTGCCATCGACTGGTCTGTTGTTCAAATTGTCGAATTGATTTCTGTATTTCTTTGATCTGCTGACGAATTGAATCGGTATTGAGCTCTTCCAATTCACCATTCAGCTGATCCAGCTCTTTCTGTTTCTCCTCAAGAGACTGATCTGTAGTTTGATATGTACTCTTCAGTTTTTCGAGCTTATCCTTCAGTCCAAGCCGAACTCCGGCTTGTTTGTTTTTACTTCCGCTCTTCAGAAAATGGTCGGCCGTGATCAGGTCACCTTCAATCGTTACTGCAGCGGAAGCTCCATCTTCCAGTGCTTTTGAGCCCTCTTCTATAGAGTCTGCCAGGATCGTTGAGCCAAGCAGAAGTTGGGCTATTGTATCAAACTTACTTTCGGGATGAACTTCCCGGTAGATAGACCCGTCAACAACTTGGTAATTTTCTTTAAGTTCTTTCAAAGGAATGAACGTTGCCCGCCCTTTCCCTTTTTCTTTCAATATTCTGGAGGCCCGGACGGCATCATCCATTGAGTCAACAATCAGGTAGTTGATCATTTCACCCAACGCCATTTCAAGAGCAGGAGCGAGCTCTTCTGAGGTATGAAGCACTTCTCCCACGGGCGAAAGAGTTGAAAATTCAGAGGCGTGATTCTCAGTCAGATAAGCAATCGAAGAGGGTAGAGCTTCGTTTGATTCGGCAAGACTCTCCATCAGAGAAATCTCTGACTTCACGGCATCCTTTTTACTTTTCAGCGACCGGAGTGCTTCTCTGAGATCTTCCCGTGTTTCTTCAAGATTCTGTCGTTTTTCAACTGTTTTTTCCAGCCGCTCTTCCTGCTGTTCGAGTTTTTGATTGGCCTCCTTCAGCTTCTCTTTTACCAGGTTTAACTCGCCTTTCGCATTTGTGATTTCATCTTCCAGATCCTCAATATCCCGATCGATTCGTAGCCGGTCATCCTCACTGTTCTCAAGTTTTGACTCGAGCTTAATACGATTCGACTGCAGTGCCGAGAGCTTTTTGTTTACATCACTGATTTCAATTTCAAGCTCGTACAATTCATGCCGAACTTTGGTGAATTTCTGCTGAACCTCATTAAATCGCTCTTTGGAGTTTTTCAGAGTCTCTTCTGACTTCTCTTTTTCTTCAGCAAAATTTTCCAGCTTCTCAATACTGTCTTTCTTGAGCTGTTCAAGTTCCGTCAGATCTTTCGAAGCCTGTTCGATGTCATTCTTATGCTGCTTGATGACACCCTCTTCATTCACAATCTTCTCTTTTGTGATACGGAGGTTGGTCTCCATTTCACGAATAGAGGAGTGCAGCTGACTTACTCGCCGTTGAGCTTCGGCCTGATTTCTTTCTTTTTCCAAAAGATGATTTCGAGCTTTTTCCTCATTACCCTCCAGCTCTTCAACCTTTTGAGAAATCTCTTTTTTCTCTTTATCTGCGTTGTCTATTCGTTCCTGAAGTGGTTCGAGCTCCTCTTTTACAGCTTTATACTGGTTCAGAGTGTAACCCTGATCCAGAGATTTTAACTCTTTTTGATATGCTTTGGCTTTGGCCGCTTTGTCGGCCTGAATTTCAAGTGAACGTGTTTTCTTACGAACCTCAACGAGAATATCTTCCAGCCGCTGGAGATCTTTCAGTGTTTCATCCAGCTTTCTGAACGTCTTTTTCCGCTGATCTTTGTAGCGGGTAACCCCGGCAGCCTCTTCAAAGAGTCTTCGGCGATCATTATTTCTGTCATTCAGAATCTCTTCCACCATTTTAAGTTCAATCACAGAGTAGGCGTCTGAACTCATTCCGGTATCCATGAAGAGCTCCATAATATCCTTCAGCCGGCAGTGTGTATTGTTAATCAGATACTCGCTGTCACCGGATCGGTAGAGCCTTCTTGTAATGGTTAGCTCACTGTATTCTACAGGCAGGATTCCCTTGTTGTTCACAAAAGTGAGGGAAACATCCGCCATTCCCAACGCTTTCTTTTTGGCGGTACCGTTAAAAATTACGTTACTCATGGCGCTGGAGCGGAGAAGGGTAGGGCGTTGTTCACCCAAAACCCAACGGAGGGCGTCGACAATGTTGGATTTTCCGCACCCGTTCGGCCCTACAATTGCCGTGATACCACTATCAAACTTTACGTGCGTTTTGTGCGCAAAGCTTTTAAATCCGTGAAGTTCTAAATCAGAAATGTACATGCCTTAAAATGTATGTAAAGAGAATGGCAAAAAATAAAAAAACATGGTATTTGCACCATCTCTAATCCTGAAAAGGAGTAAAGACGAAATACCATGTTTCAAAAAAATCAAAGAATGTTATACGGTCATAATCTCTTTTTCCTTGGTTTCAAGCATCTCATCAACCAGGGCAATATACTTATCGGTCAGTTTTTGGATTTCATCCTCAGCTTCGAACCGGCTGTCTTCGGGAAGTGATTCTTCCTGCACTGTTTTTTTGATTTCGTCGTTTGCATCCCGTCGAGTATTTCGAATACTGATCCGGGCTTTTTCACCAACCTCTTTAGAGTGTTTTACAAGCTCTTTCCTGCGCTCCTCAGAGAGCATAGGGAGAGGAATTCGAATGATATTACCGTCGTTGTTAGGATTTAAACCCAGCCCGGAAGACATAATGGCTTTTTCGATCTCCTCCATAGCTGATTTATCAAAAGGTTGAACAACTAAAAGCCGTGCTTCCGGGGCTGCTACGGATGCAAGCTGGTTGAGCGGAGTTTGTGATCCGTAGTAATTGACTTTTATGCCATCCAGCAGGGAAGTAGTGGCTTTGCCGGCACGGATATGCGAAAGCTCTTTTTTACAAAAGCCGGCGGCCTCTTTCATTTTATCTTCGGCGTCGTCGATAATTAACTGAATTTCTTCTGGTATCATAGCAGTCTGTATGAGTTAAATGAAAAGGTTTGCTGAGTTAACGACTCTTATTTAACATCAGCAGCTTTTTAGCAAAGTTTGAATTTAATAAAATGGTTAATCATCCCAAACAACCGTTGTACCAACAGCTTCTTCAGAACAGACAACTTTTTTGAGGTTTCCTTTCTTATTCATGTTAAAAACAATGATTGGAGTCTCGTTGTCGCGGCAAAGTGTGAATGCTGTAAGGTCCATTACATCAAGTCTTCTACGGAGAATTTCGTCACCCGTGATGGTGTCGAATTTCACGGCACCACTGTTCTTCTCCGGATCGGAATCATAGATACCGTCAACGCGGGTTCCTTTTAAAATAACATTCGCTTCAATTTCGATGGCGCGCAGTGAGGCGGCCGTATCTGTAGTGAAGTATGGATTTCCTGTACCGGCGCCAAAAATCACAACCCGGCCTTTTTCCAGGTGGCGAATGGCTCTTCGGCGAATATACGGTTCAGCAATCTCTTCCATGCGAATGGCGCTCATAAGCCTTGTGTGAACCCCTTTACGCTCAAGAGCATCCTGGAAGGCCATACTGTTGATCATGGTTGCGAGCATACCCATGTAATCGCCCTGCACGCGATCCATTCCTTCTGTTGCACCTTTTACACCACGAAAAATATTTCCTCCGCCAATGACTACAGAAACTTCTACCCCTTCAGCCTGAACTGCTAATACTTCATCTGCATACTGAGTCAGAATATCTGCATCTATTCCGTGTCCTTGTTCTCCTAAAAGTGCTTCTCCGCTTAATTTGAGCAGTATTCTCTTATATTGATTTGCCACTGGTCATTAATTTAGAAGTTTACTGATATAAAAAAGGCCACCATTTGAAGGTAGCCTTTTTTGAAGATAAATAATTAAGCTTCGCCAAGCTGCATTCGATAGAATGACTTGACGAGAGGAGCATCGTTTTGCTCCAGGTACTCTTTAACGGTTATGCCGTTATCTTTAACGAATTTCTGTTCATGGAGCACTCGTTCTTCGTAGAATCGTCGAAGTTTACCTTTGGATGCTTTTTCAGCGATTTCTTCAGGTTTTCCTTCATTGATTAGCTGCTCTTTAGCAATTTCCAGCTCTTTTTCTACTACAGAAGCATCTACGCCATCACGGGTAGCAGCCAAAGGATTCATCGCAGCAATTTGCATGGCAACGTCTTTTCCTACGTTGTCATCCGTTAGTTTACCATCAAATTCTACGAGAACTCCAAGCTGATTGCCCGGGTGAATGTAATCTACGAGTGTTCCGTCTGTTGTTAAAAGAACAACACGAGCAATCTCGATTTTCTCTCCGATCTTGCCAACCATCTCTTCAAGGTGTTTTTCGGCAGATAGACCGTCAATTTCGATATCCATCAGTTCTTCAGAGCTGCTGATGTCATTATCGAATGCAGCTTCGAGGAATTTGTTCGCCTGATTTTGGAAATCTTCATTTCGAGCTACAAAGTCAGTTTCGCAGTTGATTTCGATAGCTGTAGCTTTTTTATGATCATCACTGATCTTAGTCAGGATCAATCCTTCATTAGCTTCTCTTTCAGATCGTTTCTCAGATACTTGCTGACCTTTTTTACGGAGAATTTCAATGGCTTTATCCATGTCGCCATCAGCTTCGCCCAGGGCTTTTTTGCAGTCCATCATACCTGCTCCGGTGGCGTCGCGAAGTTTTTTTACATCTTTTGCACTAATGCTCATGAGTTTAGAAAAATTTGCAGTTCAGGTTTACTCTTTGTCAGAATCAGATTCTTTCTCTTCTTCCTTCTTGTCGTCTTCTTTGGCGCTCTCATCTGCTTGATCTTTAGCATTATCTTCTGCTTGATCCTTGCTGTCAGAGTCGGAAGTTTTTCGCCGTCGTTTTCTTCGCTTCGTTGACTTTCCGGCTTTTGCTTCTTTCTTCTCTTCTTTGTCTGAGTCTGAGCCGGTATCCTTCTTCGCTTCGGCGGCAGCCTCTTCCATCAGTTCTTCTTCTTTAATTGCTTCTCTTTCAGCGTTTCCTTCAATAATGGCATCAGCAATTTGCGCTGTTACCAGTTGAATGGTTCGTGCAGAGTCATCATTTGATGGAATGATATGATCAGGAATATCAGGATCACTGTTCGTATCAACCATAGAGATAATCGGGATATTCAGCTTCACAGCTTCATTAATCGCAATGTGCTCTTTAATAGTATCAACAACGAAAATGGCGCCTGGTATGCGTGTCATGTTCGCAATACCGCCCAATGTAAGCTCAAGTTTTTCAAGCTCTCTTTCGAGCATCAAACCCTCTTTCTTGGTCAGCTCATCAACGGTTCCGTCCTTTTTCATTTTCTCGATCTCTTCCATACGAGAGATGCTCTTTCGAACGGTGCTAAAGTTGGTAAGCATACCGCCCAGCCATCTGTGTGTCACAAAAGGCATTCCACAACGGATTGCTTCTGTTTTTACAATCTCCTGAGCCTGCTTTTTGGTACCAACAAAGAGAATAGTCTTACCGGCACGAGCAAGTTTGGTTACCTCATCAAGAGCTTCCTGGAGATATTTTTGTGATTTTTTAAGATCAATGATGTGAATGCCGTTCCTTTGCATAAAGATGAATTCTTTCATCTTTGGATTCCAACGGCGAGTCAGGTGACCAAAATGCGCACCTGATTTTAATAGTTCTTCTACGTTTGCTGCTTTAGGCATGTTTATGTCGTCTTTTTTTGAGTTAGTCCTCTACGCAGGTCATTCCCAAAGCGCTAATTCCGAAAACATTGTCGGAACACTCGGCGAAGGGTCACTACGTATGTGTATTTCAGGCTAATAACACTTTGTCTTAACCTGATTGAGAAATTTAAAATGATTGTTTACAAATATTGGCAGACCTGAAGTGTTGCAGAATAATTGGGTGTGATCCTGCAATTTGCAGTCCGAAACAGGTAATCTTAACGCTTGGAGAACTGAAATTTCTTACGAGCTTTCGGCTGGCCGTATTTCTTACGTTCTACCATTCTGTCGTCTCGAGTAAGAAGACCGTGCTCTTTCAAAACGCCGTGAACATCTTCGTTCAGGTCGTCAATTGCACGAGCCAATGCGAGAGAAATTGCACCTGCATGACCGGTTACTCCTCCACCGCTTACTGTAACTTTGATGTCGTATTTGCCATCAAGTTCAGTAACATCCAATGGAAGTCGGGCAATGTTTACCCGAGCTTTGGTATTCAAGTGTTCCTCGAGAGGTTTTCCGTTAACGATAAATTTACCGCTACCATCTTTGATATATAAACGAGCTGTGGACGTTTTACGACGTCCGATGTAATTTTCTTGTGCCATTATGAGAATTTAGATCTCTAAAATTTCCGGTTGTTGTGCAGTGTGTGGATGAACTGAGCCTGCATATACCTTCAGATTTTTCATGATCTGACGGCTAAGCTTATTTTTAGGCAACATTCCTTTCACAGCAATTGTGATTAAAGCTGTCGGATCTTTTTTCTGCATATCGAGAGCAGAAGTATAAGTTTCAGAACCGATATAGCCTGTATGCTTAAAATATTTTTTGTTGGTCAGTTTTTTGCCGGTCAATTGAACCTTCTCTGCATTAATGACGATCACATTGTCGCCGGTATCTGCATGAGGCGTAAATTCCGGTTTGTTTTTTCCACGCAGTATAGTTGCAACCTTAGACGATAAACGTCCCAGAGGCTGATCTTCTGCATCAATAATTACCCACTTTTTATCTACAGTGGCTGAGTTTGCGTTGTATGTTTTATTACTGATCGTATTCACGATATTCTCTTTGTTTTCTTGCAAAATTGGAAAGTTGAAAAAGATAAAGGGATTTATTGTGTATTGCAATAGCGAATCCACTCAAAAATCTGTTAGAAGGTGTTCATGCCTGACAGTTACCGTAATCTCAAATAGTAGCATTGTTAAGTTGTATCAATTATCCTAAATATTTCATATCTGAGTAAATATTTTTGTAATAAGTGTTAAGCCTAACATTTAAACATCATAAAATGGGTAAAAGGTTTGTCTCTCTTCATGCGATTTGCATAGCTCTATTGTTCATGGCAGTGAGTTGTGATCAAACATTTGACCCTTTGCAGAAAAATGAGGATTTGACATTTTCGATGTACGGTGTTGTTGATGTACACGGTCAATTTAGCGTAGTCCGAGTAATGCCCATCGGAGAGAGATTGATCAACACCGATCCTGAATCCAATAATTCACAGGTTTTCCTGATTCATAATTCTACCGGAGATCAGATTGCGTTTCAGGATTCACTGTACAAATTTGGTGGTGATACCTATGTGTGGAATTATTTTTCGAGTGAAGATCTCAGCGCTAATAGCAGTTATCGTTTTGTAGCCCAGAATTCGGAAGGCAGGTCCAGTGTTGCCCAAATTAATCTACCATCTGAATTACCCATTCCAACAATCGAGGAGTACAGCACAGGATTTGAGTCCGGTATTTTCATTGGGCAAAGTGTAGATCCGATTGTATCGGTAAAGACACGATATTTTGTACAGCCGGTCAATGAGATCGGATGTGACCCGGAGATGGAGATTGTCATCTCGCATTTAGATCAGTTGATAACCTACGCTGACGGCCGTTATCGATTGGAGGTAAATAACCGATCCGAAATATCCGCGGCTTTGGGTCCGTCTGTTGAAAATTTTGTAATTAATAGAAGAGAGTTATTAATAGTCTCATCCGGCGAAGACTGGCCGGACTTGTCAGAATTGATAGATCTTGAAATCACTTTACCTGATGTAATCAATAATGTTGAAGGTGGAGTAGGATACGTTGCAGGCGTAGCAGGCCGGATTATTCAAATTACAACCCCACAAGAGCCATGTTAGCTATTATAACAGGATTAAATAAAGTGAAGAAGTTTACTGCTTCAATAATTTTTCAACTCATCATAGTGATGTGTACTGTAACATTTGTTGGGTGTGAGAATTCTTTTGAGCCACTACAGGAAAATGAAGAGCTGGCTTTTTCTATAAATGGTGTCATTGACATACATGCAGATACTCAATGGGTGAGAGTTATGCCTGTTGGAGAGTCCTTAATTCCAACAGATCAGGACAAGAATAGTACTGCAGTAAATCTTACAAGAGAGTCTACAGGAGAACAATTTGCACTGGCGGACTCACTTTTTAAGTTCGGTGGCGATACGTACGTCTGGAATTATTGGCTGACAGAAAATATGTATGGTAATAATTTGTACGAGCTTGAAGCGGAAGGCCCCGGGGGTGACTATAGTCGTGTGGTTGTGCATACTCCTTCACCGCTGCCTGAACCAAATGTAGAATATTCGGAAAATTCTGAAAGTATTTCAGTATTAGGTGTCGCCTTGGATACAATCGTTGTGGCAGAAACAAGATATCTTGCTCAAGCCTTATTAGAGGTCGGCTGTGGTCCTGAAAAGGAGATCATAATTTCTCACTTGGATGAAATGAATATTACACCCGGGGTTGAATATGAAATCGATTCAGAAAATATTGAAAAAATTGCAAGAGAATTAGGTGTATTCGTAGGTCAATTTAGAATCAATCGGCGAGAATTTGTTCTCGCAACAGCCGGACCTGACTGGCCGAAAGATATTGGGCTGAGTGATCTTGAAAAGAATCTTCCAGAAGTGGTTTCAAATGTGGATGGCGGAACCGGATTAGTGGCAGGAATAGCCAGACGAAAAATCGAGATTTCTGAACGGAGACCGCCTTGTGATAATTAATTTTAAGTTTTTAAAGATTATTCAAGACCAGGGAAATTGCTTAAATAAGCTGAGTTTATGACTCTAAAATATCAAATAACATTTATTCTGATTTTACTATTTACGTCAACGAATGTTGTCTTTTCACAGAGCAGCGTGATTAGAGGAATTGTAACGGACAGTCAGGCCGGGCAAACTCTCGACAGGGCAACAATTTCAGTTCAACTACTTCCTGATGGAGAACTGAAAGGGACAACGACCGACCAAAATGGATTTTATCAAATTGGAAACCTGGAACCCGGAGAATATCTATTTCAGGTTAGATTTATAGGATTCGAAACATTTAAAGACACAATCTCAGTATCTCGGGGTTCAAATGTTATTTCAAAAAATGTCTCTCTAAGTCAAGAAAGTGCTGAATTGGACGAGCTGACGGTTTCAGACAGGGGCTTCAGGGGTGGTTCAGGCCAGGTCAATGTTCGCCCTGAGTTATTTGGCAGAGCACCGTCACCGGCCGGTAACGCAGATCTCGTTAATTATTTACAGACACAGCCGGGTGTTTTAGTTACAGGAGACCGCGGAGGGCAACTGTTTGTTCGGGGAGGATTGCCATCAGAGAACTTAATTCTGATGGATGGAACAATGATCTATCAGCCATTTCATATTGTTGGCTTCTTTTCTGTATTTCCGGAGAATGTGGTATCATCGGCAGATTTTTATGCAGGAGGATTTGGGCCGAGGTATTCCGGTCGGGTTTCATCTGTGATGGATGTGAGGTTAAGAAACGGTGACCTCTATGAAAGAGGATGGTCGGCATCCGTGAGTCCGTTTATCTCCGATTTTTACTTCGAAACGCCTGTAAAAGAGGGGAAGAGTTCATTAATGGTTTCGGTTCGTGGATCCTTGATTGAAGAGAGCAGTAAGATCTATTTGCAAGAGCAACAACCGTTAAAATTTAACAGCCAGCTGGCGAAGTTCAATAGCGTAAGTAATACCGGAGTAAGTTGTTCTTTTTTGATGATGAGAACCTACGATCGCGGAAGTCTTGATTTTGAGTCGGATCAATATTTCAAATGGAACAATTTTGTAACCGGTGGAAGATGTGCAGGTGCCTCGGAGAGTACGTCACTCTCATTTATGGAGGTGAACTTTGGATTGTCATACTTCTCCAATGAAACAGATGGAGGCGGAAGTGGAAATCGGTTTTCGAATATTTTCAGATCAAATCTGGACATGAGCTTCACCAATTACTGGTCAGATACAAGAATTGACTACGGCTTTTTTACCAACTACCGAACGGTAAAGTACGATCTCGTTAACCGGTTCAGCTCTTTGGAAGCCAACGAAGCCTCATTTTTAAGTACGGGGGGATTTTTGAATGTTAATATTCCACTATGGGAGTATTTAACCGTTGAGCCGGGTTTTTCCTTCACTTCGTACATGAACCGGGTTCCGTCAAGTTTTGAGCCCAGATTGCGTTTTTCTCTTGATCTGCCCTGGAAAAATGATTTCAAACTACACGGAGCCACCGGTATTTATCGCCAGCCGTTGATTGGCTTGTCAGATTTCAGGGATGCAGGAACAGCATTTACCGCCTGGATTATTGATCCGGATTCTGACAGATCACTTCAAACCACTCACTTTTTGCTTGGATTTGATTTTTCGGTAAACCGATTTACGACTTTTTCGGTGGAAGGATATCACAAAATTATTCAGGATACACCGGTATCCGTCTGGAGTTCTGTGGCAGAGTTCACAACGGATCTTGCATATGCTGACGGAAATGTAAATGGTGTAGATGTTAGGTTAGATTTCGACAGAAACCGTTTTTACGCCGGGTTGGGGTATGGTTACTCCATCACAGAATACAAAACGGCTCAGGATCATTTTACTCTATGGTTTGGCGAAGAGGTACAAACCTATAATCCTTCGCACGATAGGCGCCATCAATTTAATGCGCAATTAGGTTTTGATTTTGGAAAATTCTCAACCAGCTTAAACTGGAGCTACGGTTCAGGAATGCCATTCACCCGACCCATTGGTTTTGACAGTTTTTTCTCATTTGAAGACGGCCCACCTGAAGTTACTGAAGGATACGGTACCCCCAGAGTATTACTCGACAAACCCTTTCAGGGAAGGCTGCCGGAGTATCACAGGCTGGATGTGACAATAGAACGACTTTTTGACCTAAGCCAAGCAGATATGAACGTTCAGCTCGGAGCCATTAACGTATACGACCAGTCTAATCTATTCTACTACGATGTATTCTTTCAAAGAGGAATTAATCAGTTACCCTTTGTTCCATATTTGTCAGTGAAGCTAAGTTCAAAATAATGGTGAGTCTTCATAGGAGGATAGGAAAACAGTCTACCATCCTTATGAAGGAGGGGCGAGGGGTGGTTGGACCCGCATTTTTACTTTTATCGTTTTACAGTAGTACTTGTGCATTTGATCTTATATAAGACAAATCACTCCTCCCAAACCGTCCAGTCCCAGCCCTGAATTCCGCGGTTATTTACGGCTTTTACGGAAATTGGTTTTGAGAGATCTGCACGATTTAATAAAGTTTCAGTTCCGCTAACAGTTTGCTCATGTGGATTGCCCATCTGATCTGTGTATTTAACAACATAGAAATCAATATCGCTTTCCGGCGATGCATTCCAGCGCACGTCAGATTGATTACCTCCCAAATCCAGGACCTCAAGTCCGGTTACTTTCGACGGAGCATTAGCCAGCATCATCAGCGTAGCTGTCGTAGACCGGGATACCTCCTGAACCAGCCTGTGGTTGATCGTTTCAAGACGGTCGGTTGTTTGGTGGTAGTTTGGGTTTCCAAGAATCGGGTAGGATCCGATACCTCCGAGAACATCACCAAACGCATCAAAGAATGCATGTGCGTCAGTGAATCGATAGTAACGCGAATCGTATGTGATCAGATCTGTAAAAAGAATGGCTCCGGAGTGCTGTACATCTTTGATCCCGTGGTTTGAAAACCGGATGGTGTTATCAAGTCGGTGGTGGCGGGTCCAGCCCATCATGTCGTTGTTAACTACACCATGGGCCCAAAGACCTTCCTCTTCCGCGACGCGGACAAACTCCCGGGCACCGAGCAGGCCGGACTCCTCTGCAGTAAGAGAGGCAAAGATAATCGTGGCCGGTTGTGGGTTCTTGGCCAAAACACGGGCGGCTTCCAGCAATACGGCCGTTCCGGAGGTGTTGTCATCTGCTCCGGGACTGTG
This sequence comes from uncultured Rhodohalobacter sp., assembly GCA_964401805.1. Classification (GTDB taxonomy): domain Bacteria; phylum Bacteroidota; class Rhodothermia; order Balneolales; family Balneolaceae; genus Rhodohalobacter. The sequence continues at coordinate 23,916 of CAYNZY010000022.1, forward strand.
CTGAACCGAGTCGAAATGAGAGCTTAAAATGTAAACTACCTCCGGGTGCTCTGTTCCTTCAAGTCGCGCCACAACATTGGCTGTTTCAATATCATCGGACGGATTGAACCACTGCAGTTCCGGTTCGTAACCGAAAGATTCCAGCGTTTCGTAGATGTAGTCGATCGCTTTTTGATTGCCGGGCTGACTGATATGCTTCGAGCCGAAATCGTAAAGATCTTTTTGGTAGTGATAGATTCGCGTCAGGTTGATCTGTTCTGTCAGATCTTTAACCGAGTCGTGAATAGGCTCAAACATTCTTTCTGCCTTGGCCAGAAGTTCCTGTTCACTTCTCAGGTTCGCTTCAAGTCGGTCGATGAGAGTTTGTTGAGAGATTTTTTCGCCAATACGCACGAGGTAAACTCCTTGTTCGGGTGCAATGGTATCACCGCCACGCTGAGCTACAACCAGGAGTTTGGTGCCGTCCGAGCTCGGCTCCCAGTCGTTCTCCATCGAAACGGTTCGGATGTTGTTGTTATGGAAAAGCCTGTAAAAATCTTTTGTGTTCACATCATAAATATGGGACCGGCGATGCCGCGATTCGCCCATCATGCCCAAAACTTTATCATCGTTCAAAAAATGTGGAAACAGTTCGTGCTGAATATCATAAGAGAGTTTTTCGTGAGAGCCGTCGGAAGTGTGAACCATGTGAAGATCCCAGCTGATCCCTTCCTTTAGCATGTAGGCCAGTTTACTGCCGTCCGGTGAGAGGGCAGGGTTCTGAATTGGGTCGGTTGAAGAGACAAATTCGACGGCTTCGAGTGAACTGTCGCTTAAGTTTACGCTGTGAATTGCGGTTACATCATCTTGGGTAGTTAAAAAGGCCAATCGATTGCCGTTTTTTGAAAGAATCGGAGCCTGGCCGGTCCATTTTTGGATCTCACCTTGTTCCTGACTGAAAAGAAAAAATCCGTCCTCGATGTCGTAACTGTATTGTTCACTATTTGCGGGTGCTGGAAAAGGTGATGAGGTGTAAGTATTGAAGATCACATGTTCGCTTCCGGGCACAGGAATCGGAGCATCATAAAATCCGGGCTCCGTTGTGATTTGATTTAATGATCCATCAGTAAGGTTGAGTGTGTAAATATCACTCCGATTCGGTTGATCGGGATCCAAACCGGCAAACCAAAACGTACCGTTTTCATTAAAGGATGGAGTCCGAACCAACAAGTTGCCCGTGTTGAGTTTTTCTGTAGAACCGGACTGGAGATCAAAACTATACAGAGAAGTATTTAGCAGCGCTTCGTATTGCATTTCTCCGCGCAGCCGATTGATTGCCGCCCGATCCCTGGCATTAAAGGCTTCAGAAAGCTCACTCTGAAGCTGTTCCATCTTTTGAGTGGCTTCAGTCCTGAAAAATATCGCGTGTCTGCCATCAGGGGAGAATTGCAGGTCAGAACCCTCAACAGTGTGTAAATGCTCCACTCCCGATTCAGTGATTTTGCCAATTTTCATGACAGGACCGTCGCCGGTCAGGTCGTTCCACACAAAATGAGTGTTGTCCGGGCTGAAAACCGGATTTCTTCCATCTACACTAATTTCTTCCACGATGTAGATTTCACCGGTCAGTTTGGCAATGTCATCGAAATAGAGATCCGCATCCGGACCGTTCAGGATCTCCAGGAAATCCTCAATGGCTCCAATGTAATTGCCTTCGTCCCACTTCAGGTAACCGTCCATGTAAGGATTTTCCGGAGATTGAATTTGTGCCCGGGTTGAAAAAGGTATTAGAAATGTGAAGAACAGGAGAGTGGCAGTAAGCAGTCGAATCATCTTTTCAGATAAATTGATTAAGGGTTAACCGAATATATCTGAGAGAGTTGTAAAATCCTTAAAAGAAATTGCGCCGGTGTGATTTGCCGAATTTCGGTTTTACGATTTATGAGGGATAGTGAATGTGAAAGAAGTTGATCCACTGTTGGGCTCCGATACCGTTGTCTCCGCTTCAAGATGAGCGGCAAACGTGTTGATCAACATCGAGCCTAAGCCATCCTGGTTTTCGGGATTGAATTTTTCCGGCAGACCCGGTCCGTTATCTGATATCGTCAAAATTATGTTGTCACCATCTTTCTTTAGCTTCACTGTAAGTTCTCCGTCATCCCTGTCTTTAAACGCATATTTGAATGAGTTTACGACCAGTTCATTTACCAGTAAACCGCAATAAATCACACTTTTTGAATCTATTTCTACGGAATCCATTTCAAATTGAAGCGATACCCGTTTGTTCAGATCAGTAAAAGTGTTGTGAATGGATTCAATCAGATCTTTCAGGTATATATCTAATTTAATATCAGAGAGTGAGTCGGTTTTATAGAGCTTATCATGTATAAGGGCAATCGACTGAATTCGGGTTTGACTGGTCTGTAAAATTTTGTTGGCTTCCTCATTTTCAGTACTTATCGACTGCATTTGCAGTAAACCCGAAACTATGGAAAGAGAATTCTTGACCCTGTGATGCACCTCCTTCAATAAAACCTCCTTCTGATGTAGTGAGAGCTGAATATCTTTTGTTTTAGATTCAACCCGGTATCGCATAAAGAGGTAAATGCCAAGCAGTATAACCGCCAGGGCCAGCACACTCCAAATGATCAGGCTAACATAATAGCCGGGAAGACCGATATAACTCAGGTCATCAGGGGTTCGTAAAAAGAGTTTATAATTTTTCTGGCCCGGAAATTCAGGGTTGTACTCGGTAATAACCCCCTCCACGGCAATTTTATCTCCAACATTGAGTACATCAAAATTGAACTCAGAGAACCGGACGTGAAAATTGGAAACATAAACCATGATACTGCCGGGACTTTCTTCCGGTGAAATAATCACATATTTGCCATTATATGTACTCCCCGTTTCGGTTATCACTCCTTCTCCACTGGAAAGGACGCCAAGGTAGTCAGCCGGATTGGCTATGATGTCCGCTAAGTTTAACGGTCTTGGAGTCGACCGGTTATGAAATACACGGTAGGAATCAGCTTCCACTTCAACCAGGCCGTTGTAGGAATCGACGGTGCCCCAAACCAGAAGACTGTCACCGGGTGTAATCGGAGCATCAATATTGTAAGAGAAAATCGATATTCCTGTAGAGTCGTCCTGGATAAATAGCTGTAAATACTGTTCATGAAACAATCCACTTGAAGAGTTGGCTATTCCGGTAGTGATAACTTTTTTTCCAAGCAAATCGGGTTGTCCGTCTCCGTTTTGGTCTGATCTGATCTGATT
>CAYNZY010000022.1:27273-49196 GCA_964401805.1 uncultured Rhodohalobacter sp.
AGAATCAGATTGAGCGAAGAGTGTTGAGCTGAGTAAAAACAGGATTAATATCGTGGCAAAAGGTAGTAGTCTTTCACCCATAGTTTTCAAAATAAGGCATTTAATATTTTTAAGTGTACCGGCTATGATTTGTCAGAATTATATAAAATTTCAATGACGGAAAGTTTGGCGTCAGGTATGGTTATCGTCCACTTAGGGGGCAAGTTTAATCATAAAGGTTCATTGTTACAATAATTCTGCAAATTCCTGAAGTGATAACCGCTATCTACTATCCGGATTGGCAAAGATATTATCGCAAAAATCCCTTATTTTAGATGGATAGAATAAGTAAGACTTCTAACATCTTGAAAGCACAGAGGATTTATGACAACTGACAACCCACTCCAACAAACCAAGACTCCGTTCAATACGGGATCGGGTGAGGCTCATCTTTATAGCCTTAAAAAACTCGAAAAGCTTGGTTATGGTAATATTAGCAAGCTTCCGTTTACCATAAAGATATTACTTGAAGCTGTATTGAGAGAGTATGATGGCTTTGCAATCACTGAAGACGATATTAAACTTTTGGCCGGCTATAACGCCAAAAATCCACAGGGTGAAATTCCTTTTAAACCATCTCGTGTAGTATTGCAGGACTTTACCGGCGTGCCTGCAGTTGTGGATCTTGCTGCTCTGCGTTCTGCCATGAAGCGTATGGGGGGAAATCCAACATCCATCAACCCACAGGTTCCGGTAGATCTCGTTATTGATCACTCGGTCCAGGTGGATATGTTCGGCCGCGATGCAGCTCTTATGTTCAACGTTGAAAAAGAGATGGAGCGTAACCGCGAGCGTTATGAGTTTTTGAAATGGGGTAAAGAGGCATTTGATAACTTCCGGGTAGTTCCTCCGGGACGCGGAATTGTTCACCAAGTGAACCTTGAATACCTGGCCAAAGGAGTGTTTACACGGAAAGAAGATGATGGTTCAACGGTAGCCTATCCGGATACACTGGTGGGTACAGACTCTCACACAACCATGATTAACGGCCTCGGTATTTTAGGCTGGGGTGTTGGAGGTATTGAAGCGGAAGCGGCTATGCTTGGCCAACCAATCTCTATGCTTGTGCCTGAAGTTGTGGGGATGAAAATGACCGGTAAACTTCGTGAAGGTATTACTGCTACAGACTTAACTCTAACCGTAACTCAAATGCTTCGTGAGCATGGAGTGGTTGGCAAGTTTGTAGAATTTTACGGTGACGGAATCAGCAACATGAGCCTACCCGATCGGGCAACCATTGCGAATATGTCTCCGGAATATGGAGCGACCATGGGCTTCTTCCCGATTGATGATGAATCACTTCGTTACATGAGCAGAACCGGCCGTTCTGACGAGCTTGTTAAATTGGTGGAAGCATTCACTAAAGAACAGGGACTTTTCAGAACAGATGACACACCTGATCCGGAATTCACCTCAACTTTGGAGCTGGACCTGAGTACGGTGGAAACGTCACTGGCCGGTCCAAAACTGCCGCACGACCGCATCAAGCTGAATAACATGAAAAAGGCCTTTGAGATGTCGCTTACCAGTGACAATCCAACGATGGGCTTTAACCTGACTCAGGAAAAACTGGCCAATAAGGGGATTTACAAAAATGGACAGGAAATTGAGATGAAGCATGGGGATGTGGTAATCGCAGCGATTACTTCATGCACCAACACCTCAAACCCAAGTGTGATGCTGGGTGCCGGTATTGTTGCGAAAAAGGCCGTTGAAAAAGGGCTTAAAGTACCTGCGTATGTGAAGACATCTCTTGCACCGGGTTCACGTGTTGTTACGGAGTACCTGAAAGAAGCAGGACTCACCCAATACATGGACACTCTCGGATTTAACCTGGTAGGTTACGGTTGTACAACCTGTATTGGAAACTCAGGGCCACTTCCCGAAGCTGTGGAAACTGCTATTAAAGAAGGCGACCTGATTGCTGCCGGTGTCCTGTCCGGAAACCGGAACTTTGAAGGGCGTATTCACCCATGGGTGAAAGCAAACTACCTGGCTTCACCGCCGCTTGTAGTGGCTTATGCTCTTGCAGGTACCGTTGATATCGATCTGGCCAGTGAGCCGATCGGAAAAGACAAAGATGGAAATGATGTATACCTGAAAGATATCTGGCCAACCACCGCCGAGATTGCAGAACATCTGGATGCAGCAATTCGTCCGGAACTGTTTGACGAGATGTACAGCGACATCTTTGAATCTGAAGCGTGGGATGATATTCCGGTTTCAGGCGGAGATCTCTTCAACTGGAGCGAGGAATCAACCTACATCCAGGAGCCTCCATTCTTTGTAGGAATGAAAGAGACTCCGGATCCCATTAAGCCAATTAAAGGTGCACGGGTTCTCGTAAAAGTGGGCGACTCTATCACAACCGACCACATTTCACCGGCCGGAAATATTGCTGAGGATTCTCCTGCAGGTAAATACCTGAAAGAGAAAGGCGTAGAAAAAGCTGACTTCAACTCTTACGGTTCACGTCGAGGAAATGACCGGGTAATGACACGCGGTACATTTGCCAATGTTCGCTTCAAAAATCAGCTTGCACCCGGAAAAGAGGGTGGTTTCACCAATTACTTCCCGGATGACGAGATCACGACGATTTATGAAGCATCACTGAAGTATAAAGAGAACGACACACCGCTTGTAGCACTGGCCGGAACGCAGTATGGGACAGGTTCTTCCCGAGACTGGGCTGCCAAAGGGACCAATCTGCTTGGAGTAAAATGTGTGATTGCTGTTTCTTATGAGCGTATCCACCGTTCAAACCTGATTCAGATGGGCGTACTACCGCTTCAGTTTAAAGAAGGCGACAGTGCAGACTCTCTGGGATTAGACGGTACCGAAACCTTTGATATCCACGTGGATGACAACGTGAAAGCTCGTGACGAGATCAAAGTGACGGCAACCAAAGAGAATGGCGAAGTGGTTGAATTTATGACCGATTGCCGAATCGATACTCCGGTTGAAGTGGATTACTATCGAAATGGCGGTATTCTGCATAAAGTTCTTCTCGACTACGTAAAAGAAGACAAAAAGTAGAATATTCGACAACGGATAACCGGAAATTGAATCCGACTGGATTCACATAACAAAATAAACCTCCGTGGTGTAAAAGCTGCGGAGGTTTTTTATTTTTACCCCATGAATTCATTTAATACACGAACGGCTCAGCTCTCACTCCTTCCTTTTTTATTATTTATCGCGCTCTTTTTAGGGGCAGGACTGATTTTACAGGCTCAAGGCGTGGAGCGGGCTTTTCAGCAGCTTCCGGGCCATGTGGCTATTATTCCCGCTTTGATGCTTGCCGTATGGCTGCACCGCGGAAAACTGGCGGAATCGATTGCGATGCTGGTGAAAGGAGCGGGCAACAGCAATATTATCACCATGTGTTTTATCTTCCTGCTGGCCGGGGCATTTTCAAGTGTAGCCTCGGCAACAGGTGGAGTAGATGCTGTGGTTAACGCCGGACTTCAGCTGATTCCCGCCGGATTTGTTCTTCCCGGCCTTTTTATCATTTCGGCCCTTATTTCGCTGGCTATGGGTACATCCGTTGGAACCATCGGGGCACTGGCCCCGGTAGCCGTGGGTTTTGCCGAACAGACCGGAACCGAACCGGCGCTGATTGCCGGTGCACTGTTCGGAGGTGCAATGTTTGGAGATAATCTCTCTATCATTTCCGATACCACTATCGCGGCTACCCGAACGCAAGGTGTTCCGATGAAAGATAAATTTCGAGAGAATATCAAAATAGCCCTGCCGGCAGCCATCATTACATCTATCTTACTCATTTTTCTGGCAACCGATGCCGGCACCGTCTCAAGCGAACCACCCCAATGGCTGGCCACTATTCCCTACATTGCCATCCTGGTTCTGGCTGTAGCCGGTATGAATGTCTTTACTGTTTTGATTCTCGGAGTTTTGATGGCGGCCGTTCAGGGAATGGTTATGGCAGATTATGAACTGAGTTCATTGGGAGGTGATGTCGCCTCGGGATTTGCCGACATGCATGGGATCATGATTTTGGCGATGTTTGTAGGAGCACTGGGTGAATTTATTAAACAGCAGGGAGGCTTGCAGTGGATTTCCGGTGTAATTACCCGAATGGCTGAAAAAGCGTCAAGATCCGGAAACCGTGCACAGCAGTTTGCAATAGGATGGCTGGTTTTTATAACGGATATTTGCATTGCAAACAACACCGTAGCAATTGTTGTAACGGGTGACATCAGCAGGTCAATCGCTGAAAAACACAACATTTCCGGTAAACGCACTGCCAGTCTGCTCGATATCTTTGCATGCTCGGCCCAGAGTTTTATTCCATATGGCAACCAGGCGCTTCTTCTTAGCGCTACATTTGCCATCTCACCCTGGGATGCCGTTACTCACAACTATTACGGGGTAATTCTCCTTCTTTCTGTGGTAGCGTTTGTCTTATTCGAAAGTAAAATCAGGCAAAAAGAATAACGAAATTCATTGCGATCATTTACAGAGTGGAGGTTAGAAAATCCCCAAAATTTTATTTAATTCCTTACTGGGAACTTTTTCAGACAAAAGTGCTTATTTATTCGTTAATTGTGCAAAAACAAAGTTAACATACAAATGCTCGATTTAAAGTTATGACAGAGGGTAAATCCAAAAATGAAAATCTTCACAAAAATTTAGAGAAAGAGAACCTATCGCTCATTCTTGAAACTCTTGAGGGCATCAATAATACCAATGAGTTCAAGACGGTTTTGCAGGAAAGTATGGAGGCAACCCGGCAGGTGATGGACTCTGAAGCGAGTTCACTCTTTCTTATTGATGATGAGAAGGGGGAATTATTCATTAGCGTTCCTACGGGACCGGCTAAAAAAGAGGTGGCCGGTAAAAGTATTCCAAAGGATAAAGGGATAGCCGGTTGGGTATTGAGCAACCAAAAACCTTATCTAACAAATGATGTCACAAAGTCCGAACATTTTTACGGTGACCTGGTAGAGAGCTTTACAACAAAAAATCTGATGTGTGTTCCGCTGATAAATCGACATGGAAATGTGATCGGTATTATTCAGGCGATGAATAAACGTGGAGGAGAGGATTACCTGGAGAGTGAAATCCCTGTGTTTGAAGCCCTGGCTACTCACATTACCATTGCTATAGAACGGACTAAGAAAATCGATTCAATGAGAGATACCATTCAGCAAAAAGATGTGATGATTGCTGAAATTCACCACCGGGTTAAAAATAACCTGCAGGCTCTATCTGATCAGATACAGAAAGACGTTAAGGAAATTGAAGACGAAAAAGCCAATGAGCTCTTTAGAAAAATCGAGATGAGAATGAAGTCGATGGCTAAACTCCACGACTTACTGGTTGAAAAGAAGGTGAATGAGAGGATAGATCTCTACTCCTATACAAAAGGGTTAGCGGAAAAAATTGAAGACTCAATGAGCTTTAACATGCTTGATATAGCGATAGGCGTATCGGGCCAGGAAATTTCTGTTTCACAGAATAAAGCTCTCTTATGTGGCCTGATTCTAAACGAACTTCTTATTAACGTTTACAAGCACGCTCAGTTGGACGGGACAAAAAACGTCAATGAAATTGAAGTCAACGTAGCAAGCGACGAGGGACTTGTCATATTAAGTGTTGCGGATAACGGAATCGGAGTGCCGGATGATTTTTCCATTCAATCCAAGAGATCTGTAGGAATGTGGATTGTGCACGAATTGCTTCAAAAGCTGGATGCAGATATGACGGTTCTCAATGATCCCGGTGCCCGATTTACAATTACGTTTCCTGAGTAATTCGGTCATTTTATTTTACGGTTAGCCTTTATCCTAAAAATTATTTATACATAAGGTGTAAATATATAACGGGGTATCATGGAATCAATGGAAAAAAAATTCAAAGAAGAGAGCTTTGAAGCTCTGCCAGACAACAATCTCCGCTTGCTGCTCGATACAATTGAGGGAATCAACCAAACCAAAGAGTTCAAGTCTGTTTTGGTTGAGAGTATGGAGGCTATTCGGCTGATTATGAACTCAGAAGCAAGTTCATTGATGCTTATCGACAAAGATACAGGAGAACTCTATGTGAGTATGCCCACCGGCCCTGTAAAAACCGATATAGCAGGTAAACGAATCCCAAAAGATAAAGGAATTTCAGGATGGGTTGTATCTCATAAAAGACCCTATCTGACGAATAATCCATCGGAATCAGAGCATTTTTACGGAGATTTGGTTGAGGGTTTTAAAACTCGAAATATCATTTGTGTGCCACTCATCAACAGGGATAACGAAGTAATAGGTGTTATGCAGGCACTTAACCGTAGAGACGGAGGTGAATTTACTTCGAGGGATGTACCCGTTATGCAGGCACTGGCCTCGCATATTACCAGTGCTATTGAACGGACGCGTATGATAGATCGGCTCCACGACCGGCTGAAGCAGAAGGATACCATAATTGCAGAGATTCATCACCGAATCAAAAATAACCTTCAGGTCATACTATCCATTGTTGAAACCGAGGCGATGGATATGGAAGCCGGAAATCCGAAGAATGTGCTGAACGACGTAGCGCACAGAATCAAGTCGATGGCCAAGCTCCACGAGATGCTGAGTGAAAAAAATCTGGAAAATCGTGTGGAGCTGGGAGGCTATCTGAGGCAGCTCTCTGAGACTATTCAGGAAACGATGCACTCCATTCTTTACAACGTAAAGCTGGAGCTGAAAAGCGATAGAGTTGAAGTGCGTCAGGAGCAGGCTCTACTCTGCGGTTTGATCATCAACGAGCTTTTGATCAATATCTACAAGCATGCATTTCTTGAGGATGATGAAGAGGGTAAAATCCAGATTATACTTACTCATGAAGATGATCTGGTTAAACTTGAGGTATCGGACAATGGAGTCGGGCTTCCGGAAGACTTTAAGTTTGAAAAAGGAGAATCTATCGGGATGTGGATTGTCGAAGAGTTACTGAAAAAACTAAATGCTCAGATTTCAGTTGATGGCGTTGGCGGAGCAAGGTTTGTGATCAGCTTTTCATCTGAATAGATATTTATATAGGCCAGCTACCAAGACCTCTCATTGTAAAAATCCGTGCTAAAACATGTCTTAGAGGTGTTTTTAGAACCATGAGCAGGCTTAATCGGGTCCAGGTATTTGCCGATTCTTTTCGGCCCAGTCTCATATTCATCTCAGCTCTTTTGGCTACTTGTTCGGCTATTTTTCTCTGCTGAGTTGAGTAGCGATTCAGGTATTGCTCTTCATTTTCAGGATTTTGTCGGATCTTCATTATCGTATGTAAACACTCCTCCGCGTCTATCCATCCAAGATTCATTCCCTGACCGCCAATTGGGCTGACAATGTGAGCGGCGTCACCTGCCAGGAGCACTCTCTTTTTATGAAAAGTATCAGCTAAAAAGTGTTGAACACCAAAACTGCTTAACATATAGTTCTTACACTCTCCAAGATGATAATATGTACGGCTGAAAATCTGTTCTGTAAGCTCATTCTTTTTAGGATTTTCTATATAGGAATCCGTTTTGACGACCCATCTGCGCTGTCCGTTCGGCAGCGGAAAGGATTCAACAAGGCCATCTCTGTGAAGGAATACCGCGGCATCATTCCCAAAAGCAGTGTTATCACCGAAATCGCCCATTACGTATGTATCGGGGTAAGAATTTCCCACAAATGTGATATTGCAGGATTTTCGTGCAAAACTATTTTTTCCATCACACCCGATCACGAAATCTGCAGCAATCTTTTGGTTTTTACCGTTGATAGAATAGGTTACTGACGCTCTCTCCTTTGAATTCTCAAGTTTTTCAACGTTTGCGCCTCGAAGAAGCGTTTCAGGATCGAGGCTGTTAACCCAGTTTTCAAGAAGTTCTTCAGTATTCCATTGAGGAATGGCTAGAATGTAGGAGTGGGGGGGCGGGCAAGATTCAAAACTGATTTCACCTACAGGATTTTCGTCGAAGAAAGCGAGTCCGCGCTCAATTTTCAGCCCGTTTTTCAAGAAAGGTTCTGTTATTCCGGCACGATCAAAAAGATCGAGCGAAGCCGGGTGAATTCCCAGGGATTTGGAATGGAGATCAATGGTTGCCCTCTTTTCAAGTATTCTGCAAGAGAAACCATTTTGCAACAATCTGCCTCCAAGGTAAAGCCCTACAGGCCCGCCACCGATAATTATCACATCCACGTTATCCATCAGTTTTTCTGTTTTTGATGAATTGCCAGCAATCTGAAAGGAAATTTTCGCTTTACACTCCAGGAGTCTGGAACAAGCTGAGAAAGCTCACCTTTTCTGAAGCTTCGCCTGATGGAAATTTTACCGTCAGCTGAGATAAAACTATTTCGAAACAGTAACGGTGTGGTAGCTGCAAACAGCCCATAACCGATATCGCTTCGCTCTATATCGTTGAAGAGTGCAATTTTCTTGGTAAGCTGTTCAGAATCTCTGCAGAGGGATGAAACCTCGCTATTTGTCAAATGGTGAAGAAGGTGATTTGAAATTACAATATCGAATGAAGCTCCATTTTCCACCAGTTGACGTGAAGTTTTATTTTCGAATTGAATTTTTCTGCTTTTGAGATTCATTTCGAAAAACCTTTGAGCTCTGGAGTCGGGATCAGCACCGGTGAGTTGAACGTTAAATCCTTCTTTTTGGCATAGTGAGTCTAAATGTTTCAATATATCGCCGCCGCCACAGCCAATATCCAAAATAGTTGCATTGCCGTTTTTCGCTTCAATGACGGGCTTCAGGTAGTGATCGAACAGTCGGCTCCATCCGGAAAGTAACTTATTAATGGTATAAAACTGCCTGTAGGTATTGAAAAGTTTTTCCTGATTACAATCGGGACTGTCCATCCACTCAACCAGGTTTGGATCTCTTTCTTTAAAAATAAGAGGCATTAGGATTCGGTGGTTTTAGTAAGTAGGGCTGATTCCAGCGTCAGCCCGGGTCCGAAAGCCATCGCCAAGGTCCGTCCATTGTCTGATTTTGACGGCATATCAAGTATCTCTTTTAAAACAAAGAGTACGGTGGCACTGCTCATGTTTCCATAATTGGACAGGATATTTCTGGAAGAAGAGAGTGCACCATCGGGTAGTGAAAAAGTCTTTTGTACTTTGTCAAGAATAGCTCTGCCTCCCGGGTGTACTCCCCAAAGGTCGATATCATCTAAGGTTAATTGATATTGTTTCAGAACCGGATCCAAAAACGGGTGCAGGCCCTCTTCCAGCAGATCCGGAATATAGTTTGAAAGAATCATATTAAAACCGGTATCGCCGATAGACCACGCCATGTCATCTTTTCCCTTTTCGGTGATGGCAGAAGCAAATCCGTCAATTTGGTAGGAGGTTTGATTGGGTTCTCTGGTACTTACAATCGCACCTGAACCCCCATCTGCAAATACAGAGGCCGACAGCAGATCGTCCATTTTAGGATTGGCCTGAAAGTGCAGAGTACAAAGTTCCACCGAAACAACCATCACGTTAGCGTCTTTGTTGGCCCGGCAGATTTGATCCGCCATTTTAAGTGCCGGAATAGCCGCATAGCATCCCATGAATCCGAGATGATACCGCTCTGTTTTTGGTGATAAACCAAGAGACTTGATAATATCGTAATCCGGTCCCGGCGCATAAAAACCGGTACAGGAGACGGTAATCAGATGAGTGATATCGTTTGGAGTAAATTCAGAGTTTTTGATCAGTTTATTTGCAACATCAACAAACAGTTTTCGGCCTTCCTTGATATATGTGTCATTTCTGCTGGCGGTTCCAGGAGTTGCTCCCTGTCCATTAAAAAAAAGTTGATGTGAGCCTGTTTTTCGAAAGTCATCTACTACAGAATATCGGGTCTGAATGCCGGAGCGGCTGTAAATATGATGGATGATTCGTTCATCCCGTTCGCTGCCGGGCACAATCTCCTTCATCCTATCACGAAGCTCATTCTGGTGATAGGAGTATTGTGGTACGGAAGTTTGAATGGAATGAATGTAGGAAGACATGATAGGATATTTAATGACTCTGTTTGTATTGAACAACCTGATAGAGACTGTAATTCGTTCACTTACATGAAGATGAGATTTAAAAACTGAGCTGTTTTGCTATATTGAATATGAATACAGTTAATAAAATTGAACATGTTATGCATATCCAACAGTTGATGACTCTTATTCTGTTTTCTCTGTTGTTTAACTTTTTAATTCCTGATGACTTATCAGCCCAGTCAGAGAATAAGAAAAGTGATGACGACAGCTCGATTATTTTAAGTCCTGCCATAGATCATCTTGCATTACAGCCGAAAAATAGCGGTTCTTATTCCTCACAGACCGGCTTGATCATTGGAAATGGAATGTTTGGAGTTGAAACGATATACAAGCAACCCGGAGCCAGAGCCGATCTCGGATTTTCAATTTCTTCATATAATTATGGTGAGAATTCTGCAGTTACAGACGGCAACTTACTGATCGGTACACTTTCCTTTGGTCGAAATGTCCCAATTTCAGACATCACGAATGCTGAAGGAAGAAAAAAGCTGGAGATCTATTTCAGGATTTCACCGGGTTTTGGTATGGCCGGAAATTCTCAATTTTTTCCGGGAGTAACTGCGTCAACGGAATTTGGAGTAATCTATCACTTTACGGACCGGGTCTCTCTTTTCACCAATGCCGGCGGCAGATATTACTGGTTTCCCGGCCTGGATGAGGTGGGAATTTTAAGTCGTCCTGCCGTGATGGTGGGACTGCAGTTGAATTTTACCGGTGGGTTGGGGATGGTTCGGTTTTAGGGAATCGATCAATGAAAACAGGTCTACACATGAACTATTCACGTCAACATAATCGTCGTTCAATCAGGTTGAGGGGATATGATTATTCATCGCCGGGTGAATATTTTATTACGATCTGTACAAATAAACGTGAATGTTTGTTTGGTGATATTGAAAATGGTGAAATGGTCCTGAATGAATTGGGAATTATTGCCAGGGACGAATGGACAAATACAGAAAATATTCGTGATAATGTGAAATTGGACCGTTTTGTAATCATGCCAAACCATATGCACGCCATATTTCAAATTACGAATATTGTAGGAGCGTATGGCGATACGCCCCTACAATGTGGTGGTACGACTATGCATAAACATGTACACCGACCCCAAAACGATGAAGGAAAATCATCTAATTTTAAATCCCCGTCCAATACAGTTGGTGCAATTGTGAGGGGTTATAAATCGGCAGTGACCACAAAAATTAATACGTTACATCAGAGGCCCGGGCAGAAAATCTGGCAACGTAATTACTACGAACACATAATTCGAAACGTAGAATCGTTAAATCGAATCAGGAAATATATTCTGAATAATCCGGCGCTATGGGAGAGGGATATGAATCATCCACTAAACAGGGAATAGTGCAGCGAATAGAATTAATAAAATTATACAGCACCCATCGCCTTCGTTTTTCTGTAGAAACGAATGTTGTGCAGAATCCCCGCCACGGTCAGTCCGGCAATTAATCCTCCCCACAATCCCTGAGGACCATAATCTGCAATAAATCCGAGATAATATGCAAGGGGAATCCCAATAACCCAATAGGCTACGAGATTTACATACATGGGCACTTTGGTGTCTTTCAGGCCGCGAAGCGCTCCGAATCCACTGACCTGCAGGCCATCCGAAATCTGAAAGATAGCTGCCATGAAAAGCAGTTGCACGGCTACATCCGTAACGGCCTGATCGTCGGTATATATCCCTGTGATATATTCAGGTAAGAGCACCATAATAGTCGCAGTAACTACCATAATAGCACTGGCGGTTGCCACTCCCACAAACCCGCGAAACCGGGCTTCAGAAGGACGTTTTCGTCCAACAGATTGCCCTACACGAGCTGATATGGCAACCGAAAGCCCAAACGGTATCATAAAAGTCATGGATGCAAAGTTTATGGCTACCTGATGTCCGGCCACTGCAACTGTGCTGATGGTTCCTACCAGTAGACTCACTACAGCGAACATGGTCACCTCCATGGTTGAACTGATACCAATCGGGACGCCAATACTTAGAAGCTCTTTAAGATATTTTTTTTCGGGCCAGCGGAATTTGCCAAAAATATCAAAACGCTTGTAGGCTTCGAAACCCACCGTAAACCAAAGCATGGCAATGAACATCACCGTAAAAACAATTGCTGATGCATACCCGGTTCCAACCGCTCCAAGCTGAGGAAATCCGAGTTTTCCAAACATGAGTACATAGTTCGCAGGAATGTTTACCAATAGCCCGATCACGGCGATAAACATGGCCGGCCGGGTTACACTCAGCCCCTCGTTGAAGTACCTTAGAGCCCCAAATGCAAAAGCCGGAAAAATCCCCCATGCAATTGCTTTCAGGTAACCGGAAGCAATTGGGATGATTTCGTCTGTAATACCAATCAGTACCAAAATGAAGTCGAGGTTTCTCAGCAGGAAAAAGCTGGGAATCGCAAGGATCAGACTCAGCCAAAGAACCTGACGGGCATTTTTTCCGATCAGTTCAAAATTCCGGGCTCCTACATTTTGTGCAACAATGGGGGTGACCGCCATCATACATCCCAAACAAAGAACAACAAACGGCATTAGTGTACTCGAGCCAACGGCAACGGCTGCCAGATCTTCCGGAGATAATCGCCCTGCCATTACCGTATCCACAAAACTCATACTCATTTGCAGTAGCTGTGTAATGATTACAGGCACACCAATTTTCAGCAGCGATGAGAGCTCTTGCCGGATGTCAGATCGATATGTGGGCTGATTCGTATCCATCATTTTAGGAAGGCAAATGGTACGAAGAAAAAGAGAGAGTTGTAACCTCTCAAAACGGAGAATATCGTAGTGACTTTAAAGGGCGGGAAATGTGAGAGTGAAAGTAGTGCCGGCTCCCATATCGGATTCGAATGTTATTTTACCCTGGTGAGCCTCCACGATTTTTTTCGTGATGGCGAGGCCAAGACCGGTGCCGCTCGATTTTGTGGAGAAATTAGGTACAAAAATGCGGTCTCTGTCTTCCGGGGCAATTCCTTCACCATTATCAGAAATTTGAATTTTAATACTTTTTTGAACCTTTTCACTGGTGATATTAATATTAGCTTTCCCCTCTTCCTGAGCCTCAATTCCATTTTTGACCAGATTGATGAATACCCTGCGAAGCTCATCCTCAACACCGCTTACTTTCAGTTCAGATTCCGGAAAGCTGCTTTCAATAGATACATTATTGTCATGGTTGTAGAGTTCACAGATGGAGGTTAGCAGCTTTTTCAAGTCTACAGGTTCGAACGGATCCTGCACCGGTTTCGCAAATTTTGAGAAGTCGGACGCGATCTTATTGAGCGACTCAATCTGCTCAATAATATTTTCCGCAGTTTTCTCGATGATTGGTTTCAATTCCATTACCTTATCTGGATTGGCTTCAAGCCGTTGCTGCAGATGTTGCAAGTTCAACTTCATCGGAGTGAGTGGATTCTTGATTTCATGAGCAACCTGCTGAGCCATCTCTTTCCAGGCTGCCTCACGTTCGGCCTCGACGAGTTCTTTCCGAGCCTGCTCCAGTTTTTCAACCATCTCATTATAGGCTTTTGCCAGTGAACCAATTTCATCTTTCCCGGTTACTGCCACCTGAATATTCATTTCACCCCTGGAAATTCTACTTAACCCAGTCTGAATCATTTGCAGTGGTTTCGTCAAACGGTTCGAAAGAATGACCGTGCCGATGATGAAAATGGCAAAAATAGCCAGGTAGATAACAAAAAGTGAGCTGGTTGCTTCCAGAAGCTGTTCTCGATATACAGGAGATTCCACAAAAGTAGGAATTGCTACAGCCCGCGTTGGCTGGTTGTTCTCGTCAAGCAGTGCCCGATAGCCGATGAGCATTTTTTCATTCGCAATTTCAGTTGTGGTGGTGAAATGGCGCCTTTCCCTATTGTAAAGAAAATTATATACGTCGTAGGGCATGGTTTGCGGCATTACGTATTGCTGAAAAATCTGGGGTGTAGTTGAGTCCAATACATTTGCACCCCTAAAGAGAATAGCATCAACATTAAGCGAGGAGGCATATTCAGCGAGTCTGGTTGTGCGCCTTGACGATTGTTCATTTTGTATTTCACCACGCATAGACTCACTCAAGCTGTTTAGTTTTGTGATGAGCTCGCGCTGGACGTTATTTTCGTTTTGCTGGTTAACAGCAACCTGGGTTGATATAATTAAGACCGTTAAAAAGATGATGGTTGCAAGAGTGAGTCCGTCTAAAAGTCTATGCTTAAATTTTTTACTCTGCCCGAATAGTCTGAACGCCCGGAAACCCGCAGTTGAAAATATGGCGAACAAAAATAAACCGAAAAAGATCAGTACAATTTGATATCTGAAAAATGAAAAAAGAAGGAGGTTAAAACCGGGCATTGGCGTGCTGGCTTTAATAACGGTATCAGAATTTTTTCGGACCAGTATCTCTCTGAAATTTCCCTGAGAGGTCACGTTCGTTATGTATGCAACACTGTCTATTTGGGATATTTCCACCTCGCGTGCAGGCAGCCTGTTGTACTGCGGCTGATTGTTGTAAATTCCCTCCATTGATGTACGGTTTACATTACCGTCAACAAATTCAGCCAAGTAGAAACTTCCATCCAGTTCTTGAACGGAATTAGCGGAAAGAACAGCCCTCATCGGCCTGTTAAAGTCGGGTCTTTCCAGATAAGCGGCCGCAAAAATCCATGCAATTTTTTCGTCAATACCGGTTTCGTCGTAAATGGGTATCCAGCCTCTGTAAAAGGATATAAATTCTTCTCCAAGATCTGTGGGCCTGGTGTCCCATATGATGGGCCGATTTGTTAAACGCCGAAGCTGTTCCCCTTCATAGGATACCCTCATCGTGGTCATGTCTACGAGGGAGCGCCACCCGGGGGAATCCAGATTTGTAGAGTATTCGCTGATCATCCTGCCATCAGGGGAGAGAAGCTGTATTTCAAATGAGTGCTCCCTCCATTCGGGGCGTATACTGTTTTGAATGGCTCGCTGGAATTGTCCCTGGATAGTTGCCGTTCGTTGCTGGATGTCCTCTTCTGTCAAAAAGATTAAAGAGCTTTCGAGATCGGCCAATAAAGACCTTAAAATTATTTGAGTGTTCAGCACTTCTTCGTTTGCAAATGCTATCGCTTTTTGATTCAACTCTCTGTCAAGCCGGTTGCTGGATGAGCTCCACACGATAAAATAGACTGACGATGTTATCAGCAGAACCGATAGAAGCACTTTTCTAAAACCAGACATATCTGAAAAAATCTCACTTTTTTCATGAATGGTTTGAATGAGAATAAGAAGAATTAAAAAGGTAAATAGACCTGCAAAAAAGGCAGGGCCCAGAAACGTTTGGAGCGTTAACACAACATCGATTAAGAAGTAGGCAAGCAGAAAAGCAAAAAGAGCAACTGCGCCAATAACTACCGATTTATCAACCTCAAACCGGTAGAGGTAAATTCCGGTACAGATTATAATGCCCGAAACGGAAGTGAAAAAAATTGCGGAGCTAATGTAAAATATGAATGCAGGATAATCCGGTGCCAATTCAAGGTCGAGAAGAGCGAGCGGAGAACCAATTAAAACCTGTTGAGTTTGATAGAATAGGAATATAATCAATACAGCAGAACCTGCACCGAAGGCTGAAGCAAGCAGTAACGTTTTTAAATGGGACTCCTCGGATGTTTTTCTATCAGTAAGCTGTACAATTCGGATAAGAGGAACAAGCAGCAGCGTTAGAAAAATTGCATGAACAGTATATGCCGCAAGTTCATAATAGGGTTCTGTGTTCCAGTCAGGTGGAACAAGCTCTGTAAAAATCCAGTCAGAAAGTAAATTGAACTGGAAAAATACTCCCCAAAGAAAGAAGGGTATAAGAACTAGAAACCGTAAAACGATCAGTTTTTCCGTGTAGGTGCTGAAGGCTGTAAACAGCATAAACAGGAATAAAATTAATCCTGCATAAAACAGCGATCTCCAGGTTGCTAAATTTTCGGATACGTTTCGGACAAATATTTCACTGTTCGCCGGGTTGGCATGCACAGTACCAATTGAATCAGAAGCTTCGGTTGAAAGAGTTAAATATGGTAACCCTTCCGGAGGATTGGTTTGGAAATTGAAGGTAACGGGAAAATTGTTACTCAATTCCGGTGAATTCGAGAGGTGAAAAGAAACTCTGTCGGCAAACGGGAGATTTGTTGTCTGTTCAATTTTTTCGGCTGTAAGAAGCAGATATTGTTCATCGCCGGAACGGAAAGATCTTTCACCCAACAAAAATACAAGGTTGTTCCTTTTTTCAATACTGACTCTCAGGGAGTCGGAGGAATTCAGTGTAAGTGTGGAGGACGGTGTAAGACTAAATCCTTTCCAGATCCAGCGATCTTCACCCTGATGCAGAGAACTGCCCCAAAACGGAAAGTTTCGAAATCGGTTGTAAATTGCTTGTCTATTCTGATCGGTGAGAGGTAGCTGTGAAATTTCGCGGTAAAGTTCGTCAGAACGATCTTTAAAATCTGAATATAGTTGATTGAAGTAACCCTGAGCTTCAGAAAGGCTAAATTGAATCTCTTCATTAACCTCTTCATCGGGCAGAGAGCCGCCGGGGTTAAAATTTATTTCAAAGAGAACAAGCAGTGCTAAAAGAGCCAAAAACCCGATAGAGCTAAACGTAAGGAAATATGATTTTTGGCTACTCAAAAATTGTATGGTTTTATCAGTTCTTTTTGTAACTGATATCAGAAAAGTATTCTACCTCAGTTACTTACGTTGCTTTATCTTCGATATGGGTGATTTTTGCATCATTCCACATTCGTTCGATACCGTAGTAATTTCGTTTCTCTTCAGTAAAAATATGGACAACTACATTTACATAGTCCAATATAACCCAACGACGGGAATCTTTTCCTTCCTGTTGCCAAACATTTTCTCCCAATTCATCTTTAACCTGTTTTTCAACGCTGTTGGCCAAGGCACGAATTTGTGTGTCTGACGTACCGTGGCAGACAATAAAATAATCGGCCAGTGTGGTAAGCTCTCTTACATCAAGTAGAACAATATCTTTTGCTTTTTTCTCAAGTAACCCTTCAGTGATGGCGTCAATCAGGGTAGATGTATCCACACTTTTTTTGGAAGAGGGTTTTGTGAATTGTGACTTCGCAGTTTTGATCGTGTTTGTCATAGGCATCCTTACAAATTTAAATTTTCAAAATCGTTGCCGATAATTAATGTTACGTCTAAGTAGTATTCAGGAGACTCTTCTCGCAGGATAAACCGTTCATCGATTCCTATAGCATGAGCAACTCTTTTGGCATTTTCAACTTGACCGTTTCTTGAAATTACCAATGTATTGGGTACATCAAAGTGATCAAAATTTCCGGTTTCAACCACATCAAAGCCAAACTGTCTCAGAGTGCCGGTAAATTGATTGGCCAACCCGGATACTCCGACTCCGTTTAAGACCTCCATCTGTATAACATTGCTTATTAAAGCCGGGTCTTCTACAACTCGTTCGTTTACAATACGAGGGTAAAGTATTCGGGTTCCAAGTGCGAAAAGCAACAGAAGAAGCAGAACGCTAAGAAATCCGATTACGGAATTAAGGATTAAATTATTGGTTTGATCTTTCCGAGAATCCTGAGTCATATATCGTAATTAATAACCGATATATCTGCCAAATGGAGAGTTGTAGCCCCCGAAAGAGTTACGATAGGGATTTTGTGAAAACTCAACTGAAATACGAGTGTTTTCAGAAAATTTGTAATCGATCCGTGCGCTGTCGATAATAATTTGTGTTCCCAGATTATTATTATTCATGAAGCTGTTACCAAATGGAGAGTGTAACAGTGAAACATTTAATTGCGCATCCAGTTTATCACTCACATCAAAAAACATCGAATTTGTGTACGCATTCAGGTTTTGAGTTTGTCCGCCAAAATTTGCAAATGACATGCTGTAAGAGTGACTCATCGTCATATTAAGCATGTTCATCCAGCTACCTGTGGAACCCTCACCGTGAGTGTGAGTAACAGTACCGGTATACTCTTCAGGTTGATATCGAAGGTCTTCCCGCAATTGTGCTTCAGCAACAAGTGCTGTGAAAGTGAAAATCAGGAACAGTGTGGTAAAAAATTTCATAGCTGGCATTGACTGGTAAATTACTTGCAGTTAGGTAATGCATATCAACGTACAATCGTTTAATTAATTATACAGAAACAGACGCAGTTAGTAAATACGCCAAAAAAATTAAAATTGTCATAAAACGAATAGGGTACTGTACGTTGATATTTGTTAAAGGGTATAAAAGAGCCTATATTTGAAAGCTTCCGAAAAGATGAATTTACTAACAAAAAATCCCTACCGTTTTGAAAATGAAACTTACGGATTTCAAATTTGAAATCGAAGATTTTAATGTACCTGAAGAGCCGGCTGATCCAAGAGATTCCTCAAAATTAATGGTGCTGAACAGAGAAGACAAATCAATCAAGCACGAGAAATTTTCTGATATTCATAAATATTTGAATAAAGGTGATGTTGTAGTCTACAACAATACCAAAGTTTTCCCTGCTAAACTTAAAGGAAAAAAAGAGAAAACCGACGCAGATATAGAAGTTTTCCTGCTCCGGGAGCTTATGCCGGAAAATATGCTTTGGGATGTATTGGTAGAGCCTGCAAGAAAAATCAGAATTGGGAATAAACTCTATTTTGGTGAGGATTTAATTGCAGAAGTTGTAGATAACACAACATCGCGAGGTAGAACGATTCGATTTCTGTACGATGGACCCAACCAGGATCTCTATGATCGTTTAGATGAGATAGGGGATATGCCGCTTCCTCCCTATATAAAAAGAGAGCCCAAAGAGAGCGATAAGGAGAAATATCAGACGATCTTTGCCAAGGAGAGAGGCGCGGTTGCTGCTCCAACGGCAGGGATGCATTTTACTCCCGAGCTGGTAGAAAAGCTGGAAAAGAAAGGTGTCGACCTTGTTCCTGTAACATTACATATAGGTTGGGGGACATTCAGAAATGTTGAGGTTGAAGACTTAACCAAGCATAGAATGGACTCTGAGAATTATTTTATTTCTCAGGAGACTTCAGATCGTATCAACGAAGCACTAAAGAGTAAAAAGAATAAAGTGATTGGTTGTGGTAATTCTGCAGTTCGGGTTATTGAGACCAGTGTAATGGCCAGTGGTATGTCGAAGCCCGGCACCGGATGGACAGATAAGTTTATCTACCCGGACTACGAATTTAAAATTACGGAAGGAGTTATTACCAACTTCCATCGACCTGAATCGACATTATTGATGCTTGCATCTGCATTTGGCGGTTTTGAATTTGTGAAGGAAGCCTACAAAGAAGCGGTTGCCAATGATTACAGATTTTTCTCGTTTGGCGATGCAATGTTAATACTGTAATGTTTTGGGTTCCGGTTCAAAACAAGTTGCTTTGGTTGTACCGGCGGCAGGGTCGGGCACAAGAATGGGGGAAGAAACCCCTAAGCCGTACCTGACAATTGCCGGCAAAACAATCCTGGAGCATACTCTCTTACAGTTTAGCCAGGTTGATGCGATAAAGGAGTTGATTGTTTCTACCTCTGAATTTTACAAGGATCAAACCTGTGAAATAGTTGCGTCTGTTTTTGGTGATATAGAACTAACTGTAATTGAAGGTGGTTCTGAGAGGCAGGAATCTGTATACAAGGCTCTTCAACATGTTTCCGATTCTGCGGACCTGATTGCGGTCCACGATGCTGTGAGGCCATTTGTTTCGGAACAGCTAATTCTTGAGTGCATTCGTATAGCGTCGGCCCCGGAATTTGATGGGGCAATTTTAGCAGCCCCGGCAAAGGATACAATCAAGGAAGTTGAAGATGGCAGATATATCGTAGCTACTCCGGAAAGAGAGAGAATGTGGCAGGCGCAAACGCCGCAGATATTTAAGAGTGAAGCCCTGTTGAGAGCTTATCATCATGCGAGCAAGAGCAAATATATGGGTACTGACGATTCCTCTCTGGTGGAAGTAAACGGAGGACGGGTTTCAGTCATCAAAAGTACAACTGATAATTTTAAAATTACCTATCCGTTGGACTTTCAGCTAGCAAAGTTAATCCTGTCAGAAAAGTAAAGTTGTGTCTATGGACGTTAGAATTGGATACGGGTATGATGTTCACGCATTTCAACCGGGTACGGTATTAATTCTGGGCGGAATTGAGATTCCATTTTCCAAAGCACTAAAAGGTCACTCCGATGCAGATGTTCTGCTACACGCTATAACTGATGCGCTATTGGGGGCTTTGGCTTTGGGTGACATTGGAACACACTTTCCCGACACTGATCCCGATTATAAGAATGCGGATAGTTTAATTCTTCTAAAAAAAGCCTATCAACTAATTTTGGATAGAGGGTACATTTTATCGAACCTGGATGCAACCGTGGTGGCGGAAGCGCCAAAGTTAAATCCGCTTATACCTGAAATGAGGGAAAAAATAGCCATGGCTCTGGATTGCAGCAAAGATTGTGTATCCATAAAGGCCACCACAAGTGAAAAGATGGGATTTGTTGGGCGTGGCGAGGGAATTGCAGTACAAGCAGTGGCATTGGTAAAAAAGAGTGGATGAAGTGATGGGGTTTGAACTGTATATAAATCAAATAGTGGATTGGGTTTTTACCTTGTCTCCTTTTAAAATCTATTTGATTTTTACAGTTGTAGCGTACATCGAAAATATTATTCCACCTTTACCCGGAGATGTTTTAGTGGCATTTGGCGGATATCTTGCTGCTGAACAGATCGTTGGTTTTGTTCCATTATTGATGATTACAACGGTGGCCTCGGTTTTTGGTTTCATGAGTATGTATTGGATAGGTGCTCAGTTCGGCTACAGGATAGAAGCTCAAAGAAGTGATTTTTGGTTGATGCGCGTTGTTGATATCAAATACTTCGATAGAGTAAAGAGGTGGATGCAGCGATGGGGGCAGGGAGTAATTGTTGCTAATCGATTTTTGGCAGGTACGCGTTCGGTAATTTCTCTGGTGTCTGGCATTTCCAAAACAAAGGTGTCGACAACTATTTTGAGTTCTACAGTGAGCTCCATTGTCTGGAATTTTGTTTTGTTAGGTTTTGGATGGATAGTAAACGAAAATTGGCAAATTATCGGGCACTATTTAAATATTTATGGGCGGATTGTTTTAGGGCTTATAGTGGCTGTAATTATCTTTAGATTCACTATTAAGAAGATAAAAGAGACTCGCAGGAACAAGGGTAAAAAAAAATAACAAAAGGGTTGATTAATACCGGAGATGTTTTTAGATTTTAAGTCTTTCGCAAACGGGAGGTATATTCCGTTTAGGATAGATAGGATGAGGATTGAAGATTCAAATGAATTTACTCAAACTCTCATCATGGAAGTGTTGAAATTTTGATCAGCCAGTGTAGCTCAGGGGTAGAGCAGCTGTTTTGTAAACAGCCGGTCATCGGTTCAAATCCGGTCACTGGCTCTTTGGATAGCGTTATCCAAAAAGCACTGGGGGGATACCAAAGCGGCCAACTGGGGCAGACTGTAAATCTGTTGTCGTAAGACTTCGCAGGTTCGAATCCTGCTCCCCCCACATTTTGCGGGCGTAGCTCAATTGGTAGAGCATCACCCTTCCAAGGTGAATGTTGCCGGTTCGACTCCGGTCGCCCGCTCTCTGAAAAAAGCCGATATAGCTCAGGGGTAGAGCACTTCCATGGTAAGGAAGGGGTCGTCGGTTCAATTCCGACTATCGGCTCTTCAGGTTGAATATTCAAGAAAAATAAATCATAAATAATCTTTTTTACCATGGCAAAAGAGAAGTTTGAGCGGAGTAAGCCGCACGTAAACATAGGGACGATT
>CAYNZY010000023.1:0-2317 GCA_964401805.1 uncultured Rhodohalobacter sp.
TATTTTTGCAAGAGTATTATAGTTACTTGTGTATAGTTCTGCATTGTTTATAAATAATCCGTCACTTTCAGTTTCACTAAAGTAATAAAAGGGTATAATGAGAGATTCTTCATAGTCAAAAATACCAGGATTGTCACCTTGGAAAATTGCTACATATTTTTCATCAGGAGAAAATGAAAACCCTCTGAAATCGGAGTCAAAATTGAGGTTCCTTACTTCATCTCCGGTAATTGGATCTAAAAATTTCAAACCAAAAGAACCTGCAGAATGACTGTATTCATAAACAAAATAGGTATCTAAAGGTGTACTTCTTAAGGTCGATTTATAGCCCCAGGAATCTATGCCAAATTCATGTTCTTCAACGATTGCTTTCGTGAATCCTATATGGGCTTGAGAATATCTGGAACTAAGGGTTCTGATTCTGAATTTGTATTTGAGGCTAGGATCTAAATCGTTAATACTGATCGAGGAAGTAGTATACTCCAATGTTTTGTAGTGAATAAACTCGCTGTCATTGACACTTCTGTCTAAAACAAATCTTTTTGTTGGGTATCGGAATTCTTGAATAATGTCAACATTGTTGTCTTTCCAGTGCAGCTTGATCTCATTTTCAGATAGGCTTTCAATACTTGTGATTTCAGGGGCAGCAGTATTCAAGGTAACAATAACCGGGTTTATAGTACTTCCAATGTTTTCGTTTTTCAAAGGGGCAATGTTGAACTCATAGAAGATTCCAGCATGGTAGTTGATAATTATATTGCCCTGAGTATTTACTGTATCTATAGCTTGATAAGGAGTGTTTCCTGTAATGAATTGGTTTTTTGGTTCCCTCTGGTATATTATAAATTGTTCATTGAATACAGAGTTATCCTGCCAGGTAATAGCTATAGTTTCTTCATCAACCACGTTTACCTGCAAATTAGTGGGTTGATTTATGTAAATGTCTTTTTTGGATATATCACCGATCTCCTGATATTCCCCCTCTGCATTTATAAGCAAAGCATCAACATAAATATCCGGAGAATAGATTTCTTCCAATTCAGTGTAAGAATAGGAAGATTTTGTTCCGTCAATGGTATCAATAACTGCTATATCATTCCCATTGGCCGATTTTTTTTTAATGACAAATTTGTCAGCATACGGCATATCCGATTCCCAGCTAACTGTAATCTCATTTATATTATTTATTTCTGAAGTGATATTTAAGAAATCTCCGAATTCGAGTCTTATTGATTTGAATTCCAAGGAGTCTTCAGAAATGGTTTCTTTCTTGAATGGGGCAACAAAATAGGTAGTGCGTAAATCTAACTGTCTTGAATCGTCTGTGTAACTTACAGTGTTATTGGAAAGAGTGTCTAGAATAACCATTGTACCACTATTACCAAGTTTCTTGCCAATAATAAAACCATCTTCGAATCCGGAATTATCTAACCAGCTCAGAGAAACCGTTTTGTCGTTGTTTATTTCTACGTCAAAAGAATTAATATTTGGTTTAAATCTCTGGGACTTGGGATCGTTCTCATTATCTCGATCAAAATCAGGCCCTGTACTACATCCTGCAAAAATAATTAATGATATAACGAAATATGTGATCCTAAAAAGCATATTTAATAGTCATTGATGTAAAGGGGTGGTCTGAAATCGAGTTCTGCTGAAAGTAGAATTCAAAATCAGTTTTATCTCTGAAACCTGAATCTGGTTCATCAAATAAAGCGTCGTACAGGTTAAAAACATACAAGAGAGATGTTAAACCAAGAAATACCCTGCGTTGGTTATCAATTCGTTATATAAATTCTGAATTCTATTGAATTCTGTAAGTTCTTGATTATATTGGAAGTTTCTTTGAAGTGTGATTCCACCTAAAGCAAGAAAACCTCCACTGATAAGTGCGGATTTTAATTTTTGCCGCTTATACCATTGACTTAATCCGGGCATTGCTCCATAAATCTGGGAGTATGATTTCACCGGCTTTGTGTAAGCATTTATTACTATTGCTTTTTCTGCCGGTAGATTAGTAATCTTTCCGGAATAGCTTTGCTCACCTGTAGATGGATTATTGATCATAACATCAACCGGACCGGTACGGTAATTTAATTTCACGGCCCCTAAGCCTAAATATTCTCCATTAATATTTATTTCTGAATCATCATCAGAAACAATAATAAGATTTGAGCCATAATACGGTTTCGTTGCCAGGTTGTCACTCAAGGTTACAGTGGAAGGTTCCCTTAGGCGAAAACGGTGTTCTATAACGGTTGTTTTACCCTCTTCGATAACTTCTCTCGTCTTAAATTCTTCAGCAAAGGGATGGGATATG
>CAYNZY010000023.1:2327-43377 GCA_964401805.1 uncultured Rhodohalobacter sp.
ATAAAATGGAATCACCGCTTGCTATACGTCTTATGCTGTTTTCATAATCTGTGCTTCTTACATACAGTGAATCTGTATTTGTAACTACCTTCAAATAGGTATTTTTGTAGTCTATATCTTCTATTTTATCTCTGTTGTAATACTGTTCTTCGTTGTAAGCAGTGACATTAAAAAAGCCAATTCCAATTTCGCCTGGTTTAATGTTTTTAATGTTTACGTCTCCTGACTCGATTCTATTATAAGTTGGATTTATTTCATCCAGAATTAAACCAAATTGTACATTTACCACGTAAAATGAATCCGGCTCAAAGGTATTATTAATCGAAATAGTGGGAGCATATTTTGGAACAAGTATTACTTGCTGTTCTCCCGATTCAACGTTTAACAGGTCATTTTTATCGGCTTTTATAAGAGTAGAATCTTGCGCAATCAATACATAGAGTGAATCAAAATTGGAGGAGATATTGAGATAGCTGTAATTTATCTCTGAACGGTTTTGCTGAGCTTTTATATCGTTTGTATCAAAAAGAAAAAGAAAAGCTATAATGGATAAACTTATAAAAAAGGTTGGATCATATTTCCTGCGCATAAAATTTCTATCCGTGTAAATTCAATATTTTTTAAAGTTAAGGATAGAATAGATATTTTTATTTAAATAAACACCTTGATTTTTTTCGCTAATTTGTAGAACACGTAAGCTAACACTTTCGATACAGCTGCACTTTAACTTAAAATTTAGAATTCCGAAGCCCTTCACCGTTACATTAACTTTTTTTATTTTCAATTTTAAAATTCAACACCGTTCTGAATTACCACTTGCCCTATCCATTTTGAAAAAGCTCACAACCAAAGAAATATTACAGCAAAACCTCGAGCGCAAATCTCCCCTACGTGAAAACTTCATCCTGTGGCTGCACGACATCCGCAGCCTCCACAATGTAGGAGCTGCATTTCGCTCGGCAGATGCATTTGGGATTAAGGAGCTCTGGCTTTCGGGCTTTACTCCCACTCCCCCCCGGCCCGAAATTACCAAGACCGCCATCGGTGCTGAGGAGAACGTAACGTGGAAGCAGATCGATTCACCGCCCAATGCGGCTGATGTACTAAAATCAGAAGGCTACCGGATTATTGGACTGGAACAAACTACCACAAGTACACTCCTTCATAATTTTAAACTGCCATCGAAGAAAATCTGTTTAATATTAGGTAATGAAGTGACCGGCATCGGTGATGTTTTGATTCCACATCTGGATGCAAGCGTAGAAATCCCTCAGTTTGGGATGAAACACTCCCTTAATGTTTCGGTTGCAGGCGGCGTGGCGCTTTATGCTTTTTTTGAGAAGTTTGAAGAGTTCAATAAAAACTGAACTTACGAATCGTCATACTGCTGCCTTCATTCACTTCGCCGGGTGGGCTAAACCTGGCAGCACCTACCGGATCTGCCAGCGTTGTGTACTTAGACCTGAAAATCGCCAACTGTAAACTTAAACCCGTCATTTCCAATGCAGTCAAGAAGCCTCTTCTCTTCTCAAAACCACAAAGTTCTCGACTTCTCTCTTTACACGCTGTTGCGTTCAATGTGCTACCGGTGACAGATTTGGTAGAATATGTGTTTATTGTCTTAAATCAATGTATTTGGCCTGTTGGAACACACCCCTAAATCCCCTCTCAAGAGGGGACTTTTCTGTCTTCTATTCAATAGTGTTGCCCCAATTTTTGGGTAATACCATCGAAATAGTGAACAGCAGACTCCCTCCTTGCGGCGTGCAGTTCGCCGGATGGAGGGCCGGGGTGGGTCCAGCTCAACTGTAACCGGTATTTCAGCGAAGCTGTATGAACGGAATCGTGAAGATTTTAGCCAGTGATAGAGAGTTCTCGATTTCGTCCCGGATATGAACCGGGCCTACACTCGACCTGACGTTTTTTTATTATAACACCTTAAAACCTGAAACGTCACTTCGAGCAAGTGAGGGAGAAACAGCGACTGAACGGAATCGAGAAGCATCTCCCGAATAACCGAGATCAAAAAACGCAGGCTTATTCAGTGAGTTTTTACTTCATTATATTTCCTTCAACCAACAGTATCTTATTATAAAACCAATATTGGTAATTTAACGCTGTAGACCTTAATTTCAGCGGCCTGAACCAAGTATTAAAAGAATTTATGTCGAAACGAAAATTAGTTACTTCTGCTCTACCGTATGCGAACGGCCCCATTCACCTGGGACATCTCGCAGGTGCATACCTTCCTGCCGATCTCTACACCCGATTTCAACGGCTGAAAGGTGAGGATATCATCCACATCTGCGGCTCTGATGAACATGGCGTACCCATTACCATCGCAGCCGAAAAAGAGGGAGTAACGCCTCAGGAAATTGTAGATCGGTACCACGAAAGAAATAAAGCCGTTTTCGACCGGTTTGGAATCGACTTCGATTACTACGGACGTACAAGTTCAGAAACTCACAGAAAAACATCTCAAGACTTCTTTCTGAAGCTCTACGAACAGGGAGTATTTAAGAAGAAGAGTCAGGAGCAGTTTTATGACGAAGACGCCAATATGTTTCTTCCCGACCGGTACGTAAAGGGAACCTGCCCTAAATGCGGTCATCCCGAGGCATACGGCGATCAGTGTGAGAAATGCGGATCCTCTCTCTCTCCTACCGACCTGATCGATCCGGTC
This sequence comes from uncultured Rhodohalobacter sp., assembly GCA_964401805.1. Taxonomy (GTDB): domain Bacteria; phylum Bacteroidota; class Rhodothermia; order Balneolales; family Balneolaceae; genus Rhodohalobacter. The sequence goes on from CAYNZY010000023.1 coordinate 5,011, forward strand.
AGCGCCTTAACCGGGAACAAACCTGTTGTAAAATCAACCGAACACTGGTTCATTCCGCTCGGTGATTTCCAGGACAGGCTTCAGGAGTGGATCGATTCCCGGGAAAACTGGAAGCCAAACGTTGTTGGACAGTGCAAAAGCTGGCTCGATGGCGGTTTAAGCGATCGCGCCGTAACACGCGACCTCACCTGGGGCGTTCCCGTCCCGCTGCCCGAAGGCGATGGAAAAGTGCTCTATGTTTGGTTTGATGCCCCTATCGGCTATATCTCAGCCACAAAGGAATGGGCCGATGAAAAAGGTGAACCGGATCTCTGGAAAACCTACTGGCAGGATCAAGAAACATCACTGGTTCACTTTATCGGTAAAGATAACATTGTCTTTCACTGCATAATGTTCCCGGCCATGCTGATGCAGCACGGTGAGTTTGTTCTCCCCGAAAATGTTCCGGCAAATGAATTTCTCAATCTCGAAGGTCGAAAACTCTCAACATCCAAAGGCTGGGCCGTTTGGCTGGAAGAATATCTCGACTACTTTGAAGCCGACCTCTTGCGATACGTATTAGGCACAACGCTGCCGGAAACAAAAGACTCTGATTTTTCCTGGAATGATTTTCAAAGCCGGGTGAATAGCGAACTGGCCGATATTCTTGGAAATTTTGTGTTTCGTACACTCAGTTTTACCGAAAGGTTTTTTGACAGTGCCGTTCCAAAACTCAGCAACCCTACTCAACTGGATCTGGACACGCTCAAGGAGATTGAAAATCAGAAACAGAAAATTGAGGATGCCTACAACTCCTATAAATTCCGTGAGGCCATCGCCGAAACGATGCATCTTGCACGTATCGGAAATCGTTATTTTACGGAAACCGAGCCCTGGAAAACCCGAAAAGAGAACCCGGAGGCTTGCGGCAATACGCTGAACGTGTGCGTGCAAATTTCGGCGGCGCTTTCTATTCTATTCCACCCTGTACTGCCTGCGAAAATGTCTCAACTGAGAAATCAGCTGGGTGTTCCGGATACGCTACAGTGGGACGATGTAACCTCAGATCTCATTCCGGCCGGGCAGATTGTTGAACAAGGCAAAATTCTGTTTGAAAAAATTGAAGATGAAGCCGTACAGGAACAGATTGATATTCTGGAAAGTCGGGCTGCAGAATCCGCCGGTACAAGCAGTAAGGATTATGAGCCGCTTAAAGAGACGGCTACATTTGATGATTTTGTAAAGCTTGATTTCCGCGCAGGAAAAATAACAGATGCCAAAAAGATCAAAAAATCGAAGAAACTGCTCAATATTACCGTTGATCTCGGTTTTGAGAAGCGTACCATCCTCTCCGGTGTTGCAGAATTTTTTGATGCTGATGAAATTATCGGCCGATCAGTGGTTGTTGTTGCAAATCTCGCCCCTAAAAAGATGATGGGTGTTGAAAGTAACGGTATGATCCTGATGGGTGAAGACACCGAGGGCAAACTCCACTTCGTAGAAACTGATGCAGAACCCGGAAGTCCGGTAATGTAATTTTATGAAAAGAACCAGGTTCGAATCTAAACCGGGCGTAACGTTTACCGATAGCGCCACCAATTTTTGTATTTACTGTCCCCATGCCTCAGCGGTGAGCTGTATTCTTTTTGATGCATACGACGCTGAAAATGGAGTGCCACACTCTATGCAGATGGATGCGGATGGTTACTGGCAGGTAGAAATTCAGGGAGATCAATCCGGCAGATGGTACGCTTATGAAGCAGAGTTTGCCGATGATGAAGCCAGACCGGACTCTCCATATATAAATGATGTTTTCGCGGACCCCTACAGTAGGCATGTTACTGTAAGGAATACGTATCGTCAGGACGCCCGCAGTTATATTTTTAAAGATGATTTCAATTGGGAAGGTGATTCACACTGTTTCCCTGACGATCCCAGAGATCTTATTATTTACGAAACTCATCTGAAAGATCTGACGGCTCACTCCAGCAGCAAAGCACAAGGGAAAGGATTTTATCAAAAGTTTATCGATACGGATCAAACCGGGGGAATCAGTTACCTTAAACGGCTCGGTGTTAACTGTGTTGAATTTCTTCCGCTTCACAAATTTCCTCCAATCGAACCTCCATTCGAGCAAACAACTCCGGAGGGGTTTCAAAACAGCTGGAATCCTTACTCCTCCAACTATTGGGGGTATATGACTTCTTTTTTCTTTGCCCCTGAAACCTCTTTTGCTTCTGATTATTCAAATCGATATTCCGGGAAAACCACAGCTGCGGTAACCGAACTGAAAGAGATGGTGAAACAGCTTCACAAAGAGAATATGACGGTTATCATGGATGTTGTTTTCAACCACACATCCCTGTTTGATATTAATCCGCTTACACATCTTTGTCCGGATGAATATTTAAGATCTGACGAGAAAGGTGAACTTCTTAACCGAAGCGGTACGGGCAATGAATTCCGTTCTGAGAATCCCGTAGCCCGCCAGTTAATTGTAGACTCCATACTTTATTGGATTGAAGAGTATCATATTGACGGTTTCCGATTTGATCTTGCTGCTCTGCTCGACAGAAAGTCGTGGGACGTAATCCGAAATAAGGTTCATGAAAAATATCCGAACGCCGTTCTTATTGCCGAAGCCTGGGGCGGTTACTACTCCCCTCATCACTTTTCAGATCACGATTGGGCTTCCTGGAATGATCGTATACGGAACAGTATCAAAGGTTCTGCCCCCATTCACGACAAAGGGTTTATCTTTTCGGAGTGGCAGCATGAAACTCGGCGGGAACGACTTGAAAACATTTTTAAAGGAACCTTGAATCACGGAGAAGGAGGATTGTATAACACTTCTGCCCACAGTGTAAATTATCTTGAGAGTCATGACGGATATACATTGGGTGATTTTATACGAATCAGCCTGAGGCCGGAACTGCAAGATGAAAAGATTGAAAACAGGGAAGAACACGTAAAGCTCAATCCATCTGAATTAAAGGTTGCCAAATTTGCTGCGCTTTCACTTTTCACGGCTCAGGGTATTACCATGATTCATACAGGCCAGGAGTTTGCAAGATCAAAAATTATAGCAAAGACCCCGTATCCTGATGATGACGTTGGAAAAATGGACCACAACAGCTACCAGAAAGACAACGAAACCAACTGGATAAATTTTGATGATATCCGACTGAATTCATCCCTATTCGATTATTATCGGGGACTGATTCAAGTACGAAAGCATTCACCGGCATTACGTAAATGCGAACCGCACGAAATCAGCTTCGAACACTATGGGAATCCCCTGGTTATCACTTTTTACATAAGCGGTAATGAAAGCGGAGATTTAAATGATTATTATGTGCTTCTAAATGCCTCAGGTGATGAAGAAGCTAACTGTAAACTGCCTGAAGGCACTTGGGAAGTTATTGCAAATAAAGATATTGTGTCACTTCAGTCCATTGATATAGCGCGTGGAACAGTAAAAATTGAACCTCAAAGCGGAATGTTGTTAAGAAAGTTGCGACATTGATCGTTAGCGAATATTTTAGTGCGTCTCTATTAACCTAAATCTATCTCACTTTGGCTACATCTCCTACCGATAACCGTGGTACCTGGAACACAAAATTTGGATTTATTCTCGCAGCAGCCGGGTCGGCCGTTGGATTGGGAAATATCTGGCGATTCCCAACTGAAGCCGCATCAAATGGAGGTGCCGCTTTTCTCATCATCTATATTATTTGCGTTACACTGATCGGGCTTCCCGTCATGATAGCGGAGCTCTCGATTGGCCGCAATACACAGAAAAATCCTGTTGGAGCATTCAAAGCCCTGAGTACTAATAAATTCTTCCCGCTGGTCGGTTTTTGGGGTGTTTTATGCGGTGTGATGATCCTGAGTTTTTACACCGTTATTGCCGGCTGGACATTTAGTCACGTTTTTGTTGAAATCTTCACTTTTGCTGGCTGGCAGTCTACTGCCGATCTTTTAGCTGATTCCGGTAACGGCTATGTCAACGCCACTTTTGCAATCTTTTTTATGAGCTTAACCATTATGATTATTCGTGGTGGGGTAAGTGAGGGAATTGAAAGAGCTACGAAACTGATGATGCCGCTTTTGGTTCTCATTTTAGTAATCATGACACTATATGTGGTTTTCCAGCCCGGAGCATCAGAAGGACTTGCCGTCTATTTGAAACCTGATTTTTCAATGATTACCGGTGAACTCGTACTGGCCGCACTCGGTCAGGCTTTCTTCTCACTCTCTTTGGGGATGGGGGCATTAATTACCTATGGATCCTATTTAAGCAAAAAAGAGAACATAGTGGAAGCCGCCAGTTATGTTACCCTTGCCGATGTTGGAATTGCTTTCCTGGCCGGTCTGCTAATTATGCCGACCATTTTTCTCGCTCAGGCGCAGGGTGTTGAAATTTACGATGCATCCGGAAACTTCCTCGCCGGACCAGCACTTATTTTTCAAATTTTACCGGAACTGTTTTCCCAAATGGGGGGCATATTGGGATTAACGATCGGGATATCCTTTTTCTTCCTGCTCAGTTTGGCAGCACTAACGTCAACGATATCGCTGCTGGAGGTACCCACATCTTACATTATTGATGAACATGGTGTGCGAAGAAAGAAAGCCGCCCTTTATGTTGGACTAACCGTACTTGCCATATCAATCATTATATCCTTCAATGACTGGTTGATTGGAGACATCGATTATATCTTTAGCGTAATAGGATTGCCTCTCGGCGGTTTATTCATCTGTATCTTTATTGGCTATTTCTGGAAAACAAGAAGCGCCGTTGATGAGATGAAAAATGGGTTTAAAGATATCAGAGACTCCTGGTTTACTACAGTTTGGTCTGTTTTCATCAAATATATCTGCCCAATCATCATTCTGTTAATATTGGCTCAGACCATTTTAGGATAAGTTGACAGCAAAAATTCGAATTACTTTGCAGTAGTAAGTTGTTATCGAACAGAAGCTACTGTATTTTTGAGAATTCAATCAGAACTAAATTTAAATATGGGTAAAGTTAGCACATCCGATTTTCGTCCCGGAATGAATATTCTGCTGGACAATGAAATTTACACAATTGTAGATTTTCAGCATGTAAAACCCGGAAAAGGCGGTGCATTTGTTCGCACAAAACTCAAGGGCGTTGAAAACGAAAAGAATATCGAGAAAACATTTCGATCCGGAGAATCTGTCGAATCGATCCGTGTAGAAAAACATCCCTATCAGTTTCTCTATTCCGAAGGTGATATGTTTTTCTTCATGCATCAGGAAACCTACGAACAAGTTCCCCTGGAACGTAAACGAGTGGAAAATTCGGAGTTCATCTTCGATGGCTTGGTTTGCACACTCTCTATTGATGTAGACAATGAACAGATTCTATTCGCTGAACCACCCGACCAAGTTGAAGCAGAAGTCGTTCAAACCGATCCCGGAGTACGCGGTGATACGGCTCAAGGCGGCAGTAAACCTGCTACCATATCCGGTGGAGCCGTTGTTCAGGTGCCACTATTCATAAATGAAGGTGAAGTCATTCGCGTAGATACACGAACCGGTGAATATCTAGAAAGAGCTAAAACTAAATAAACAGTTATTATGGACTTAAAACTTGTCAAAAACCTGCTAGACCTTATTTCTAAAACTGAACTCAATGAAGTATCAATTGAGGAGGGAGACTTTAAGATGAAAGTTAAGAAACAGTCTGATTCCCCTGCTCAATCTGCTCCAATGCAGTTTCAAATGCCTGCGGCTCAGCAAGCACCTGCTCAGGCAGCTCAGCCTGCAGCTGCTCCTGCATCTTCGGATTCATCATCTTCTGAAAAGAAAGAGTCTCAGCCTGAAGGTGAAACCGTTCAATCCCCTATTGTCGGAACATTTTACGAATCCCCATCGCCTGACTCCGATCCTTTTGTTAAAGTGGGAGATACCGTACAAAAAGGTGATACTCTCTGCATCGTTGAAGCGATGAAAATCATGAACGAAATCGAAGCGGAGTTCTCAGGAACTGTTCAAAAAATTCTTGTAGAAGACGCACAGCCTGTAGAGTTCAATCAGCCGTTGTTCATTATCAAAAAAGCTTAATTAAACAGTATGTTTAAAAAGATTTTAATAGCGAATCGGGGTGAAATTGCACTTCGTATCATTCGCACTTGTAAGGAAATGGGAATTAAAACCGTTGCGGTCTACTCTACTGCAGACCAGAACAGTTTGCATGTAAAGTTCGCAGATGAAGCGGTTTGTATTGGCCCTCCACCTGGACGCGACAGCTACCTTAAAATTCCGAGTATCCTTGCAGCAGCCGAGATTACCAATGCTGAAGCTATCCATCCCGGTTATGGCTTTTTAGCTGAAAATGCGGAGTTCAGCAGAATTTGTGAAGAACATAACATCAAATTTATAGGTCCTTCCCCCCATATGATTGAAAATATGGGTGACAAAGCGACGGCAAAAGCCACAATGATAAAAAATAAAGTCCCTGTGGTGCCCGGATCAGACGGTGTTGTTACTTCCGTTGACGAGGGAAAAAAGATAGCGGATGATATTGGCTACCCTGTAATTATTAAGGCCAGTGCCGGTGGCGGTGGCCGGGGAATGCGGGTTGTTGACAATGAGGAAAAATTTGAACATGCATTCAAAACTTGTCGGAATGAAGCTGAATCGGCTTTTAGTAATCCTGCTGTTTACATCGAAAAATTTGTTGTAAATCCTCGCCATATCGAAATACAGATTATGGGAGATCAGCACGGAAACGTGAAGCACTTAGGCGAACGCGAGTGTTCGCTGCAGCGACGGCATCAAAAAATTCTTGAAGAAGCCCCTTCTCCGGTTATGACTCCGGAAGTCCGTGAAAAAATGGGGCAAGCCGCCGTAAATGCAGGGAAAGCTATAGATTATGAGGGTGCCGGAACAGTAGAGTTTATCGTTGATAAAGACCTGAACTTCTATTTTATGGAGATGAACACTCGTATTCAGGTGGAGCATCCTGTAACGGAAGAGATTACGTGGTGCGACATTGTGGAGGAACAAATTCGAGTAGCAGCCGGTGAAAAAATTGACATGTCTCCCCTGAAAATGCGTGGACACGCCATTGAATGCCGTATTAATGCAGAAGATCCGGAACACAACTTCCGTCCCACGGCAGGTGAAATCACCTCTTTCAACATTCCCGGCGGTCATAGCGTACGAGTTGACACACATGCTTACGCAGGTTACAGAATTCCACCGCATTACGACTCCATGATTGCAAAATTGATTGTGAGTGCACCTACCAGGAAAGAAGCAATTATGCGTATGAAACGCGCTCTTCAGGAATTTATCGTTGAAGGTGTTAAAACAACCATCCCTTATCACCTGCAGCTTATGGATGATGAAAATTTTCAGAAAGGTGATTTTAATACACAGTATTTAGAGCAGCATTTCAAATTTAAACCGGAACAAAACTAACATCTTACTTTTATGAACATTCCTGATGATCTGAAATACACAAAAGAGCACGAGTGGATTCGCGATAACGGTGACGGCACTGTTACAATTGGAATCACCGATTTTGCTCAAGGTGAGCTGGGAGACATTGTCTTTGTTGAACTCGAACCTGAGGGATCAGAATTCGAACAAGACGAAGTATTAGGAACAGTTGAAGCTGTAAAAACGGTTTCCGAACTTTTTTCACCTGTTTCCGGCGAAGTGACTGAGATCAACGAAGACCTTGAAGATGATCCTGAGTTGGTTAATAACGATCCCTACGGAGATGGATGGATGGTTAAAATGAAACTCTCTGACGCATCTGAACTCGACAGCCTTCTGTCCCCTGAAGATTACGAACAACTGATTGATTAAATAATCTACAAGAACTGTATATAATGCATACTCATCACGATGAGTGGATTCTCATCTTAGATTTTGGCTCACAATACACACAGCTCATTGCCCGAAGGCTCAGAGAACTCAATGTTTATTGTGAAATTCATCCCTATAACACTGCAAAAACAGAATTTGAGAATCATCCACCCAAAGGATTAATCCTTTCCGGGGGACCAAAAAGCGTTTATGATGAGGATGCACCGGTTTTAAATCTGGACTACTTCAAATTTGATATTCCCGTTTTGGGAATCTGTTACGGACTTCAGTCTCTGGCTCACACCATCAAACCCGGTAGTGTAGAAAAAGCCGACAAGCGAGAATTTGGACGTGCAGAACTTTTAATCAACGATCACTCCGATATTTTTAAAGGAATTGATGACGGTTCAATTGTGTGGATGAGCCACGGAGATCACATCAAAAAGCTTCCCTCCCCTTACGAAGTCATTGCCCACACAAAAAATGCACCCGTTGCTGCCGTAAAACATAGCAGTAAACCAATCTTTGGTGTTCAATTTCACCCAGAAGTAGTTCACACAGAAGACGGTGCTAAAATTCTGGAAAACTTTGTCATCAACATTGCAGGGTGTTCCGGAGACTGGACAGCCGCTTCTTTTATTGAAACTGAAATTGAAGCGATTCGAGAGAAAGTTGGAGATGATAAAGTAATATGTGGCCTCTCCGGCGGTGTTGATTCAACGGTTGTTGCCACACTTTTGCACAAAGCCATTGGAGACCAGCTGCTCTGCATTTTTGTGGATAACGGGCTTTTACGAAAAAATGAATTTGAAACAGTTCTGCAAACATATAAAGACAACCTGCATCTTCCGGTTAAGGGAATTGATGCATCAGATCTATTCCTGGATAAGCTGGAAGGAGTATCTGATCCCGAGGAAAAAAGAAAGATTATAGGAAACACGTTTATTGAGGTGTTTGACAAAGCCATTGAAGATGAATCTGAGTATAAATATTTAGCTCAGGGCACACTCTATCCGGATGTTATTGAGAGCGTCTCTTTCAAAGGACCTTCTGCTACCATCAAGTCTCATCACAACGTGGGCGGATTACCCGAGAAGATGAACCTTGAACTTATTGAACCGGTCAGAGAACTTTTCAAAGATGAAGTTCGAAATGTAGGACGAGAGCTTGGAATTCCTGAGAACTTACTTGGTCGTCATCCTTTTCCGGGCCCTGGAATGGGAATTCGTGTATTGGGTGAAATAAGCAGGGATAAACTGAGACTTTTACGTGAAGCTGACGACATTTTCATTCAATCACTCAGAGATCACAATCTTTATGATGAAGTTTGGCAAGCCCTTGCTGTCCTTCTTCCAGTCCAGTCAGTTGGAGTAATGGGAGATGAAAGAACATACGAATTTACTGTTGCATTGCGTGCTGTTACAAGTCTCGACGGCATGACGGCCGATTGGGTACATCTCCCCTACAAATTTCTTGCAATGGTCAGTAACAGAATTATCAATGAAGTACGTGGCGTAAACCGGGTGGTTTATGATATCAGTTCCAAGCCGCCTGCAACCATTGAGTGGGAATAGAGCGGAACATTTTTTCTTCAAATCTATTTATTTCAGTGACTTTAATTTGTACGACTTTCAACCGATATGAAAAAATATTTAGTTTTACTCGTCACTCTTCTTTTTTTAACTGAGTACACATCCGCTCAATCATTTCAGGATGGTGTTCAGCTTTATGAAAATGAACAGTACAAAGAGGCAATCGAGATCTTGCAGAGTGTAAACTCAGATGAAGCCTTGCTGTTTATTGGTAAAAGCTATCTTGCTCTCGGTAACTATCCCCTAACCCGAAACTACCTGAATCAGCTACAAAACAGTGAGAGAGTAAGTATTCAACAGGAGGCTGAATACACAAAAGCTGTTCTCTATTTCAGAACAAAAGACTATTCCTCAAGCCTTAACACACTTAGCCGGCTGCTGGAAAGTGAAAACAGGTCCGGTATTCAAATTGATGCAAGACGACTTTACAATCAAATTATTCGATACCTGGATATCAGTGAACAATTTGAGGTTTTACAAAATGCTGATAACCGCTCTCTTCGTATGGACATTGCCAGGCAATCCAAAAGACAAATGGACCAGCCACTGTTTCGCTCAGTAGTGAACGAGCTTTTACGGCTTGAACCGGATACCTCTTTGCACGATCAAATTTTAGAAACTCTTGAAATCAATCAATTCAACCAAAACACAACATTCCGTTATCCTACGGCTCCGGAAGGTACCGTATACCATATAGGAGTTGTGTTACCAACCTTCGATGAGGAGGATCCAGATTTCACCATTCCAAGAAACCTGTATTACGGGGTGATGCTTGCAGCTGAGGAGTTCAACAGTCGGAACTCAGATAAAAAAGTGCAGCTAATATTCAAAAACTCTGCCGAAAATCCTGATACAACAGCAATGGCTGTTACGGAGCTGGCTTGGGCTCACCATGCCGACGCCGTTATTGGACCCCTATTCTCAGATACAGCCCAGCGAATGGCTCTATTGGCTGAGGAGTACAGAGTTCCGATGCTTGCACCTCTGGCAAATTCCGACGAGCTAAACCTTGATTATAATTATACTTACCAATTCAACCCGACTTTCGAAGTTCATGGGAAAAATATGGCCCGCTATGCGGTTCAGGAACTGGGACTGGATACACTTGCCGTTATCACAGAAGTAAACTCACTGGGTCGGGAATCGGCTCTTGCTTTTCGCAAAGAGGCGGAACGCTTAGGAGCATTTATCTCATATTACGTTGAAGATGATTTTGCATCTAAAGGCTATGATTTGAGCGAATACACTGAAGTGTTTACACCCGATGAAGTATTGATCGATTCCCTCGGATATACGCCTACTCAGGCCATTTACGCTCCTTTCACAGGGCAGGCATCCAATACCATGGCAAGTCTGCTTATGAACGATCTTGAGGCCATGAGAAGCCGTCAGATCATATTGGGATCAGAAGAGTGGCAAAACGCGGATCTTTCTGCTTATCAACGCAGAACGTTCGAAATTTTTCATAGTCAGGCGAGCGGAACCGCGGCCGACTCTACCACTGTGGCTTACTTTGAGGAGGATTTCTCAACCCGGTTTAATACCTCCCCGGATCGTTTTGCAAGAATGGGTTACGATACAGCTACATTTCTTTTTCAGAGTTTAGAGTTGGCCGGAAATCCTTCATACCTAGGACGTGTATTGAGGAACAAGGGAATCTACAACGGACTGGCACTTCAAATTCATTTTGACGGCCATAGAATAAACCAGATGGTTTATGTTAAACCGTTGACTCCCCGCGCTCAGGCAAGACTGGAGGGTGAACCAAACTCGGAAGATTAAGTCTTTTATAAATCTACTGTTGATTTTCCGATTCCAATCTCTCTCTTTCGTCTCTTAAACGATATTGTTCCTGAATCCATCTTCTCCACTCAGCGCTTGCTTGCCGGTGCTCCTCAAATGTTCTCGAAAAACGGTGCGAACCGTCAGGTGCCGCCACCATAAAAAGATAATCGTGAATCTCAGGATTCAGAACAGCCCTGATTGAAGCTTCGTCCGGGTTCGTGATTGGACCCGGTGGTAAACCTGCATGGATGTAAGTATTGTAGGGATGATCAAACCTGTAGTCTTCAAATAGCAGCCTCCGGCGTTCTCCTAATGCATAAATTACGGTAGGATCAGCCTGGAGCAGCATATTTCTATTTAACCGATTGAGATAGAGTCCTGCAATTCTGGGTTTTTCTTCAGCAACTTTCGCTTCCATCTCTACAATAGATGCAAGGGTAATAATCTCGTTAAGTGAATAAGGGCTCTCTGAAATTTCATCCCGATAGCGATCTGCAATCATTCTGTTAAACTCATTATAAACTCGTTGCACAGCATTTTCAGGGGATGAAGTCCAGTATATTTGATAGGTATTGGGTAACATTCTGGAAAACAGCTCCTCCCCACTCAGGTTTAGCTCCTGAGCCATATCTGAGCTATCTGAAAAAATTCTGGAGAATTCTTCAGCATCCGCTTTCAGTTGATTTCCAAGTGTAATAGCAATTCGTTCTGGATCACTTCCTGAAAGTATCGTAACAGAAGCGGCGTTTTGAATACCCCGGGCCATATTTGATAAAAACTCTTCATAAGATTGAGAACCATCAACGATATATAAACCCGGCCTAAAATTTCTCCAACCCAAAACTCTTCCTGCCCAACTCAGTTCCTTGCTATCCACATTTATTTCAAGACTGTCCATTTTTTCAATTAATGAATCAATGCCGGTTGGCTCATGCAGATATATTTCTACAGGGATATCTGACTGAATAGCAGACGGGTTATGAAGGCGGTAGTTTCGCCAGCCGCTCAGTATTAAGGTAACTGCCGTCAGAAGTATGAGCAGCGCGATAAACTCTTTTTTATTGAAGGGACTCATTTACTGTAATCGTTGTGATCATCATAGCTGAAAACGAGCTAAATATAAGATTTATTTAAATGAATCCCTGCTTTAGCGAACAAAGCGTAAGAATTGAAAACCTTGCGCTCAATTAACACAATTTAACAGGCAATATTTACTGAGTATGCCATTGCGTGGCAACATTTTCGATAGATCTTCGTATATTAAAACAGATATTTGGTTCTGAAAGGAATCAAATGCCCTAAAGAACAGCCTCAGGTTTTGGTCGACCTGGGGCTCTTTTATTTAGAGAATTTAAAATGTAGGGTTGAACCGTATCCAAAGTGCAGGTTCTGAATCGAACTCTTTCAATGGCCATGCTATCTCAAACCTGAACGCGCCTGTTCCCAATCCAAATCCGGCATCGTGCTGTAACTCAGAGAAATTGAAGGATGAAAATCCGGAATCCTGATCAGGATTCGGTAAGGATAACATAGCGGATTGCTGTGTCCAGCCGGAATCTAAAAACAACAGTATATGCATGTTGTAATCTCTCATCCATACTCCGGGACGGCTTGAAGATCTTCCAAACTGAATTTCCAAATTACTAAGAAGCATGTTATCACCCTGGAAATATTTATATGGTGATCCTCTGAGGGTTCCTATACCTCCCAGGTAAAACTGTTTGAAGTCCGGCGCATCTCCGCTTATACCTCCGGCCTTTATTCGCCACCGTAGTACGGAGCCCGGTTCAAAATTGTAAAAGATTTTCAGTTGAGACCAATATTTATTGTAGCGATAATTTTCATCACTTGAGGAGTTATCAGCCAATTCGGCTCCTACAGAGGCTGCGAATGTAAAGCGATCGGCCAGAAGTACATTTTTTGGATTGAATGAGAATGAAAAACTATACCGATCCAGATCTATTTCATCCGAGAATTGATCTATTGGAGGATTTAATCGGTAAGGGCTAGTTTTGCCGAATAAAGAGTAAGTGGTGTTTCTTTCCAGAGATCGGAATGTATCACGATTGTACGAGAAAGCTGCTTCAAACCATCTCTCTGTACGATATACGGTATAAAGCCCAAATCCTTCCATCTCGTGATAGTCCAGAAAATCATAGGAGGCAAAAAATGAGGTCAGTGAATTTTCGATCAATCCTGTGCGATGATAGTCTTCTGTAGAGGTAGCACGATGAAATTCACCGCCAACCATTAATCTTTTGTTTATACCAATCAGTTTTTCAACACCAAGTGCGTACTCCCACTCTTTGGAAGCCGTTCCGTAACCAATAAACCCATGCGGACGAATCTGATCAATATTTAAAAAACTGGACGACCTGTACCACTGCATTCTCTCTTTTCTGATGCCGAGAAAAAGTCCATTCACCCGATTGAAATGAATCATCGGTAAATTTGGGTATTGACTATACAATTCATTGCTGTAGTATGGGCCAGCTTCAATATCACCACCTAAATCCAACCCGGAATAAGACAGCCTTCGTACCGCCTGTTGTGCCTCGAGAGTTACGGTACTATCTGATTCACCTTCCATTTTAGCCTCATCTGAGCCAAACAATTCTTCGAGTGATTTACTAAAAATTGGATCTCGCTTAAAAGGGTCCTCTCCTGTTTGCTGACCAAAGCCAACTGCAGGTAATAAAAGTGAAAGAGCTACTATTATGAAAATTGATCGTCTCATATCTGCGATTACGTTTATAAGCTGCTGAAGTTTCAGTTTTCAGGAATTTTTAAAACCATAAGTGTAATGTCATCCTCTGGATCCTTCCCGCCCGACCAGGTTTCTGCCAAATGATTGATTTGTTGAATAATATCTGCAGAACTATAATCAACGGAGTTAAGGAGCACCTGCTCAATTTTTTCTACTCCCAGAATATCTCTGTCATGATTGAAAAGCTCCATCAAACCATCGCTCATGAGCATGAGCACATCTCCCTGTTCCATTTGCAGTTCTTTAGTCTGGTAGGGAAAGTTGACATTTCCCCCCAATGGTAATCCCTTTAGCAGAATTTGCTCTACACTATTGTTCTTTTTTGAATAATATAGCGCCGGTGGCATACCGGCTATCGTAATCTCAACTTTGCTACCCTGACATTTCGCAAGAATAAACCCCATATACATTAAGTGCATATTCAGGTTTTTCAAACCGGATGAGATCCTCCTTAACATTGTACATAAATCTACCTCGTGCACAAGTGTATGAAAATAACTTTTAGCCGCGGCTACCATTATCCCTGCCTTTAAGCCATGCCCTGTAGCATCTCCCAAAGCCAATACAATAGAACCGTCCTGTTCTGTACTGTAATCGTAGTAATCTCCACCTACCTCGGTTGCAGTATCCATGTAAACAGCTAAATCATAACCTTTTACAGACGGCATTTTTTTGGGAAGCATCGAGAGTTGGAGAGCACGCGCTTCTTCCAATTCAGCAGTTTTTCGCCTGTTTTCTGCCTCCAGTAATCTTTTTTCAATTTCCTGCTCTTTGCTAATTCGCTCTTGTTCCAATGCACGCTCGGAAAGATCCTGGACTTCCGTCAGTTTTTCTTGCAGGTTTTTACGAGTGACAGCAAAGTCTCTTGACAAAAATATAGACATGGACAAAATCAATAACCCGGAACCGGCCATGTTAATAATTCTTACGTCACCGCTCATAAATTGAAAATTGATCAATATGCTGGTTATTAAACCAAGAACGAAAAAGAGCATTCCGGCACCGATAATCCATGCTCCTCCTTTTTTTGATCTGTACATCAGATAAAGAGTTCTCAATAGCTCGGCCACAAATAAGAGAATTATGAGCTCTCGTAACCAAATCAGATCGGTTGGATTGAAGTAAACGACTACAGCCACCATTAAACCGGCTATGACAACAAGATTGGCATAAACGGTTTTCTGTTTTTCGTTGATACTGTACATGAGCCTTACTGCAAAAACCAGCACAATAATTTCGAAGAAAAGAGCAAATCTTAAAAATGAGATCGTCGCAATAGTATAGCTTGCAAGCTCAAGCCTGTAAAGAAAATAAGTTATGAGCAATAAACAGCCTGCAAACAGTGAAAAGTAGAGATTACGCTTTTCCTTGGGATAGAAAATGAAAAGCAGCAGGTGAATAACCGCAAAAGTGAGCAGAACACCTGCATAAAACATACTAATCCCGGTCCATCTGCTTATATAAGAAAGAACCTGATCTTGATGCGATTTCCAGTCTGCAAGCAGAAAACGAAAACCGTTATTTCCAAAGATCCGGGTCGATTCGACATTGTTAGGGTTAATAAAACGTACCGCCAGTGTCTGAACAGTTGTATCCGGGAAAACAATAGCAGGCAGTTCATTACCGCTGTATGGCTCAACACGGTTTGGGTTTGTTGAAAATTGGCCAAGTTCATAAACTTTTTCTCCGTTCAGATAAATTTCTGAAGCCCCAAGATGCCTGTCTATGACAAGGGCAAGCGGCTTTCCCGCCAATTCCGGGCTTACCCGCAGCTTTTTCCGAAACCAGCCAATACCCTCCCAATCAACAAAAGATAGGTCAGCAACTGTTAAATTTGTGCTAATCACATTCCAGTCACTATCGTCAAAATCAGGTTTTGACCATTCTGGATTATCACCAGACATAAACTTCCAACGGTCACTGATGTAGATTAACCGATCGTTGCCCGTCATACTGTCTCTGGAAAGTTCTTCTACATCTAAATCATTAAACTGGAAAAATGTCTCCTGACCTGCTGCAACCTGGACTGTTAAACTGATCCACAGTAAGCTAATGATTAGATATTTTATATTTATCCTCTCCACCCTACTACTCTTGAGTTTCACGAACCCGAATTGAACCGGCAACGGTTTTTAAATTGACCGGAATTCCGCCTTCTCTGATTTGTACATTCGCATTTCGAAATCCAATATCTTTTATGATTTCATCACCGGTCAAACCAGCAAAATCAAAATTGAGACCTCGCGCATCAATTTCATATCCGGCTAATTTTGGTAGTTTCAGATCAATATTTCCGGTACTGGTCTCCAGATATACACCCACAGCAACCTCATAAAATTCGGATTGAATATTTCCACTTGTAGTAGCAGCAACCAAGGTACCGGATAAGGCCGTAGTTGTAATATTTCCGGTTGTAGTACGGAGCCTGACCTCACCTCTGTTTTGATCTGTATTGATATCTCCGCTCACTGTTTTGGCAAAAATATTTCCATTTAAATTTTTCAACTTAATATCTCCTGCCGTTGAAATTACACGCACTTCACCCGTCAAATTTTTTATTTCTAAATTTCCTGCATGATTTTGGATATAGTGCTGCCCCTCAACTCCATCAGCATTAATTTCACCGCTAATCGTTCTAAGATTCAGGGAAGCTTTAGCCGGGACTTGAACGATGAACGTAAATCGAACATCACCTGAAGAGTATTGCCGGCTGCCCGATCGGCGATCCTCGACAGAAGCAATAACTGAATTACCCTGTTTTTGAATGATAATTCTGAAATTATCAAGATTACGGGTACCGGACCACAGAGAAAATTCTCGCTTGACATACAGATCGACTTGAACACCTTCTATTCCCGGATTTTGAACAACTTCGATATCTCCGGAAATTGTGTTGACATTAATGGTGGGGTTGTTATCGACCCTGAAAAATTCTGACCGATAAGGGTCGCTTTGCAGAGAACTCTCTTTGTCCAGATGAGTGAAGGACATTACGGTCTGTGCATACCCGTTTAATGAAATGGTCGACATTGCGAAAAGCAATACAAGGAGCAATCGACAATCTATGGATGAAATGAGGTTTTTGATCTTCATTTTACACTCTTAACTGTTAATACCTGAGCTTCTCTACGAAAAGATCTCAAAGCGGTTTCAGCTAAAACAATGTTTTAAAAATATTGATCATGAATTGAATGTGATCAGCCAGATCTTTTTCGATTAGTTCAGCTCCTTTGTTTATATCCTCTCTTGGTACATTTTCAGCAAACTTCTTGTCTTTTAGTTTTTTCCGAACAGATTTCACTTTCATATCAGAAAATCCGTTCGGTCGCATTAGAGAAACTGCATTCATAAATCCTGACAGTTCATCGCAAGCAAAAAGATAGCGCTCTATCTCTGTTTCAGGTTCTTTTCCTGTTCTTTCCGGTGCGTGAGCTTTTATGGCAGAAATCACATCACCAGGATATCCCGCTTTAGGTAAAATCTCCTCAACCGCTTTATTGGGATGTTCATCCGGATATTTCTCCCAATCCAGATCATGCAATAATCCGGCTGCCCACCATTTGTCAACCTCTTCTTCAGGTTTGTTCAAATGTTTTGCGTACCCTTCCATGGCCATAGCCACCATATTGGAATGATGGCGTAAATTATCATTATCGATATATTCTTCGAGCAGCTGTTGTGATTTTTCTCTTGACGGCATCATAGATTCAATTCTTCTTTTACTTCCAGGGCAATTTTTCGATTGTACTCAAATGCAAAGTTTTTATAGTTGATCATATCTACAATAGTACCAATAAAGCAGAGTCCTGCTGTAAGAAAGTACAGAATACCCATTCCTATATGACCGACAAAAAATCGATGAATGCCTGCAATTCCAAAAAATCCAATCAAGGCAAACACAAGCAGTAACATTGGATCCTTTCGGCGCGCCTCATAGACCCTTACGAAGGTCTCAATTTTGTCTTCAGGTATATCATTAAGCAGCCTGTTAATGTACTGCATTTCATCGCCTTCGAGTTCCGGCATGTGTTCAAATACTTTCATTGGTCTACTTTTTCTTTATCGATATTTATGTTTCTGTGAAAAATAGCAAATATGCGTCCCACTATAATAAATATAGCAGCGATACCTGCTGGATGAGAATAAAAAGAAGCTTCAAAATTACCTCTGAATGCATGAGAAACAGATCGGCCCAATCCTTCTCCGGGGCAGTATTCAAAACCCAGCCTTTCTATGGGGCAAAGTGTCTGAGCTTGAGTCAGAGGATCCATCAAGGCCAACAGAATGAGCCCGGTTGCAAAAGCCAACCACTCAAAATGTAAAAAAAATAGTTTTTTGAACGATCCGAAAAGATTCATACTTACTTTAGTGATGCGTTATTCGCTGCCAACTATTTAAGCTTACATATTTAAACGTTTACATGAAAACCATATATCGTTACGTAATTCTCTCTTTATTGTTACTCACTTCTTTTTTAATCGGTTTCAATTCTCCCCTCTTTGCACAGCAGGTTCCGGATTCTTTGCAAATTGACTTGGATGAAATTATCGTTGAGTCAACTTATTCAAAAATTTCGATTGGTCGGGCCCCACTTTCGGTAAGCTACAAGCTTCGAAATCCACACGAAATTGCATCCATACCTGCAGCTACAATGGATGAGCTTACCTTTACGCTGCCCGGATTGTTTATCAGCAATCGTGAAAACTACGCTTTAGGTGAAAGGTTAACGATTCGTGGCCTTGGCTGGCGTTCTCAATTTGGAGTTCGCGGAATACAAGTCATTTTGGATGATATTCCGCTTACTGTGGCCGACGGCCAAACCATCATGAGTATGATTGACCCGGCTATGGTAAACAGAATTGAACTTTTACGAGGTCCCTCCGCCACTTTTTGGGGGAATTCAAGCGGTGGTGTTCTTCATCTTTCTACAAAACCTCGAGTAGACGCCCCAACAGTTCAATATAGAGGTTACGGTGGCTCATTTAATACCATTAAACAAGAGTTGAGACTGAATACCACGCTCGGCAATGCCCGGGTATACGGTTACGGAAGCTACTTTGAAACCGATGGTTTTCGCGATCACAGCGCCGCCAGACTTTACCGTGCCGGTTTAAATTACGAGCGGCAAGTGGGGATTAGAAGCAGAATGATTGTAAGAACGGCTTTTACATCCATGCCAAAAGCTCAACACCCGGGTTCACTGACCAGCGAAGATGCTGCTAATACCCCAACCGCAGCAACTCCAAGTTTTGTAAATAGCTCGGCAGGTAAAACGTTTGACCAGGGAATGGTTTCGGCTTCATTTATTCAGGAGTTCAGAAAAGGAATTTGGGATATTACAGCCCATGGCGTTTACAGAGATGTCGACAATCCGCTACCGTTTGGATACATTGGACTAGACCGAGCTGCAGGCGGTACGCGCTCAACTTACGAATTCACTACTCTACCTTTTGATCTCAATATTGGTGCTGAAATAAAATTCCAGCAGGATGACAGGTTAGAAACAGATAACATAAACGGTGAAAGAGGTGGCAATATTGATGTTCAACAAACAGAAACAGTTACAAATGGCGCACTTTTTGGTCAGCTTAACTATCCAATATCCAATAGATTTACAATCGGGGCGGGGTTAAGAGCAGACTGGTTAAATTTTGAAACAGACGATGCAATCGGGGAAGAACTGGAAGGTTCCAGAACATTCTTTTCCCTGAACCCCAGCGCCGGACTCGCCTACCGTTTTGATAATGCAAGATGGTTTTTCAATTTCAGCACCAGCTTCGAGTCACCAACCACTACAGAACTCGTTAACAGACCCGAAGGCGGAAACGGATTTAATCAAGATGTAGACCCCGAAAGAACAATTGGACTTGAAACAGGCATTCAAGGCAATAAGAGCCAATTTGATTATGAATTAACCCTATTTGCAATGCAGGTGGAAGATCTGTTATTCCCATTTCAGACAGAACAAGATGGGCCTACTTATTTCAGAAATGAAGGAAACACTCGACATTTTGGAGTTGAATCTACGTTGGGTTTACGTATCCATAAGGATCTGCAATTTAATGGGATGTTTACTCTCTTGAGCGCAAAATTCAATTCCGGGGATTTAGATGGAAACGAATTACCCGGTGTCGCACCTATCAGATTTGGTTCCATTCTCACCTATACTCCTGGTCAGCACAGCTTAAGTATAGACAGTGAATGGGTAGGTAGCTACTTTACAAATAATCAAAATAGTGCTGAAAACGACCCTTACGCTCTCTTTAACTTTCGTTGGTCGGCAAATGTAAATCAGCTTTTTGAAAATATATCTGTCCGGCCATTTCTTGCCGTCCAAAATATATTAAATACCCGATATAACACTTCAGTAGCCATTAATGGTTTTGGTGGACGTTTCTTTGAACCCGGAGCCGACAGAAATTTTAAAGTCGGTATACAGGTAAATTTCCGTTGATACTAAGACATTATCAGCTTGCAAATTGCATACGGAACTAATCTTTGCCTTATCTGTACAAAAGATTTCGTTGATGCATTATTAGATTAACCCAATCGAACCCATCATTCACAGTAAATCTAGCCCTAAGTACTTGGTTTGCTATAATATATTTTAATAAATAAGGGTTTTTTTGGGAGATGGTTTATCTTTTTTTGTAACAAAATCAACGTACGTATCTCTTGAGTACAGTAAGACGAAATTTAACACTAAAACCATGCTGAAGCATATATTCCTTATTCTCGTCCTTGCGGGATCCTACTATCTCTGGGATCAAAGACCTATAAAACACGGGGTTGGTGTTACAGCTCCGGATGCGCCGGTTGTTGAAAGAGGTTTTCAATTGGCTGAACACAATAAGAAGCACTATACATTAGAACCGAAGTTTAGGCTGAATACGACTGCCAGAGTGATTTCAAATAAACGATATTGGTTTGATGAAAAATCTGAATTGGCTCCGGTCGATTTTGTTTTGGGTTGGGGAGATCTTTCTGACGAGCGGGTTTTAGATCAAGTTAAAACTCCAATTAGCCGAAGAGATTTTAAAATTGATGTAATCCGGCCGCCGATGACGTTTAGTGAAATTCGAGACAAACTTCTCTACATGCATGCTATTCCGGCAAACGATTCTGTGGAAGATCAACTAAAATCGATCAAAACCGGCCATATTATCTCTGTTCAGGGATATATTGTGGACGTGCATGATCGATCTGATGTTCTCTGGACATCCTCCAGAAAAGGTAATAAGGCCGAATTAGACAACGCCCAGTACGTTCTGATAGAATCTTTAGATGTTCTTGATTAACACTTTTATAAAGTTAATTGCTAAATAGGTTCTAACAAACTATTTTAGCACACGAAACAAGTTCATCTCCTCCCCAGGTTATGAACTGAATTAAATTTACAATGGGAACTAAGTTGGGATTCTATTATGGAAAATCGTGAAGTTGGAACTGTTAAATGGTTTCATAATGGCAAAGGTTACGGGTTTATCACGAGAGAAGGTGGTGAAGACGTATTTGTACACTATTCAGAAATTCAGACTGATGGTTTTAAAAAACTAGCTGAAGGTCAAAAAGTTGAATTCACTATTGCTGAAGGCGATAAAGGTCTGCAGGCTAAAGAAGTAATTGAACTTGCGTAATACCTAAAAGGCACCTCTAAAGGTGCCTTTTTTCATTTTATTCTTTCCTATAAAATGCAGTGGCTTAAACAAATTGTAGTCGATATCCTGGCAACATTGGTCATTGCACTTGTTGTTTTCTTCGATTCCTCTCCTGTCTTGGAATATGTAGTGTACATTTATACAGGCTTGATGGTTTTGGCGAGAGCTTTTACGCTGTTTAGCCAGAATTTCAGGGCTATCACCAAGAAAAAAGTAGCCGAAGCCCCTGTATGGATTTATCATCTGCTATATTTTTTAAATACTGCAATTTTGATTTTCGGAGCATACTATATAGTGTCCGTAGGATGGGCGTTTATTTGGTTTGTTGCGGCTTATGTGCATAAAAGCCAAAATTCGTAATTGCAGGGTTTCATATGTATATAAAGAAAACTCTGGTAGGGATTCCTCTCCTCTTATTCACTTTTAGCCTTCTGTCTGTTCAACCTATGAACGCACAGACAAATACATCAGATCCCGTATTTCAACCATCGTTTTCAGTATCCGGCTCTTATGCCCCAATTTCGTTTCGTGCCTGGGGTAAAATGCTCAATTCCAGACATCTGTTTTTTAAATTTGGTTACACCCATTCAGAGATCGACCTTTTATCTATTCGAACTCAATTGAGTTCTGAACTAATTCTGACCGGTTGGGTAAAATATCCAATTGACGGTAATAATGGAGACAGAGAGTCACTTTACGGTTTTGGTATGATACCCGTAATTGCCACAATGCCTCTGGATGACGGTCACAATTATCCTTTTTTAACCACTTCTCTTGGTTTTCTTGTCAGCCAAAATCACTTTCCAAAAAATAACGGTGCAAGATTTAATTTTCTTCTGGCCACAGGCGCCGGATATCATTTCAGTACCGGCAGTGATAACTCTTTCCAGATTGGTTATAAAGTTCATCATCTGTCAAACGGCTTTATGGCAACAGAAAATCCGGGGATAGACTCTATTATTCTATTTGTAAATTTTTTCTTCAATCCATAGGTAATACAAATACCATAGATGAGTGTTCATTTTTTTAAGAATTTAAAAAGTACTGACGACTTTAAAACACTTGCCGATCCCGAGCTCTACACGCAACTACCGGATGATTGGTGCCTCGCGGTTTCAGACGTCAGAGATTCTACAAATCAGATAAAAAAAGGTCGCTATAAAGAAGTTAATTTAATTGGCGCCTCCTTAATTGCTGCTATATGCAATGCAGTAAATGAAACCGAACTTCCATTTTCATTTGGCGGTGACGGTTCAATTATAGCATTTCCCAATAAATATCGGGAAGAGGCTGAACAAATCTCAAAAGGTTGTCGAAAACATGCCAGAGACAATTTTAACCTTAATTTAGCCGCCGGAATCATTCCGGTGTCTGAACTTTATGAAGCAGGACACAACGTTCTACTGGCTAAGTTTCAAACTTCAGAACATGTATTTCAAGCTTCCTTTATGGGCGATGGTGTGTTAGTTGCTGAAGAGTGGGTTAAGGAGAGATCAGAAGCTGATATGGATTTTAATAACTCGCCTGAAATCGATTTATCCGGACTTGAATGTCGTTGGAATCCGTTTCCCGCTGATGAATTAGCGATATCTTTGATAATTGATGTAGCCGAAGCCCCAATTGAGGAGCAATTTCAGATCTATCAATCTGTTTTAGATGGTATTTATAAGATATTTGATGATCGAGCTTCCTCGCCCGTTAAACAGGATGACATGAACCTCACATTCCGACTGAAAAATTTGTGGGCTGAAACCAAGCTGAGAAGTAAACGTAATTTTTTCAACCGACTCATCTATTTTCTAAAACTCATTGTTCTGCAGGTTTCGGGTTACTTTTTTATGAATAATAATATTTCTACAAGTAAAACGGATTGGGGAGATTATAAGCCTGATTTTATTAAAAATTCAGACTACCGGAAATTTAGCCAAAGCCTGAAAATGATCATATCCGGAAGTTCAAAAATGAAAGATGAGCTGGTTCGCTTTCTGGAAAGCCACTTTCAAGATGGAAAGCTCGTGTATGGAATACATGTCACAGATTCTACTGTTACAACATGTTTCGTAAAAGAGTACCAAAGAAACCATATTCATTTTATTGACGGAACAGGCGGCGGTTACACCAAAGCTTCCGTTGGTTTTAAGAGACGACATAAGGAGCTTACTAAAATGCAGCTTAGCTCCGTTTTGGAATAGTACTTAGTAATTTTTTAATAGAATGATTTTGTGTTTTCATGCGTTAAAAACAACATGAAAACATTAATAGCCATCTTACAATACTCACTACTATTTACGCTAATTTCCTGTGCTCAAAGCAATGGGCAGAGTGATAGGAATCAACAAGAGTCGCTTAGTAAGCATAGCCATCTTGAACAATTGACCTACTCCATTGCCATGTCTGATACAACCAATAATGAAAAAGTTACACGCACAGAAGAAGAGTGGAAAGAACTTTTAAGTTCCAGCGAATACAGAATTCTTCGTAATAAGGGAACAGAAATCCCGTGGGTCAACGAGTATAACAGTCTGTATGAAGAAGGAGTTTATGTTTGTAAAGGTTGTGGTCAACCCCTCTTCAGCTCCGAAACCAAGTATAACAGCAGAACCGGTTGGCCAAGCTACTGGGCTCCCATCCGGGAAGACGCAGTAGAAGAGCGTGAAGATAACAGTATGTTTATGACCCGAACCGAAATTATATGCAGCAGATGTGAATCTCATATCGGTCACGTTTTCGAAGATGGACCGGAACCTACCGGCCTGAGATACTGTATGAACTCAGCTGCTATGAAATTTTTGCCCAAAGACAAATAATTCAACTTACCGGGGCTTTTTTAAGGATGTAACCAAAGACTTAGTTTATCGTATATTGTTGGGTGTAAGTTTTTAAAAAAATAACCAAACCTCATGTCCGATACAGAAAATTCGCGCAAAGCAACATCTATAAAGAAAGCTGAATTTGATCCAATCCTTAAAAAATATGCCTATTATGGAACAGCTTTAACATTAGCTATATCCATTATTGGCCTTATTGTTGTTCCTTTCTGGTTAATATTGGGAAAAATATACATTGATAGATATTTCGAGAATCTTTATTGCGAATTAACAACAAGAGCACTTCACTTTAAAAAAGGCATTTGGTTTAGAACAGAGCGATCCATTCCTCTGGATAAAATCCAGGATCTGACATTTCATGAAGGGCCCGTTTTGCGATGGCTGGGTCTAAGTAAACTTATGGTTGAAACGGCCGGACAAAGCGCTCAGGGAATGTCTGATATGTCATTAACGGGTATTATCGATTCACGCCAATTTAGAGAGATGGTTATGGATCAACGAGATGAAATTACAGATCGGGGACAATACTCTTCCACCATTACCGGTGAAAACAGTTCATCTTTAAACGATTTAACGCCAATCTTAACTGAGATACATAAAACCCTCCAAAGCATCGATAAAAAACTGGATAAAAGCTGATTCATCAAATAATAATCAACTTCAACTCTGACTACGATGCTATTTTCTACGGCCGGAGGATTAATTTAGCATTGTCTTTTTCGCAATTTTTCCATTATAAATTTTGAATAGTACAATAGCTACTCCCCATTGAAGAAGTACTGTGGCAACTGAAAAAGGACTCAACGGATTATACCATGTATCCGGTGCAAAGCTTGTTACACTTAAATAGATCCACCATGTCAGCAGACTGATTACTTCAACCGGAATTACATAGCGAACAATAAACGACCACCACTTTCCGAGTTTAAATCTGCTGTGTTTGTTATTGACCAATGTTGTTCTGAAATTTTCGGTTCCAAACTTCATTACCGCAAATGATATCAAACCACCGGAAACCATCAGGCCAACTCCCCAAACAAAATCCTGATTTGCAAACACATCGAGCGAAATGGCGGATGGGAGTCCAAAAAGAAATCCGGCACTGCAAACGGCTATTGTGGCTTTTGTACGGGTTACACCCATATCCACAAATACCTTAGTCGCCAGTTCTATCATAGAAATAAGAGAGCTAAACGCTGCAAATGTTAAACCAAGAAAAAATATGATGGCAAAGAACTTCCCTCCTGCCATGACTTCAAAAAGCTGAGGCATCCACATAAACGTTAAACCGGTTGAAGCGGGCCCCGAATCCCGCATGATCTCCAGTACCTGACTGTCGCTCATATCACCACCCAGCGTACCAAAAACAGTGGAGAAGATAATGATAGCAGCTGTCAAGGAGACCAGGTTATTCCCAATTCCTGTTTGGAAAGCACTGATGGTTATATCATCCTTCATTCGCATGTAGGCTCCATACGTCAGAATCAACCCCCATGCGGCCCCGGTATCCCATGCGTTTTGTGTAAGGGCTTCAAGCCAGATTTTCGGCTCTTTCAGGGTAGCCCAGTCCGGAGTGAAAAGATATTTAATCCCGGCCCCACTTCCTTCAAGAGTAAGTGCTTTGATCAGGGAAATGACGAGTACAATCAACAGCGAAGGAATCAGGATTTTATTCATTCGCTCAATACTTTTCACACCTTTCAAAATCACAAGACCACCCAGCCCGATCATTATGGCGTGAAAAAGCGAAGGCATGATTGATGCCTGAAACCCTTCCCAAACCATGTTTGCTTCATCAATGTTTTGAGGAAGAGGTGCAATGATTGATTCTACCAGGTAGTAAAGAGACCAACCTGCTACAACACTGTAGTAGAACATAATAGCCGTGGCCACAAAACCGACAAATGCCCCTAACCAGGCGAATTTCTCTCCGGCCATTTTTATGTACGAACCAATCACTCCTTTTCGCCCATTTCGGCCAATTCCGTACTCTGCAATGATCAATGGAATAGACCAGATAAACAAAAAGGTTGCCCAGGCTACTAAAAAGGCTCCGGCTCCCGTTTCACCGCCATTTTCTGCCGCAATTCGGGGAAATCGCCAAATGTTACCGGTACCTACTGCTATTCCGAGCACACTAAGAATGAGCCCCCATTTTGTTGCAAACCGCTCTTTACCTGTATCTGCCATTATGTGATTTTTTTTGGTTATTGTGGGCTTGATCTGATCTGTACCTACCAAAAGGTTTCAGAAAATCTGCATATCAAGCCGTAATTCGTAAAATTATATTTTCACGTCTGTTGATAACCATTTTTACCGTTTATGGCAAGAATATTTTGATGTGCAGATTCGTATTAACTGTTGCGATTAAGTTAGAATTAGAGTTGCAGCAGTACATTTACTCATATTCTAAATTGCGCTTCTTTTTTCATTGTGCATTCAGAGTGCGATTCGGTATCTTTTTCACTTCCATTTTATGGAAAGTCTCTTTATCCGATCATTATCGGTAACATTTTTTGAAAATATCCGGTTAGACTGTCTGCCTAAAGCATTAAATTGAAACATTCAACGACTCTATGAATTTATCGTCAATTTTGGCTGAGCACCGATTACGCAATCGGTTTTTTGCATTTATCAGTTTTTTATACGCATTTGTGATCTATTCACTTTCAGTGGCCCCAACAACCTCATTTTGGGATCCGGCTGAATACATTGCAACATCTCATACTCTTCAGATCGCACATCCGCCGGGCTCTCCTTTCTTTGCAATTTTTGCAAGAGTAGTATCCATGTTTATTCCAACTGATTATGTTGCCCTGAGTATCAACATGATTAGTGTTACAGTATCTGCATTAACAATCATGCTTCTCTACCTGATTGTAGTACATCTGATTGAAGAGTGGCGTGGCAGTGCCGATAGCATGGACCTCAGTGATCAAATAGGTCTCTACGGCGGCGGACTTTTTGCGGCTTTTACGTTTACAGTTACGCATACACAGTGGTTTAACGCTGTAGAAGCCGAGATGTATGCCTCATCGATGTTTTTTACTGCTTTAGTAGTTTGGATGGCACTTCGATGGTCAGCCAACCACGATCAACCTTACTCTGAAAGATGGTTGATTCTTATCGCATACATGTTTGGAATAGGAATTGGTGTTCACTTGCTTAACCTATTGGCTCTCTTTTTCGTAGCATTAATCATCTATTTCAAAAAACGACAGTTTACGATTTCTTCTTTTTTGGCCATGGGAGGTATTACAGTAGTTGGATTTCTTGCCATCTTCCCTGTTACAATCATTCAAATGCCAAATGTGGCGGGCCGAATCAGTGATATGACGTATGGCTTAATCGGCCCTATGACTTTCATCGTCCTGGTTATAGCAGCTGTTGTGTTTGGAATTTACTACACACAGAAAAAAGGATACCGAATTGCCAATATGGTGCTTGTTGCCTATTCAATGATTATTATCGGGTATTCAAGTTACGCACTGATCATGATTCGCTCGCAGGCTGAGCCACCCATCGATCAAAATGATCCATCTGAAGTACAGGCTTTTGTAAACTATCTGAACCGGGATCAATATGGGTCTGCCCCACTATTAACAGGCAATACCTACAATAACCGAACACAAAGCATTGATCGGTCCACAGAAACTCTATTTCCGCGCCGACACTCCAGCATGCCTCAGCATTTGGAGTACTACGGCAATTTCAACTCAGATTTGGCTTACTTCTGGCAGTATCAAGTTAACCACATGTATCTGCGGTATTTAAACTGGAACTATATCGGACGTGAAGCTGATATTCAGGATACGGGCTGGTATGCCGGTTTTTCTGAAACTCGTCATCACGATAATCCGGCTAATACACCCTACTTTTATCTGCCGTTTTTATTTGGGTTGTTCGGAATCCTGTACCATTTCAAAAATGACTGGAAACGGGCATTATCCGTTACCGCTCTGTTTTTTCTTACAGGACTAGCCATCATATTCTATCTCAATCAGACCCCCTTCGAACCCCGCGAGCGAGACTACGCCTACGTAGGTTCATTTTTTGCCTATGCAATCTGGGTTGGTATCGGTTTGACGGGAATCATGGAATTAGTGAAACAGTTTGTGGGCAACAATAAGGCGGTCTCGTATGGTATGCTTGCCATTTCATTTGTGGCAGTACCCTTTTGGATGCTCTATCAAAACTGGGAGAGCCACGACCGCAGCGACAGATATGTGCCCAGAGATTACGCATATAATTTACTTAACTCTGTAGAAGAAAATGCCATCCTGTTCACCAATGGAGATAACGACACCTTTCCACTGTGGTACCTGCAGGAGGTTGAGGGTATTCGAATGGATGTACGTGTAGTAAATCTGAGCCTGTTAAATACTGAGTGGTACATCAAACAGCTTCGTGACCGCAAAACACACGAAGCTTTACCGCTTCCAATTCGGTTTACAGACGAAGAAATTGATCAAATGACCTCGCAGCTTGAGCTTCATAATCCTCAGGAAATTGTGATACCTGTTGATAAACAGCTGTTAAGCAGCGTCTTTGAAGCAGATGCTCAGCAGATTGAAGCCGATCCGCAAAGACTTTTGCAATCTAATTCATCTGATAATGAAGTAGATCAGACCTTCATTAACCAGATGCTTATGGCCACTCCTTACTCCCTCCCTGTTGAAGAGTTGGATGACGAAGTACGATTCTACCTGGAGGGACGCCCGGCAGGCAGGGATAACCAGGGCAACATGAGATACTATCTTCAAACCCAGGACCGGATGATTCTGGAAATTCTTCAACAAAACCAATGGGTACGGCCAATATACTTTGCAAATACCGTCTCAAGGTCGGGCTTATTAAATCTGGAGCCCTACTTTCAGTTCGAAGGAAAGGCCTTTCGGGTCATGCCAAAAAGAAGGCAGGTTGGATCTTTTGGTCATGTAGAACCGGAAGTACATGCAGATCGGCTGGGGCAATTTGAATTTAATCAATGGGATTCCCCGGATGTCTATTTTGATGAAAACATCCGCAGAATGTTAGGCAATTACCGGTACGGATTTACTCAGTTGGCTGATGCTTATCTGGAAAGAGGTGATATTGAAAGCGCCGCTTACTGGCTCAAATACGGTGAGGATAAGATTCCTTTTAGAGATATCGAAAATGACTGGACTGTAGCTGCCCTCTACGCTTTTCGCTATATGCGAGTTGAGGAGGATGAACGAGCCAATGAGTTGTCAGAGTTTATCCAGGAACGACTCATGCACGATCTGAGATACGATATGAGAGATCTCGACAGAATGGAGATCCGAATAGGGAATATTGAAGAAGAGATACAGCGGGCTCGTGCCCAAGCCAATACCGGAAAAGCTCAATCGCTAAGCAGGGAACTTCAACGTTTTTCTCAACAGCGGAATAATGTCATTGAAGACGTTAGTTTTACGGTAAGCAGATTGTCAATCCTTCAGAATATCTATTTTGAAACGGATCGCATTGAAAAAGCTGAAGAACTTTCCATTGAAGTAAATGTAATGACAGAGGGGCGACTTCCAATACCGGAAACTATTGAGGAGAGCCGACAGCAGATCGAGCGTTTTGGGCTGGAAATCTAATTTAGACCAAAATAAACCACTTATTTAATCTTAGGCAACCAGATTGTATATTGATGGAAGCCAACGAAGACTTATTGCTGAATTATGATCCACGAGTTTACAAAAGATAACATCACATCCATCGGTGAAATCCTGAATGCCAAGCCCAAACCATTGGGCGACGATGTTTTCAGGTTTGAGGTGCTAAATAAGGAAGCCGGAAATAAATTGGCTCTCGAAATACATCTCGGACTTCAAGTCGAAAATGAACGTATGAATATGGTCTCTGTCTACTCCGGCAGTACTTTTCTACAGCTTCATAACTGTACGGCTTTCATTGCCAGTGACATTCTTAAACAAGTCACCTTTTTTGGAAAAAACGGATCCAATACAACCGGATTGATCATCGAAGAGAGCGCCGGGTGCAGTTTATATGCAAACGTAAACGAAGCCGTTCTGAAAGGTGACTTTACCAAACTCCCTGAAGATTTGATGATGTGCGGTGTTGCAATGTCTCTTACGGATACCGCCGATCTGGATAACTTCTCCTTTGATGATGACGAACTTTCCTGACATCCCGACTCAACCTGAAAAAAAGCTCATTGTCAATAACGAGTCGGGAGAAAGTGTGCCTGTAGTTGAGCAGGACCTACTCAAACTGATAGAAATTACGGAACGGAACGAGCAGGTTTATTTCAAGGAGGTTGAGCTGGTCTATGTGGATGAAGATGAAATTGTTCGGATCAACCATGAATTCCTCGATCGTGATTACATTACCGATATTATCTCGTTCAGATATGACGAGGATGATCAGGCTATCGAGGGAACACTCTACTGTTGTGCACCTCGTATTACCGAGCAAAGTGCAGAGTTTGAAGATGACCCAAAGACAGAATTTCTTCGTGTTTTCGTTCATGGCTTAATACACCTGGCGGGACACGATGATCAGACCTCCGATGAGAAAAAGCAGATGACAGATCTTGAAGATCAATACCTGAATGCTCTCAAACAGTCGATGTGAGTGCCGATTCCACCTATACCCTCCTGATTGTTGAATCTCCGGTCATTGCCCGAATTATTCAGCGAAATGCCCCCTCATCTGTCTATGTAATACCCACTAACGGCTACGCCTGGAAACCTATTTACGATGCTGAAAATCATCACTTAAAAGCGATGGCCGATCCTGATCAGATCGGGTTTCGAAAAGAGTTGAAACAGCAGGCAAGCTGGGCGGGAAATATCATTTTAGCAACAGATCCGGATCCTTCAGGCGATTTTATAGCCTGGTCCGTACATCAGTTTTTAAAGGATCCATCCGTCAAACGCTCCTACATACAACATCTAGGCAAACGTGGCATTGAACGGCTGATCAGTACAGCAGAGGTGATGAAGCCCAATTTAATGGAGCAGAGACTTAAGAACCGTTCTTTGATTCGCCACCAGTGGAAACAAAGCGGTAACCGTCCCTCAATGGAAGTTGCTGCACTCGCTTCTATCTTTTCCGATCACTTTCCATTCCGTAATTTTCAAGATCAATCCGGCAGATTATGGAAATCAAACCGACCGATTCGCTGCAATCCGGATGAGTGGATTCCTTTAAAGGATCAAATCAATGAATCGGAATATCATACGCCCGAACCACTCTCTACATTTGATTTACTTGAGTTGGCGGTTGAAAAAGAGCTCTACACCTCCCTTGGGAATGCTCAGAATACCCTACAACAGCTTTTTACTCACACACTCGACCTCAACCAGAACTCCTTAATCAGCTATCCACGTACGGCGGCCAATTCGTTTTTTAGTGAAACCTGGAGCGAACTTCAAAAACAGTTTTACAAAGTCCAGGCTGATGATGAATTTAAACCTGTATTTATCCGAAATATTGCAGGAAGTGACGTTGCCCATGAGAGCATCTATCCACTCAATTTAGAGCTGACACCCGGGAAAGTATCCGGAGAGCTTCTGAGCACCCTGCGTGATCTCTACAAACTCATTCACGAACAGACTTTAACGGCCATCTCTGTTCCGAAGGAGCGGTTCAACGCTTACCAATCCCCATTTCATCCCGACGTAAACTTTTACTGCCCGGGCTCAGACTCTGATACCCCCTCAACTGAATTGATGCCGGTCCGTACAATATCAGAAACGGGGTCTATTTTAAATTCACTGGGCGTTCAATCCCCTTCGTCTTTTGGTAAAAATATGGATCGCCGGCAGGAAAAAAATTATCTGCAAATTGAAGGACGTCTTGTAAAACCCGGCAAATATCTGACGCCTTATCTGAACAACGGACCCGTTTATGCAGAAGAGATCGGTACATTAAATAGCCTTTCAGAAAGTCCTGATTTAACTTCTGAAACTATTCAGTTCACTCTCTCGTGAAAACAGAGTAAGGCACACTATCCCATTTTGAATGGTTAAACGACTATGAGCAGACAAAATAATCATGACTTGGACGGTTCGAAATCAGATCAGGAAAAGAAAGATCTGAAATCCATACTATCCCGGCACATTTCGCTAGATTTTCCCGACTCAGAGCAAAAGGATTCTCCCGCGCCCCCTAAGATTAACCGCCCTGTAAAACTTCTCCTATTTCTGAAACCCATTCCATACCTACTCGTTCTGCTATTTGGGTTCTCCTTTTATTGGGACTTCCCAAACAGTGAATTCAGCTTTTTGGGGTATGAGTTTGCACTCAACGGTCTGCTTCGGATTATCAGCGTGAGCGGAATGATCGGATTTCTGACGAACTGGATTGCCATAACCATGCTATTTCGCCCTCTTAAACGTCGGCCACTGCTCGGGCAGGGTCTTATTCCGGCACAGAAGGAACGCATCGCCTGGAGGCTCTCTACAGCTGTTGCGGAAGATCTGATCAACCCGGAGTTGATCAAGTCAAAAATTGAAGAATCCAATGTGATACAAAACTACCGTTCTCAGCTTCAGGACGGTCTGCTAACTTCGGTCGGAAAAGAATCATTTCGAGAGGAGTTCAAAGAGTGGATTGTGGATTATGTTCATTCAGTTGTACACGATCAATCGTTTCGCGAACGAGTCAGTTTCTATCTTGCCAAAGAGATTGATACCGGCCTGAAAGAGAAACCGATTGAGAGAACAGCCCTGAAAACCTACACCCTTTTGAAAGGGCAAACGCTGCAAAAATTGATTGAAGAATCGGTGGTGGATCTGCCTATCACAGTGGAGAGAAATTTCGGTTTTGTGGATGAATTTTTTGATGAACTACCAAGTCGACTGGATGAAGTTTCAGAGGAGCTTGACCATCTTATCACAGAGATGATTTACAAGCTGATTAACCGACTCGACATACAAAAATTTGTAGAAGAAAATCTGCAGCAATATGATGAGATGAAGCTTGAACGAATGATCAAAAATGCGACCAATGAACAGCTCAAAACCATTCAGTATCTGGGAGCGGTTTTGGGACTCATTGGAGGCTTTGTAATATGGGAACCGGTGCTTAGCCTAACTTTTTTAACCCTTTTTGGAGCTACTGTCTATCTGACAGATTGGGCGCTTTACCAATAGAATTTTAAAGTATAAATTTTCTATATAAATATAGTTATTTAACAGTATACCAACTGTTTATACACTTCAATTTACATTATTTCGAATTAATCAGACCTCTCAACAATTTGAATTCGATTTGTAGATTTCATTTCGAACCGGTTATTCCACTTAAATTTTTAAGGCGAGTATCAAACTGAGAGGTTTCACACCGAAATTTGCCAAAAAAATAAGTAGTTCAGATTCTTTATTCTTCAGGTAATCATAAAAAAAAGGGAGCCGGTATTACCAACTCCCTTCTATTTATTCTGAGTAAAAACTGAATACGTTTTACATCAAATTTCTCAGATTTACTCTACAATTCTCTTCACAAAATTGGGCAGTGCAAAAGCTCCAAAATGCACCTCTTCATTGTAGTAGTTTAGCGACTTCAGGAGCTCGGGATTAGAACGGATTCTTTTTGTCACTTCGGAGCTCAGCGGGTCCTCCCCTTTGGTGGCGCAAGCCATCGACCACATGCCCGCCGGGTAGAGCGGAATGTAGCTGAGGTACATCTTCGACACATCGAACAGTTCGTCCAGAGCTGTGAACACTTTCTTCATACTCGGGTAGTACGACTCCACCCACGGACTCTCTGTCTGAGCGGTTAGAACTCCATCGTCGGTCAGAGCATCCAGGCAGAATTGATAGAAATCTTTTTCAAACAATCCTTCCGCCGGCCCTACCGGATCCGAACCGTCAATGATAATTACGTCGTAGGGATCCTTTACATTTTTCACGAACGCGATGCCATCTTCATAGAGAACGTTCAGTTTTGGGTTCTCAAAATCACCTACACTCGGAAAATGGAGCTTAGAAGCCTCAACCACGGTTTGGTCGATCTCGACCATATCCACATGCTCTACGGAGCTGTGCTTCAAAACCTCGCGGGCTGTACCGCCATCCCCACCGCCTATGATCAACACTCTTTTTGGATTTGGATGGGTAAACATCGCCACGTGAGAAATCATCTCATGGTAGACAAATTCGTCACGTTCACTCAGCATCACCATTCCGTCGATGGTCATCAGATTTCCCCAGGTATCGGTTTCATAGACCTCAACCAGCTGATAGTCCGACTGTTTGGCAAATAAGAGCTTCTTCAGCCCTATCGTAAGGCCGGTCTGCTCATTGTAATATTCGTTGTATTGTAAAGGCATTTTTTCAAGTTTCAGGTTGCAGGTTGCGAGTCTCAATTCTCAGGACTCAGGACTCAAATCTACTTGTACCAAAGAACCGCCGCAGCAAACACAGATCCGCATCGCTCTACTTTGTGTTCGATTCCGAGAGATTTAATCTCTTTCAACTTGCGATTCCGATACTCAAATCCATCCACAACCATCTGGCGTACGATCTCTTCAACATTTGTCAGAGGTGCATGATCTTCAAACTCCATAATCACACCAGGCTCCCTGTCGTCTTCCGGAATTCCGACAGCAATGGCCGCTGAGATGAGCTGTCCCGGAGTTGTGCTGTCGATTGTTGCATACGCTAATGGAATCAAACCACCTTTGGGCAGTGTGATCTCACTCACATCAACCTGCTCTGCCGCAGGTGGCAAAATGCTGCTCATACGCATCAGGTTTGTATCGCCAACGTTGGCATTCAGCAGAGCTTTATCAAATGCATTAAGCCGTGTATGGCCTTCGCTGGCTCCTTTAACAAGGGTGTAGATGTTTGGTGTTTTTACCATCATAACTATAAACAGTATTAGTTAAACTTTTGAAAATTTTTACTTTAATAATAGAAAAAGAAAAATGATAGTGATAGCTCCTCTAAAAAATATTGAAAGGAGTTAAATTATTAACAAACAGTAGTTACCAAAGTCAATAAATCGACTCAGGCCAAATCTTGGGATTTGTTTTTCACGTCAGTCGGATCGCCAATGATCTAGTTTGGCTGTAAATTTTGATCGGGCTTAAAGAGCAATTTTTGGCCCTCAGGCATACGAAACATGCCTCTCTTCATCTCCATGCTGGAAACATTTTTAGACTCGAAGTACTCTTTAAGATGCTCTTGGATTACCCAGGGGTCAATGGTGTCGCCACATGTAAAAATATCAACGGCGCAGTAGTTATATTCCGGCCAGGTATGAATAGCCACGTGAGATTCGGCAATCACAACCACACCGCTTACACCGTATGGACTGAACTTGTGAAAATTGTGGGAGATTATTGTCGCTTTTGATGCTTTTGTTGCTTGAATAAGGGAGTTTTCAATATAAGAGACGTCATTTATTTTTGATTCGTCGCAATCGTAGAACTCAACCAGAATTTGTCTTCCAAGTGCTTCCATGTCACCGTGTAAGTTAAATTGTTAAAAGCTATGTTTTAGATAAATAGTGTTTGACAAAGTGTCGTTTTTTCCTGTCCATAAGGGTCAGTGGTTTTTATTCTTTCAGGTTCAATGTTTAACCATCAGTAAACAAATAAATTACACATAATTTTATCATTAATGATAGCCCCAACAAAAAAAATTAATCAAAAAAAGGCGATCCAAATCTATAAGGATCTTCTGCTTCCCCGTCTTATCGAGGAGCGAATGCTCACCCTCCTTCGTCAAAATAAAATCAGTAAGTGGTTTTCCGGAATTGGACAGGAAGCCATCTGTGTGGGGGCAACTCTAAGCCTGAAAGATGACGATTATATTTTACCCATGCACCGGAACCTCGGGGTTTTCACTACCAGAGGCGTTCCGCTCTATACTCTGTTTACACAACTATTTGGAAAGCAAGATGGTTTCACCGGCGGACGCGACCGCTCTTTTCATTTTGGAACAACTGAGCACCGTATTTTTGGAATGATCTCTCATCTTGGCTCAACCATGCCTGTTGCAGATGGTATAGCTTTAGCTGCAAAATTGAGAAACCAGGATCGTGTGGCACTTAGCTTTTGTGGTGATGGGGCTACAAGTGAGGGGGATTTTCATGAGGCTCTTAATTTGGCCGCCGTCTGGAATCTGCCGGTTATCTTTATGATCGAAAACAACGGCTATGGCCTCTCTACACCCAGTTCTGAACAATTTGCCTGTGAGAATATTGCGGATCGAGCTGTTGGATATGGAATGGAGAGCATGATAATCGACGGCAATAACTTTTTTGAAGTTCAGGAAGCGGTTACAAAAGCGCGGAAATTAGCAACATCCGGTAAACCTGTGCTTATTGAAGCCAAAACATTCAGAATGCGAGGCCATGAAGAGGCCTCCGGCACATTTTACGTTCCCGATGAGCTTTTTGAAAAGTGGGCCGAGAAAGACCCCATCAAACAGTATGAAGAGTGGCTTTTAAACAGTGAGATTCTCACTGAAGATGAGAAGAAATCCATTCAAGAAGAGATCAAATCATCCTTTAGTGAGGATCTCGACCGTGCCCTTGCCGCTGATGAACCTGAATTTGATGAAAAGAATGAATTAGAACGAGCCGGACTTAAACCTCAGCCACAATCAAAAAGTAACGGGCAAAAGCATGAATCATCAGAGAAACGAATTATTGATGCAATTCACCAGGCTCAAAAGCAGGCTTTTAGCGAAGATGATACGTTTGTAATGATGGGACAGGATATCGCTGAATATGGAGGTGTATTCAAAGCTTCGGAGGGTTTTGTGGAACTGTTTGGGAAAGATCGAATTCGAAACACTCCGATTATTGAATCGGGTGCTATCGGAGCAGCTATCGGCCTGGCAGTTGAAGGATTTAAACCGGTCGTAGAGATGCAGTTTGCAGATTTTATTTCCTGCGGCTATAACCAAATTGTCAACAATCTATCTAAAGGTCGGTATCGATGGATGCCCGATATGAATGTGACTATTCGGGCACCACATGGTGGAGGCGTGGGAGCCGGACCTTTTCATTCCCAGTGCAACGAAAACTGGTTCATGCAGTTGCCCGGACTGAGAGTTCTTGTGCCCTCGAATGTGCAAGATGCGCAAAACATGCTCTACACAGCACTATATGATGATAATCCGGTTCTATTCTTTGAGCATAAAAAACTGTATCGAAGCATCAAAGAAGTCACTTCTGACCACTGTGAATTCACAGACCTGGAAAAAGCATCTATTATTCGTGAAGGAAAAGATGCAACCATTGCCACGTTTGGTTACGGTGTAGTATGGGCAAAAGAGATTGCCGATGAGTATGAAAAACATGGAGTAAATCTCGAGATTGTGGACTTGCGCTCGCTTGCCCCTATCGACTGGGATACGATTATTGAGTCGATCCGAAAAACCGGACGGATACTCTTACTGCAGGAAAATTCAGAGATTCTGGGCCCGATGAGTGAACTATCTGCCGGAATTACCGAGCGTGGATTTGAACTGCTTGATGCACCGGTCATTCGATGTTCGTCCCTGAATACACCTGTCCCCTTCAATAAAAATCTGGAAAGTGGATACCTGGCAAATCACAGGTTGAAAGATAAGTTGGAGATGCTGCTGAAATTTTGAGCTCCCCCCTCGACGGTCGAGTGGAATTGCTACCGGACTTTGCCCTGCTGATGAATACTCGACTGTCGAGTTAAGTCAAGCCGGAGAGCACCAATGCATAGCGTGAATTTAGCTAGAAAACTCGTCCGACGACTGAACGTTTGGAGTTCATAGCTCAGCCTTTCCCAAAGTCGTCAGACGAGGATCGTCTCTCAACGGTCGAGTGGATTTCCTTCCATTCCTTGCCCTGCTGATGAATACTCGACTGTCGAGTTGTATCATGGCAGGTTTCATATTGCAGAAGTGTGAGCGCATAGACACCGTTGAACAGACAGATGA
>CAYNZY010000024.1:0-43347 GCA_964401805.1 uncultured Rhodohalobacter sp.
TTAGATTCTTTTTTAAAAAATAACTTCTCAATCGCGTAAAGTGACGAGACGATGTGACTCTTTCAGTATTGGCTGCCTCATGAAAGATTACGATTCTCACGACTCCCACCATCATATACCGTTCATAAAACATTTAGTATGCAAGAGTACGGATTCAATTGAATAAAATCATCGATATGGAAAAGGATTATTTGAAAGTCATTACCTCTCCTCAATATATGATTTGATATAATCGGCGTATAGGGTAGATATATTAGTAACAGTAGGAAATCTGTATAAGATTTATTAATGTTTAAAATGAATTTTTGAAATATTTGTTAAAACAGTAGAAAGTACAGCTCGTATTTTTGAATTAATCATGAAAAATCTATTGTTTTAAAGTGAGGGAAATCAGACTCTTTTTGTCTGATATAAAAGGGATGAAGATTTTATTTAATTAGATAGAGAATATTAAAATCGTGGGGGAATCTATGAATAGTGATGACCTATCCGGCCATGAAAAGAGGAAAGTTGATTCTCTGGATTTTCAAAGAAAAAAAATGGTGGACTGGTTTAGTCCGTCACAACTTGCAAAAACAGGCCTTCAAGCGGTTGTGTCCTCGGTTTTTGGGAATTATGCTGACAAGAGGGAGATGCAGGCCGCTCTATCTAAGAATCAAAATTCACTGAAACCATTCGATTTTTCAAATCGTGATGAAATCTGGCTGGATTATGTGAGTGATTTGGGTTCTGGCTGGAATTCAACCTATAGTGTAGCCTACCTTCTGGGAAGAAAAGAATTAAACATTCAAAACTTTAATGGTCAAGATTACAATTTAAAGAGAGGAGACATCCTGGTGATGGGCGGTGATGAAGTCTACCCTGTTGCCACGCCGGAAGAGTATAAAAACAGGTTAGTAGGTCCTTACCGATCTTCTCTGTCAAGCGTGGATGATCCCGAAAAAGCGCCTTCACTTTTTGCTATTCCTGGAAATCATGATTGGTACGATGGTCTTTCCAGTTTTATGAAACTCTTTTGTCAGCAGAGGTGGATGGGCGGCTGGCGGACCCAACAGGATAGAAGTTATTTTGCGATAAAATTGCCGGGAAACTGGTGGCTTTGGGGTATTGATATTCAGTTACATGCCGACATTGACAAACCACAGCTCGATTATTTTGACCGGATGAGCGATATCGCTGAAAAAGGAGATAACGTTATTCTCTGCACTGCTGAACCGTCGTGGTCCTATCAGGAGTACCAGAAAAGTGATAAACCCTACCAGAATCTTAAATATTTTAAAGACCGATATGCTTTAAAAAGAGAGAAAAAGCTGAACTTCAGTCTTATACTGGCCGGAGATTTACATCACTATGTCAGTTTCAAGGAGAAAGACAGTGAAAATCCGAACTGGAGAATAACAGCCGGTGGTGGCGGTGCATTTTTGCATCCAACCCATCAAATACCGGATACGCTGAATTTTGAAGATTCCGTATATGAAAAGAGTTCTGCATCGCCATCGAATAATGAATCTCGTCAAATGGCGCTTAAAAATTTACTGTTCCCATTTATCAATGTACGGTTTGGAAGCTTTTTTGCCTTGGTTTATATACTGTTCGGTTGGTTTGTGAGTACCGGTAATACAGGATCTCTGATTACACAAATGGCAAACTCAGGATTTTCTGATTTCGGGACTTTCATTCCATCAGTATTTGAAACTCTTTTAGGAAGTCCGGGACTGAGCATCTTCATTGCGCTCATCTTCTTTGGGATACTTGCCCTTGCCGATACAAACCGAAAAAAACCACTCTCTTCGTGGATTGCCGGTATCATCCACGGAGCTGTTCAGGTTACCCTTTTAATAGCCGGACTCTGGCTTGTTGCATATAGCCTTTACGGTTTGGCCGGAATGAATCCTCTCTCAATTTTGGGTATTGTACTATTTATTGCAGGGCTTGGAGTGTCCGGTTGGCTGTTGAATGGTTTTGCAATGGGCATCTATTTGATGATCTGCATTTTGGTTTTAAAAACTCACGATACAGAAGCTTTCTCTTCTTTCAGGGGAGAAGATTACAAAAGTTTTGTGCGGATGCATGTCAATTCCGAAGGGTTGACAATTTATCCGATTACCATTCCCAGGGCATGCAGAAACTGGAAAGAAGTTGAAGATAAATATGAAGGGGAAGAGCCCTGGTTTATTCCTTCAGAGGAAGAAGATTTTAAATACAGCCTTATTGAAGATCCGATTGACATAAGGCCTTGAACATAAAACGAGGGGAGAAAGATATGGACCGATTATCGTTACCCATTGCACAAATAAGGGACCATTACGATGTAATCGTGATAGGATCGGGGTATGGAGGAAGTATCAGTGCATCCAGGATGGCACGTGCGGGTAAATCCGTCTGTTTGCTGGAAAAAGGCAGAGAGATTCATCCAGGAGAGTATCCGGATAGAGAAACGACTGCTCACAAAGAGATGCAGATGGATATTGAGGGGAAACATGTCGGTTCGGAAACCGGGCTTTACGATTTCCGTTTTAATAAAGATATCAATGTATTTCAGGGCTGTGGACTGGGAGGGACATCCCTTGTAAATGCAAATGTATCACTGCCGCCCGAAGAGTGGGTTTTGGAGCGCAAGGAGTGGCCCGAAGATCTTAGGAAAGATCGGGAATTGCTTACTGAGTGTCAGGAGCTGGCTTTAAATATGCTAAATGCAAAGCCTTACCCAAACGACTGGCCTGTACCTGCAAAGCTAAAATCGATGGAAATTGCTTCCGCTCAATGGGGTAACGGATCTTTTTACAGGCCGCCCATTAATGTCACGTTTTCTGATGGTAAAAATGTTGCAGGTGTTGAGCAGAAAGCGTGCAACGGCTGTGGTGATTGTGTGACCGGTTGTAACTACCGCGCAAAAAACACAACGCTGATGAACTACCTGCCCGATGCCAAAAATCACGGCGCAGAGATCTTTACAAAGGTTGCAGTGGACCGGGTTGAACTCAAAAACGGGAAGTGGGTGGTACGGTATAAGGTTATGGGTACAGGGCAGGAAAAATTTGGGAATACTACCAGTTTTGTAACTTCGGATATAGTCATAATTGCTGCCGGAACACTGGGTACCTCGGAGATCATGATACGATCCAAAAACGAAGGCCTACCGGTTTCCGACATGCTGGGAAAAAGATTTACGGGAAATGGAGATTTTCTTGGCTTTGGGTATAACAATGATGTGCGGTCTAACGCCATCGGGGCCGGTCATAAAAAACCGGATACAGAGGATCCGGTGGGTCCGTGTATAACAGGAATCATAGATCTAAGAAGCGCTGAATATACAAATGGAAAGAAAAGTGAGGGGATGGTAATAGAAGAAGGCGTGATTCCGGGAGCCCTTTCAGCTTTCGTACCCTGGATGCTGACATTTGCCTCAAAATTTACCGGAGATGATACAGATAGCGGTTTTCGGGATTTCCTAAGAGACACCTGGCGTTGGCTGGGTTCTATATTCAGAGGTGCCTATAAGGGAGCGACCGCAAACACTATGACGTACCTCGTTATGACGCATGACGACGGACAGGGAGAGCTTTACCTAAAGGATGAACGACTTCGCATTGATTGGGATGATGTTGGCAAGCAATCGATTTTTAAGAAAGTAAGTCAGAACCTTCGAAAGGTTACAAAAGAACTGGGCGGAACGTACATCAAGAATCCAAGCTGGAATAAACTGTTTAAGCACCGTTTGACAACGGTACATCCACTTGGCGGTTGTATAATGGGTGAAGATGCAGAACACGGAGTGGTCAATCACAAAGGGCAGGTATTTTCAGGCAAAAAAGGCAGCAATGTTTATGATGGGCTTTACATCAGTGATGGATCCGTTATTCCACGTACTTTGGGCGTTAACCCTCTTTTAACGATTTCTGCACTGGCTGAAAGAAATTGCAAATATATCGCCCGGGACCGAGGCTGGACAATTGACTACAGTTTCAATAATCAAAGAGTGAATGGAACTAAAAAGGAGAGAAAGGATAGAGTTCCCGGAATTCAGTTTACCGAGCGGATGACCGGTTATTTTGCAATGGGTACGGATTCGTACGAAGAGGGTTACGAAAAAGGGTTATCTGATAATTCAGAACTTTCCTTTGTACTCACTGTTCGTTCAGATAATATCGAACACATGCTGGAAGATCCCAATCACCCGGCAGAACTTATGGGATCTGTTCAGGCACCGGCGCTTTCCGAAGATGATCTGACCGTCATAGATGGTCTCTTCAATCTTTTTACCGAAGACCCCGAAGATGATGATATCCGGTATATGAGGTACAATATGAAGCTAAAATCGGAAGAGGGGGAAAGTTACTATTTCGAGGGACATAAAGTGATCCATGATGATCCCGGCTTTGACCTTTGGGCAGATACCACAACACTATTTGTAACTCTTCATTCGGGTGACAATACGGATGCACCGGTTTTAGGAAAAGGGATTCTGAAAATCAAGCCGGACGATTTTCGAAAACAGATTGGAACCGTTAGGGTTACG
Organism: uncultured Rhodohalobacter sp.; assembly: GCA_964401805.1. Lineage (GTDB taxonomy): Bacteria > Bacteroidota > Rhodothermia > Balneolales > Balneolaceae > Rhodohalobacter. The sequence goes on from CAYNZY010000024.1 coordinate 4,520, forward strand.
GGGACAGAAAAGAATGTGGAGCAGTTAAAGTACAAAGCGAAATTTTTAAAGTTTTTTTCCGAGAATATAGTCGATGTATATATGTAAACAATACATGGGAGGCTGAAAGTGAAGGGAAATTATATAGAACAAACCATACCATTTCAAGCCGGTGACGGGTTAGAATGCAACCTTGTTAATGTAAAAGCCGAGGACCATCCACCCAAAGGGCCGGTTTTGGTCGTACACGGGGCCGGAGTGAGGGGGAATATTTTCAGAGCTCCTGTTAAGACTAATTTTGTAGACTGCCTGGTTCAGGAGGGGTATGATGTATGGCTTGAAAATTGGCGTGCCAGTATCGACCTGGAGCCAAACGAATGGGATCTGGATCAAGCAGCAAAATATGATCACCCCAAAGCTGTTGAAAAAGTTGTGGAGGAGACCGGCTATGATGAGATTAAGGCCGTAATCCACTGCCAGGGATCAACGAGTTTTATGATGTCGGCGGTGGCCGGATTGGTTCCTCAGGTTACCAATATAGTCAGTAACGCAGTATCCCTGCACCCGGTGGTTCCTCGCTGGTCGGTTTTTAAGATAAACGTAGCACTTCCACTTGTGAGCCTTGGAACCCGTTATTTGAATCCACAGTGGGGAAAAGAAGCGCCCGGGGTTTTTCCTAAAATTATCCGTTCCCTGGTTGAAGTTACCCACAACGAGTGTGACAATGGTGTATGTAAACAAGTCAGTTTTACATACGGGAGTGGTTTCCCGGCGCTTTGGCGTCACGAGAACCTTAATGATGCTACTCACGAATGGCTGAAAGATGAGTTTGCAGAAGTGCCGATACATTTCTTCAACCATATCAAAAAATGTATAAAAAAAGGACACCTGGTTTCACTTCAAAAAGACCGGGATCTGCCGTTGGACTATGTAAGTACTCCTCCAAAAACCGATGCCCGTTTTTCATTTTTAGCGGGCAAAAAGAATTTGTGTTTTTTACCCGAGAGTCAGGGACATACTTACGAGTACTTTGAGAAGCTCGAACCCGGTCGCCATGCTTTTCACTTGTTGCCAGATTACAGTCATCTGGATGTTTTTATGGGTAAAAATTCAGCCAGGGACGTCTTTCCAATAATTTTGAAAGAGCTTGAAATGTAATCACAAACCGATAACTGACAGAATCTTATGGGTGTTTCCAAACGAATAAAACGTTATACCGGCAGGCATGCTTTGGTTGATAATATTCCATACGTCATGCCGATACATTCTAAAGATTCACCGGCACTATTCGCTGGATTTCAAATAGATGCGGAGAAGGCTGAAAAGTTTTTGCCGGGAAATGAACTTCATCCGTTTCGTTTATGGAACGGGAAAGGGATTTTACTGATCGCGGTTATCGACTATCTGGAAACCAGTATCGGTAAATATATTGAGTTTAGTATTGGCATTGCCTGTACCCATGGCCTCAAGCCTGCACCGCGAATGTTGCCGGGCCTGTTCATGGGGCATTATGGAACAGGCCAGTTTGTAATAGATCTTCCCGTGAGTACTGAAATTTCAGTAAAAGGAGGGAAAGGGATCTGGGGAATGCCAAAGCATCAGGCAAATCTCGACTTTAGAATAAGCGATGAGGTAGTGAGCAGCCAATATGAGAAGGATGGTCAATTTGCCATGAGAATCGAGATCGACCGACCTGAAAAATCCTGGATTCCAATAAATACAGGTGCTGTCAACTATTGCCAGTTCAGAAATATGCTCATGGCTTCGCATATCAATTTCAAGGGGAAAGCGGGCGTTCATCTTTTCGGAAAAGCTAATGCCCGTTTATATATCGGTGATCATCCAAAGACGGCTCCGCTCAGAGAGCTTGATATCGATGAGGATCCGTTTTTTACCATGTTTATTCCCGAATCGAATGGAATACTGGACGACTACTTTGAGTCGTGGTTTTTAACCTACGAGGAAGCACCGGATGCTATGCCCGAGGGCCTGGAAAGTGTTATTGATTTGGATCTGAGTGAAGAGTGGCTGGATCCGCCTTCAATCAGCGATTATGATCATTTTAAAGTTTAACAAACGAATTTCTAACCGTTTGTTCTGTTGAAATCATGTTAAGTGTAAAGCCAAGAAAAAAAGAGAACAGATGAAGAGAATACTATTAAAGATCAATAAAGGAATTTTATTCGCTTGCGTATCGATGTACTTCGGGACCGGATGGTCGCTCATTTTCTTTCAGTTCACGTCAGCGGAGAACTTTACTCCTGACAACTATTATGACCAATTTGTACCTCAGGTCACCCGGGCTACTGAATTCTTTACAGTGATGACAATAGTGATGATGATTTCGGCAATTATCATGATTATCGAGCACTGGAAATCCATAAAGAAGTGGTTCCCTATAACAGTTCTGGCAGGAGTTTTTGTAGCAACGCTGCTCACCATGATATATATCTTCCCATATAATCAGCAAATGGCTGATGGAATTACACAAATGGAGGTACTACACGAAGTTCTGGATAAATGGATGAATCTGAATACCGTACGTGTATCAATTTGGACAGTGGAATGGCTGGCGATGCTTCTCTATTTCCTGATTGATTTTAAAGAAGACAAATAGCTTGAATAAAGATTGTGATGAATAGAATCTAACAACCAATACCCATGAAATTTACAGCTTACTTTTTTTTCTATGGTTATATCGGCTTGGTGCTGTTGGCCGGTTTCTGGGGTGCATTTGTGGGTGCCGACTTTGATCACCGACTACTTTTCAATCTGGATACCAGCATATTGGAGAGTGATACCAGGACCAATTTATTGAGTCAGTACCGATTTCTCAGGGCCATGGAGTTTGGATATGGGTTGTTTGCCATCCTGTTTACAAAGGAGATCTTCTCCATAAAAAAATTTAACAGGCTCTATCTGGCAATTATGTTTGCTGGGGTAATTGCCCGCATTGTTTCAATTGTTGATGACGGTTCTCCGTCTGCACTATTCTATTTCTTCCTGATATTTGAGTTTATCGGGGTAGTTGTCATTTATCTGTATTTCCAAATGAAGACGGGGTCTCGGGTAGAGGCGATCGGATAGCTTACTATAAATTTCAAACCCAAAATCATGGTTTATCGAAATTATTTAAAAATCATTTTAAAATTAATTGCCATCATAACCGTCATCAGTGGCCTTGTTCAAATGCTGTCACCCGAATTTGTTCTGGGTATCATCGGCGGTGATATCACAGATTCCACTCTTCACTTCTTTGGTATTATCGGCATGTTTATGGTGTTATTTGGCGGCTTGCTTCTCCATGCACTAAGTGGAAGTCAAAATCGTCCGGTAGCGGTATTGTGGTGTGGTTTACAGAAATACGGTGCAGCTGTTGCAGTCGCTCTGGGTGTGATAAATGGTCTGTTCTCATGGCTGGCGGTAGGAGTGGCTTTGTTTGATCTGTTTTCGGGAATATTAATCACTATGCATTGGTATACCATTATCAGGAAGTAAAAAATCCTTATTGGACTTCAAATTATGGGTTACGAAAATCATACAGTTACTGGTAGTCCGCCTCAAGGATATTCGGGGCCGAAACGCTCCCTGGTTCTTGCAGGAGGTGGAATGCGTGTTGCATACCAGGCCGGCGTTTTACGGGCAATGCATGAAAATGGACTCTGTTTTCATCATGCAGACGGAACTTCCGGAGGGACAATGAACCTGGCAATGCTTTTATCCGGGCTTTCATCAGAAGAGATGTGTGAGAGGTGGAGAACCCTCGACATTAAAAAATTTGTATCCATGCTGCCTTTTGATGAATATCTTCGCCTGCATAAAACGAAAGCTATGGGAGATGCAGACGGAATCATCAATCACGTATTTCCACATCTGGGAATTGATCCGGAAAAGATCCGTTCAGCAAGTGGGATAGAGGGTACGTTTAATGTTTGTAATTATACCCATAAAACGAATGAAGCTATTCCTCATACAGACATTTCTACTGAGTTATTGGTAGCCGGTGTATCCTTACCCATATTTATGCCGGCGGTAAAATATAATGGCAGTGATTATATCGATTCTGTGTGGATCAAGGATGCCAATCTAATGGAAGCAGTGAAGAGAGGAGCAGAAGAGATCTGGCTGGTCTGGTGCATAGGGAATCACGGCGTTTATAAAGATGGAATGTTTGACCAATACGTTCATATGATCGAAATGAGTGCCAATGGAGTGCTCTTTGAAGAGTTTGACCGAATTAATGAATTGAACGAACGGATCAAGAATGGCGACTCGCCGTATGGACAGACTAAACCGATTAAGCTCCACGTCATCAAACCCGAATATCCGCTTCCGCTTGATCCGGATTTTTATTTCAACCGGGTTGATGCTTCTACACTTGTAAGTATGGGGTATGCTGATGCAGCGAATTACTTGTCAAAATATGAAGAAGCCGGGATTGCTATTGATCCCGCTGCTACTCGTATGAAAGATCCGGCACCGGGCATCGCCTTTCGTGAAAAGATGGAGGGTTGGTTTAGCCTCGATGCCACCGATCCAGATGAAGGTGCTCGAAAAGGAAAAGAGGAGAAGACAAGTTTATCTATGAATGCCGCCATCTATATTCATGATCTTCGAAATTTTATGAAAAACACTGACCGAAGTGGCATGATGGCGGGGCACGTCAATTTTGAACCTTTTGATGACTATCTGCCGGCAAAAACGGGTGTCTTTAACCTTTTTGTGGAGCATAAAAAACAAGGCCCGGATACCAAATGGATGATTTATGAAATGGAGTTCGAGCACGATGGGAAACCCTACTACCTGGCCGGAAAAAAAGAAGTTCGGGATGATCCCGGATTTGACCTTTGGGAAGATACAACCACGCTAAAAGTGCAACTTCATGAAGGAAGCGATTCATCCGGGCCGATAGCGGGGGCCGGTGTCTTAAAGTTATCAAAAAAGGAACTAATAAAGCTGCTACGAAGCATGCATGCCATTGCGGCCGAATCTTCAGCAGAACGATTCAACCTGATAGCAAATTTTGGAGCATTTTTTATTGGTGAACTGTGGGATTCTTACAAAGGGATTGCTTTGCAAGGTAGTAGTACCCGCTCCTGGGGCTATTATTTGAAATTCATTGGAATCATATTAGGACTGGCCGTATCAGTCTGGTTAATCTATTTGCTTTTTTTCAGCTAAACACCACTACATAAACAATTAGAATCATGGCATTAAACATAAAGAACGATTGGCGGTTACCGGACGCGGAATATTTTAAAGACAGAACTGCAAAATCCGGTATCTGTATTCATCACACTGTAGGCGGCAGTGCACGCTCTACTTATAACTGGTGGATACAAGATTCACAAATGGTTGGAACGGCATACATCATCGATCGGGATGGTACTGTTTATAATGTTTTTGATCCTGAGAACTGGGCATGGCAGTTTGGCCTGAAGTGGGATCAACGGGATAAAATTGCCTTTGAAAAACGATTTATTGGAATTGAGATTGCAAGTGAAGGAGGTCTGCTTGAAGAAAATGGAAAGTATTACTGTTTTGATCGAATTTCACCAAAAACTGAAAAACCTAAAGATGAAGTTTTTGATGCCGGTTCTGACTATCGGGGTTATCGATATTTTGATCGCTATGAACCTGAACAGATTGTTTCACTGGTTGAGTTGATTAATTATTTATGTGATGAATTTGATATTCCACGGCGTGTTCAGAAGAATTCAATGAAGTATTACGGAATATCGCTAAAGGATTTTGAGGGGATAATTGGTCATACTATGGTGCGTAGGGACAAATCTGATCCTTTGCCGGATCCGGAACTCTGGAAACGGTTGATTAAAGACTGTAATCTTAAAACTGTTTCCGGAGTGCAAAACGAAGAAGCGGAATCAGACAGTGCAACTATGGATGAACAGGAAATCGATGAATTGTTTGAACATAACGCAAAAGAGCTCAACAAGATGCATGTTTCTGCAGGCAGTATGGTGAAGGGATTAATTCAGGAATTGGAGCGAAGCAATCGTAATACGTATATCAAACTTCGTGATGCCACACCGGATGGCCATACGATTCACTACGATTTTATTGAAGGACAAAAAGGCTTGGTCAAAAGAATTGGGAAAGCACTGGGTTTTAAAAGAATAACGGATGATTTACTGGAGGTAAGAAATGGATAGTTTAAAAAAGGGACTGATTATCGTAAGCGTTGTTGCCGGCCTTTTGGCCATTGCACTATCGTTTATTTTGGGCAGGGGAATTGATAGGGAAGAAATTCACCGAGCGCAACTTGAAATGCAGCAACTGCGTGCTTCACGCGATTCTATAGAAACTTTAGTTGCAATCAAGGATTCCATGCAAAACGTTCTGAGTGCGAGAGTTGAAGATCTGACCTCACAAACAGACAGATTGCGCAGGGAAGTAGAGATTCTTGAGGAGGAACGAGCAGAAAATCAGTTAACCGTTCGGAATATTCGAAAAAAAGAGGATCTGCAAAACCGGCTTGCTGAAACATTTCCGGAGATGGCTGAGTCCGACTGGGGTGTAACTGAAGTTTATAATGAAGAGTTTGATGTAGGGGTGGAATATCTTCTTGTACCCTTATGGTTTAGCGAAACATTCATCATCGATCATCAAAATTCTGAATCATACAAACAACAGGTTGACAGATTTTCTGAAATTGATTCACTGCACCAGCAAGTTAGTGTATTAAAAGATAGCCTGTTCACGCTGGAAAGAGAAAAAACGGAGGCATATCAGAGAGGATACCAGGAAGCATTTGCAAAATACGAAGACATCAACGCTAAATATATAGATCTGCTCGAACAGCCTCCTTCCATCGATCTTGGAGTTCCCAAGTGGACAGTGATCGGGGCGAGTATTGGAGCAGGTGTATTGGCAGGCTCTCAACTTAAATGAGAGTAACCCTCGGCTATTGATCAAGAGTGGGAGAGAAACTCGGCAGGCTCAGTTTTAGTCTGGTTGGTTTCAATGAACGAGAGAATACAAACACAATAGTCATGGAGGTCAATTATGAGAGGAATAATTATTGCATCTATTTTATGTATGCTAAGCTTAGGTGTTGAGGCACAATCAATATCGATTAAGGAAATTTCGCCGGGGTCGCAGGCAAATCTGGCAAATGGCAATCAGGTTCTGATTTCATTTGATTATGAAATTGACCATTCTGACGGTGCCAGGATCTTTATAAGACCATTTACGTCAGGCAGTCTTACACCAAACTACTCAGCAAGCGGATCTCCGGTTTACAGAGGCAGCGGCCGGGGGTCGGCAAACTTTACCATTCAATCTGGAAGAGCCACAGTAGATCAGATTAGGGTACGGAGTGTGAGTTTACAGAACGAACTGCTGTTCGAGTTTTTTCTTCCGGTGAAGCTTTCCTTTGTGCCTCAGATCAATACTCAATTTCAGAATCGAAGGTTAGCAATAACTGAATCCGCCAGAGATGCAAGAGCTGCTGTTCGGGCAGAAGCCATGCAGTCTGAAGTGGCTTCAGCCTCAGATACAACATCGCTATCCGATTGCCCCGATAGCGACGAAGATATGATTGTTGAAAGAAAAATGAAGCCTGACGGGACACTTGAACTGCACTATTCAGACGGAACGATTGTGGGTATTCTCTCTGCGGCAAATTCAAGTGGTATGAACTCTTACCGGATTGATCCGCAAACCCGGGATACAACATACACCGGAGCATTTCTTAGTCAGGTTCAGGCGGCTTATCCTCCGGGGTTTATCGGGTCTGAAGCTGCAGTAAGTGAAGATTGGCTACAGAGTTTGAATAGCTGGATTGAACATCATGGGAATAGGTTGCTGAGCAGAATAGATATGCTTTTGGATGATGAGGCTTACGAAGCTTATCTGACTTACGAGGAAAACTCAGATCTGACGATCTATGAAAGAGTAAATTTTCGATACACGTTCCTTGAACGGCTTGCCGAATAATGCATAAAAAATCTTCACTTTAAGCAAATAATTGTACGATGAAAACTTTTACAACTATAATAAACCGTATTTGTGTAGCAGTGCTGATAATCATGTTATCTGCTTTTTTAGCATTTTCTCAGAGTAGTTCAGGAGAAGATCAAACCGATAGGGTCAATGATATTTTAAACCAAATGCAGCAAGAGATGCAGAATTCTGAAACGTTACCCGACTCCATTGTGAGTCCACCGCCAATAGCTTTACAGCAGGCACTGGATGATTCAACAGTTGCGATGTATCAAAAGGCTATGCGTGCCTACTACGAGTATCGTGTATCAGGATTTGAGCATCGTAAAAACGTGTTTTCATGGCAACTCGTCTCTACCAAATGGATATTTTTTGGTGTTTTATTAATGGTATTTTGCGGAATATGTTTTTCTGGAATCCAGTTCTACAAATCAATGACACTGAGCAATGTGGAGGGGAGTGAAGCCATGGATGCGGGCGTCACGGAGTTTGAGGCATCAGCAAGTGGCATCAAAGTAACTTCTTCTGTTTTGGGAATTATTGTATTGGTTATATCCCTGGTATTTTTCTACTTATACCTTGTATATGTGTATCCAATCAGTGAAATATTTTAAACCATCACTAAACGGATCAAATATGAAAACAATATCCCATATTTTTTTGATGACACTACTTTTCATTGTGCTCGGTAAGGCAGACCCACTACGGGCTCAAGTAAGCTATGCCAACACTTCACCTGCACATGCTTTTGATTTCTGGCTGGGTGAATGGGAACTAACCTGGCAGAATGAGGATGGTACCACTGCCACAGGTGAAAACAGAGTTAGGCGGATACTTGGCGGTCAGGTGATTGAAGAGAATTTTGAAGCACTTACCGGTGATATGGCCGGATATGAAGGAAAAAGTTATTCTGTATACAATCCGCAAACCGGTGAGTGGAAACAGACATGGGTAGACAATGAAGGATCTTATCTCGATTTAACAGGAGATATAGACGGTGGTAACCGAATATTCCATAGAACTGCGGTTACCGCCGATGGCAACCAGATACTTCAGCGTATGGTTTTTTACGATATTACTGAAGATTCACTGGTGTGGGATTGGGAGAGGTCGGTTGATGAGGGTGAAACCTGGCAGCTAATGTGGCGAATCCAATACAGGAGGTCTTTGGAAGAGTGAATTCAAACGTGTGTTTTAGTTTTGAATTTTTTGACCGGCCTTGCCAATAGAACTTTTTTTAAATAAAAATTAAAAATTAATTGCCGGATTTGGTGAATTTCCGGTTCAACTGACATCAATTATTTAAAAATTAATCATGGAAGAATCGGTAAAAATTAACTACATCGAGATGCCTTCAAGGGATCTCCCGGCAACTAAGCGTTTTTTCAATCGCGCATTTGGTTGGTCTTTTGTTGATTATGGTGAGGACTATGCTTCTTTTCTAAATGCCGGTATAGATGGTGGTTTTTACACATCTGAAAAGAATGCTTCAACAGAGAACGGAAGTGTGTTGGTTGTTCTTTACAGCTCAGACCTTGAAAATACTCTTGAACAAGTAATATCGGCAGGTGGGGAGATTATAAAGGAAATTTATTCCTTTCCCGGCGGCCGTCGATTTCATTTTTCAGATCCAAGTGGAAACGAATATGCCGTTTGGTCAGAAGAAAAAACATTACCCGACCGGGAGTCATGAATTATTACAAAATAATTACAGCTTTATTTTCCTGATCAATTCATTAGCTTTAGAATTGGAAAATAGAAAAAACAAGACTGCCGGTAAAAAATGGGTCAGCCTACCATCGAAAATGCCAGGAGCGCATTAAAAAAATATTGGGGATATGAAGATTTCCGTCCGGGACAGGATAAGGCGATACAGTCTGTATTAGAGGGAAATCAAACGTTGGTTCTTTTTCCTACAGGCGGTGGAAAATCTCTTTGCTATCAGGTGCCTGCCTTGGTACTTGATGGGCTGACAATTGTAATCTCCCCGCTTGTGGCATTGATGCAGGATCAGGTTGATCAACTCCAAAAATTGGGTATCAGAGCTACATTCATCAACAGCACCCTTCCGGGATATGAGGTTGAACAGCGTTTGATTAACGCCCGGAACGGTATGTATAAACTACTCTACATAGCACCGGAAAGGCTTACGACTGAACGGTGGCAGATAGAACTTCCCAATTTAAATATTGATCTGATAGCTGTTGATGAAGCTCACTGCATTTCTGAGTGGGGCCATGACTTCAGGCCAAGCTATCGAAATATAAGAGAAGAACTCTCCTTGGTCGGTGATGGAGTACGCTGGATTGCTCTAACGGCAACGGCTACGCCTGAGGTAAAAAAAGACCTTCTAAAGTCGCTCCAATTCGACAGCCCCAAAGTAATATCCGGTGGGTTCAAACGCCCAAATCTTCACTGGTGGGTTAACGAAACTCAGAAGAAGAAAGATCTACTGATTAAAGCTGTTAAGAAAGGCATAAAAAGGGGGAGTGGGATTGTTTATACCAGCACCAGAAAAGACTGTGACTACTGGGCTGACTTTTTTACCAAAAAAGGGATTTTGGCAAAACCTTATCACGCTGGCCTTGCGAACGACTTAAGAGAAAAAACACAGAACCAGTGGATTTCAGGTGAGGTGCCGCTGGTGGTGGCTACCAACGCTTTTGGTATGGGAATTGACAAATCCGATTGTAGATTTGTGATTCACTATTTCATGCCGCTTACACTCGAAGCCTACTACCAGGAGGCTGGACGGGCCGGCAGGGATGGGGAAGTCAGCTACCCGATTTTGATATATAAAAACAGTGATGTGGATATGTTGAAATCGAGAATTTTGCGATCATACCCTGAATATGAAACACTAAATAAAATATATACGGCCCTTTGTGACGAACTGAATCTTGCTGTTGGTAGTGAACATGATGGATCGGAACCGGTTGATTATGCGTCAGTTGCAAAGCGATCTGGTTACAGGGAAAGAGAAGTCCAAAAAGGAGCAGAAATTCTGCAGAGACTTGAAATTCTTGAATTGACAGATCTCTATCGACCAAAAGTAGGCATACACTTTCTGGTGAGCAGATCGTATGTAAGGGACAAAGTTGAGGAATTGAATTCAAAAAAAGGTGAATTTTTGGATCAGTTATTCAGAATTTATGGGCCACCTTCTTTTTCTGATTTTCACTATATCGAAACAAACTATTTAACAGATAAACTCAATGTGAATGAAAATCAACTTCACAAAGCTCTTCGGGTATTTGCAGAGCATGATCAGATTCTGAAAGTAAAAATGATCGGAGAAAAACCCCTGGTCAGACTGCTAGCCCCACGAATGCCGAAGCTGCACATTGATCAGAAAAAAGCGTATCACTATCGCGATGTTCTTCTAAAAAAACTGGAGTATATGGATGGTTATGCAACCACCCAAGGTTGCAGAGAGGTATATCTTAGAACATATTTTGGTGAAACTGATGCCCGGCCATGTGGAAACTGCGACAATTGTAAGTATATCAGTAAAGAAAAAATTGAAACTGTTTCTGATTCAGATATCAATCGAGTGAAAGAAGTTCTGATGTCCGGCGCAAAAGATATCGAATCGATACAGAACCGGGTAGAGTGGAAGAGAGAGAAGTTAAAGCAAGTCATTGAATTTATGCAGAGAGAGCAGCTTATCAATCGAGTCGATGAAGATGGCGAATCTTACAAGCTTTCTTAAAATAAAGCTGAACTAATTCCGGTATTTTTAAAGTTTTACCATACGAAAAGCCCTTCCAGTAAAATTAATCCTAATTTTATTTACCTTTTTATCTTTAAATGTTTAGTTTAAGCCGGCTCAGAAAAGTTGATCTAACATATTTAGGGTAACAAAAAAGTGAAGCACAATGGTGTTTGTGTAAAAATAAACTTTGGCTCATATCAATCAACTTCTCTTCTAAAGTTGCGGCTGTTTTTAAAAATAGCACCCCAATCAACTAAATTCAGTTAACTCTACTAAAAACTAAATCATCTATATGAAAGAATTTTTTGAAAACTTCTTTGACAAGTATGGTCTGTCTTTTATAATGGTTGCCAGCTACTTTGGCTCAGGCTCTATTTTTATTGCCAGTCAGGCAGGTGTTGAATACGGATACGTTCTAATTTGGGCCGTTATTGGTGCAGTACTGCTTGGATTTATGGCTCAGGACATGAGTGCCCGTCTTGGTATTTTTGGGGACACGCTAATGAATTTTATTCGTGAGAAGTTGGGGAAAAAAGGCGCTTTAACTATAGCGTTATTTTTGTCCGTTGGTTGTATTGCATGGACTTTGGCACTTACGGCCGCTGTTGGCAAGAGTTTTGAAATTCTTACTGCGGGGGCTGTTACCTGGCAGCCGCTTGCTGTGGTTACCGGTCTATTAGCTATAGTAGTCGGTATTTTGAACTATGATTATGTAGAGAAGGTGATGACAGGAATGATGTTCCTTTTACTTATTCTTTACATCATAGTAGCAGGGGCCAGCGGCCCGGACATGGTTGAAGTTGCGAAAGGGTTTATACCATCCATCCCGGATGTTGGTGCTATGCTTTTAGGTGCCGCAATTTTAGGGACAACAGCTCTCTGGCCTAATTTTTTCCTGGAATCGATCTTGGTAAAAAGAAAAGGGTGGAATAGTTTCAAGCATGTGAAGATGATGCGTACCGACCTGGCTATGGGATACACGGTAGGCGGTATCATTACATTGGCCATTATCGTTGTGGCAGCAGCTGTACTTAGACCCGCAGGATATACTGAACTCTCTTCTTTTGTAGCACCCGGTGAAGCACTTGAAATTGTATTGGGTCAGTGGGCCATGATCGTATTTTTGATCGGTGTGATTGCAGCAGCATTCAACAGTATCGTGCCTATCATGTGGACGGTCCCATTTATGATTTTGGAAGCGTTGGACATCGATCACAAAGATGGATCCAGTAATGCATTTAAGTTGATTTTTGCCGGCGGAATTCTGATTGGTATGTTTTCTCCGTTAGTAGCTCAGGTTACCGGATTAAGCGTGGTTGAAATGGTAACACTATTCCCGGCTTATAATGGAGTATTTGGTTTGCCAATTACAGCGGCACTGCTATTCTGGGCAGTAAACGATAAAAAACTGATGGGTACAGAAACCAACGACTGGAAGTTAAATGCAGCAAACAGTGCGTTGGTCATTTTCTCTATCTATATTGCGATCAATTCCGGAAAAGGTGTTCTGCAGGCTATCTTCGGTGGAATGCTCGCATAAACCAAACTGAATGACTTTTTTTAGTACACTTCTCTTTTTAAACAATCTTTCCATGAGCCCCGAAATGGCGATCCTTATGTTTGTGATCGCCCTTGTCGGGGGTTTTTGTATCACTACGATTGGGCCGGGCGGCATATTCGTAACCATTGCACTTTTTGCACTGCTGCCACTCGACCCAAGTACGGTAGCCGGTACGGCCAGTGCAACGTTTATTGCGACCGGAATTGTAGGAAGTATGGGATATATTCGATCCGGGCAGCTTGGAACCAAAGAGGCGATGAAAGGAGCGTTTATTCTCAGTATTGCTTCAGTGATCGGGGCGTTTGCCGGATCACAGATCAATACATTGCTCGACGCCGGTACATTTGCCGTTCTGCTTGGACTTTTTGTCTTTTTTACCGGGCTGCTTATTCTCTATCGTCAAAAAAATAAACTCGCCCCGGAAAAAAAGCTTCAGATGGACACCGTAAAGGGGATGCTTTATCTGGGGGGTGTTGGGGTTGCTGTTGGCCTACCTGGCGGATTGCTGGGCGTTGGTGGCCCCGTATTGGCTGTACCGATTCTGGTTGTTCTTGGTGTTCCAATGCTTCTCTCTGTTGCACTTGCTCAGGTGCAGTCTATTTTTATCTCCGGAATGGCGACGGCCGGTTATATGATTCACGATGCGGTTGACTGGTGGCTGGCTCTCTTCTTAGTGGTGCCTTTGCTGATTGGTACGATAGGAGGCTGGATGGCGGCTCAAAAAATCCGCGCCGCACGGCTGCAAATCTTTTTAGCTGTTGTACTGGTAATTTTAGGAGTCTACCTGATGGCCGGCGGAGCAACACCGGGTGCTGCCTAACCTGAGTTTGATCCCTGGCAGCGATTCTACAGTTATCGAGTATATAAAAACTCTGTGTAGTTATCTGGTAAAAAAACTGCCTGCCAAGTGAAAACCAGAAATATCCCAGTCAGAAAATGAAACAAAATAGAAGGATAGACTTGTTGTGATCCTCCTGCTCCGTGGATTTGAAATTTCCATATAGACCTATCATCATCAAGATTTATCAAAAAAATAAGATATTTTTTATATGGAATATTTTCATTAATGTAATTTTGCGTGTATGAATGGACACAATGCTATGTGTTAAATTTATACACAAGATTGTGGATTTTTACTTTAGATTAAAAAAGTACCGGAGAGAGTTTATGGAAACAGCATCCAAAACAAATGAAATAAAACCCGATCTTTATTTTTGTGATTCACCCGGAATGGTTTATCTGCTTAGCAGAAGAGATATTTCCAAAGACAAGCGCAATGCAATTCGTGATCTACAAAAACTGAATTACCGATATAACTTAAAGGTGCCGTTCTTTTATATCATGTGGATTGGATCGGCAATTTTGTTGCTGAATACTCAATCTATCTGGCTGCATATCCCGCTCTATTTTTTGATGACCTGCTCAATGGTAGGGCTTTCCATTTTAATGCACGAATCGAACCATAACCTGCTTTTCAAAAATAAACATTTGAATAGGTGGACCGGGTTTATTTGTGGCTTGCCATCTTTAGTAGCTGTTTCTGCATATCGCACTCTACACCTTGCTCATCATGCCAATACAGGGACCCATCATGATCCCGACAATATGGAAAATGCAGTTCCGAAGTCTATACCTATGGTTCTCTTTTTCTATGTTTTTCTTTTTATTGGGGCATATCTCTATCTGTTCCATCTGATGGTCAAGTCTATAGAATTGGCTGATCAAAAAATGAGGCGACAGATCATTACGGAGTATCTGCTTATTGCTATGACTTTTACAGCTCTTTTTTGGTTTTTGCCATTCCACATTATGCTTCATTGCTGGCTGATACCGCTCATTATTGC
The DNA here is from genome assembly GCA_964401805.1 of uncultured Rhodohalobacter sp. GTDB lineage: Bacteria > Bacteroidota > Rhodothermia > Balneolales > Balneolaceae > Rhodohalobacter. The sequence continues at coordinate 19,584 of CAYNZY010000024.1, forward strand.
AGCACAGCTAACCAATGTGCGCGGCCTGGCAGAACACGGTCTTACAACCGGCAATAACGCGTTTACCGAAACGAGAACTGTTCTCAGTAATAGGTTTGTATCATTTATGATGAACAATCTCAATTACCATCTTGATCATCACCTGTTTCCCGGAGTACCGTGGTACAATCTTCCCAAACTGCATTCGGTATTACAGGATGAATACAAGGCTGCAGGTTCTTCGGTATATACCTCGTACACAGCATTTCTGATCGATTTCTTTAAAGTGAGTATGACCGGTTATATCCCCGATGTGCGTCTGATTCCCGAACATCTGAGGGAAGATGTGTGTGGGTAGTGGTATTCTTAACACTCATAATTTGCCTGTCAGCGCGGAGTAAGCAGATGGTGATCGTAAACCCTATATCGTAAGCCGTATCTTTCTAAGAATACCCGATCCATACAGCAACAACGAGGGCCATGGAGGCCAGGACCAAAAGTTTTAGAATTAGCGGGCCGATAAATTTGAACCATCTGTCATAAGAAATACCTGCCAGCCCAAGAATTCCCATCAGTACCGGATTTGTAGGAACAATCATGTTCATGAGGCCGTCGCCAAACTGAAAGGCAAGTACAGAAATTTGCCGGGATACTCCAACCAGATCACCTATTGGTGCCATCAGGGGCATGGTCACAAATGCCTGTCCGCTGCCGGAGGGAATAAAGAAATTAAGAATGCTTTGTATAAATAGCATGCCCACGGCTGAGAATTCAGCACCAACAGACGATAACGGAGTTGCCAGAGCGTTAACAACGGTATGCAGAACTTCGCCATCTTCGAGCAACAGTGCGATAGACCGGGCAAATCCGATGAGAAGAGCGGTAGCCGTAAGTTCAGAAGCTCCTTTCCCAAATACTTTAGCGGTTTCATTCATGCTAAGTTTTGAAATGATTCCAACCAAAACGGCTAAAGCAAAAAACATGGCACCCAGTTCAATCAGGTACCAGGAGTACTGATAAATGCCGAAAACGAGAAGAACCAAAGCCGCGAAAGTAGCCGCCAAGACTCCAATATGACGGTTGGTCATCTCAGGGTAGGTAGTTTGTCCTTTTGATGCTTTTGTAGCAATAGCTCCGGCCATCAGGCTCTTGGAAGGATCGGCCTGTATTTTACTAGCGTAGCTCCAGACGTGATGAAAACCAACAGCAAGGAATGGGAAAGCCAATATAGCCCTGTATTCAATCCCGGATGCAGGCTGCAGCTCAGCCACTTCCTGTGCCACCAGAAGCGTAAATGGGTTCATCAATGCAATCCCGTAGCCGATACCGTAACCAATGACCATCGTTCCGATTGCGGTAATTGCGTCGAGACGCAGAGCAGCGCAGACCGATATGAGGATAACCGCAAATGGGATATATTCTTCGGCCATACCTAACGTAGCCGAGGCGGCAGCAAAAGCAAACATCGCAAAAAAGAGTAACAGAAAGGGTCTGTCGCCATACCGATTGATCATTTTACCCAAAAGTGCATCAATGGCTCCGGTTTCACGAACTACGGCCAGCGCACCTCCGATGATCAGTACAAAGAAGATAATTCCCTGTGCATCGGCCAATGCGCGCGGTACAACCGTGAATAGCGACAGAGGAGAGAGCATCTCTTTTTCGGCGACTTCCGTAAAGGTACCCGGCACTACCATCTCCCGGCCCTGCTCGGTTACCTCGGTTTGAAATTCACCGGAAGGAATAACCCAGGTGAGAATCAGAGCAAATATCATCAAAAAGAAAAGGAGGACAAGCGTATGCGGGACTTTGAATTTCATAAGCGGATGCAAATGGTTGATCAAATTTCAAAGAAGTATACGAAAAGTAGATTTCAGATGTGAATACGCGGAGTCAGTGAAATGTGAATTACTGAATATCCTTTTCTGCCCCAGGGATTAACCGAGAGTAGCCCTGCCCGTCAGCGCGGGGTAAGAATCAGATACTAATGACTCGCCGAAAAGGAGAATGATTTAAAATTTCAATAAGACAGAGGTGATGTGAAAGAGTTTTTAATGAAACCCATCCAATTGGCAGGTAGCCGTAGTAAAAAGTGATTTAATTGCAAACTACTGATTGACGAACAGTAAGCTGTGATTTTGTTCAATCTGTATTTTCAGTTTTAGTTACAATTTGAACACACCCCTGATCACTACGTTGGACACTACGTGATCTGTCCCCTCTCGAGAGGGGATTAACCGAGAGTAGCCCTGCGCGTCAGCGCGGGGTAAGAATCAGATACTAATGACTCGCCGAACAGAGAGATTAATTCAAATCGCAAAACAGTATTGAGGCGTTACATTCTTCGAATATTTACTATTGAGAACGCAGCCTTATATTCATCTCAAATTTTTAATCATTTTAAAATCGCACGATAAATTGTAAACCAACTCCATAAAGGAATGTCATGTCTATTTATCCCGGACTCAAATCTCAGTTTATCTTACATCGAGCCTATATCATTTGTATCTTCATGAGGAAATTTAAAAGCTAAAAAAAACATAGAAAATGAAATTTATTGGAGCACATGTAAGTGCAGCAGGTGGCGTGGAAAATGTACCGGAAAGAGCTCACGAAATAGGGGCAACCGGATTTGCCTTATTTACTAAAAATCAGCGTCAGTGGAAGGCAAAGCCTCTTACAGAAGAAAATATTGAAGGATTTAAAAGTGAATGCAAAAAGTACGGTTACAGTATGGATGCTGTGATCCCTCATGACAGTTATCTGATAAACCTTGGTCATCCCGAAGAGGCGAAGCTTCAAAAATCAAGAGATGCTTTCTTAGTAGAACTCCAGCGATGTGAGCAGTTGGGAATTAAGCTCCTGAACTTCCATCCCGGCAGTCATCTAAAAAAGATTTCAGAAACAGAGTGTTTATCACGTATAGCGGAATCAATCAATATTGCACTGGATCAGACTGAGTTCACCAAGGCAGTAATTGAAAACACGGCAGGGCAGGGTACAAACATGGGGTTTCGGTTTGAACATCTGGCAGAGATTATAGATCAGGTAGAAAATCAGGATCGTGTAGGGGTTTGTATTGATACGGCACACGCTTTTGCCGGGGGGTATGATATTTCTACTGAAGAGGGGTTTCATGATACATTTGAGCAGTTTGAGAAAATAATTGGCTTTGACAAACTCATGGGAATGCATCTCAATGATTCAAAAAAAGAGTTGGGAACGCAGGTTGATAGGCATGACAGTCTTGGAGACGGTTTTATTGGTTGGACACCGTTTGAGCTAATTATGAAAGATGATCGATTCAATGGAATTCCTATGATTTTGGAAACTCCGAACACCGAACGATGGTCAGAAGAGATTGCGAAATTGAAGGAGTTGGCAGGTTAGCCATCAATTAATCATTTGGAATCATGATTAAAGGCACGGCTGCAATTTGGGCCAGTACCCGTGCATTACTGCGCGTGATAAGCCACTCCACAAACCGCCTCTTGTAACGCGTAGTAACCAATATGGAATGCTGGTCTCCGCCGATTAAACGGGTAATACCCTCCAGAAAAGATTTGTCCTCATAAAATTCCACCTGAAGTGTATCATCTTTTAGCTCTTTGCGCAGCTTTTTCTGGAATTTTTTCCCTTTTTCTTCACGATTTCCCTTTTTTTCTACGATGTGTACAATTCTCAATTTTATTCCTAACTCAATAGAAAACTTTTTCATCTGCTTGATAGGCTTGATGTCCTGATTTCGGAGGCCTGTGGCAAATACCAGATGTTTAGGCTGCCTGTAGTCTACCTGCTTTGACATGGCAAATACAGGAATAGGACTCTCCAGCAGTATGTTGTTTGTTATGCTGCCATATATCGCTTTCTTTAGATCGTGATCACCCCCCAAACCAACAACAATCATGTCAAACTTGCCGGTTTTGGCCGCATTTAAAAACATGGTATAGGGACTTCCCACCTCTACAGAACCTTTCATATTTATGTGTCGGAAATCATCCGTAGAGTGAAGACCATCAATTAGCTCCGACAATTTTTTAGCACTTTCCGATTTTTTACTTTCTAATACGTTCTCTATCCGAGAGGGGAAATCGTAAGGTTGCTCAATCACGTGCATGAACATGACCTTAGCTCCTGTATATGAAGCAATTTCACAAGCGTAACGCACAGCCGTATCGGATTTGCTGGAAAAATCTGTCGGAACAAGTATAGATTTAATAGTAGACATAGTTAAAACCGGGTGTTATGGAATGATCAGAATCTATATTCTGTGTTATCCATCGTAAATCATATCTTCAGGTAAAAATAGTAAAATAGTTAGCTTAAAAAATGGCCAAAAAAAAGTTATACCTACTCGATGGAATGGCACTTGCCTATCGTGCTCATTTCGCATTTATAAACAGCAGACTCAAGAATTCAGAAGGAATTGCAACAGGTCCCATTCTCGGATTCGCAAATACATTGGCTAAGTTGCTTGAAGAAGAGGAACCAACACACATTGCTGTTGCATGGGATACTCATGCTCCAACGTTTCGTCATGAAATGGATGATCAATATAAAGCGAATCGTCCGCCGCAGCCTGAAGAACTAAAAGTGGGCATTCCACTTATTAAAGAGATGATAGACAAGTTCGGTATAGACAATATTGAGCAAGATGGATATGAAGCGGATGACATCATTGGAACCATTGCCTACAATGCTCAGGCTGAGCACGTGGATGTGTATTTGGTAACTCCCGATAAAGATTTTATGCAGTTGGTTGATGATCACATTACGATGATTAAACCGGATAACAAAAACGGTGGTTTTATAGTGATAGACCGCGATGGTGTGCAGGATTATTTTGGTGTAGGCCCCGAAAAGGTGATCGACGTATTGGCCATCATTGGCGATACCTCCGACAACATACCCGGCGTAAAAGGTATTGGTAAAAAGGGTGCGCCCAAGCTGATCAATAAATACGGTTCTCTTGAAAAAGCGATTGAGGAGGCCCCAAATATGAAATCGAAGCGGCACCGAACCGGTTTGACAGAATATGCCGAGCAGGCAATGCACGCCAAGGAGATGGTGAGTATTAAAATTGATGTGCCGGAGGTACAGCCGTGGGAAGAACTGGCATGGGAAGGACCAAACAAGAAAGAACTGGGACTCTTTTTTAAGAGGATGGAGTTCCGAACGTTGACTCGGAAATATCTGGGAGAAGAACCCGGCGGGCAGGGCACCCTTTTTGGTACAAACGAAGAAGAAAATGAAAATGGATCATTGAATGAAGATGCAGTAGAATATAACCTGGCTGTAAGTAAAGAGGAGATCATGGCTGTGGTAAAGCAGCTGGAAAATGCGAATGAGCTCTGTTTTGATACAGAGACAGACAGCCCCGATCCGATGGAAGCAAAACTGGTCGGTATTTCTCTAAGCGCCAAACCGGAAGTTGCCTGGTACATTCCGGTGAACGTAGAGGATGCTCTGTCTCAAGAGGACGTAATGAAACTGCTTAAGCCACTTTTTGAGAATGCAGAGATCCTTAAAATTGCACATAACTATAAGTTTGACTACCTGATTTTAAAGAGGGCAGGCTTTACCATAAAGGGAGAAATTTTTGATACGATGGTAGCCGCATACCTGATTGATGCCAATCAGAGGCTGAAGATGGACACCCTGGCGAAAAAGTACCTTAACTACGAACCGGTACCTATTGAGGCACTGATCGGCAAAGGCAAGAAACAGAAGTCGATGGCCGATATTTCATACAAAGAAATTGTAAGCTATGCGTGTGAAGACGCAGACATTACGTATCGCCTTTATGAGCAGTTTATCGAGGAACTTGAGGAAGATGAGCTGCTGAATATTGCCAATGAACTGGAATTTCCATTGATCGAAGTATTGGGAGATATGGAAGAGAAGGGGATAAAAATTGATGTTGAGATGCTAAATGCGTTTTCTGAAGATCTGAACAACGACATTGAGAAGATTGAAACGGAGATATTTGAGAAAACAGGGGAGGAGTTTAACCTCAATTCGCCTAAACAGCTGGGCGAGGTTCTCTTTGAAAAGATGGAGATTCCGGCCGGTAAAAAGACAAAAACCGGTCAATATTCCACATCGGAAGCTGTGCTTTCGGAGCTTGCGAATGAATATGAAGTTCCGGCAATGGTCCTGGATTATCGTAGCCTTTCGAAATTAAAATCCACATATGTCGATGCGCTGCCAAAGCTGGTAAATCCGGCTACCGGACGTATCCATACCGATTTTAATCAAACTATTGCTGCAACCGGCAGGCTATCTTCGTCCAATCCGAATCTTCAGAATATTCCGATACGAACAAAAAGAGGACGTGAAATTCGAAAAGCGTTTATTCCGGCAGATGGATTCAAGCTTCTGGCTGCCGACTATTCTCAGGTGGAATTACGGGTTATCGCCTCAATGTCAGGCGATGAAAATATGATTGAGGCCTTCAAGAATGGAGAAGATATTCATTCACGTACTGCGAAGGAGATTTTTAATCTCGATTCGATTGATGACGTAACACCAAATCAGCGCCGTAAAGCAAAGGAGGTGAATTTTGGTATTCCCTATGGAGTGAGTGCTTACGGTTTAGCATCGCGGCTGGGTATCAGTAACTCGGAGGGGAAAGAAATGATCGAGCAGTATTTTGGACGCTTTCCGGGCATCAAAACCTATATTGATGATACCATTGAATTCGCTAAAGAGAATGGGTACGTATCTACATTGATGGGACGAAGACGATACATTCCGGATATCAACTCTAAGAATTGGAATGTTCGTGGATTTGCAGAACGAACAGCGATCAATATGCCCATCCAGGGTACAGCCGCAGATATCATAAAATTGGCCATGATTCGTATTCACGACTACCTTCTGGATGAAAATTTGAAATCAAAGATGCTGCTTCAGGTGCATGATGAATTGATTTTCGAAATTCATGATGAGGAGAGGGAATCCGTTCCCGCAAAAATTAAAGGGATGATGGAAAGTGCCTATGAGCTTCAGGTGCCTTTGGATGTTGAGACTGGCCTGGCTGAGAACTGGCTGGAAGCACACTAATAACCGTAAACTTGGGTAACATTTACTTGTACAGTACACCCGGGATTTTTGGGCATCATCCTAAAAAGAGATTTCCGGCTGCTTTTTTTACGTTGACGACTATTGGAGCATATAAAACGCAGCAATGCGGAGACGGGTCTTTTAAAGGCACACTATTGGGATGTCAACCTGCGATCTACGAGTACGATATAAGTACCTTCTTCGGTTTGTTGAATTTTTCGTTGGTCTAATCCTTTTTCAAGTACTCTTTCGTAGAGACGCTGCCACTGTATGTACTCTTCATGTTCAAATTGGTCTTCATCCAGTTGACCATTCCGGTTACTGTCTCTCATTTTGACCTCTACTTTGGTTTCTACGTTAAATACGGAGAGTAGATTATAACTATTTTCCGAATCACCCAATACGGAAACCAAAGTGTAGATGTACTGATCCTCGACAAATTCAAAAGTTCTTGGATGAGGTTTTTGCTCATATTTGCCCTGTTCGTCTGCCAGGCGGATTCCCGCTCTGTAAATTTCGTTAGCCCGTTCTAAAGAGATCTCTCCACGCATTATGCGATCCATGGAACCGTCCTGATTATCATCCCTGGCCCAAAAAACAATCTCACGGTCATCTCGCAGAACAAGGTCGTTTAGTGACTCGCCGTCGGATGAAACCAAACCTATGATTTCATACATTTCATTTTCAAATTGAAACTCAAATTTTGAGCTCTCAAATTTCGGTTCTGAGCTGGCACACCCCATTACAATAAACAATGAGATCAGAATCAGGAAAGGCTTCGATAAGGACATAATAGATCTATTTGATTTCATACCTATAGATCTATAACGTGCAGCAGGATTGTATCATATATCAAGGAATTCGAATAGAAATGACTTCTCAAATCAAAAAAAGCACGATCCGGTTTCCCAAATCGTGCTTCATAGAGTCAGATAATAATTATCTAAAGCTTAAACCCACGCCAATATTGGCAACCGGATAGTTGGAAAGGGTATAAGAACCGGATATAGTGAGTAATGAAAGACGCAACCTGAATCCGGCCATTGCATGAATGCTGTTTGAACCGTCAAAACTCAGGTCGATCGGTTCATCGAGACGTTCAATGATTTTTTCACGGGTTTCTTCAGTATTGTCAACAGGATTATAATCTTCATTAAAAACTGTGACGGGGTAGGAGCCCGGAGACTTGAGCGTCATACTGGAAGTTTGAAAACCAACACCGCCATACACAGAAATGATTGGCATGTTCTTGCCCACCAGTAGATTTCCTGTAAACCCGGTAGCTTCAAGCTCAAGGGCCTGATCATCCCATAAACTTGGGTTTCCTGCATATGGATTATAGATATCTTGTCCTTCTTCAGGGTCTACTTCAAACCCAAAATCGGACGTCAAATTAGTGTAACCGAGTTGAACGGAAAGATCGACCGGTAAAACCGATCCGCCCGGAAGCCATTGATTCAGTCCATGTTTAACTCCAAAACCAAATAGGCTGGTGTTGATGTCCTCAAAGGTAACGGTTGGCATATACCTTAAAGAGATATCCGTATCCTTGATAATTCCTATAGTTCCCTGAATCATGGGCGCGGGCACATATGGATAACCTGTTCCTTCCGGCATGGTAAAACGGGTGATTTCTTGTCGCAATCCTGTGAATGGATTTGTACCGAAAACTCCCATTTCCGGTCCCTGTACATCCTCACCGAAGGCTGTTTGAGCTTCAGAAGGTCCGTTTACACGCTCAAGATTCTCGAAATTCAGTTCATCCACATTAAAACTGCGATCGCCGGTTGGCACAATTGCTACACCTGCACTGATTCGCAGATCGAATCCGAGTGTGCTGTAGGGTTTTGCTGTGTTTATCCACCCCGAGTTGAGGTCTGCACCAAACCCGTCCGCAAACGGTTTGAGATATTCTTGCAGGAGCAAGTTGGCATCGTTTGTGCCGGAGCGAAGTATTTCACCTGCATCATCAAATTGAGCAGTAGCTGTATTTACACCTGCCAGAGAAATAAGTGAGCAAGATGCTATGAGAAATAGAATTTTTTTAAACTGTAGCACTTTTTTCATAAAGAATGTGTATTTGTTTATACGGTTTTGGAAGTTTGTAAAAATAATTGAAAGATAGTATCGCTAATGAGACTGTCTGAGTAGAATAATCAAATATAAGTTGATTTGTAATTTAGTTACTCTAATGTGTATAAAATGAGTAAATAAACCTTCAATTGTTACAGAGTTTAAAAGGATTATGAATAAACTCGTCAGGTTATTGCTCTAATGATTCAAGAATGTTGAGATAAGAGTGGTATCGGCTGGCCGCAATTTCACCTTTTTCAAAAGCCTCCACCACACCGCACTTTGGCTCGTGATAGTGCGTGCAGTTGTAAAATTTACAATTTTGACGAGGTTCTATCATTTCCGGGAAGTAGAGGGAGAGCTCCATCTTTTCGATATCAACTAATCCAAATTCACGAATTCCGGGTGTATCAACCACAAAACCACCATCGCTAAGTGGAATGAGTCGGGCAAATGTGGTGGTATGTTTCCCTTTCTGTGAGTAGGAGGATATTTCGCCAACCTTGAGTTCCAAACCGGGTTCAATCTGATTGAGCAGAGAGGTTTTACCTACGCCTGACGGTCCGATAAATACAGATGTTTTCCCCTCTATTTTAGATTTCAGATCATCTGTATCGCCAGCCTCAGCAGAAGTGACGGCCGTTTCATAACCAAGAGATTGATAAAGCTCGGATAACTCCTGCACGTGCGCTTTGCCACCCGTTTTGGCAAGATCCATCTTGTTGAAGATCACTCCGCCGGGCACTTCATAAGCCTCGCAGGTAACTAAAAAACGGTCAATAAATCCGGTATTCAGTTTAGGCTGTTTGACGGACTGTACAACCCAGGCGCGATCCACATTGGAGACCAGTATCTGTTCTCCTCTTCGCCCATGAGTTGCCTGGCGGGGGATGTAGTTATCCCTATCGTGGATTTTTTGAATGGATCCCGTTCCATCATCACCGACGATAATGTCCACGTAATCTCCTACAGCAACCGGATTGGTGACCTCTTTTTTTTCAAGGCGGAATTTGCCGGGAAGCCGGCTGTCGATGATTTCACCATCGCAACTGACTTTATACCATTTTCCCGTGGATTGTATGACGCGGCCTTTTTTCATATAGTATTTGTTAAGAAGAAGACTGTAATTTGATATTTAAAAGTTTTTTGATGAAAAGACCTGACCTGAGTTCACCCGTAAAATATATTTTATTCATTGGTCTGCCTATTCTAATTTATTTGCTTTGGACTCTAAGCTCAGAGCTCAATCGATTGATGTTTTTTTATATAGTAATATACTTTGGATTGTATCGAGTATATATAGACAGTCTGAGATTATATCAACTGAATGTGATAGACCAAGAAGAGTTTAACAAGTGGTACATACCTTTTGGTAAGTCATGGTTTTACGGTTTGATATATTTTAAAGAGCTCTATAGCAGAAAAATAGAATAGGATGTAAGGGGATACAGCAAAAATTTAGCATCCATAAAAGTTCTACTAAGCACCACAGATAATACCTTCTGCATACACAGCGCCTCTGCGGTGAACTTTCTTTCAAAAAAAAGAAAAGCCGAACAGATCAAATCTGTCCGGCTTTTAAAGTGTTTGGAAATGGAGGTCTGAGAAATCAATCCATCACGGTGACTTCTTTGGTAGAGTCACTTTTAGAGTTGTTTCCTGATACCTGATTTTTGTGAGAATCAGGTACTTTGAAGAATTCATTTGGATCTTCAACAACCTCATCTTCAAGTATCAGGTCCAATATCGGTTCCATTCTATCAAGATATTCAACCTTAAGGTTACCGATTACATCTTCCTCAATTTCGGCTACATCTTTCTCATTCTTCTTCGGTAGAAATACCTTCTCAATACCGGCGCGTTTAGCGGCCAGTACTTTCTCTTTGATTCCGCCTACAGGCAGAACCAATCCGCGAAGTGTAATTTCTCCGGTCATAGCCAGTGTCCCTTTTACTTTACGCTGGGTAAAGATTGACGCTACGGCACTTAACAGTGCTACACCGGCAGATGGCCCGTCTTTGGGAACTGCGCCCTGTGGCACGTGAATATGGAGATCCCAGTATTTGAACGCCTCTTCAGGGATGTTGAGCTCCTCATAACGGGCTCTCAGGTAGCTGATTGCCAGCATCGCAGACTCTTTCATAACATCTCCCAGCTGTCCGGTTATATGAAGCTTTCCGGACCCTCTGGAAACGCTCGCCTCAATAAAGAGGATGTCTCCTCCGTATGGAGTCCAGGCCAAACCTGTAGCTACACCGGGAACGGTTGTTCGCTCGGCTACATCGGAGAAGAATTTTCGTTTACCGAGAATATCCTGAATGTCGTTTACGCCAACACTCATCTTCTCGATATCGCCACTTGCAATCTGTGCCGCTACATTTCGGCATACCGCACCGATTTGTCGCTCAAGACCACGAACTCCCGATTCACGCGTGTATTCGTCAATGACCTTCTCAATCGCTTTTGTAGAAATTTTAAACTGCTTTTTACTCAGCCCATTTTCCTCTATCTGTTTAGGAATCAGATATTTTTTCGCAATCTCAGTTTTTTCTTCCTGCGTATAACCGCTGATATTGATGATCTCCATTCGATCGCGAAGCGGAGCCGGAATGGTATCCAGCGAATTCGCCGTAGCGATAAACAGTACCTTGGAAAGGTCATATTCCAGTTCCAGGTAGTTATCCATAAACGAATCATTCTGCTCAGGGTCTAAAACTTCGAGCAGGGCAGAAGTGGGATCACCGCGGAAATCGGATCCTACCTTATCGATCTCATCAAGCATCATTACAGGATTACCTTTATTGGCTTTTTTCATCGATCTCAGGATTCGTCCGGGAAGCGCACCAATATACGTTCGTCTGTGACCTCGAATTTCTGCTTCATCATGAATTCCGCCCAGGCTGAATCGTTCAAACTCCCGATTCAACGCACGCGCAATAGACTTACCGAGAGATGTTTTACCGACGCCCGGAGGTCCGTAAAAGCAGAGGATCGGCGCCTTCATATCTTTTTTGAGTTTCAGAACTGCCAGGTACTCAACAATTCGTTTTTTGACCTTTTCCAGACCGTAGTGATCCTCATCGAGGATTTTCCGGGCTCGTTTTAGATCCAGTTTATCGTCGGAAAATTCACCCCACGGCAGATCCAGTATCCACTCGATGTAGGAATGTATGATTCCATAGTTTGGAGAGGAGTTAGGCGTCATTTCAAGCCGCTGAAGCTCTTTGTCAACGGTTTCTCTGGCGTCATCACTCAGCCCTTTTTTCTCATCCAGTCGTTTTCTCAGCTTCTCAATATCCTGTTGTTCACTGTCTTCGCCAAGTGCTTCCTGAATGGCCTTCATTTGCTGGCGGAGATAGAAGTCACGCTGCTGATCGTCGATATCGGTTTTCACCTTAGAACGAATCTCTTCGCTGAGGTTTAGTACCTGAAGTTCTTTATTCAAAAACTCCATCACTTTTTCGAGCCTTTCTGTAAACTTCTTGATTTCAAGAATTCCCTGCTTTTCCGCTATGGAAACCTGCAAATTTGAAGAAATAAAGTTTAGCAGAAATGCCGGACTTGAAATGTTGTTGATAGCAATGGATGCTTCAGACGGTATGTTTGGAGATAGATTTACAATCTTACTTGCCGTTTCCTTGATGGATCGCATGGATGCATCAAGCTCTACTCCACTTATATCCATCTCCTGCTGAACGGGTTTTACGTCAGCACGAAAGAAGGGATCCGATTGAGTAAATTTTTCAATTTCGATAACGCTTTTACCCTGAATAACTACACTCTTACTGCCATCGGGCATTTTGATCAATTTCAAAATCTGGGCCACAGTACCAAACTTGTACATGTCGGCAGCTTCGGGATCCTCAACTGATTCATCTTTTTGAGTGACTACACCAATTGTTTTATCACTTTCATAAGCTTCTTTTACCAGCGCAAGCGAACGGTCTCGGCCTACCGTAATTGGAACAACAACACCCGGGAAAAGCACCGTATTTTTCAGGGGAAGGATGGGAAGATTATCAGGTACTTCTGATTCTGTTAACCTTTTTTCCTCCTCTTCACTCATCAAGGGAATAGCCTGTTCAAAATCGTCGAAGTTCTCGCCCTGATCGTCAAATGTCGTCTGTATTTTAAACCGTTGATCAAACATGTATATGACTTAAATTAATTTTTTTATCTGTTTTTCTTATAAGTGGCAAATTCGAAGCCAAAAGTATGGTTGGTACCATAACGTCATATCTTCTTTTTCTGTTCTGCCATATTGAGTGGAGCGAGATATTACATGACACTTGGTCAGTTATCTGATCATTTGCATGTAAAGTGAGTAGAAATTTGGTGCAGATATAATGACTACGGAATGTAAATCTTGATTCCGGCCATGGACGCTCCAACAATCTCATTTGTAGGGCCAATCCGACTACTCTTTACTTTTAATGCTGTATTCAACTCAAAATACTTGCTTTCGAACCCTATACCTAATGTATAGTAGCCGGGAAGATGCGGAGCTATACGCGTACCCAGCCGAAGAGGTAAAAATGGAAGGAGTTTCAGCTCAGAGCCCAAATATACCACAGGAGCTTTTGATGCAAACTCATGATTTATGACAGGCAGACGCACATCACCCATCAGTTTAATCCAGTTAATCTGAAACAGAGCTCCGGCTTGAATGGATGTTGGCATCATACTGTAAAATGACTCTTCAGATTGGCTGGTATCGAGTTCAAATGGAGTATCATCCTGCTCATTTAGAAAGAACCAATGTTCATTGGGAGCCCCGGAAAATCGAATGTCAGATACACTTGGAAGTTCTGTGGGCTCTTCTTGAATCCTTTCTGAAGAAATTTTATAGGGCCGGTCAAACTGGTAAATCGCACCCAAATCTGTAATTGAAAAGCTTAGCCGAAGTGACTTACGAGTAGTGGCTGCCTCTCGCTGAAGGAAAGAGAGATCTCCACCGAATGTGATCATATACGTGATCCCAACATCCAGGCCAAAGCCGATACCGGCTGGTTTAGACAGTTCCGAGAATGAACCGTCAATAAATGAAAACGCACCATTTTGACTCAAAAAAGGGCGGTTTTCAGTAAACGATCCCGTGCTGTTCTGTTGATATCGGGCAGACCTTATCCAACTATCATCGCCGTCGTGATATTCATAAACATTATCGTAGCGAGCGTCCAATCGTGAGCCTGCAACAACAATTTTTGGAGCAATTCCGACTATAAACTCCGAGAGTTGAGGCGATAACCCGTTTAAAAAATCGAAGGTTTCGGCATATCCAAAAGAGAGTTCATGCATCATCTGGTATTGGTGGCGGAACGATCGATCGAAGTAAAGGTTATTGCCATTTTCTACAGCTGTGGATGAAAAATACCCTCTGCCCAGCTCATACTTACTGAATGCTTTGGTGCGAAGAGATAGAGCGTAGGATTTTTTCTCTCTTTGCCACTTTACTCCGAACCAATGCATTTCAGCCATTGACTGAAACGGTGCCACCCTTCGAGATCCGGGGTAGTTTCTCCTCAAAATTGAGCTTCTGTCTGCTTCGATCAGTTCATAATCACTATTCAGACTTTTGTAAGGTAGAAATGCTGATCGAAATTGTTGTGATCTGACTGAAAAATCTGTCTCCGGCAAAAGATACTCATTATAAACACCGCTCTGCAGCAAAGAAATTTGGAGTGAATAACTTTTCTCCTGTATGCGCAGGTTTGCGGGATTAACATATAGTGCTTCGTATCCGGTAAGGTACGCAGTGCCGCCACCCCCTAAAGCCATATTTTCAGCCGATAACGAAATCTGGGCAGATGCACTGACTGACATACATAAACTAAGAACCACTCCCAGAGTGGCAATACGTAAAGATTGAAACAAGGGATTTTCCTCGATTAACTGAGAACTTTTAACTTTGCGGCCCGAAGCATTAATGTTTTTTGTCCGCGACTCTTAAAAAATACAACAACTCTGGTATCTTTGCCTGTTCCGGCCCGCTTAATTATTTTCCCGGGTCCGAATTTTGGATGTATGACCTGTACTCCTGTTCTAAAGGGATCATCATCATACTCATATTCATAAGTTGAGGAAGTTGATGACGGCTTTTTGGATTGAATCGGAGATTTCCAGTCGTGCTCATACTCTATGGTTGTGCTATCAGAGTCACTATTTGTTTCTCCGAAACGGTTCTGCTTCTGCTGTATTGTTGAACCTGTTTCATTTCGGACAACTCCTGAGTCTACTTCATCCAAAAATCTTGATCGTGCCTGACGCTGCTCTTCTCCATATTTATACCTGAGTTTACTGTAACTGAAAAAGAGCTGTTTTTCGGCACGGGTGATGGCTACGTAAAAGAGGCGCCTCTCTTCTTCAGTATTGGCTTCTTCACCTTCCCGGGGGCCCATAGGAAATAGGTTTTCTTCCAGTCCGACAATAAAGATGACCGGGAATTCAAGGCCTTTTGATGCGTGAACCGTCATCAGGGTTACCGCAGGCTTATCTTCATCATACTTATCCGAATCGGTAATCAGGTTGATCTCCTGCAGGAAATTTGCAAGCTTCGGGTTTTTCGTGTTTTGCTGATAATAAGCTATGGCATTTTGAAGCTCCAGAACATTATCCCGGCGTGTTAATGCTTTCGCATCATTTTGCTCAACCAAAGCCTTCAGATAGCCGCTTTTCTCCAGCATCTTTTTGGTTACATCTAAAATTGGAGAACCGGAATCCAGCAGATCCTTCAAACTTTCGATCATATGAATGAAGTCCGCAATTTTGGCTTTTGCAGGTTTATAAATATCTGCAGAGTCTACATCGTGTAAAATTTTCCAGACACTCTGTCCGGTAGCACGGGCTTTTTTGAGAAGTTCATTCAGTGTTTTATTGCCAATACCGCGACTCGGTTCGTTGATGATTCGAAGCAGTGCCTGTTCATCCTCCGGATTGATGAGCAGCGTTAAGTAGGCCAACACATCTTTAATCTCTTTTCGCTGATAAAAAGAGAGCCCGCCCACCAACTGATAGGTAATATCTTTTCGTCGAAATGCTTCTTCAAATATCCTGCTCTGATAGTTTGTACGGTATAAAATTGCGAAGTCGTTATTTTGATACCCGTGACGCAACTTAAGATTTTGAATATAATTTGCTATTCGATTCGCTTCATCGCGCTCATCAAAATTTTCCAGTAACGTAACGGTTTCACCCTCCTCGTTATCGGTCCAAAGCGTTTTATCGAGCTGTTTTTCATTCTTCTTGATGATGGAATCAGCACACTGAAGAATGTATTTGGTGGATCGATAATTCTGTTCAAGAGGCACTTCCAATGCATCGTCGTAATCATTCTTGAAGTTTAGAATGTTACTGATATCGGCTCCTCTGAACGAGTAAATACTTTGTGCATCATCGCCTACCACACAAATATTTTGGTATTTATCAGCCAGCATACGGGTTACTTTGTACTGAGCGTGATTGGTATCCTGGTACTCATCAATCATGATGTAGCGGAACCGATCCTGGTACTTTTCCAAAACATCAGGGTGTTCCTCAAAAAGTTCGATCGGTTTGATGAGCAGGTCATCAAAATCCATGGCGTTTGCCTGTTTTAATCTCTTAGCATAGATTTGAAAAACCCTTGCTGTAATATCATCCAGTGTACTTTGTACAAAACGACTTTGATACTGTTCAGGGGAGATCAACTGGTTTTTAGCATCACTGATTTTGTATTGAATGGTTCTCGGACGAATTTCACGCGGATCGTAATTTAGCTCTTTGAGAATCAGCTTAATAGCGTTCTCGGCATCCGTGGTATCGTAAATGGAGTATTGGCTGTTGAACCCGATTTTGTCGGCTTCGAACCGAAGAATTTTTGAGAATATAGAGTGAAATGTACCCATCCAGAGCCCGGACGCTTTTTCACCGATCAGCCCCTGAATACGCTCCTGCATTTCGCGGGCGGCCTTATTTGTAAATGTCAGCGATAGAATATTTTTTGGCAGGGCATACTGCTTCTGGAGTAGATGCGCGATGCGATAAGTGAGTACTCTTGTTTTACCACTGCCTGCACCTGCAATAATTAAAAGTGGACCGTTTACATGTGATGCAGCTTTTCTTTGCTGTTCATTTAAATCGTTGAGAAAGTCGGAGGATTTTTTTGAGTTTGAATCGGGCTGAAGGGTGAACTGCTTCATTAAAAAACACTTTCAGGTTAGAATAACTTCGAATCGGTAAAACTACGAATAATTGAGCAAGAGAGTGGAAGAAAATCGAAAAAAATTATCTGTTCAATGAACAATCAGAAACTGAAGATCCATCACATTGTTTCCGGTTGGACCCGTTTTTATATGTCCGCCAAGTTTATCAAAAAATGAGTAGCTGTCATTCCTTTTTAAAAAATCGTCAGCATCTAAGTCAAGTTTCCGGGCCTCATTTAGGCTATTTTGATCGACCACGGCTCCGGCTGCATCCGTAGGCCCATCGATACCGTCCGTACCGGCACTTAAAAAAATGACATCTTGATCGAGCTCATCTAAATGTTTAGCCATTCGAAGGGCGAGCTCCTGATTACGTCCACCTTTTCCATCTCCGGTCACTTCTACACTACACTCTCCAAAAAATATGAATGCGTGAGGCTTTTTATCGGCAGCTATATCGGTAGTTATTTTAGACAATATATGCTTTTCAAAATCGTCGATGGATCCTGTCCAGGGCTTATCGTCTTTTGTGACCCGGAACCCTTTTTGCTCCATCAACTTTTTTGCAATGCTTGCCACTTTATCTGAGGAGAGTATGATTTGACTGCAATGGTTCACTATCTCTTTAGCTTCGAAAAGATCATTTTCACGGGCATTGGTTGAAAGAAAAGAGGTTATGGATTCAGGGATTCTTTGCCACAGCTCTTTATCCTTTAAAAGTGTGATGACCTCAGAAAATCGAAAACGTTGAACAATAGTCGGACCGCTGCCAATATCCTCCAAATCATCATTGGGTACGTCCGATATAATGAGATCAAAAAGCCGTACATCATTAAAGTATTGAAGAAGCCTTCCGGCTTTAATTTCGGAGACAGATTTTCGAACTAAATTCATTTCATGAATACCGATGCCGCTGTTTAATAACATTCGATAGAGTTTCGCGATGTCATCAAATGGTATTGATGAGGACGGTTTGCAGAGAATAGAGGAGGTGCCTCCCGATACAAGATTCAATACAACTGAGTTATTCGGTATAGATTTTATAAAGTCCATCAAAAGGTTGGCGGCCTGAACGGACTCTTTGGTTGGAAATGGATGAGAGGAAATGAGAACTTCAATATTTTCGGGCAGGTCATTATTGTTCAATGAATTTGTGATGACCATACCGCCGGATAATTTTCTGCCTAAGACACTACTTACAGCTTTTGCCATTTCTACGGATGCTTTCCCGGAGCCGATTACGAAAATATGCTGATTTATGGTCAGCTCAATGTCATGGCCAAAAACGTGAAGTATATCCGATTCAGGATTAAATTTTAAAACAGATGGGATGAGTAGGGACGGTGATGAGCTGTCTAATGTATCCTGAAAAAATTTTACAGCAGTTATTGGATCCATTTGTGATGGCTTGTGAAATGAGCTGAGGATTCGGTTGGTTAATCTTTTAAATCACACCATAATACAAAAATAGAAATGGATCATCTTCAAGGAGTCATTTAACAAAGATTAATTTTAAATATTATAATTTTCTAATATTAATGAATTCTATATATTGGTTGGACGATAAGTACAAAGAGAAGTTCTCAATCAAGATTTAGAAAATATTAGCAATAAATGTAACAAACAGGAAGTGTTATGAGCGTTCAGGCAAAACAAAGGGTAGATTATTCGGCTTTAGTAAATTATATCCAACAAGAGAATGTCAGAAAAGTCAATCATCTATTGGAAGAGCTAATTCCAAAATTGGTGGAATATTTGCAGGTAACCCTTGCAGCTACGGAAGAAGCTGCAAAGGAGTGTGTACAGCAAGCTTTTTTGAATGTTTACGAGAGAATAATTGATGGAAAGCTTAAAGATCCCAAGTCGCTTCTATCATACATGATGATGACTTCACGAAATGAATATTTTAATCAGTACAAAAAGAATAAGCGTTACGTAGATAATGAATACATACCGGGAACAGAGTCTGAGCCTGCCAGTCAAATTGATCGATTGGTAGATCGGGAGAGAAAAGAGCTGCTGTTTGAATGTATTGAAGAACTGGATGATGACTCTCAAATTTTCATTCTCTACTTTATAAATCATCCGGATGCAACCACCAGGGAAGCAAGTGAATATTTTGATTTGTCTGAGGCAAATGTGAGAACAAAAAAATACAGAGTCACTCACCAGCTGCATTCACTTTATAAGATGAAAGCCAGCGGTTTGGATTGCTAAATTGAGTGTATAACATCCATCTGTTTTACTGATTTTGAGATAACTGAAATAATGAGTTGTGTATTTTGTATATTTGCAACCTTTAAATCAGCAACAAAACGACTCATTTGGATTTTTTAGCACCCTATGCAACGCTATTTGAAAAGCAGTTGCAAAACCTGGATTTTCCTTCAAAACCTGAAACGCTCTACCGTCCACAACGCTATATACTGAGAAATGGCGGTAAACGTATTCGGCCAATTCTAACTCTCATCAGCTGTGGTATATGTGGATCGGATCCAGAGAAAGCTATGCCTGCAGCATTGGCCGTTGAACTCCTTCACAATTTTACGCTGATCCACGATGATATCATGGATCAGGCAGACAGCCGAAGGGGTGAACCATCTGTACATAAAAAATGGGATGAAGCTACGGCAATTCTCTCGGGTGACAGTATGTTTACTTATTCTCTGCTGCAATTACAGAAGATTTCTGCAAGCGTGGATCACAAAAAAATCAGTAGCTTGTTTTTAAAAGCAATCAACAGGGTTTGCGAAGGGCAGGCGATGGACATGGAGTTTGAGACCCGCAGTGATGTCTCAATTGAGGAGTACCATCAAATGATTGAGGGAAAAACAGGTGCACTAATCGGTGCGGCTATGCAAATGGGTGGCATGTGCGGCTATGCAGATCAGAATCAGCTTGAAAAACTCTCATTAATTGGCCACTCCCTGGGTCTTGCATTCCAGATTCAGGACGATTGGCTGGATGTTTTTGGTGATCCCGAGAAGTTTGGGAAACGGAAAGCCGGAGATATTCGGGAAGGTAAGAAAACATTATTGATGCTTAGTGCGTTAGAACGATGCAGCGAAGCAGAACGGAATGTTATTCTTGGATATATCGAAAATAAGCCGCTTTCAGAAACAGAAGTAGATGATGTGATTCAAATTTTTAAATCTCGGGGTATTGAAACTGATACCAGAGATAATTACTTGCAGCACTACAGCCGGGCAGAAAATGCCCTTCAGGAATTTGGTGATTCCAACTATAAACAAGATCTTCAACATCTTATTAATTTTTTGAAAAATCGTGAAAGTTAAATACATGCGTAATCTATTATTTCTATTTGCAGCAGCTCTTCTTTTTGCCTCATGCCGAAGCAACGAGTTGATTCGACCGGGCGACTCTCTTGATGTGGCTTACGAAAAGGCTTTAAATCAATATGAAGAAGAAAATTATGCGGAAGCCGCCCGTGCTTTTGAGACCGTGATATCGATAGGTCGAGGCACGGATATAGGGCAGGATGCACAATTTTATCTCGCTGAAAGTTACTTCAACAATCGCAGATACCTACTGGCTGCTTCTGAATATGAAAGGTACGCTCAGTTTCACCCAAATTCACCGCGTCGCGAAGAAGCAGACTATAAGAGAGCTTTGAGCTATTACAATTTAAGTCCAAGATATCGCCTGGATCAATCATACACGTATCAGGCAATTGAGAATTTCAGACTTTTGCTATCTCGATTTCCAAATTCGGAATATGCTGATGAAGCAGCAGAGTATATTTCAGAATTGAGAAGCAAACTAGCTCATAAATCATACAACGCCGGAGAATTTTATAAACGAACCAGCAGATTTGAAGCCGCAGCCGTCTACTTCGATATAGTAATTGATAACTACCCGGAAACATCCTGGGCCGAGCTGGCCCTGGTAGACCAGATGGAGTCCTATATTCTGTATGCAGAAAACAGCATTGCTGCTCGGCAAGCTGAACGTTTTGAAATGGCGCTCGAGTCTTACGAAACCTATCTTCAGCTATTCCCCAGAGGAGAAAACAGAAGCCGGGTTGAAAATCTCTATGACAGGGCTCAGCGTGGGTTGAATGAAGCTACCGGTAACGAGTCTGTTGCTCAAAACTAATCAGATCCTGTTGTGAAACGGATTGGACTTTTTGGGGGATCTTTTGATCCGGTTCACAACGGACACATAGAAGCTGTAAACTCATTTCTTGAGAGCGGTCTGATCGATGAGATATGGATTCTTCTTACTCCCGCTCCACCCCATAAGCCTGATCAAAAAAAGACTGATTTTGAGCATCGCTACAACATGTTAAAACTCGCATTTCAGGAGAGTGATAACATCAAAATCAGTAATCTTGAAAAAGATCTGCCCAAGCCATCCTACACTCTACAGACCATTCTTCATTTAAAGGCACAACATCCTGACAAAACTTTCTTTCTATGTTTGGGTGAGGATAGTCTTCAGTCTTTTCATAAATGGCACAAATACGATGAAATTCTTGAGGAGTGCATGTTACTGGTGGTAGACCGTCCGGGTTCAGATCATGGTGATGTTGATTCAGACATTCTTGAAAAGAGTATATTTGTAGATCATAAGCCGAAGAATATTTCGTCTACAGAAATACGGAGAGCTCCTAATTCCTCAACACGAATGAAACTGCCGGACGAAGTTCTAAACTATATTCAGAAAAATAACCTTTACACCTACTCCAGATGAAGCGAAAGGATTTTATCAAAACAGCCGGCATGGGAATGGCGGGGCTGTCTGTATTCAGCGGTTCCCGCAAGAAAGATTACAGCTCACTGACCAAACCCAAACGTTTAAAAGAAGGTGACCGCATAGCTCTGACAGCACCGGCCGGAATTGTCTATGAAGATTCCGAATTCGAACGGATGAAAATGGAGTTGGAGTCATTTGGGTTTGAAGTCGTATTTGGTGAACATGTTAAGGAGCGATATGGATACCTTGCCGGGACGGATCAACAGCGTGCCAGGGATCTGAATAGGTTTTTTGAAGATCCTGATATTGATGGGATTGTTGCTGTTCGCGGAGGCTGGGGGTGCGCACGAATATTGCCATACCTCGATTTTGAGATGATCAAAAATAATCCCAAAGTTTATTGTGGGTTTAGTGACAATACTACGCTTCATATGGCATTTTTACATCGGTCCAATTTGATTTCTTTTCACGGTCCAAACGGCACATCTGAATGGACCGAGCTGACAAAAAACAGCTTTCGAAGTGTTCTGATGGAGGGGGAGAGGAGTGAATTTTATTCTGAGAGTGAAGTGGATCTGGTTTTTCCGGGCATAAACGAAGGGCGATTAATTGGCGGTAACCTATCCATTTTGACAACAACCCTGGGTACGGATTTTCAGCCTGATACAACCGGAGCAATTCTATTTGTGGAGGATATCGGT
This sequence comes from uncultured Rhodohalobacter sp., assembly GCA_964401805.1. Taxonomy (GTDB): domain Bacteria; phylum Bacteroidota; class Rhodothermia; order Balneolales; family Balneolaceae; genus Rhodohalobacter. The sequence continues at coordinate 42,298 of CAYNZY010000024.1, forward strand.
GAGCCTGTTTATAAAATCGATCGCATGCTGGTTCACCTTAAGCAGGCAGGCGCCCTGGATAACTTAAATGGATTTATCTTTGGAAGATGCACCAACTGTCCTGATCCCTCAGAATCACATTTTACTCTTAAGCAGATATTACAACAGCATATTCGCCCGCTTGGAATTCCTGCTGTGATGGGCATGGATATCAGCCACGACCCCGATAATTTCACGATTCCGCAGGGTGTAATGGCCCGGTTTGATGCTGATAATAAATCCCTAAAGCTTCTGGAATCTGCTGTTGAGGAATAAGTTCTCCGTCAGACCGTCTTCCGCGGTCAGACGGATGGAAAAAGAGTTAGCCTCGTCTGACGTCTTTGGGAACGACTGAACTTTGAACTCCAAACACTCAGTCGTCGGAGGGGTTTGCTAGCTAAATTCACGCTATGCATCGGTGCTCTCGGGCTTGACTTAACTCGACAGTCGAGGTGGGCCTCGTTTGAGGAGTACCGGGTTTCACTTGCCTTCTCTCAAATCGGGAGATATCTCGACTCCGGTCGTCACTTCGTTCCTTCCTGCACTCGATATGACAAGGCAGTGGGGTTCAGGGCGCGGCATATAACGCTTGGATGCACTAAATTAACTCTGATTTACGCCGCATAAGAGAATTGCTGAGGCCTAAAGAATTGATTACGGCGTTTGATGAGTGATACCTTTTTGAAAACCGGATCCGCTGTTATTAGAACAGGGGTAAACTGTCATGTCGAGCTTCTAATTTTGCCCAACCGCGGCGCAACATTATTGAAGAGGTGACAGTCCGAAAGTCCCCTCTTGCCTGTCCCGAGAAATTCGGGGAGAGGGGATTTAGGGGTGTGTTCGATCAGGCCAAAAACGTTGATTCAAGCCAATTATCACATATTTCACCAAATCTGTCACTGGTATCAAAGGCCTGTCTTTTGGGCCGAAGTCGAGCCATCTCTCTATTAACGCTACAGACCCTGAATTCAACCGTATCATCTGTCTGTTCAACGGTGTCTATGCGCTCACACTTCTGCAATATGAAACCTG
>CAYNZY010000025.1:0-42531 GCA_964401805.1 uncultured Rhodohalobacter sp.
GATAACAGCTCCAAAGTCCCGTAGCCAAAACGAGTCCGCACAGCCTGCCCCGACTATTCGGGGAACCGCTGGTTATTTGACGCACAGCTTACTCTAAAGATTCCAGAATTGCTTTTGGCCTCTTTTCCGCAATCTTCAAAAGGACTTTGGCCGGACCCTGAGGTTTACGCCTTCCTTGTTCCCAGTTTCGAAGTGTACCAACACTGATTCCAAGCAGAGATGAAAATTCCTGTTGGGTCATGTCGTACTTTTCCCGTATAGCTGCAACATCAGGTTCTTCAATCACAGTATGCCTGGACGGTTTACGTTTGCCTTTCCGAATATCTCCGGCCTGCTTTACGCTTTCCAGTAATTCGATAAACATTTCATCATTCATGACAGTTGGTCCTCAACCAGTTGTTTCAGTTGCTTCAATTGATCTGCAGTGAGATCGTCTTTTTTGCTCTTTGGATATGCATAAAGCATATAAATTTGTTCATCCTCAGTGAAATAGTAATAAATTACCCGAATGCCGCCCCGTTTTCCACGGCCTGACCCCGCCCATCTCAGCTTTCGGATTCCGCCACTTCCTTTAATAATGTCTCCGGATTCAGGCCGAACCGACAATTGCAATTGGAGCAGGTGATATTCTTTATCACTGATAAGTTTCTGAATCAGTTTCGTAAAAACAGGAGTTTCAAAGAATTCCATTCAGTAACGGTTACTTTTTTAGAAAAGTACGTCAATGACGTATAATCTGCAACTGATGAATGAAATGTAGTTTTACATCGAAATTTTAGAAGAGGGTAGGCAAATAGCGGCTCAGGGCTTGTGCTGCCAGGCTTTTAATTTTCAGTTCGACTCCTTGGCTGTAACTGGTCAGCACGAAGCCATGGTTATGATACCGGCTAATCGTAATGAGTCCACATTCTGATCACTTTAACAACTTTCTCTTTGTCGTAAACTTGATACACTAAGCGATGCTGGATATTGATTCTCCGTGAATAGGCCCCTTCTAAATTTCCAACTAATTTTTCGTAGGGAGGATAATCTGCAAAAGGATCTTCCTTAATAATTTCAAGCAAGTCCTCAATTTTTGATTTTAACCCTGATGAAGCTGCTTTCTTAGCATCCTTTTTTGCTTGTTTGGTATAAACGAGTTTGTAACTACTCACCAGTCGAGCTCTTCATCGGTTTCTTCAAGAGGTGTATTTATTCCTTCAACGATGGACTCCTGCATTCCAGGAATAGAGGTCAGAAATAATGTTTCCTGAATAGCTCGCCAATCATCCTCACTGATCAAAACTGCATTTGATCGCTTTCCTGTGATTTGTATTGGCTTGTGCGTTTCAGACGCTTCATCGAGCAATCGATAAATCTCTTTTCGAGCTTGAGTAGCTGTAAGTGTTTTCATGGGAAAATGATTTAATTTACGCCAGTTAAATAACGTACGCCATTCCGTACATATTGTCAACTTTTAAGATAAGGTAGCAAAACATGTACTTACCGGCACTATTCAGGCACCGCCGGTGTCAGATAATAGTCGAATGATCCTTCCAAAACAAATAAATACAACATTTTATCGTATTACAGACATACGGGTCAAGCTGATATGCCCGAATAAACCGCCGATAAAATTCCATACTACTTTGCCCAATTCGCTCCCATAACCTTCCTCCAATCTTTCCCGCCCACATCCCTCCCGAATATTCATTATTTTCAGGCTGCAATTTCTTTAACTCAGACCAAAATAAGTTTTACATCAGTATGAAAATTACGATCCAGCGCCTAAACGACGACGTCCACATGAAAGCTACTAACGATGATGGAGCAAGCCTGGAGATGGATGGCTCGGATGACATTGGTGGCATTAACGGAGGTTTCCGCCCTATGCAGATGCTTCTTGCAGCCGCCGGCGGATGTTCAACCATCGACATTATCGGAATCCTGAAAAAAAAGCGTCTTAATCCGGAAGACATCAAAATTGAAGTTACCGGCGAACGAATCAAAAAAGGAACCTATACCGAATTTTCTGAAATCCACCTTCACTACACTTTTAAGGGCGACCTGGACCCCAAACAGGTAGAAAAAGCGATTGACCTCTCTCTGGGTAAATACTGCTCCGTAACCAAAACACTTGAGAAGACAGCAAAAGTTACCAGCAGTTTTGAAATTGTTGAGTAGTCTTGAGTCCTGAGATTTGAGACGTAAAATTTAAGGCGTGAAGTATCCCCCTTCTAAGGGGGACTTTCCTTCATTTCGCTTTTCAATTGATTACTCAAGCTCAATAATCATTGCATCAAGCCCGTCTACACTCATTGTCTCTCCGAGTTGAACGGATCGATCATTTGCAACATCATAACCTTGAGCGTGTCCGTCAATCAGCTCTGAAAATCTGCCCATTTCCAACTCCTGAGCCTCTTCATTCGCGTTCAGAACAACCATCACCGTCTCTTCATCATTGTGACGGAAATAGACATAAACGTTATTCTGCGGAATGAAATGCGTAAGCTCACCGTTGTGAATCACATCTTTATCCTGGCGCCAGTTGGCTACGCGGGTTAAAAACTCGTGCGACTCCACCACAGGAAATCCGGTCTCTTCAGCCAGTTCCTGCCGGCCCTCAGCCGTAAAGCCATCGATGGGATCTTCCTCCCAACCGCCGGGAAAATCTTTGCGCTTCAACCCGTCGGGGCCACCGCCGGTCATCAGGATTTCATCTCCGTAGTAGAGCTGAGGAATACCGCGGGTGGTCAGAACAAAACTGAGTGCAATTTTAAACTTCCCGTAGTCTTCACCCAACACCGTAAAAATTCGATCCAGATCGTGATTGCCGGGAAAAATGACGTTCAAATTGGGATCGGGATAAAGAAAGTCCTGGCTCAGGATATCGTACAGCTTGTAAATCCCGCTATCCCAGGCAGCATCTTCGTTTAGCCCTGATGCAATGGCGTTGTAAAGAGGAAAATCGGTTACACTTGGTAAATAACTTTCATACCCGTCAGGACTCGGAAAGCCGGTCTGCCAATAGGCCGTTGCCGGTGGGTTTGACATCCACGCTTCTCCTACCATGTTGAATTCGGGAAACTCCTCCAGTACACGACGGCTCCACTCGGCCATATATTCTTTATACGGGTAAGGATGGGTATCCATACGAATTCCATCAATGCCGGAGTACTCAATCCACCAGAGAGTATTCTGAATCAGGTAATTTGCCACCAGTTCATTTCGCTGATCCATATCGGGCATATCCACCACAAACCAACCTTTCACCATGGCATTGTAATCAAAATCGGACGCGTAGGGATCCATCACCGTAGAGGCTCTGTAATTTGTTGTGCCCACTTCCTCCAGCTCGTGTACCCAATCGGATGTGGGCTGATCTTTCACAAACCAGTGCTCTGTACCCACGTGGTTGTGAATCATATCCATAATCACTTTCATTCCCCGGTCATGTGCGGCATCGATCAGTTCAAGATATTTCTCATTGGTTCCAAAACGGCGGTCTACACGGTACATGTCGGTTGCCGCATAACCATGATAAGCACCGTACTCCGGCGGCATATCGTTTTCTATAATCGGGGTGAACCAAACTGCGGTCATGCCAAGATTGTCCAGGTAGTCGAGATTATCGATCACACCCTGAATGTCGCCACCATGCCTTGCATTCGGATTATCGCGATTCACACCTTCAAGCATACCCGGAATGTTGTCGTTTTCGGGATCGCCATTTGCAAATCGATCCGGCATCAGAAGGTAGATTAAATCACTTGAATCGAACCCCTGGTTACGGTTCGGATCGCTGCTTCGCTCTTTAATTTCGTACGGATGTGTGTAAGAATACTCTCCCCGGTTGAATATTAGCTCCAAGGTTCCCGCCTCGGCCTCATCGTGTATTCGAAGGGTAACAAACTGATAATTAGGATTTTCGACCAGCGTAACCCGTTCTATAGTTACACCCGGGTAATCCACCGACGGAATCGCAGTCTGGATATTGTCTCCGTGAACCAGCAGTTGTACTTCAGGCTCCTGAAATCCAATCCACCAGTTTTCCGGCTCAACCCGGTCTATCTGGATTGACTGAGCAACCAGCACCGGAACACAAAAAATAAATAATAAAAATGATGATATAGCCTTTGAAATTCTCATAGAAGTATAATTTAGTATCGGTTGTCTTAACCAGTAATTGAATTACGGTTCATACAAAATAGCAAAAGAAGGGGTATGTATAAAAAGACCCGCACGGTATTCCATGCGGGCCAAAAATCTACGTAGAAACGTATTTATTTAAATGGATTGCGTTTACACAATCTTCGTCACCAGTTCTGCAGTTCGTGCAGAGTAACCGGCTTCATTGTCGTACCATCCAACAATTTTTACGACTTTTCCATCTACTTTCGTAGACAAGCTATCGTAAATACATGAGTGTGGATTTCCTACAATGTCACTGGATACCAGTGGTTCATCGGAAAATTCAAGTACGCCTTTCATTTCACCTTCTGCGGCTTTCTTGAATGCTTCCTGAACTTGCTCTTCAGTAACATCTTTGCTCACTACTGCAGTAAAGTCTGTCAGTGATCCGTCGGGCACAGGTACTCGAACAGCCATTCCGTCCAGCTTGCCATCCAGATGCGGAAGTACCAATCCTACTGCTGCAGCTGCGCCGGTTGTTGTGGGCACAATATTAGCGGCAGCGGCACGAGCTCTGCGAAGATCTTTGTGTGGACCATCAACAATCTGCTGGTCACCGGTGTATGCGTGAATTGTGGTCATAAATCCTTGCTCAACTCCAAACGCATCATCCAGTACCTTCACCATAGGTGCGAGGCAGTTTGTTGTACAGCTTGCATTTGAGTAAACGTTTCGGCTTTTATCAATCTCACCGTCATTTACACCAATCACGATCGTTTGAAGATCACCTTTACCGGGTGCGGAGATAATCACTTTTTTTGCACCTGCTTCAATATGTTTGGAAGCCCCTTTATCATCGCGGAAGATTCCGGTTGATTCTACAATAACTTCAGCACCGCGCTCGCCCCATTTCAGGTTAACGGGATCACGTTCAGCAGTAACGCCAATTTTTTTTCCGTTGATTACAAGATTGTCTCCGTCAGCGTGTACTTCTCCGTCAAATTTACCGTGAACAGTATCGTATTTAAAAAGATGTGCAAGTGTTTTGGTATCCGTCAAGTCGTTAATTCCAACAACTTCAATTTCATCACTCTGATACTTCAGGATAGATCGCATAACTAATCGCCCGATCCGTCCAAACCCATTAATTCCAACTTTTACTTTAGCCATAAAATTTTACTCCTTTTCATTTTAAATTATCTGCTTGTTTGCAGTATCTATAACATTAAAATAACTGTTTAGATTCACTCAATCCATTATTTCGTCAAAGTTACGCTACTCATTTTTATTAGTTTACGTTGGGAGCGCTTTTTCAAATTAAAGATCATCCTTTAAGAGCCAGAATTTCGATTAGAGTGAAAAGTTTTTTCGGACATTTTCAAATTCTGGTCAATACTCTATATACAAAAAAAGCCTTTGAGTACTTCAAAGGCTTTTGACAGGAAATTTTAAATTAAAATAGCAGAACTAATCAAGATCAACATCTTCCGGAATATCCTCATCGTCACCTGAAATCAGATCATCTACATCTTCAACATCTGTATCGTCCTCATCATCGTCTTCAACAACAGGAGTAATCGGTTTCTTAATCTGTGCTTTTGCGCCAGCTCGTTTCAGCTGCATTGCAATATCTGAATTGTCGTTATCCAGAGCGATATTCAAGGCCGTATCTCCGTTTTTATCTTTTAGCCGAACATTGGCTCCCTGTTCAATCAAGTACTTAACAACATCAGTATTCCCTTCTCGTGCCGCCAGCATTATCCCGGTCTGTCCCCACCGCTGCTGGGCATTCACATCAGCCCCGGCTTCAACAAGCAATTTTACAGCATCAAGATTACCTTCACGGGCCGCCACTATCAGAGCAAGACCACCAATGGGTGTCCCGTTTTCCAGAAGGTACTTCATAATATCTATGTCTCCATTCTCTGCCGCTCTATTCAGGGCCGTTCCTCCCATTTTTGTTTGTACTGCCGGATCCGCCCCATGTTCAATCAAGTATTTTACGACATCAAGGTGGCCATTTTCGGCAGCATAGATCAGGGCCGTATTGCCATTTTTGTGTGTCTCGTTCAGATCCACTCCTTTCTCATGATGACTTTGAACGTCATTCAAATTGCCATTTCGTGCGGCCTGTAATAGTGGCGAAAGCTCCATAATGATGGTTTAATTGATTTAAAAATGCGTTTTAACGAAAAATTTTACCTCGATTATTTCTGAACAGTATATCTAAAATAAATCACATTAAAGCAACAGGGTTTTTCCCTATAATAGAGGATTAAAACCAGGATCGTTCTATGTCCCAGGCAAAATTACGTTCAATAAATTTGCCCCATTCTGAACTTATTTCAGCTGAACTGACGTATCGTATCCGTTTAAAAAATCATTCCCTGACAACCGTTTTGTGCCCGGCAGTTGAAGTTCCAAAAGTTCAAGTAACCCGTCACTGCACTGAACATAGAGGCTGTTTTCAATTTCAACAAGCTCTCCCGGTTTCGCGTTTGATGTTCCGGGGCCCGGTTTTGATTTGTGAATGTTGAGTTTCTGTTCTCCAAACTTACACCATGCGGTAGGAAAAGGGTTCAGCCCGCGAATCAAATTGTGCACATCCTTAACCGATTGGTTAAAATCAATTCTGGTGTTCTCTTTAAATAACTTTGGCGCCGGAGTTGCCAGATCATGATTCTGAGCCATCCCTTCTCTAATTCCTTCTGATATCTGATCTACGGTTTCTTTCAGCAACTCTGCACCTTTAATTTTCAATCGATTATAGAGATCTCCGGTCGTCTCCATAGGGCCAATATCCGTTTTGAACTGTGCAATAATCTCACCTGTATCTACTTTTTCATCCAGAAAAAATACGGAGCAACCTGTCTCCTCTTCTCCTTTAATAATTGCCCAGTGAATGGGTGCCGCACCTCGATACTTGGGCAGTAAAGATGCATGCAAGTTGATAGAGCCAATAGCAGGAACGGAAAGGATATTCTTCGGAAGGATGCGGAAAGCAACCACAACCAGCAGGTCCGGTTTTAGTTCGTTCAGCTCCTTAGCAAATTCATCAGACTTTGGATCTTCCACATCGATGGTTGGATAACCCAGGTCCATCGCTTTTTTCTTTACAACCGTGGGTTGAGGCTTTCCACCTCTGCCTCGGCGTTTGTCCGGATTGCTAACAACCGCAACAATTTCATGCTTCGAGTTATGAAGTGCTTCGAGAGAGGGAATCGCAAAATCGGGCGACCCCATGAATACAATCCTTAGTGGTTTCATTTTATCGGTTCACTTCTTTGGAACTACAGGGTACTCAATTTCAAGCGTGCCTTTATCAATCTTTTTTAAAAGTGATTTGTGCAAACGTCTTTTAAATGCACTCAGGTAGTCCAAAAAAAGTACCCCCTGGAGGTGATCATACTCGTGCTGAATCACCCTCGATTCCCAACCTTCTGCTTCAATACGTTTTGTGTTAAAATCCCGATCGAGATACTCGATGGTTACTTTTTCAGGCCGGACTACATCGTCCCGAACGTCGGGAATGCTCAGGCAGCCTTCTTCCATCTTTACTTTTTCGCCGGTTGTTTCCACAATTTTTGGATTGATGACAACCAAGGGCCCGTGGCTTGTTTCATCTTCAAGCTCATCCGTAATTCCGTCGGCATCCATCACAAAAAGCTGAATTTTTTTACCGATTTGGGGTGCGGCGAGTCCAACTCCCTGAGAGTTGTACATGGTATCGAACATATCATCGATCAGGGTTTGAAGCTCTTGGTTATTCTCTTTCACCGGTTTGGTTTTTTCACGCAGAACCGGGTCATTATAGGTTACAATGGGTAAAACAGACATAGATAAATTATAATTCTGGATATGCTTCTAAAAACTGTTGTAAAATAAGGGCTGCAGCAGCCTGATCCAACCTGCCTTTTTTTTCACGACGCTTTCTGGACACACCGGCTTCTTTCATCGCTTCCATTGCCTGTTTCGTAGAGTAGCGCTCGTCCATCTTATAAATCTCAATATCTCTATATCGATTGTTCAGGTGGTTATAGTACTCCTGTGCCATCTGTGTAGCATTGGTTGGCTCTCCATCCGGAGTTAACGGCCATCCAACCACAATAGCAATTACAGGTCCCTCTTCTTTGATCTGTCTTTCTACTTCGATAAAAGAGTCCTCGGGTGAAAATGTTGCCACGGTATTTGCAACTGTTCTTAAAAGATCAGTTCTGGCTATACCAACCCGCTTACCGCCAACATCAATCCCGAGGATTCTGCCAAAATTCGCCAATCACCTATTTTTTACTTTTCTTCTTAACCTCTTCAAGCGGCTGCTTCAAGAATTTTTTCAAACGCTTACTCGGTTTGAAATGAGTTTTTCTATGTGCAGGCACATAGATCACTTCGTTGGTTTTTGGATTTCTGGCTTTAGGTTTAGCTTTTGTCTCCTTCACTTCAAATACACCAAAGTCTCGGAGTTCAATCCGGCAAGTCGGATCAGCAGCAAGCATTTTACTTCTTAGAGCATCTATTACAGCATCTACCCACGGTTCGGACTGATTGAGCGGTACGTCCATTTGGTCGGCTACTGTTCGCACGATATCACGTTTTGTATAAGTCACCATCTTTGTTCTTGTTTTAATGTTATCACTCCAAATACATCTATAACAATGTATTATATATTTAAGCAATTATTAATAAAAGATTTGAAAATAAAAATAGGTGAATCAAACATATTTCTATACGTAAAAACGCCTACTGCGAGAAGCCGTAACCCTTCCGCTATTCGTAACGGGTTACATTTTTAATGCCTTCTATTCTCTCCAAACGGTTAATAATCTCTTCAAGGTGTTTTAAATCGCTTACATAAATGGTAAGAATTCCGTCAAACATTCCCCCCTCACTGCTTACGTTAATGCTTTTCATATTTGTTTTCAGAGATTTTGAAAGTATCTCCGTGATATCATTGACTAATCCAACACGGTCTTCTCCAATAACCCGAATCGCACCGAGGAACTGATCATCAATATTTTTAGCCCAGCTTACGTCAATAATTCTCTCGCTGTCTGTACGGATTAAATGATGAGCATTTTTACAGTTTGAACGGTGCACTTTCACGTCACCGTTACGGCTTATAAACCCGATCACCTCATCCCCCGGTATGGGGTTACAACAATTAGCATAGCTATACTTTACGCCACTTAATTCACCCTCAACCAATAGAGCCTTTGAATCTCCGACGGACCTTGCCGTGGATATATATTTTTCCTGAATTTCATCTTCATCAACAGGTTTCTCATCCTTTTCGTCAGACTCAATCCTGCCTTTGCTCTTCAGCTCTTTAACAACTTTATAGAGATCCTTTACATCAAACACACCTGCTCCAATCTCATAGAACATCTCCTGAGTGTTTTCAAATTTGAAACGGTGGGCAACCTTCATCAAGTCCTGATCGGTAATCTCAATTTTCCCTTTGGATGCCTTTTTCTCCCAAAGTTCACGGCCTTCTTCAGCTACTTTCAACTCTTTCTGTTTGATAAACTGACGAAGCCGCGCTTTTGCCTTATGCGTGACCACATCTTCAATCCAGTCCGCATTCAAGTTAATTTTGTTACCTGTTATAATCTCAACCTGATCTCCGCTATGTAACTTTTGGCGCAGCGGAACCATTTTTCCATTTACTTTCGCAGCCACTGCACGCTCTCCGATTTCACTGTGAATTTCAAATGCAAAGTCGATACACGAAGCTCCTTTCGGCAGTGTTTTTAGCTCTCCCTGAGGAGTGAATACATAAATTTCGTCCTGATAGAGATTAAGCTGGAAATCTTTTACAAATTCTGTAGCTGCATCCGGACGCGGGCTGTCGAGGACGTCGCGCACCCAGTGTACAAACTTATCCAGTTCAGCACTTCCCCCACTGCTGCCTTCTTTATACTTCCAGTGTGCCGCAACTCCATGCTCGGCAATATCGTCCATTTTCCGTGTGCGTATCTGAACCTCAACCTTACGTCCCTGTTTCGTAATTACCGTGGTGTGCAGGGATTGATAACCGTTTGCTTTTGGAACAGAAATAAAATCACGAAATCTCTTGGGAATAGGTGTATACCAATCCGTAATAACGGAATAAACACGCCAGCAATCCTCTTTTTGATGAGGATCTTCCAGAATAATGCGTATCGCAAACAGATCATATATCTCTTCAAAAGGCTTCTGCTGCATCTGCATTTTTCTGTAGATGGAGTAGATGTGCTTTGGTCTGCCTTTTATTTCAAAGTTAAAATTCTGCTCTTTCAGTTCATTTTGAATCGGCTCCATAAACTGACTGATAAACTCTTCCCGGGCATTCTTCTTCTCCTTCAGCTTTCGAACGATAAACTTGAAAGAGTTTGGGTCAATGACTTTAAAGCATAAATCTTCAAACTCGTTTTTGATCTTAAAAAGCCCAAAGCGGTGAGCAAGAGGAGCATAGAGCTCCATGGTTTCAGTCGCTTTTTTAAGCTGCTTTTGACGTGGAAGTGCCGATATCGTGCGCATGTTGTGCAGACGGTCAGCAAATTTAATCAACACTACTCGAATATCCTCTGCCATGGAGAGGATCAGTTTCATAAAGGTCTCTGCCTGTTTGGTGTCCCGGCTTTCGAATACACCTGAAATCTTCGTCACGCCATCTATGAGGTTCATCACCACAGGGCCAAAAACTTCCTTCGTCTGATCGAGCGTAACCGATGTATCTTCAACCGTATCGTGAAGGAGAGCAGCCGTAACCGATTCATCATCAATATTGAAATCGCCGGCCATTATTTTTGCAACCTCAACAGGATGCAGATAGTAAGGTTCACCGGACGCTCTCTTTACATCCTGATGCGACAGACAGCAGAGCTTAAATGCACGGGTAATAAGCTCTTCATCCACTTCATCCAGAGATGCATGACACAGCTCAAGCAATTCAGTCAGCTCTACTTGCTGCTGCTTATCAAGATCGAAAACTTCGATCTGCTCGCGGATATCTGTATCCACTTTTGCCATAGACGGTTACGCTTCAATTGAGTTGTTAAAAAAGAACATTACGTAAACAAAAACAGTTCATAAACCGCAAAATACAGAATTTCCAAAAAGACTCTGCATGTATAAATAACGAACTAAAATCTAAAGATGATACCTACTGAAAACCTTTCCGAATCCTCCAGGTTAATATTTCCCGGATTGATGAACTGAACGAACCGATATTCGAAAAATGGCTTTATGTAGGGAATGAGAGAAAGTTCGCCGCCAAAGAAAAGATTCCAATAGAGGTTCTCTTCTTTAATCCCCTTCCCCCGATTTGGGCTCATTACCCTGCGGGACGTCTCAAATTCTGAACTGTCGATACCAAGCCCCACCCCTGCAAATGGGTCAACGGGACCTAATTTGACTGCGGCCAGAATAGCTGCGCCAATGTCGAAGGCAGATTGTTCTTCAGAGAGTTCAGTAACCAATCCATTTACAGAGGTTCTCATTATTTGTGTATCAGAAAAATAGCTCCCGTGAGCCCTTACATTTAGGTCCGCAAACGGCGGTAAATCTATCAATCTGTACTCCAGCCGAATACCATATCCATGGGTAGGTTCTTCACTTCGGATATCCAGTCCGCCCCCAATTCCAATCTGTGCCATACTTTTTTCCGGGAGTGAAAACAGACTCATCCCCCACAAGCAAAAAGTACAAACAACAAACTGGAATGAATTCATCTTGCAACCCGACTTACACGAACGTTTAGTTGATTATATTAACTAAAGAGAGTTTGCCAACCAATTTAAACTGAGCTCTTTAAAAGAACTTCAGTTAAAAAAAGTAAAAATCTCACCCTTGGAAAAGAGTTTGCAGAAATAGTAGGTGTTGCAGAAAGAAAATAGAACTGTCTTTCCTATTCAAACAGCCTCAGCATGAAATCTCATATTGAGTTGGAGATAGACCCATATCGCCCGGAGCCGGCTCATAGGTAAGCACAGCCTTTCGCACGGTAAACAATTTCGATGATTTTGTATCGAACGAATTGTGTGTATGATCTCACAGGTGGGCGTGCTGGCATCAAATCGAAACTATCTGCCAAAATCATCTTCCACTCGAACAATATCGTCTTCATCCGATGGATGTTCGGGGTCCGTATGCTGCCAGATTTCTGCAATAATAGCCCAATCGTCTAAACCCACCAACCGGTGCCTTTCACCCTGAGCCAGACGAATGGTATCTCCCTGATCCAGAGTTTTTACAGGTGACTGCTTGTTCGTTTTACTAACTACCACACCTGCCTTGCCCTCGATCACTTTCCAGATTTCCGAGCGCCGGTGATGATACTGCCAGCTCAATCTTTTCTGAGGTGCTACCATTAAAAGCTTTGGGCTCAATTTTTCGAATTTCGAAAAATCGTTACGGTTTAATTCGGGAAAGAACTCTGAGATAAATTCTTCAGACTGGTCTTCATCGATAACATAAAACCCTCCCCACGGCCGGTTATTATCCGCAGCTGTGATAGTGAAGTTGTTGGTATTGAGAATGCTCTCAGCTTTATTAAAAGCTTGTTTCTTGGTTGATACTCCGCGATTATCAGTCAATGTCCTAAGTCTATTTACAATCTTCGGTTAATGGTATCGTAATCAGAAATGTTGTTCCTTTGTCTTTCTCACTGCTAACATCGATTACTCCATTATGAAGATCAACAAAATATTTTACGATCGCCAAACCAAGGCCCGTACTTTTTTCACCTGACGTTCCCCCTGTTGGTGTAGATGTCCCGTTTTGAAACAGATCAGAAGCAGTACTTTCATCCATTCCTACACCGCTGTCTTCTACCTTAAGCTTTAATACTTCGTCTAAAAGCTCAATTTCTGCCTTAACCTGTCCGCCTGATCTCGTAAATTTTATAGCATTGGAGAGTAAGTTACCGTAGATCTGCTCAAATTTATCCTTATCAATACAAACCATTTCATGAGCGCGTAAACCTATGTTTAAGTCTACATTTTTTGACCTGGCAACAGGCTGATAGAGTCTTTTCATCGACTCCGATACACTCTCAAGATCAACTTTATTTGTATTTAATGTAAATCCTTTTGACTCCATCAGAGAATAACTTAAGATTTCATCTACCATCTGATTGAGCTGTATCGCACTCTGTTCGAGAAGATCTATCATTTCAGCCTCTTCATCTCCTTCTACCAATTCACTGAGCATATTACTCATGCCGATTATGCCGTTTAGCGGAGACCGCATGTCGTGGCTGAGCATTTTCATCAATTTTAATTTGTGCTCATTCAGTTCTTTAAGCTTTTCGTTTTGTTTACGAAGCTCGAGGCGTGCCATTACCTCTCCAGCCAGTATTTGCAGCTGTTTTTTCTGCTTCTCCGGCATTTCCCTCTCTTTGTAATCCAGCACACAAAGAGCTCCGATAGCGTAGCCCTCCGGACTTAAAAGCGGTGCTCCCAAATAGTATCGTAGATTTGGATGCTCTTTTACGTACGAAAAATTCTTAAAACGAGAATCTTCAGCCAAATTTTTAATTTCAAGAACTTCGCTTTTTTGAATGGTGTATTGGCAGACGGTAATATCCCTGGGAACTTCACGTGTTTCCTCAGCCATACCGTAAATACTCTTCGCCCACTGCCGGCTTGCATCTATCAAGTTAATTCGGGCGATGGGTGCATCACATAAATCTGCGGCAAGTTTAGTCAAATCATCAAACTTCTCTTCGGATGCTGTATCCAAAACTGAGTAAGAATGAAGAGTTTCAATACGTTTTTTCTCAGAATCGATGCCTATGCTATTAACTTCCATGCTTCCATGTAAAATTTATTTCACGTTCTCTTCTGACAGTAGAACTTTTTTCAACTCTGTAAACGTAATCGGCTTTACCATATAGCTTAAATAATCGGTTTCATCCGCCTGTTTTCTGTGATAATCGTCTGAATTACCTGTGATGTAAATAACCGGCACATCTTTTTTTTCCTGTACTTTTTTTACGACATCGATTCCCGAAATACCGGCTCCGAGAAAAATATCCACAAGCATCAGGTCCGGCTCAAAATCCACAATAGTTTCCAATGCCTTTTCCCCGGTATGGGCTTTTTTTACCTCTTTATAACCAATTTTCTTTAACATGATTTCAAGGCTTAAGGCCAAGATCATATCGTCTTCTATAATTAAAACTCTCATATCTTCTGCTTATGAATATTCTTTGTTTTGTTAATTAAATATAGAGCTCTGTTCGGCAGTCAATGAACTGCTCGAGCCTTTCACATCCATCTGTTCAAACTCAATCGCCAGGCGACTTACGCCATTGTTGCTAACATTCATTTTACCGTGTATTTGTGATAAAAAGATGCTTATCAGTAAACTTGGAAATGATTCCTCTTCTCCATTTCGTTCAAATAACTCTGTACTGATTGCATTTCCTTCAAAAACCAAGGCAAGATTGTTCTGATCTTTTTGCAGTAAAACTTTCAGATCACGCCCATTGGGATGCTTCGAAAATACAATGTTCATCAATTCATTGACAGCCAATCCAAGCGGAACAGCTTGATTTAAATTGAGAACGATTGGCGTGGCATCAACCGTAATATCCAATTCATCAGACTCTGTTAATCCCTTCTGCGGCAGTGCCTCCATGATAGTCCTGAGATAATCATCGAACTTAATGCTAACCATGCTTTCGTTGCTGTACAGGTTCTCATGAATTTTTGCGATGGAGAAAATTCTGCTTCGAATATCGTTCAACTTATTTTCTACAACTGAATCTCCTTCTTCCATGATCTGCAAGTCAATTAATCCGGCCATGACTGCAAGATTGTTCTTAACTCTGTGATGTACTTCCTGTAGTAAAATCTCCTTTTCGGCCAACGACTTCTGAAGTTCATTTTCCAGTTTTTTCTGTGCAGTTAAATCAACATTAATCACATAGGCCGCAACAACCTCGTTATCATGGATAATTGGAACAGCACTCATCAGCACTGTGAGTCGCTCTCCTGTTTTTGTAACTCTTTCTACCTCTTCGGTATACGACTGCCCTGAGAATACCTTTTTACTGATCTGACTGGCCTCGGCTGAATCTTCCCCTTCCATCAACAGCTTATGGACATCTTTTCCAACAGCTTCCAGTTTGTTATACCCATACAACTCAGTAAAACTGTTGTTAATTTTAACAATTTTATTATCCGGGCTGAACATCGCCATCGCCAATGGTGAGCTTTCAAATAGCTGAGAAAGCATATCATAATTCTTGTCTTTTTCTTTCTCAATGTCTACAAGATCGGTCACATCTGTCCCGGTCCCAACCAGGTATTCTTCTTTTTCTGTTCTAAATCTATTGGCCAATAAATGGTAAACCCTGATGCCATCGTTCTTAGATATCACTTTGGATACAATGTGGGTCGAGCCATCCTCGAAAGCATCTTTTACAGAATTGATAATTTTTTCATGTTCCTCTTCAGGAAAATAGAGAAGGGCATTATTCGACTCTATCTCTTCCGGTGAATATCCCAGATCCTCCATAAAAGTGTCATTATACCTTAAGATGTCCATCTCTTTGTTTAAGACATAAAAGGTGCCCGGGATACTGTTAATAACAGCTTCTGTAAATTTTTTCTCGTGCTTTAGGTTAATTAAAGCCTCTTTCTGTTTAGAAATATCTCTGAACGTATTCAGCGTACGCAATTCCCCATTTTCATCTTTGTAGAGAACGGAAGATGATTCTACAGTAAGTTCTCTCCCATCTTTGTGCTTGTAGATTTTCTCTCCCTCATAAAAGCTTTTCTCTTCTCTGATTTTATAGGCTTTTTGGTTCACAGGATGATCAAAATCCATCACAATCTCTCTCCCGCCCTCAATTAATTCGCGTCTTGAGTATCCAAGAATCTTGCAGGCGGCCGGGTTGGCATCATAAATATCCCCATCCGGAGTAGAGATAATAATACCGGAGAGTGAGTTTTTAAATTGCTGTGTATATCTCTCTTGCGTTTCTCTCAAGGCACGAACAACCCTCATGTTCTTACTCACATCTTCAAAAAAGACCAGTACATAATTTTCATCACCTTCTAACAGTGATACCGTTACTTTGCACCAGCTTTTTTTAGGGAATTGTTTCTCATCGGGGCAAGGCATGGTAATTTCAAAACTGCTTTTCACTGCGTCAAAAACCTCACGCATGCCAAAAATGATCTTCAATGCGTAGTCGTCACCTTCTTCAACCGCTTTTTGGCAATGGTCAAAAAAGTTATTTCCCGGCTGTGCCATTCCGAGTTTATGAAAAGACTCTTTTCCGTTTGTCCATTTTAAATTGGCTGAGAGAATTGATCCGTCTTCGGCTACAATGGCTGCCGCCCCCGGCAGTGCATTGAACACTGCGTTTTTTAAATCCTTCATTTCTTGGAACTATATTTTTCTCACTCTTACTATTTGATCAATCAAGATATGATCGATTCTTGAGACTAATAAGACGTTGAACACTTAAAATAAAAGTCAGTAAATAAGCGTAGAGTTAAAAACAAGATTCTGTTAAAATACCTACGACGAAAAGTCAGGCCTGTATGTTTCGCCGTTCATTACTTTTGTAACCGCTTTTATAAACTCCTGCCTGGTCGGGTCGCTGGATATATAACCGTTAATTCCTTTCTCGAAAAGAGGCGTAATGAGTTCCTCGGATTGATAGATGTGGAGAGCTATTACTTTAGCTAATGAGTGGGTTTTTTTAAGATTTTCCAAAATTTTAAACGCTGATCGCTCAAAATCCATCAAATCAATCACAATAAGAGTATTTTCATCAGTCTCCAGGTCAAGTAACTCCTGAAAGGGAATAACCTGAACTGAAACAAATTCATCATACTCTTCTTTTATGAGGCTTTCAAAATAACTCGCTCTTGGAGTGTGTTCTGCAATGATTGTGATATTCATAATCCCCGACTTCATTTAACATCAATCTATACAGAGTTCATTAAAGTCGGTATTCGTGCAAAAGCTTAAAATGAAGACAGAGGCATCCGTATTAATACCTAAAGTAAAATTGAATTATTTATCATTCCCGGATGAAATTAAATTATGCTGAAAAGCATACTTTACAAGTCCTGCTGTATTTCTGGCTCCGGTTTTCTGTAAAAGATTCCTGCGGTGGGCATCCACAGTTCTCGAGCTGATGAATAGTTTATCGGCTATCTCTTGATTGGTATGTTCCTGAACGATCAGCTCAAGAATTTCCAATTCCCTGTCTGTTATATGAATAGGGTCCGGATCGGTTGATTTGCCCTTCCCTTTCACCAGATCCATCATAATACTCTCGGTAGCTTCATCGCTAAAATAATGTTTGCCTTCCATAATCGCATCAATCGCATCTTTCAGCTCTTTTCTGCCGGCACTCTTCATAATGTATCCCGACGCGCCGGCCTGGATCATCTGACGAATATGGAGATCATCATTGCTCATCGTAAGAGCAAGCACTTTTACATCAGGGTACTTCTCTTTAATTTTTTTTGTGGCAGTAATGCCGTCCATAATCGGCATGTTGATATCCATCACAACAATATCTACAAGCTGATCTTTGAGTAAATCCAAAGCTTTTTCACCATTTTCAGCCTCATCAACTACGTCGATCCCCGCTTGAGGTTCAAGCATCAGCTTTATCCCGTCCCGAACTATTTTATGATCGTCAGCCAGCAGTATTTTTACATTTGCCATATTTTACTCCGTGTTTATTGGAACTACAACAGATACGATAGTACCTCTGCCTAAGTTACTAATAATATCCAAATTTGCCGACATGGCGCCAACCCTGGTTTTCATGCTGCGCAGTCCCAGTCCACTCCCCTCTTTTTCCTTAACATTAAATCCTTTTCCATCATCCTCGATAGTAAGCAGGATTTCACCCATAGAGTAGATTAACTGCACATTAATTGTTTCCGGTTCACCGTGACGCATGGCGTTGTTAAGCGCTTCCTGAGTAATCCTATACAAGTTAATCTGTACATTTTCAGGAAGTTCCACACTGTCTAAATTATGATATAGATAAAATATTATATTTGTTGATTTCTTCAACTGGTTGATGAGTGACTCTATAGCGAGCTCGAGCCCATAATCCTGAATTGCTTTTGGCAACAGGTTTTGAGAAATACTGCGCGTTTCAGAAATCGCATGCTTCAAAAGCATCAAACCGTTTTCAAATGTATCGGAAAGTTTAACCGGGAGCTTATCCGCATCTTCAAAAACCGATTTCAGGTTCATATTGGCAGCAGACAAATACTGTCCCAGCCCGTCGTGAAGCTCTTTTGCTATTCGCATTCTCTCGCGCTCTTCCCCCTCAATAATTGCGCTGATAGCATGCTCCTCCGCCTTTCGCTGCTCGGTGATATCATTCACGATAACAAGCCGCTGATGTTTTCCTTCGTAATATATATCAGAGGCGGAAATCATAACTTTTAGCTTCTCACCCGATTTTGTGAAGTGAGTCCACTCTTCAAAAAAGGAAGGACCTTCCATCCTGTTTCTTTCGGAAGCTTTACGAACCTTTTCAATATCCTCTTCAGGCCTTATATCAAAAATTCTCATTTTTTGAAATTCTTCACGCGTGTATCCATATTTTTGAATCGCCGCATCGTTCACTTCTGAGTAATGGAATGTGTCCGGGTCATAAATCCACATCGGAATTGGATTTTGCTGAAACAGCAGACGATACTGTTCTTCAGATTCTTTTAACTGCTGTTCGGCTTCTTTTCTCTCGGTGATGTCGTTCGCGATTACCAAACGATGAATCTTATTCTCATAAAATATTTCAGACCCGGATAGCTCAACTATAAGTTTTTCACCCTCTTTAGTTTCTTGAATCCAGGTATCAAAACCGGTGCTTTTTTGCTGAAGACTCCGCTTAATTTCGTCTTTAATTTTGCTCAGATCCTCTTTACGATGAAGTTCGTAAATCTTTAAACTCTTGAACTCTTCCTCACTGTAGCCAAACTTTGAGATTGCGGCCCGGTTAACAGTCACAATCTTAAGTGTGTCGGGATCATAAATCCACATTGAAATCGGGCTTTGTTCAAAAAGAAGCCGGTACTGTTCTTCCGACTTTTGAAGCTCTCTTTTGGCCACTTCATCAGCGGTTATATCAGAAATTGTCCCTACAAGATGTACGGTTTGCGATCCATTTCCGTAAATAAAATATCCTTTATCGGAAACAATTCTATACTCTCCGGAACCGTCCTGTATTCTGTATGTACCCTCCCAAAACTCTTCTCCTCTCTCGCGTGCACGCAGTACACCCTTAGTAATTGAACCAACGTCATCCGGATGTAATTTTGATTTCCACCAATCAACATTCTCTTTAACTTCCTGTTTTTGATAGCCAAATCGAGACACCCATCCCTCGCTCCAAAAAACGTATCCTGTCTCAAAATTATGATCGTACAGAATGTCATTTGACGATCGAGCAATCAGCTCAAACCGGTTTCGCTCCTCTTTTAACATCTCCTGATACTCCTGAACGGGAGTTACGTCAACCATTGCGCCTATAATTCGCTGAAGGGTTCCGTCGTCATCCCGAATGAGAACCGCCGAGTCTTTTACGGCACGAATTTTTCCATCTGCAGCAATAAAACTATACTCACCTTCCCACTCGGTTGATCCATCACTTTCTGCTTTTCGCAGACTACTCAAAACCCTATCCCGATCCTCTTTAATCATATGTTGCTGCCAAAAATCCGTAAATCCCTGATAATCCTCTTTCCGGTACCCCATTACCGTCTCTATTCCCTCTCCCCACCATACCGAACCGGTTTCAGGATTCCACTCCCAAACAACATCTGAAACATTGTTTGCCGCCATTTCAAAACGTTGCCGTTCAGAAGCTAACTGTTCCTGAATTTTTTTCAGCTCGGTAATATCCTGTACCGTAGTTACACGATACGGCTCAGAAATACCTTCGTCATCTACAAGAGCCATATTAACCAGCGCCGCGAACGTAGACCCGTCCTTTTTAAGCAAGTCCACCTCAAATGATACCGACTTACTTTCTTGAAGGACGTTTTGCTTACTTTTGAACACTTTAAAATTCTCCTCACTATAGATACTCTCAACCCGCATGCCGCTCATTTCTGTAACGTCATACCCAAAAAGATCTGAAAAAGCCCGGTTTACTCTTTTAACAACATTTTTCCGGTGCGCACAAACGGCCAGCGCTGTGTTCGACTTGCGAAATACATTTGCGAGCAGCTGGTTCTCTTTCTCATACTCTACCCTCTCGGTAATGTCGATATGAGTTCCCACTAAACGAGTGGGATTACCCTCTTCATCCCATTCCACGGTTTTTCCCCTGTCCAGGATCCAGACCAAATGCCCCTCTTTATGTTTCATGCGAATTTCACACTCATACGTGGGAGCAATTCCACTAAAGTACTCCTCAACTGCATTTTCAAACACTTCATGATCATCTGGATGCAGCAGCTTATTCCATGTCTCGATACTTACCGGTTCCAATTCTTCAAGTGTGTACCCAACCAGGTTTGCCCACACTTCATCAATTTTTACAGCCCCTGTTTGTGGGTGCCATTCCCATAACCCAACATTTGCACTTGTTGTGGTAAGATGTAAACGCTCTTGATTCTCCCGAAGCTGTTGTTCCATCTGTTTCCTTTCGGTAATATCAAAGCCGATTCCGATAGACTTATTTTCGCTAATAGTGACGTTAATCCACGTTGTAGAGATAATCTCACCACTCTTCGTAACAAGGTCAAAATCTACCCAGCTGCCGTCAGACTTTGCAATCTGCTGTTTTGCAAGTGCAAAATCTTTTTCCTGTGTAATAAGCTTTAAAATATTTTTTTCTTTAACAGTCCCTTTTGAGTAGCCAAATTTCTCTGCGAAATATTTATTTATCTGACCAATTGAAGCATCCCTGTCGTGAAGGTTGATAAATACGGGCATGTTATCAAATATCACTTCCAGCTCTTTTCTCTCTTTTTTGATCTGTTCTTCCAGCATTTTCTGTTCAGTAATATCATAGCCAACTCCTACATGGGTATTATCACTGAGCACAATATTTGTCCACATTTGCCAGCGCTCGTCTCCATCTTTTGTTTCTACACGATACTCCTTCCAGCCTTTACTAAGGTTTACAATATCCTTACGTACCTCCTCTCGATATTCAGGATCCGGATAACATAGCTCTAAAAGTGAACTTTCCACGATATCCTCTCTCGTCCAGCCCAGAACCTCTTCATGATATTTATTAATCGTGATAAAATTCCGGTCTTCGTCGAATACGTTAATCAGCACCGGAATACGCTCAAATAACTTCTGAAGTCTCTCTTTTTCTCTATCCAGTTCCTGTTCAAGCTCCTTGCTTTCGGTAACGTCGATCGTAACACCGGTTACGCGATTTACATTACCGTTTTCCCGAAATGCTTCTCCACGAGTCCACATCCATCTTATCTCGCCATCCGGTAAAACGATCCTGTACTTTTCATTAAATTCAGTCCCTCCTTTAAACAAATCATCTACTCTCTCCTTAAACTGCTCAATATCATCCGGATGAATTCTATCGTAAATCTTCTCAAGGGATATATTAGTTTTCCTATCATACCCGAATAGTGAATGGTGATTTTTTGATGTTTTATATTGATCATCATTTACAAAATACTCCCAGGTGGCCATTCTTGCAGAGTTCAGAGCCAGGTTCAGGCTTCTATCCTTGCGTTCCAGCTCAGCTTGATTTTTCGTGACAAATTTTTCATAACTCTTCATCATAAAAAAGAGCCCAAGTGCCGTAATCGTTATATAGAAAAGCCCTTTGGCTGTCTGCAGTGCAGTTAACATGGAGGCATCATCTACAAACCACTCTATGAATGTGTCTGTAGTGGTAATCCACAGCACTGCAAACAGAAAATAGATTAGCGTAATACGTAGAGGGGTAAATTTCATAGACGAAGTAATTCGATTTCCACCACTTTACCAAATTGAAAACTGGCTGTCAAGATATTGAGCAAATTAAGGGGAAGAATGGTCAAACTTTATATCTGAGTGTGATAATAATAAAATTTACAAAATTGATGGGGGTAGCCTGTCACTCCAATCGCACTTCTTATCATAAAATGAACCAAAGAAACAGTGGTGCTTCAGCAGCATTTTCCAAACCGCCGAAAAGAGGGACATGTTATTCTTTCCTATCGTCAATCAAACAATCACTCTCGGCTTTTTCCTTAGTAAAAAATCACCATTTCCCTTTTCGGACGGGATAACTTCCTAAAACCTTCAGATATTGTGCTTTTTTTCCAAGTTTTTTAAGAGCCTCAGCCAACCGCGGTTCTTCTTTATTTCCGGCTAAATCCAGATAAAAAAGAGATTGCCATGGGTGTCCCAAACGGGGTCTCGACTCCAGCTTTGTCATATTAATTCCTGAATCGCCCAGAATATTAAGGCATTTAAGCAGTGCCCCTTTTTCATCCACCGTGGCAAATATGAGCGACGTTTTACAATCCAGCTGAGGATCGCAGGTAATCGCATCCCGGCTCACTACCACAAACCGGGTAAAGTTCTCTTTCTGATTGGCCATATCACGATGTATAATTTTCAGCCCGTAAATCTCAGCCGCATAAGATCCTGCAATCGCTGCCTGAGACAAATCGGCATCATCACGAACTTTTCTCGCTGCCATGGCTGTATCAAAATACGATTCTACATGGCAACGGGATAGGCCGGCCAGGAATTTACTGCACTGTGCTATAGCCTGGGGATGTGATAATATTCTTCTGATGTTGGAAAGCTCAACATGTTCGGGAGCCATCAAACAGTGATTGACCTGCAGTACCTCTTCCCCAATGATAAAGAGCTCCTTTTCGGCCAAAAGGTCATACGTATCATTTATCGAACCGGCTGTCGTATTCTCAATCGGCAGAAATGCCACATCCGCAAGCCCCTCTTCTACAGCTTCTGCTGCCTCGTCAAACCTTTTATAGCCAATACACTCCACATGACTGTATCTTGGCTCAAAATGCCTCATTGCCGCTTGATGGCTATAGGCACCATCCGTGCCCTGATACGCCACTTTTATGTGCTCATCCCCAGCCTTCTCATTCTGATGATCAACCAGCGCGTGGGTTTGATAACGAACTGAATATTGAATAATCTCCCGATACATCTGCTCCAGAAAATACGGGTCAACCCCCTCTTCTGCCGCAATCTGCTTAAGTTTTTCGATCAGCTTTTCTTCGCGATCGGGATCACGTACTTCCGTAGCTGATGAGAGCTTGTCGGACAGTACTTTCTTAACAATACGCTGACGTTCGCCAAGTGATTTTACGATCGTCTCATCAATTTGATCAATTTTCTGCCGAATCTCTTCGAGTGTTTTATCCGCCATTTGTTATCGAATCGTTTGTTTCAAAATCTCAACTCGTTCCAATATTTTTTCCCGATCCATTTTCCTGAAGCGTTCCGGTAACAGCGCTTTCGATGTACACTCTATAACCGCTACCAGAGTTTGAAGCTCCACCTCTTCGGGATAGGTTGGTGGAATAAAATCATCAAACACTTCTTCCAGAAGGTCCGGTGTTACTTCATCTTTGCCCTGCGATGCCGCGCGGAATTTAGCCCGGGTTAACGCAGCCTCCATGTCGGCTCCGGAATAGATGGTTTTCTCTTTTCTGACCGCTTTGGGCACATACTCTTCTGATAGCTTCAGATTTGTTTTCCTCTTCATCACATCAAAAAGCTCACTCCTCTCCTCAACAGTTTCGGGTGGGAAAAGCGCGATATGTTCCTCAGCACGACCTTGCCTTTTCAAGTCGATAGGCATCAGATCCGGTCTGGCCGTCATCAAAAACCACAAAATTCGTCCGCGATTGCTGGTATCGCTCATTGCCGTTGCAATTTGCGAGAATACCCTGCTTGAAACACCACTGTCTCCCGAGGCCGAGCGGTCACCAAGGTAAGCATCTGCCTCGTCAATCATAACTGCAACGGGCGACATTGCCTTCAAAAGCGTTAAGATTTTTTCCAGATTTCCTTCTGTTACTCCCTGCCATTGGCTTCTGAAATTTTTCAGTTTCACCATAGGCACTCCAATTTCACCTGCAAAAGATGTAACCAGAAATGTTTTGCCCGTTCCCACCGGACCACATACCAGATAGCCCATCGGCAATACATCTCGCCTTCCCTGTTTCAGGGCTTCAACCGCATTTCGAAGGTGTTTCTTTACATTCGTGTGCCCGGCTACGGCGTCCAGTGAACTCTTAGAGGGTATGAACTCAATCAAACCGTATGCTTCTGATTCAATCAGCTCCTTCTTGATTTCCGTGAGAGATTCAAATGTGATTACTTCACTGTTTTCCACAGCATTGGAGAGAATCGATTTAAGTTTCAAATAGCCCAGGCCGGCCGTCATCTGCGCAACCAACGGTTTTGAAACTTTTGAAATCTTTTTGAATGCATCCTTCTCTATCTGATTTTCCAAATAGCTCAATCTCTCGGTCTCTTCCGGTAGATTTATTCGTACGCTTGCAGTGTAGGGATTTTGCACCAGCGATGGATTGAGATCGGTAGCATTTTCCGTCAACAGCACTGTGGTGAAGTCCGATGCCAGAAAGAGCGGATCGTGCGCCCACTTCATGAGGTAGACCAAGGCATTTCGATCTTCCGTACCCGTACTTCCGGCCTCGTTCGCAGGTATAATTGTTTCGGCGTAATCAACGATAAGGGCAACACTTTTTTTCTGATCCAGCCGAATCCTGAAATACTGCTCTAAAACAGAAAACGCGCCTACAGGATCCTTTGGGAGCTTTTTGGAATACTCTGTACCGGCAATCGAATCACGGCCTGAAAGAGCCAGATTAAAATCTTTCTGCGATTCCTGGTCTCGAAAATAGATTCCGGACGATCGATCATAAAAAATGACAATGTCGCGGGCTCCAAAAAAATCTTCAGCCAGAAACGTTTTCAGCCGCATGAATTTTTTCTCAGTGTTTCCAACCGATACAAGATCGTGGACGTTACCGTGAAGTATAAACTGGTTGAGCGTTCGGCTTAAATATTTTTTAGCCAAAAACTGAGCCCACTGTGGATATTTGGAAAGCATAAGGTTTGATTTTTACGGGTGCTGAATGATTCACAATTAACACTATAATTACCGTTTGAACTGAAGTTCCCCCTTCGAAGGGGGCGCAGGGGGATGGCTATCAATCCAATGTTCAATAACTCTGGATATATTTTCCAAATCATTGAATATCTCTTCATCCCAAAATCTTAATATAGTAAACCCATATTCTTCTAATTCCTTTTGTCGCAATTCATCTTTAAACCACTGATGTTCGTGTTCATGACTTTCCCCATCTACTTCTATTATTAATCGCAATTCTTTGCACATGAAATCAGCAATGTAGTTTAATACAGGTCTTTGTCTCAGGAATTGATATCCCTTCATTTGCTTTGCTCGCAATAATTTTGTCCAAAGTCTAATCTCAGCTGGGGTCGAATCATTGCGTAGTTTTCTGGCGATCTCCTTAAGATCTTTATTATAGCCCAAGTGTTTAAAGTATTTTACCATGATTCGTTTGATAAGGGCCATCCCCCTCAATCCCCCTTCGAAGGGGGAGTGCTTAATCGAATTCAATGACCGAAGTTAAGCCTCTTACTCAGAAGACCCATAAATAAGTTTCACCGTCTCAATTCTGTTCGGTGTCGCCTTGCTGATAATAAACTTATTCTCCTGTATTTGAATCTCCTCATTCACTTTAGGAATTCTGCCGATATGACTAATGATATAACCTGCTAATGTCTCAAATTCATCCCCTGAATCCTGAAGTTCAATTTCCGGATATTTCTCCTCCAGCTCATCAAGTTCAACATTACCTGATATCACATAGGTGTGATTCGATATTTTCTTAATCACTTCATCCGTTTTGTCGTACTCGTCCTGAATATCACCGACAACTTCCTCAATCAAATCTTCTATGGTAACCATACCGGCTGTTCCGCCATATTCATCAATAACGATAGCTACAGAGATATTGCTCTGCCGGAATTCCTGTAACAGATCTTTCGATTTTTTACTGGACGGAATCAATTTTACAGGGCGTAGTATATCTCCGATACTTTCAGGATTGCTGAACAGGTCATATGCAAAGACTACACCGATGATATCGTCAATATTATCCTGGTAAACCGGAATTTTTGAATAACCGGAAGTGATAAAAAGATTTTTCAGTTCTTCAAGAGGAGAGTTTCTGTCTATCGCAATTATTTCCGTTCTGGGTACCATTGTATCCCGGACCCTTTTATTGGAGAGCTCCAGCACATTATGAAGAATTTCGGAGTCGTCCTGGTCAATATCGTCACTACCGCCACTATCCCGAAGTTCCTTAAATATCATCTCTACATCCTGTCGGCGAAAAACCTTATCACTTCGCTCATTTCCCACTCTGAGCCACTTCACTAAAAGTGCCGAACTCACATTGGAAATTGAAATGAGCGGGCGAAATATGAAGTTCATCACCCGCAGCGGAGTAGCTACAACTTTGACCAGAAAATCGGCCTGAATACGAAATATGGCCTTGGCAAGGATCTCGCCAATCAAAAGTATAATGACTGAAGCGATTACCGTTTGAATAAACAGCACCATAGCCACAGAGGGGTCAACCTCAAAAATTGAATAGTAGATACGGTTGACAGGATCTACCAAAAAGATCGCCATCAAGGTGGCGTAAAGCACATTGACGATGTTATTGCCTACCAGCGTAGTGGTGAGAAATATTTCCGGTTTTTCACTAAAAAATGAAATTGACCGGCCGGTTAGGGTATTCTTACGTGACTCAATTTCAAGCTTAAGGCGATTTGCAGACACAAATGCCATTTCAGAGCCTGAAAAGAATCCGCTGAGTAGAACAGTAATCGTAATAATGATAAATTCAGGCATCCTTTAAAATCTGCTTATCTACCCTGAAAGTTCGCTTTTCTTTTTTCCAGAAAAGCGGAGGTTCCTTCTTTAAAGTCTTCCGTATTACAAAGCTCTCCGAAAAGTTCTGCTTCATCGGAAAAACCTTTTCTTCTAAATCCTGAATTTACCGCCTCAATAGCTTTTGAAAGTGCCACCGGACCATTCTTCAACATTTTTGATGCCAGATCTTTTGCTTTATTCACGCCCTCTCCCTGAGGCACTACATGTCCGGCCAAACCGGTATTCCCGGCTTCTTCAGCTTTCATCTGTCCGCCGGTTAAAATCATCTCCATCGCTTTTGATTTTCCTACCAATTGCGGCAGGCGCTGCGTCCCACCGTATCCGGGAATTAAACCGAGGCCTACTTCAGGGAGTCCAAAAACAGCGTTTTCTTCAGCAATTCGGATATGGCACGCCATGGCCAGTTCTGAACCACCACCCAAGGCGTAACCGTTTACAACGGCTATCACTGGTTTGGAGCAATTTTCTACTGCAAAGAAAACTTTTTGTCCGCGAGCTGACTGTTTTTCACCCTGTTTTTTATTCAGTGTATTGAGCTCTTTAATATCTGCCCCGGCAACAAATGCTTTTTCACCGGCTCCTGTAATGATCACTGCCCCAATATTATCATCTTTCTCAATGCTTTTAACAGCCTCTTCAAGCTCCTTCAAAACCGTATTGTTGAGAGCGTTTAACTTGTCAGGACGATTGATCGTCAACAGAGCAATTCCGTTCTCGTCAGTTTCAAGCAGTAGCGTTTCGAATTCGTATGATTTCATGTCTTGGTTTTAACTTTTTGTTCTGTCTCTTTGTGAAGTGCTTCTGCCTCTTTTCTAAGCTCGGCAAGCTCCAGTTCGTGATCCATATCTTCGAAACCGGGCATAAGATCCTGGTCAAGCTCTTCGATGATTTGAGTTGTCTCCTCCATTTCAGTAAGCAAATGATCGAGCTGTAGCCCAACATCTTCAGCATTCGGCATCGTCATCGACTGCTCGTAAATATAGCGAATTGCGTCTTCAATCGTTTCCAGATGCGTCTCGCAAATCAGGTATTTCTCCTTTGCTACATCAAACTTCTTGAGGCGTTTTTTCAGGATCTGCAGACGCCTTTCCCTGGGCTTTTTCAGTTTCTCAGATTCTGTGGAATCCATCTCTTCTTCCTGCTCAGTAACTTTTCTCCGGATCTCTTCCTCCACCTCCGAATTCATATAGATCTGAAACCTGCGGTTCATCTCGAGCAAGGTCAGATAGGTAGAGAGCAGATCATCCATTTTGTTGCGGATATGATCCAGCATTCCCTGCGAACTGTAAGGCAGTGTTTCAAAATTTTTACGAACCTCTTTTGTGATATGCTTTAGTACGAGGAATCGTTTTTGTGAACGTGCATCCAGCCCATGAAACAGATTTTTGTCGCCATTTACCTCATGACGCTCTTTCTTCTTTTTCAGACGAATGCTTTTCCGGAAGGCGGGTAGATTTGGAACCACACCCAGATAGATCAGTTCAGCACCAAATGTAAACGATAAAACCGTACTTGATATAAAACCAACATCACTGAAAACCAGTGCCGACACCGTTCCGGCAAGCAGACAGATCAAATTTATGGGATAGAGGAACGCCTCTTTCGCAAAATTAATATTTTCTTCTTTCTCGTTACTCATCGTTTTTACCTATATCTGCATCTGTTGACTCATCGACTTCGAGATCAGATTTTTTTCCAATCGTTTTATCCACATTTAAGCCGTTAGCCTGCTCTTCTATTTCGTTGTAGAGCAAACCCATTTCCAATTTAATCTGACTCAGTGTTTCGCGGGCTTTCTCCTTCTTCAACTGCTCGTCCAGTTCGGCTTCATCGGGCTGATCATCCATCAGATGATCCATAGCTACATCCAGCCGGGCCTCCAGCCCTACCATTTTAGTACGAACTTTACCGAGAAATTCATCAACCGAAGTCAGCAGTTCATCCGCATTCATTTTCTGCAGTGCATCATTGACATTTTTTACATACCCCGATCGCCGGACTTTCTCCTTTGCCTCACGGATTTTACGATAATGCTCCTTGTACTCCTCTTTGAGCCTTTCTCGTTCTTTTTCACTGTCTGATGCCATAGTGTTCACCTTACATCCAAACGTTTACGACTTGGTCCGGTCGCGGCCTACAGTTTTGCCGGAATCGGTTGATGTTTTCTCGGACTCTTCAACATCGATTTTCTTCTCTTTCTCTTCCGTTTTTGGAGATTTCCCCATCTCCTGCTTAAACTGATTGACCAACTCCTGAGCGCGTAATTTTTCTGCATTCGCCTCAATTTCCATGGTCTCCGTATCAACGCTTTCTAATGCAATTTCCATCCTCGCCTCATTACGGGCTGTATTTTCATTCAGACGATTCAGCATTTCATTATGTGTCTGATCCAGTCCGCCGGTTTCAAAAGACTCCAATGCATCGGCAACACGTCCCTGCCACTCTGCGCGTTCGCTGGCCCGCAGCGCCTCGCGTGCTTCTTTGATTTTTTTATCTTTTTCGCGCATAAATGCCTTCTTCACCTTCAGCGCTTTTTCATAAGCTTGTTCAGCAAACTTCAGCTGCTCCTGTGAGTGCTCGAGGTTCTCCCGGGCCTTTTCAAGCTGAAGCGCATAACCCTCAGCAAGATCGTCGCGATCTGCATTTATAGCTGATTTGATTTTTGAAGTAACCTCATTGATCTGCTTCTCATACCGGTCCACCTCTTTTTTAAGCATTACAGCGTTTGCCTTTACAGTGGCAATATTCTCGTTCATTTGCGGAATCTGATCATTTAATTCTCTGATGTTCTGCTCAAGAATCAGTTTTGGATCCTCCATTGAGCTTACAAGTCCGCCAAACATTGACTTTATGGCACGTATAAATCGTTGAAACATGGTATTTGGGTTATTTTAAAAGGCTGTATCGTTTGTTTGTATAAATGTACTCTTTTTTCTGAGTTGAACAACGTTTATCCATCATAATCATGAATTCCATCCTTATCAACTCGATGTGTTATTTTGCGCAAAGATTTAGGCTCACGATCATTAATTTTTATGGCATCGAGCATTCCCTTTTTAGCACTATCTAACATTTCTTTCTTGTTCGTATGAAGTGTGGCAATTGTTTCACCTTTTTCTACACGGTCTCCAATTTTTTTATTCAGAACAAATCCTGCCTGCGGATCCACATCATCATCTTTGGCACGCCGGCCGGCCCCCAGCTCTACCGAAACCATACCCATCGCAAAGGCATCCATTTCTGTTACATATCCGCCCCGGTCTGACTTTACATTCTCAACTACATCCGCTGTTGGATACGTATCGGGATTTTTCACAACACCGGAATCTCCACCCTGCTCCTCAACGATATCAATCCACTTTTGAAGTGCGGTGCCGTCATTTACAGCTTTCTTACTCATTTCAATTCCATTCTCAACAGACGAGGCCTTCTTCCCGAGATAGATCATGGTTCCCGCCAGCAGATGAGTAATCTCCATCACATCCTCCGGTCCGTTGCCATTCAGGCAGTCAATCGACTCCTTCACTTCCAGCCAATTTCCGACCGCATAGCCCAATGGCTGCTCCATATTGGTTAGATAGGCAATGGTCTGCTTACCAAACTCTTCTCCGATTCCTACCAGCGTCTTGGCCAGTTTAGCTGCATCTTCATGCTTTTTCATAAATGCACCGGAACCAAATTTCACATCAAGTACCAGGGCATCAATTCCCTCGGCTAACTTTTTGCTCATAATACTTCCCGCAATTAAAGGGATAGATTCCACTGTTGCGGTTACATCACGCAGTGCATAAAGACGTTTGTCGGCCGGAGCAATCTCTTCGGTTTGACCAACTAAAACAATATTCTGCTTCTTTAAAATCTCCTTATATCGCTCTAAATCCACATCTACCGTAAACCCGGGAATGGACTCAAGCTTGTCTAACGTGCCTCCGGTATGGCCCAGTCCCCGGCCGGATATCATCGGAACAGGAACTCCGCACGATGCCACAATGGGAGCCAGAATCAGTGAGAGCTTATCTCCCACGCCGCCGGTTGAGTGCTTATCCACTTTCAGCCCCGGTGTTTCACTCAAATCCACAACGATCCCGCTATGGAGCATCGATCGAGTCAAATAGGCTGCTTCTTCGGTATTCAACCCATTTAAAAAAGAGGCCATCAGAAAAGAGCTCATTTGGTAATCGGGTACTTTATCATCAGTATAAGCCCGGATTAAATATGAGATTTCATCTTCTGTCAGTGCTTTCCCGTCTCTTTTTTTCCGGATAAGAGTAACAATGTTGTACGATTGCTCAGACATATAGTGGATAAACTTAACTTGTATAAAATGTTTAAAACGCCGTTCATTTGTAAGGTGTTTTAATATACATAATTTGATACTTCATTCTTTCTAAACCTAACAAACAGAGCGAATGTCATTACGCATTGCCGCCGATCAATATTTACAAAATATAGATGAATTCCTTCCCGGAGGAGTCGATCTGTTCCGGTTTGACCCATCGGACGGCCTGCCTGAGAATATAACAAAATATGACGCTCTTTTGATTCGAACGGTAACGCCGATCAATCCGCAATCTCTACCGGAAACCGGCAACCTGAAATTTATAGGAACCGCAACTGCCGGAACAGATCATGTAGACCAAGCCTATCTTGAGCAACAAGGAATTCAGTTCTCTCCATCGGAAGGATGTAACGCCAATGCCGTTGCCGAATATATCATCACTGTACTTTATTACTGGTCAAAGAAGCAAAACATTGATCTTAAAAAGAAAACGGTTGGTATTGTAGGATGCGGGCATACGGGCAGCGCAGTTATTAGATTATTGAAGCGTTTAGACATCAACTATGTGGCCTATGACCCGCCTAAAGATACTCGCAAAAAAGATTTTGTATCGGCTTCTGAATCTGAGTTGCTTAACGCCGATATTCTCACATTTCATACTCCTCTCACTGATTCCGGAGCGTACCCGACAAAACATCTGGGCGGGATTGATTGGCTATCACGAGAGTTTGACCTCATTGTAAATGCATCGAGAGGGGGAGTTGTTGATGAAGGTGTTCTTCTGGAGCTCCATCAAAAAGGGACCATTGGAAACTACATTCTTGACGTGTGGGAAGGTGAACCTGACTTTTCTGACAGAATTGCAAAACACGCATTTATCGCAACTCCGCATATTGCCGGTTATTCAAAAGAAGCCAAATTCAAAGCCTCTGAAATTGTTTTAAAAAGATTGCTCAGCTTTTTTGATCTTAAGCCGAACGCGAATGCAAAACCGGCTCCGTTTAACCCTGATCATTTCAAATTTCATCCTCAATCCTCATTTACAGATTTGATGTGGCAAAATAATCAGATTCACTACTACGATTCGGAGCTGAGAAAACTGATCGGTTTTCCTTCAAAAAAGAAGGCGGAGGCTTTTGCCAAACTCCGTTCTGAAACCAAACTCAGACATGAGTTCAAGGCCATGACCGGGAAATTGAACTCTGCAAAGGTGGCAAAAGAGTTTCAGGCATTTCATTAAAATAAAATCCAGAAAAGCATCAACGCAATAAAAAGCCAGACCGCTATTTGGAGAGAAAGTGGCTGTTTTGGAAATTCATATCCGCAAATGGGACACACATCCGCATCTTTGTCAACCTCCATCGCACAACCGGGGCACTCTTTAGTTTTCATGAAAGATTATTGTAAATGGGTTTGAACTTTTTCTCTAACAATTTCCCTCAATTCTCGTAAGAAAATTGAAACCATAAATAAAATACAAAAAGATATGGCAGGACAAGGATCAGGCGGTAATGTAATCGCCGCACTTGCAAGTTTGTTTATACCCGGTCTGGGACAACTTTTACAGGGAAGACTTTTCATGTCTCTGTTTATGTTCATTTCAGCCGCAGCTCTCTGGGTGATCTTATTAGGCTGGATCATTCATCTTTGGTCTATTCTTGATGCAGCAAAATTCAGCCCTAAGTGAGTCGACAAGAAATTGAGGTAAATCCAATATCGATCTCAAATCACTTTTCTTATTACACACACGAATAGAATTCGAGCTTAAAGCCGTAAATTTGTATTTTTGGTATCCGTTCACACAAAGATCGACTCTAATAATTTTATATGAATTTACGCGTACTACGCATCATCGCCCTCATCGCGATACCTCTTTTTATCCTCTCTCTATCTTCAAGCTACATTTTTGAGTGGCTGTGGCTCAGTGAAATGGGATATTCCCAAATTTTCTGGACTCTGAGAGGAACTCAGGTCATTCTCACGGTGATTGCCTTCTTGGGTGCAGCTCTGTTTTTCGTGCCCAATTTCAGATTCCTTGCCGAACAGTTAAAACACGCCAACCTGAGCGGGTCTCCCCTTCAGGGATCAAACATCAATCTTGATACCGATTTCGCTAGCAAACGCATAAAGCAGTTTTTTACGCTGGGCGGATTGGTCATGGCACTCATTTTTGCACTCAGTTTTTATGTCCGCTGGGATGAATCTCTTCGTTTTATAAGCAGTGTACCTTTCGGTGAGACCGACCCCATGTTTGGCCGGGATATTGGATTTTTCCTTTTTGAACTTCCTTTTCTGGATCTCATACAGTCCTCGCTGACTTCTATTGTTTTCATTACACTGGTCATCATTTCACTCGCTTACGTTTTTACCGGGCTGCTGACGGTTCGTTCTTTTACAGAGTTTAGTGCGGGTAAAAAGGTTTTTAACCATATTAAATTAAATGCAGTTATCTGGCTTGGGCTTCTTGCGTGGGGTCTGTTTCTGGCTCGCTATAACCTTGTATTTAAGGCTGATGGTATTGTTTTTGGCGCAGGTTATACAGACGTGATGTACCAGCTGCCCGCTATCTGGATCATGTTTATTATGACCACCGGTTTAGCACTGTTAATTCTGGCCAGCCGTTGGGTTAATACCGGAAAAGCCGTACCCGGTCTCGCAATCCTGACTCTGGTGGTAATGGTGCTCGGCCGCGGCGTTTTGCCGGGTGTAGTTCAACAATTTAACGTTGAGCCAAACGAGCTGGAGCTGGAATCTCCCTATCTTGAGCGCAACATTGAAATGACCCGTTTGGCCTACAACCTGCACAACGTCCGGGAAGTTGAATATCAGGCTGACGACACTCTCACCGTTTCAGATATTGCCAATAATAGAGATGCAATTGATAACATCCGGCTTTGGGACTCGCGCCTGTTAATCAACACGTATAAGCAGCTTCAGGAGATACGATCTTACTACGAATTTTACTCGGTCGACAACGACCGCTACATGGTTGACGGTAACGTTACTCAAATGATGCTTTCTGCCCGGGAAATTGCAAGACAGCTTCCAAGCCAGTCAGACACATGGGTAAATCGGCATCTGCAGTACACGCACGGTTACGGTTTGGTGATGAGCCCGGTTACCGAAACCAACAGCCAGGGAGAGCCACGATTAAGCATACGAAATCTTCCGCCATCGTGGGACAGTGATGATTTGCAGGTAGACAACCCTGCCATTTACTATGGAGAAAACAGTTCAGGCTATTATATCGTAAATACAGGAATTGAGGAGCTCCACTATCCCGATGGCGATGCCAACGTTTACAACAACTATAGCGGACAAGGTGGGATTCAGTTCAACAATATCTTCAGAAAACTGCTTTTTGCATGGGAGCTGGGAGATATAAATATTCTTCTTACCGATTATATTCGAGATGATAGCCGGCTGCAACGATGGAGAAGTGTCCAGGAGCGAATCCGAAAAATCACTCCGTTTCTTCAGCTTGACCAGGATCCTTACCTGGTATTGAATAATGGACGCCTTTTTTGGATACAGGATGCATACACTACCTCCTCACACTTCCCATATTCACAGCGATACCAAAACGGTTTCAACTACATCCGAAATTCGGTAAAAATTGTTGTGGACGCTTACGAAGGAACAGTGGACTATTTCATCATTGACGAGGAAGATCCTGTACTGAACGTTTATGACTCGATTTTCCCCGGGGTATTCAAATCAATGGACGAACTGCCTGAGGGAATTGAAAACCAGTTCCGATACCCGCAGGATCTGTTTGAAGTCCAGATCGAAACATTTTCAAGATATCACATGGTTACCCCTCAGGTTTTTTATAACCAGGAGGATTTATGGACCCGTCCCAACGAGAAGTACGGCGGTCGCCAATTAATTATGGAGCCTTATTACGTTCTGGCGCGCCTTCCGGGAGAAGAGACGCTGGAGTTTATGCTTATCAGTCCGCTCACCCCGGAAAACAGAGACAACATGATTTCGTGGATGGCGGCCAAATCAGATCCCGGAAACTATGGCAATTTGGTTGTCTACAAACTACCTAAAGAGCGATTGATTTACGGTCCGGCTCAGATTGAGGCTCGGATTGACCAGGATCCTGAAATTTCACGCCAGATTGCACTTTGGGATCAGCGTGGCTCCAGGGTTATTCGCGGTAACTTAATGGTTATCCCCGTAGAAAATTCTTTCCTTTATGTTGAACCGGTATTCCTGCTGGCTGAAGGCGTTGATATACCTCAGTTGCAGCGGGTAATTGTTGCAATCGGAGACGACATCTCCATGCAGCCATCATTGGATCAGGCACTGTATGAACTCTTTGGAGATGAAGCTGCGGCAATCGTTGAAGAAACTCAGCTCGTACGGGACGATACTGTGCCCGCTGATGCCCTGCCCGAGGGAGTTGCAATCGACAGACAGACACTCGACGAGATTCGATCTGTTTGGGAAGATCTGAAATCAGCCCTGGAAGAGGGTAATTGGACCCGCTATGGCGAACTTCTGAACGAGCTGGAAGAAAAAATCAATAACCTGTAGGAAAGATGCCCATTCTGTATGGCATCTGAAGATCAGTTTCTAAAAAATTCATAACAACAAATAACTCTATTATTTAATCGTATGAACGATACACGTGTCGTTATAACCGGACTTGGAGCCCTCACCCCATTGGGAAACACTGTTTCAGAATTTTGGGAAAATGCCGTAAATGGCAAAACCGGAGCCGCTCCAATCACCAAGTTTAATCCCGAAAAATTTCCAACACACTTTGCCTGCGAAGTGAAAGATTTTGACCCAAAAAGCAGGCTGGACAGAAATGAGATCAAACGATCTGATCTTTTTACACAGTACGGCCTGTATGCTTCGGCAGAAGCCATTGAAGATTCAGGACTGGATCTCGACAAAGTTTCGCCATTTGATATGGGCGTAATTTGGGGAACCGGTCAGGGCGGAATGGGAACGTTCGAGGAAGAGATGAAGAACTATGTGAAGAACGACTTCAACCCGCGTTTCAGCCCATTTTTTGTACCTCGGCTAATTCCAAATATGGCTTCCGGATTAATATCCATGAAGTTTGGATTAATGGGACCGAACTACACAACTATCTCGGCTTGTGCCAGTTCCAATACGGCCATCATGGATGCCTTTAACTACATTAAGCTGGGCAAGGCAAAAGCATTTATTGCCGGTGGGTCGGAAGCACCCATAACCGAAGCCACCATCGGTGGATTCACCGCCATGAAAGCAATGAGTACCCGTAATGACTCACCCGAAACAGCATCCAGACCGTTTGACCCAAGCCGTGACGGATTTGTGATGGGTGAAGGTGCCTGTGCCCTCATTTTGGAAGAGTATGAGCATGCCAAAGCCCGTGGTGCAAAAATTTATGCAGAGGTGTGCGGAGCGGCTATGACCGCAGATGCATATCATCTTACAGCTACTCATCCCGAGGGATTGGGAGCGCTGCGGGGAATGAAACTTGCCATGGAGGAAGCCGGCATGAATCCAGAAGATGTAGATTACATCAACACGCATACCACATCTACCCCGGTTGGCGATATTAGCGAAACAAAAGCTGTTTCCAAACTGTATGAAAACAGCAGTAAAAAACCGGTAATCAGTGCAACAAAGTCGATGACCGGACACTTACTGGGAGCTGCGGGAGCTATTGAAGCGGTGCTTTCTGTTCTGGCTGTAAAGCATGATATAATACCGCCAACTATCAATACAGAAACCATTGATCCCGAGATACCCAAAAACATAGATATTGTTGTCGGTGATGCGAGAGAAACCAAGGTGGATGTATCGATGAGTAACAATTTTGGTTTTGGCGGACACAACGCCATCACCATGTTCAAAAAGATGTAGTTTCTCTTAAATAGAGAATATTTTAAAGGGGTATCTGTCATTGACGGATATCCCTTTTTAATTATCTCACCTGTGTCTGACAGGAACGTATCCCGCTCAATTTACTGTTATATAATTAGATAGAGAAAAACGTCAAATCACAGAAAAGAGGATGTTATGGAACAGAAAAAAGCATACAGAGAAAAGATTGAGGCCAAATTGGATGAGTGGAAAGCCGAGGCTGATAAGCTCAAAGCAAAAGCCAAACAGAAACAACTCGACGCTGAGACAGATTATAAAGAAGAGTTGGAAGCAATACGTAAAAAGCGTGAAGAGCTTAAGGCCAAGCTTCACAAACTGGAAGAAGCCGGAGAAGACGCATGGAAAGAGCTGAAAAGCGGTATTGAAAAATCAAGCCGTGAACTCAAAGAATCACTTGATAGCGCCATCAAAAAATTCTCCTGACACTTTTTAAATTCAGGCTGTCTTTCCATATTGGGAAGACAGCTTTTTTTATTTAAATCCTATTTCTCATGAGTGCTTCCCTCCAACTTGGCCGTTTTGCAGGTATTAAAGTTCAAATTCACTGGACCTTCTGGCTGTTGTTTCTCTTTATCGGTTTTATGGTTTTTGCCAACGAAGGCACTATTGGAGACCTGGCGTGGAATTTCGTCTTTATTATTGCACTCTTTATCTGTGTGGTACTGCACGAGTTCGGCCACGCTCTCGCCGCAAGACGATATGGTGTGGGAACGCGCAATATCACACTCCTGCCGATTGGAGGTGTAGCAAATTTGAAAGATATGCCTGAGAATCCCAAAGAGGAGTTCATCATAGCCATTGCCGGTCCGCTGGTAAATGTTGTGATTGCTCTGTTGCTATGGCTTATCGTTCCGGTGGATCAATTTATGATCGATGACCCCGAAATGCTGGAAGAGCAGCTGAGCAACATCACCGCAAACAATTTTCTATTCTACCTGCTTGCTGTAAATGTGGCCCTGGTTGTGTTTAACATGATACCTGCCTTTCCAATGGACGGTGGCCGGGTGTTTCGGGCTATTCTTTCAACACGAATGAGCCGGGTTCAGGCAACCAAAGCGGCAACAGGACTTGGCAAGCTACTCGCTCTTGTCTTTTTCCTTTTCGGACTCTTTTCAAATATCATTCTTGCAGTGATTGCCGTGTTCATATACTTTGGCGCTCACTCCGAGAATATTGTTATCCAACAGATTAGCCTGCTTCAGGGAAATGACATTGAAGACGCCATGATTACGGATTTTACCACACTGAATCCGGGAGATTCCCTGCAAACAGCCATCGACCGGATCCTTGCCAGTACCGAGCAGGATTTTATTGTTACCGATGGCGAAGAGGTTGTTGGAATTCTGTTTATGTCGGATCTTGCTCCTGCACTCCGCGAAAAAGGAAAAGAGACCTTAGTCGCAGATGTGATGGAAAGAGATATTATCACTTTGAATGCAAAAGACCCGCTCCCGTCCGCCTATCGGCAGCTGAAGCGAGGTAATAAAAATTTCTTCCCGATTGTTGATGAGGGGAAAATTGTGGGCGTGCTTGACATGAACAACATCAATGAGTTTTTGACCTTTCGCGCCGCCCACGACTATTAAACGACAACTTACTTTTCTTTCAGCAGATCGCGAATTTCGGTAAGCAGTGTCTCTTCGGCTGACGGCTTGGGAGGTGCAGCAGGCTTTACTTCCTCTTTCTTCTTCAGCCGTTCAAATCCTTTAATAACCATAAAGATGGCAAACGCCACAATGGTGAAATCGACAACCTGCTGGATAAACGCCCCGTAATTGATCGTGACGGCAGCAGCTTCTTCGGTGGCATCTTTCAGGGTGATCATAAACTCCGTAAAGTCCACACCTCCCAGCATCAGGCCAATCGGCGGCATAAGCACGTCATTCACAAAGGAAGTAACAATGCGGCCGAATGCGGCACCAATTACAACGGCAACGGCCAGGTCGATCACGTTTCCGCGCATGGCGAATTTTTTAAAGTCAGCTATTAAGCTCATAGATATAAGAATTTGTTAAGGTTCCGGTACATCACTTCATAAATATTCGATCATTTTTCTGTCATTTCCTATCGTTCTGAATTAAGTTTTTTAAACGGCCAATATCAGCTCCGGTTTACAAAGTGTGTATTCCCTTTCACACTCTCATAAATAGCAGCTTTGGCCACCGTATCGGGACCATAACAGTTATTCAGGCAGTCGGTAGCCCGGGTTAATCCTCTCAGTTCATCATCCTCCTGAAAAAACAATTCACCCTGTTCAGTCTGCTGCATTTCGATGGTATGCAACCCCACCCCCCTGATTTTGATGTCTTTCTCCAGGGCACTGTTTACTATTCTCATCGCCTCGGGCAGGCACGCGTCCAGAACGTAGTCGTCCAGATTGGTAAATCCCGGCGTGGTAAAGGTGAACGAGTGACCTTCCCAATGCGCCTGCTGGTAGCGGATGTGGCAGCCCCATCGCCTCGCTTTCCGCTGATAGCCTCTCATCCTGTAGCAGACCTTTCGAATCGCTTTTATGATCTCTCCCTTCACTTCTACGGGATTATCCGTCCAGTCAGAAAACGTGTGCATATAGCTCACTTCATCCGGAATGTGTACTTCATCCGTGAGCACACGAGCTTTATCACGGCCGGACACGGTCTCCCAGAAAAGCTGTCCCTGCATCTCTCCAAAAAGTTTCTGAAACGGTACTTTCCCCTGCTTAATCGCATCAGCAATCGTATGGATGTTATACTTTTTCAGGTGCTCATACCGTCTGCGGCCGATGCCCCAAACTTCATCAATCGGGAGCGGGTAAATATACTGGGCAGCGTCATCGGGTGTGAGAATCAGGGATAGTCCTTTCGGTTTCTGCAGATCGGACGCCAGCTTCGAATAGGTTTTACTTGTTGCAATTCCCACCGAGCAGACAAGACCGAGCCTGCGGTAAATTTCGTCCTTCAGTTTTTTGGCAAAAGCTTCCAACTCGGAGCGGGATTTTTTCAGCAGAAAGGTGATATCCATGAAGTACTCATCCATCGAATATTTTTCCACATCCGGCGAGTAGGAGTCGAGAATCGATTTTAGCTGCCGGCTGATCGCTTTATATTTGTCGTAGTCGATCTGCATAAACACCAGGTAGGGACAAATCTGCGACGCCTCGAATGCACTCATTGCCGTTTTAATACCGAGAGCGCGCGCCTCGTAACTGGCTGTTGCCACTATGCCTCGCGCTACACCATTCGGTTTCCGCCAGCCGCCCATGGCAACCGGCATTCCATACAAATTGTATGCCCGCTGTTCCACCTGTGCATAAAAGCAGTTCATATCCAGATGCAGATAGAGACGCTTTTTCCGTGAAATATGCTGATGCTCCTTTGCCACGGTGCTATAGAGCGTAATGCGATGCACGTCCTGTTCCAGATCGTAATTGTTATACTCTTTCGGATCCATACAGACAGTATAAAAAGTTTATTTACATATTTCACACATATATTTATAAAACAGCTTTCAAAATTAAATGAGATAAAAATTCTGCCTACCTTTAAGCATGCTGTTTACTAAAACCTGACACACTCATAACTGATTATTTATGTGCGGACGCTATGTTTTAAA
Organism: uncultured Rhodohalobacter sp.; assembly: GCA_964401805.1. GTDB lineage: Bacteria > Bacteroidota > Rhodothermia > Balneolales > Balneolaceae > Rhodohalobacter. Next base: position 40,815 of record CAYNZY010000025.1, read on the forward strand.
AGCCACCCTGCAGGAACTGCAACAGAAGTACGGAGCTGTTCCGGAAGGCACATTTACGATAGAAGAGAACTACAATGTGGCACCGAGCCTGCATATGCCGGTGATTGTTCAAAAGGGAGATCAGCGTAAAATTGATAAATACCGGTGGGGACTTATTCCATTCTGGGCAAAAGAGATCAACTCCGGCTACTCGATGATCAATGCCAGGGCTGAATCGCTGGAGCAGAAAAAGTCTTATGCCCGTCCGTTCAAGTCGAAACGGTGTGTGGTTCCGGTTTCGGGATTTTATGAATGGAAAAAATCCAACGGAGAAAAAATCCCGCACTATATCACTCAAAAAAGTTCAGACCTGATGAATTTTGCCGGACTGTATGAGGAGTGGAAACCACAAAAGGAAGGCGAAGCGCCCATCAACAGTTTTACGATTATCACCACAGATGCCAACGATCCTGTTTCTGAACTACACCACCGGATGCCGGCTATGCTGCTGGACGAAGAGCTGGATATCTGGCTCGATCCGGACAATCAGGACACAAACTCCCTCAAGGATCTGCTTCGTCCCTGGCCAAATGATGACATCTCTTTCCACCGAGTAGGCCAAGAGGTGAATAATGCCAGGAATTCGGGCAAACAGCTGATCGAACCCTATCGCGATCTTTTTTCTTAGTTCTGTATTCTATTGATTCCCATAGGGTTAATCAAACACTAAATCTCTCTCCTGCGGAAAATTCATTCCAAATGGGTTGCATGTATTGATATATGTGCAATATATGTTTAAACTGTTTTCCCACAATTGGAGAAGGCAGTATGAGCAAAGACGAGAAATATCCACCCATCAACGTACTCAACATTATGCGGGGATTCCGCACCCCGGATCTACCTCATGCGGTTACGCCCTACCGGTTTGAACTTCGGAACGGTGAGAAACATCACATCAAAAAAATCCGTCAGACCCACCGGGAGAGAGTCGGCAAAGCGTACCACTATCACTACGTGGTGGTAACAAAAGAGGAGAGATATTTTCATCTGGTTTTCGACAGCGGCACTATGGTGTGGCGTGTTGTGCAGGAGGTGGACAGTGAGCTGTTTTTTGGGTGATGGAAAGTACTCCCCAATGTTTAGACCCTTGAGTTCGGTTTCTTAGTTTATGCTGAGCAGTATTGATGTAGAGTACTATTAATTTACTACGCCTCAGCTACAAATTGGGGCGGGAAAGTGTAATCAGTTAGATAAGACAGCAATATTTAAAAGACAATAAAAACTTTCATCTATGGTTTCCTTATAGTGCCATACATTACTGAAAAAGATCATTTAGCCAATTCACAAAATTAATTGCGTCTGCTTTCTCGCAATCAAAATTCAGAGCAGTTATTGATTTTCCAATTGGATACCCTGGCTCGTCTTGCCACGATAGGAATGTGTGAATAACTGCTTTTGATTCATGAACTTTTTTAAATTTTGTATATCCTTTTTTCACAGCCTCATCAACGACTTTAGTGACATGAGATATTACTTTAGGTGGAGCAAGCTTTAAATAAAAGTCCTCGATTAAACCTTGATCGTAATTATTAGGCATAATCCAAATTCCAATTTTCGGATGTGTTCCAACTTTATCAATAATAGTTCCCATTCTATTTAGATCATCAGGTAGGTTGTACCCATACTGTAAGCTCCCCCATTTTTCGGACAACTCAAAAGTAGAGAGTTTCGGTTAAGG
>CAYNZY010000026.1:0-28864 GCA_964401805.1 uncultured Rhodohalobacter sp.
ATTCGGTTCGAACTCAGCTTATTCCGGGCCCGCCCTACTATCCGAAAGAGGACTTAAGTGAACACCCTGTTCGATTCTTTGTATCTGAACTGATTCGTGAGCAGGTTTTTCTTCAATTCCAGGAAGAGATCCCCTACTCCTGCACGGTTGATGTAATAAGTTACGAGGCAGATGAGGATATAGACCGAATTAGTGCAGACATCATCGTAAACAGAAAATCTCAAAAAGGAATTTTGATCGGTAAAAAAGGAGCTGCGATCAAAGAACTGGGAATCAAATCGCGCGAAGCAATAGAGGATTTTATAGGCAAAAAAGTATTCCTGGATCTTCATGTAAAAGTGCGGGAAAAATGGCGGGAAAAGGAGAATTGGGTTCGGAACATGGGATATTGACAATGATCTCAGACTAGTTCATATTTATCCGGTATTACAAACCGTTACATTTTTTTGCTCTACATTTCAGCATAACAAGAACTAAACGTCCATCCTTTTATGAAGAATTTTGCGAATTTCCTTTTTCACTGTCTGATACTCATTACTTTTCTGTTCACTTCAGTAACCGCTCAGCAGTCTACTCTCACCGTACCTGTGATTGAAGACGGACAATCACAAGTCATTGAAGAGTTCAGCAACTCCGATGAATGGATTCGCCATGACCTGTGGGTTGAAACGGAGTTTGATACTGATGGAGACGGTGAATTAGATCGCATGCATGTAGCCGTAACACGTCCGGCGCAAACAGAAAGCGGAGACTTAAAATTACCCGTTATTTATGAAACAAGTCCGTATTACGCCGGTACGGCCAGACCACCATACGATTTTTTCTGGGATGTGAAACAGGAACTTGGCGAAGATCCACCGACCCGAAAACCGGGACCTGAAGTTCAAAGACGTGGAGAACGCCCGATAATATCCAATTCGCACATCTCTACATGGGTACCCCGTGGATTTATCGTCGTTCATTCCACATCACCCGGTACGGGCCTGTCCGACGGCTCTCCTTCAGTTGGAGGAGAAAATGAAGCCTTAGCTCCTAAAGCAGTTATAGAGTGGCTAAATGGCAAAGCGAACGGATATACTACTCGTGAAGGAAATGAGCAGGTAGAGGCATTCTGGACAAACGGTAATGTGGGCATGACAGGAACATCGTACAATGGATTTTTACCATTTGCTGCCGCAACGACAGGTGTGGATGGACTTAAAGCCGTTATTCCGGTAGCCCCTGTAACCTCCTTTTACAGGTACTACAGATCCAACGGTTTGGTGCGATCTCCGGGTGGTTACCTGGGTGAAGATGTCGATGTTTTATATGATTTTATTCACAGCGGTGACGAATCTAAACGAGAGTACAACAATCGCACAGTACGAGATGGCATCATGGCTGAAGGACTGGATCGTAAAACAGGAGACTATAATGACTTTTGGGAAGACCGTAACTACCTGAATAAAATGGACAACTACAAAGCGGCAACGTTAATGGCCCATGCCTTCAACGACTGGAATGTAATGCCGGAACACAGCTTTGAGGCGTATAAACAGCTCAAAGAGATGGGAGTTCCTGCCATGGTCTACTATCATCAGGGTGGTCACGGCGGTGAACCTCCACACGAGCTGATGAACAAATGGTTTACCCGATATCTTTTTGAAATTGAAAACGGTGTAGAAGAACTGGAAAGAGCCTGGATTGTACGTGAGGGCGATGAACGCGAGAACCCTACTGCGTATGAAGATTACCCACATCCTAATGCAGCCTCTGTTACCTTCTACCCTACTGCCGGAGCACCTGAGCGAGGAGGGTTGAGCATGAATCAGACACCCAATCAAGGAACAGAAACGTTAGTTGATAACTACTCCTTTACCGGATCTGCACTGGCACAGGCTGAGTGGACAGACCATCGATTAATTTATACAACACCAGAACTTTCTGATTCCGTACATATCTCAGGTCAGCCCTCAGTTACTGTAACGTTGGCAAGCAGCAAACCCGCGGCAAACCTCAGCGTTTGGGTTGTATCTCTGCCGTGGAATGATGGGCGCGGCTCTCAAATTACTGACAATATCATCACAAGAGGATGGGCAAGTCCTCAGAATCATAGCTCATTAACCGAAAGTGAACCACTTGCTCCATCGCAGTTTTATACCGTGGAATTTGACCTTCAGCCGGATGATCAAATCATCCCTGCCGGTCAGAAAATCGGACTGATGATTTTTTCCAGTGACAAAGAGTATACCCTTTGGCCACAACCGGGTACGGAATTAACCATCGACCTGGACAGGACATCATTTACTCTGCCGGTAGTTGGTGGTGTTGACGCATTTTCAGGAATGAATTAATTAGGTCGGAGCTGAAATTATGCAACGAAATTCTGGTTATTTAAATCTTCTGAAAAAATATTTGCATTTTCTTTAAAGACCGTTCTATCTTATTAGCAATGAAAATAACAAACCGACATAGCGCGACATTTATGATCTGCACAATGTGTATGTGTATGCATAATCACACATAGTGCAGAGGGTATATTTTCATTAAGAAATTTAAAGCCCTCTGGAAACAGCAGGGCTTTTTTCGTTCAGGTAACTGAACATCGTTCTTTTTCAATCTGAGTCTTATCAAGAAAGGTGGAGGGACAGGCCCTGTGATACCTTAGCAACCGTCCAGACAATTGATTTGTCGGGAGTCAGGTGCTAAATCCTGCCCGTTTTGGTTTTCAAAAACCAGAATTGGGAAAGATAAGAAGCCGGCACCCTGTTGATACTGCAGGTTCTGTTTAAGCCTCTTCTGAAAATCTTTCCCACGGGATTTTCGGAAGAGGCTTTTTTATTTCATAAACCAATATCTCATAACCACAATCAAACAGAACCATGAGCAGCAACGGACAAGCAAAAAACTACCGATTCGAAACACTACAACTGCACGCCGGGCAGGAACCCGACCCAACTACAGGATCGCGAGCCGTGCCGATCTATCAAACCACATCCTACCAATTCGAAAACACCGAACATGCGGCAGACCTTTTCGGACTGAAAGAGTTCGGAAATATCTACACACGGATTATGAATCCTACCACGGATGTATTTGAGAAACGCATAGCAGCTCTCGAAGGCGGAGCAGCAGCGGTTGCAACAGCATCCGGACAGTCTGCGCAATTTTTGGCAATTACTACACTGGCTCAGGCCGGAGACAATATTGTTGCCACCCAAAATCTCTACGGCGGAACCTACAATCAGTTCAAGGTTACACTACCTCGTCTCGGCATTGATGTAAAATTTTCTGAGAACGATGAGCCCGCAGAGTTTGAAGCTCTTATTGATGAAAACACCAAAGCAATCTATCTGGAAAGCATTGGGAATCCACGCGGAAATGTGCCCGATTTTGATGGAATTTCAGCTATTGCCAAAAAACATGGAATCGCACTGATTGTGGACAACACTTTCGGAGCCGGTGGTGCCATTGCACGCCCGATTGACCACGGAGCAAACATTGTAGTGGAGTCTGCCACGAAGTGGATTGGAGGCCACGGAACCAGTATTGGCGGCGTCATTGTGGATGCCGGAAATTTTGATTGGGGAAATGGACGCTACCCTCTATTCACAGAGCCTGCACCGGGCTACCACGGTTTAAATTTCTGGGAAGTATTTGGAGAGGATGGCCCGTTCGGAAACATCGCTTTTGCCATCCGAGCTCGGGTAGAAGGTCTTCGCGATATCGGAGCAGCACAATCACCTTTCAATAGTTTCCTGCTGCTTCAGGGACTTGAAACCCTCTCACTGCGCGCAGAACGACATACAACCAACACTCAAAAATTAGCTGAATGGCTACAGCAACAGGACGCTGTATCCTGGGTTAACTATACCGGTCTGCCGGATCACCCGCATCACGAAAATGGGAAAAAATATTTAAGAAACGGCCGATTTGGAGCTGTTCTGACCTTTGGCGTGAAAGGAGGCTACGATGCCGCGCGCTCGTTCATCGAGAACGTAGAGCTGGCAAGCCACCTGGCAAATGTAGGTGATGCTAAAACATTAGTGATACACCCCTCCTCAACCACACACCAACAGTTGAGTGAGAGTGAGCAGGAAGCCGGCGGAGTTAAGAAAGACTTGATTCGAGTTTCCGTAGGCATTGAACATATCGATGATATCATTGGCGACTTTGAACAGGCTTTTTCCAAAATCGATCAGAAGTCAATTGTAACTGAGTGAAAATTCAATCATCAACAATATTTAGTGAAGCTTTAATGAACCAAGGAATTCACATTACGGAATTGAAAAAACCGTTTGTCACGGAGTCCGGTTTTCGTTTCGAAAATGCGCCGGTTGCTTACAAAACCTGGGGAAAACTCAATGCTGCCGGAGATAATGCTATTGTGATTTTTCACGCTCTTACGGGACACGCTGCAGCTGATGAATGGTTTCCGGGAATTTTCGGTGAAGGAAATATTTGTGACCCGGATAAGTATTTTATCATCTGTATAAATGTACCGGGAAGCTGCTATGGATCCGTAGGCCCTCAGTCCTTGAATCCGGTTACAGGGAAGGCCTACAGAAATGATTTCCCTGAGCTATCCATTCGGGATATGGTTCGCTTTCAGCAACAGTTCTTAAATCAGCTCGGAATCACCGGAATAGAGTTTGTTATCGGTGGCTCAATGGGAGGTATGCAGGCGCTGGAATTCATCCTTATGGATCGCCGTGTTCGTTCAGCTGTACTGATCGCCATGGGGAAAGCTCATACCCCATGGGCGATCGGTATCAGCCATGCCCAAAGAGCCGCTATCACTAATGATCCTAATTGGAAGAATGGAAATTATGAACATAACAACGGACCGTCTAAAGGTGTTGCTGCTGCCCGAATGATGGCGATGATCACCTATCGGGCACCGGAAGACTATAACCTGAAATTCGGACGCAAACTTCAGAACGAGGATGGTCAGTTTCAGATCGAATCCTATCTCAACTACCAGGGAGAAAAACTGGCCAAACGGATGGATGCCCATACCTACATCACTCTGACAAAGGCTATGGATTCGCATGATATTGCACGTGGCCGGGACGACTATGAATACATCCTGAACCGTGTACACATACCTGTACAAGTAATAGGAATCCAATCAGACCACCTCTACCCTGTTTCTGAACAAAAAGAACTTGCTGATTATTTACCATTGGGACAATATGCCGAGATCAGCTCCACGGCGGGTCACGATGGATTCCTTATTGAGTTTGAACAGCTCAACAACATTATCAAACCCTTTATTCAACGAAAAGAACTTATAATCTACTGAATTATGTCACATTTGCACGCCGTCAAAAAAAACAGAATCCCCTATTCAAAACCAAAGCCGGTGAGAAAAGTATTTATAGCCGGTGTTGGAGCAGTTGGCTGTACTCTTGTCAAACAGATTGAACAACACTGCTCATTACGTGTTGTTGGAATATGCAATTCTCAGCATGTAAAATGGTTCAGAAGCGAGGAAGTGACCTACAAAAGAAGAGATCTTCAAGCTTCTGCAGATAAGGATTGGTCTGAGATCATCCAAAAGCTAATCTCATATAAACAGGGAAGTGTCATTTTTGTAGACGCCACCGGTAGTCATGAGGTATCAAACCTTTACCCAAAACTATTTGAAAATCAGATTCATGTAGTAACAGCAAGCAAACTCGCCAACACGCAAAGCCAGGAATCGTTTGATCGGCTACATCAGCTTGCCCAGGATTTTAATGTAAAGTTTCACTACGAGACAAATGTGGGTGCGGGCTTACCGGTTTTAAACACCATCAAAAATCTAATAGATTCAGGTGATGAAATCATCGAGATCAGCGGTGTGGTTTCCGGAACCATGACCTATCTCTTTTCAGAATTGGAAAATGGAGCCACCTTCAGTGAAGCGATCAACAAGGCGCGTACCCTCGGCTATGCAGAGCCTGACCCAAGAGATGATCTTTCGGGAGAGGATGTAGTGCGCAAGTTTATGATTCTGGCCCGAATTTGTGGAGTTCGAATTGAACGGGATGAAGTACGTGTAGAATCATTAATACCCGATCATCTACAAAATGTGGATGCGGCTCAATTTCTTGAAGGTTTATCTGAAGTGGACGAAAACTGGCAGAAGAAAATTGCTAAAGAAAAAGGAGCAGATCGGGTTTTGAGGTATACTGGTAAGCTTCAAAATGGAAAAATTGAAGTCGGAATGGAGTCGGTTCCTAAATTGTCCGCTCTGGGAAGTTTGACGGGAACCACAAACCTGATTACCATCAGAACCAGTAGATACAACGATCAGCCTCTCATTATACAGGGGCCCGGTGCCGGAAAGGAAGTTACCGCCGCAGGTGTATTGGCAGATATACTGAAAATCTAAAGAATATAAAAAACCCTCCTGATTATTAGTCAGGAGGGTTTACAAGATAAGTCTCTATTCTATTTTATGCTGCCTGCCGCTACCGCGGGAACTGTAGAGATTTGATCATCAGATTCAACTTTCTCAGGAACGGCAAACATCACAATTGCCAAGCCATTTCCATCGGCCGATCTCATTGAACTTATTGCTTTTCTACCGACCTCGACAGCCATCCGCTCGATTTCCCGATCTGATCCCATAAATGTATCTCCGGGAATAAAATGGTCACCGGGGAAAAAATGATCCCCCGGAAAGAATATATCGCTTGGAAAAAAATGATCCCCCGGGAAATATCTATCCAGATCACCGGCTAATTGACGGCCACCCATCATCATGCTTAAAGATGCGGGGCGATCTGACATCATGATTCGGTAGGATGCCTTTCCAACTACTCCTCTTTCTCCTAAAATGTACATCAGAAGTTTGCCACTCGATTCATTCATTTTTTCAGCTTTAACACTCAGCCGTCCGTTATCAACAAGCCACTTTGCAAGTTCATCCGCTGAAATCCCTCTCTCTCCCACATTCGACACCATCATTTTATATTGTGATTCACTCAATTCCAGATTAAGCTCAATTTTGTTTTGAGCAAAAAGCTGACTTCCTGATAGAATCAACAGAATGAAAATGCCTGCAATTTTTCTGATTTGATTTCTCATGTTATAGTAATTTTAAGTTTTTCTATTTATTCGACTTAATCGATCTCATTTTTCAATGAAGTATCGAGTTCACCCCTATATGCGAAAACTCCCAACAGTGGCTGTCATCACTCTCAAAATGTCGATCCACATATAAAGTAATTCACCCTCCCACGATACTACCACTCTCTCCCACCTAACACCCACCGTAAAATACCTACGCAGAAATCGTTCTTTAATGGTTATAAAAGCGACTTTTTTAGATTGCGGAGTAATGCTTAGAAAATTTTCATTCTCGAAATACTTTTCCTCTTGACAAATACAGAGGCTATGAGGTACATTGTGGGTAGAAGTGGGAGATAGTGGGGAATTAATTAGCAAGGTTCCCGTACCCGGCAGATGCCGGCTATCATATAGTTTTAGCAATCCAGACTCTGAGTAGCATTGAGTCTATAAATAGAGAAAACCCGTGCCAAGTTTCAAAGGGGAATATGAACACAGTGTAGATAATAAAGGCCGTGTTGCTTTTCCGGCTAAGCTACGCAAAATCCTCAAGCCTGAGGCCCAGGAGAGGTTTACCCTTTTAAGAGGTCTTGAGCCCTGTCTCTATCTTTACCCACAAGATGAATGGGAACGTGTTGAAGATAAGCTTTCACAGATCAACAGTTTTTCCCGCCAGGGCCGAACCGTTAAACGAAATTTTTTGCGATTTGCAGAAGATCTGGTTCTGGACAAACAAAACCGCATTTCTCTTCCATCCCACTTAATGGAATGGTCCGGAATTTCAGACAGCGCCATATTTATAGGAAGTGGCGAGCGAATTGAAGTATGGTCACCTGAAAAACTTGAAGAAGTTGATGCCGATTTGAGTTTTGAATCCTACCAAGACCTTTTTGAAGAAGTTATGGGCGGACAAAACAGTGGAGGCGAGTAGATGAGCAATTATTACGAGCACACGCCTGTACTTCTTAACGAGTCCGTTGATTATCTCATTACAGATCCCAACGGCGTTTATATAGATGCAACACTTGGCGGAGGTGGCCACAGTAAGCTTATCCTGGAGAAGTTAGGAGAAAATGGCCATTTGTTCGGAATTGATCAGGACCCGGAAGCTCTTCGCGCCTCGGAAGAACGCATTGATGACAGCCGGAGATTTACAGCCTTAGAAGGAAACTTCGGCTACCTCACCACCCTCATTCCTGCAGAGTATCATGGAGAAATCTCCGGAATACTTTTCGACTACGGTGTTTCTACACACCAAATCAAAGAGCCGGAAAGAGGATTTAGTTTTCAACACGACGGGCCGCTGGACATGCGAATGAGTGCAATGAGCGGTGTCTCAGCTTACAGTGTTGTCAATGAGTACGACTACAAGAAGTTGAGAGACGTCATCTTTCACTACGGAGAAGAGCGCATGAGCCGGCAGATTGCGCAAGAAATTATCAATCGCCGCCCTATCAAAACTACTTCAGAATTACGAGATGCTGTTGAAAACGTAGTTAAAGGAAGATTTTCGATAAAATCAGTTGCACGCGTATTTCAGGGAATTCGTATTGAGGTAAACCGAGAAATTGAAGTTCTGAAGTCTGCACTTGAAGACTCTCTGAAACTTTTGAAAGTAGGTGGTCGCATTGTAGCCATCTCCTATCACTCCCTCGAAGACCGGTTGGTAAAACACTTCTTTAAAAGCGGAAATTTTGAAGGGAAAATTGAAAAGGATTTTTACGGAAAGTCGCTCAATCCAATCGAACCATTAGTAAAGCAAATTATTACGCCGGGTGAAGATGAGATCGAAAGAAACCCGGCATCCCGCAGTGCAAAAATGCGCATTGCTGAAAAAATTAAGGAGGTGAATTGATGTACATTCAAACACCTATTAAAGAGAAGAAAAACGTAAAGCCAAACAGAAGAGGAATCTCAAAGGGTAAGCCCTCTTCATGGAAAACCAAGAGCTCATTGGGCAGTAATGGATTTAATGGCGGTGCAACCTCATTTGGCACGCGCAAAAAAGAACCTACTCAAAAAAGAAAATCTGCCCTTCCGGCTTTTACCCCCTGGAAGGTTATACTCGCAAGCTTCTTGATTGGAGTTTGCGGGATTCTCTATATCGGTCATGTTTTTAGCACTCAGCAGGCACTGCAGGAAGTTCGTCAGCTGGAGGTTGAATTCAATAAAGTACAACGTCAATATAACGCCACCCGGTTGGAGTACGATCGCCTAATCGGGCCTAAGGAGATCTACCAGCGAGCCCGGCAGCAGGGTTACATCAATGCAGGGCCTGCCGACCAAATAATCAACATAGAACCTTAAACGTATAATGAACGAAAGAACTGCCATAATGGGACGTATGTTTTCGCTGCTGGGACTCCTGTTCCTGCTGCCTGCGGCCATTTTGCTGCAAATTTTTCGGGTCAATATGCTTGAGGGCGATGGGTTAAAGGAACTTTGGAGCAAGCAGGCTATTGATACGATTCCCATTTCGGCTCAGCGTGGCAATATTTTTGATGCCAACGGTTCACTTCTGGCCACAAATAGTATCAACTATAAAGTAGCTGTTGATCCTCATGCGCCAAACACTACACAAGATCATCTCAATACCATTGCCAATGTTTTAAGTAAACATACAGGCAGGTCTGCCACGCACTATCAAAATGTAATTCGTAACTCTTCCACCCGATCCAGATACATTGTATTGGAACGCAGTATTCCTGTCTATGCCTATGATGATTTAAGTGAGCTGGGATTTAGAGGCCTTATTTTGGAAGAAGAGTATCGAAGAAACTACAATTTCGGATCTCTGTCGGCTCATACTTTGGGCTTTGTAAATCATAACATTGATGGAATGTCCGGTCTTGAAAATAGCTACAACACCCTTCTTAAGGGTACAGATGGTCTGCAACAGGTTCGAAAAGATCGTAGTAACAGAATCTTCGCCTATGTAGGAGCCCCTCAAAAATTGCCGGCACAGGGACTGAATCTGCACACAACTATAGATGCATATATCCAGGCCATAACAGAAGAAGAACTCGAGGCCGGAATTGAGCGACATATGGCAAAGTATGGAACTGCCATTGTAATGGACCCAAAGACCGGAGCAATAAAGGCGTTGGCCAACTACCCAACCTACGATCCCAATAACCCCTCCTCTATCGACTCGGAAAATAGAAGAAACTACGCCGTTTCTGATATGATTGAACCCGGATCAACTTTTAAACTGGTTACAGCCATTGCAGCTGTGGAACAGGGTGTAGTTAACTTCAACGAAATTTTCGAAACTCCAGAAGACGGGCGGAAAATGATTCACGGTCAGGTCATGCGTGATCACGATCCGCTTGGAGATCTGGATTTCACCGGCGTAATGGCTAAGTCATCAAACATTGCCACGTCCGAGATTGCAATGAGATTGAAGCCGGAGACTTTATACCAGTATGCCAGAAATATGGGCTTTGGAACACCTACAAATATTGACCTGCCTAACGAAATGAGCGGGCGGCTTCAGCGGCCTTATGAGTGGAGCAGTGTAACACAACCATGGATGTCGATCGGTTATGAAGTACAAGTTACTCCAATTCAGATGCTTCAGGCTTACGGGGCTTTTGCTAACAGAGGGCAAATGATGAGACCCTACCTGGTTGACAGAATTACTGATGAGTATGGAAATGTGGTGGAACAAACACAGCCCAATATGGTTCGCAAAATCGCAAAAGAGTCGACAATCGAAAAGCTTCTCCCCGTATTTGAGGAGGTTGTTAGTGATTCGGGAACAGCCGGATGGGCAAGTGTAGAAGGTTTAAGAATTGCCGGTAAAACCGGGACAGCTCAAAAACTGGTGGATGGAAGATATCAAGCCTCTTACAGGGCATCGTTTGCCGGATTTTTCCCGATTGAGGACCCAAAGTATGTAATGTTTGTCTTACTCGATGAGCCTCGAACCAGTATTTACGGAGGCTTTACCGCCGGATCTATATTTAAGGAGATCGCCACCCGAATTGCAGGATTGGATGATGACATTCACAGGAATTTAAACGGTGATAACTTCGAATTTGCAGATCACAAGGTCGTTCCCAGAATTGAAGGATTACTTCGCGAGGATGCTCGCCTTCTGCTTACAAGCAAAAATTTAACGGCAACGTATTCCGGATCGGGTGATTACGTAATAGAACAGCACCCTGCTTCAGGAGAAAAAATTAACGGAAACAGTTCCATCAAAGTAAAGTTGGGAAGTATAGAAACCGACTCGATTCCTGATGGATTTGCAAAAATCCCTGACCTCAGAGATATGAACATGAGACAGGCCACAACCCTGTTGCTCTCCCGCGGGCTTGAGATCGAAACGATTGGGTCCGGAACTATTTATACACAATTTCCTCGTGCCGGCGACTTAATGAGAAAGGGACGAACCGTTACAGTGCGAGGAAAAGCTCAAACTATGGAACAGGCAACCGTAGTGGCAACAAACAAATAAATGACATACAACGAACTCATAGCATTTTGCAAACCTATTACCGTTCAAGGTGGAAAGCCTGAGCAGTTGGGTAAGCTATGTCTTGATTCAAGGAAGGTTGAAGAAAACGATATTTTTATTGCCATCTGCGGAACTCAGACCGATGGTCATAAATTTGTGTTGCAGGCTGCCAAAAGTGGAGCTTCTGTTATTATTGTTGAAGAGGATATTGAACCATCCAAAGGTGAAACCGTTCTAAAGGTAGAAGATACCCGGGAACTGCTTTCCCCTCTTGCTCAGCGAATGGCCGGTGACCCTGCAAAAAATTTAACAACCATTGCCATTACAGGTACGAATGGTAAAACCACTGTTGCTACACTGGTTTGGCAAATTTTGACCGAACTTGGTGAAAGCGCCGCGTTATTCGGAACTGTTTCTAAAAGAATTAACGATAAAGTACTCGACAGCAGGCTAACCACCGCTGACCCTATAGAACTAGCGTCCGATATGAAACAGGCCGTTGATGAAGGATGTCGCTATCTCGTTATGGAAGTATCATCCCATGCCCTTCATCAAAAAAGAGTCGCAGGAATTCCTTTTGAGGTAGCCGCATTCACAAACTTAAGCCTGGATCACCTCGATTATCATTCGTCGATGAGCGAGTACGCGGCTGCAAAGAAAATTTTATTTGATACACTGCCCTCAACCAGCTGGGCTATTGTCAACGCAGACGATGAATATGCTGATTATATGGTCCAGGATACAAAAGCGAAAGTCATTGACTTCTCTTTTAAAGGCAATGGACAAGTTCAGGCTGAAATTTTAAAAACATCGCCTGATCAGACCGTTATTGATGCGGAGGGTGTTAAATTTTTCACCCCGCTTGCTGGCAAGTTCAACGCCTATAATGTTGTGGAGTCTCTCATCATTGGCACCAGTCTGGGTTACGATGGTAAACTTATTGCTGACACAATTCCTGCTTGTAAAGGTGCAGAGGGCAGGCTAGAAAAAGTAATCATGAATACCGGGTACAAAAACTACCCGCTTGTTTTTGTCGATTATGCACACACTCCTGATGCTCTCGAAAATGTTGCCTCTACCCTTTCGGAACTGAAACACGAGAATCAAAAACTGTTGATTGTATTTGGCTGCGGCGGTGATCGAGACAAATCCAAGCGGCCAGAAATGGCTAAAATCGCGGAAGAATACGGTGATGAAGTCATCGTAACTTCAGATAATCCCCGTTCCGAGGATCCGGCAAAGATTATTGAAGACATTAAGACTGGATTTAGTGATCCATTTAGCTATAAAACAATAGTTTCAAGAAAAGAAGCCATTCATAGCGCTATTACTGAAAGCGATCGTAACACGATCATTTTGATTGCAGGTAAGGGTCATGAAACCTATCAGGAAATCAACGGAATTCGCAACCATTTTGATGACCGTGAAGAGGCTCGCGATGCATTGGCAAAATTAAGCCGTAATACAAAACCCGGGGAGGAAAACTGATGCTATACGCGCTTCTCGATTGGTTAAATCAGAACTATGCTCCGCCCGGATTCGGTGCTTTTGACTTTATTACGACTCGAACGGCCCTGGCTGCCGTTACCTCACTGATTATTAGTTTAATCATTGGTAGAAAAATGATTCAATGGCTGCAAAAACTGCAGCTCAAAGAGGTAATTCGGCAAGACATCGGGCTGGATTCGCATCTCAGCAAGGCAAATACGCCAACGATGGGTGGCGTAATCATCATTTTGGCAACTCTCATCCCAGCCCTGCTTTGGATGAATATGAACAGTATTTACACCTGGATGAGCATTTTTGTGATGTTCGTTCTCGGTGTGGTAGGATTTATTGATGACTATATCAAAGTTGTAAAGAAGGACAAATCAGGACTACACGGCTGGTTCAAGGTAGGCGGCCAGGTATTTGTCGGACTAGTTTTAGGAGCTGCACTCTACTTCTGGCCCGCTTTTGATGATTTTAACACACTGTCCACCGTTCCCTTCGTCAAAGATGTAAATATTGACTATGCATTTTTTGGAGAAGAGTATGGATGGCTGATCTACATTCCGTTCGTAATTTTTATTATTACGGCGGTTAGCAACGCCGCCAACCTCACGGACGGACTGGATGGCTTGCTTTCGGGCACATCTGCCATTGCAGGCGTAATTTTGGGAATTTTTGCTTACGTATCAGGTCGGGTTGATTTCTCAAATTTCCTCGACTTAATCTACTTACCCGGCTCAGGTGAGCTTACAATTTTTGCCGCCTCCCTTGTGGGTGGCTGTATTGGGTTCTTATGGTACAACTCTCATCCGGCATCCGTGTTTATGGGCGACACCGGTTCCTTAGCTATCGGCGGCGCGCTGGGTGCACTGGCCCTGATGATTCACAAAGAGCTTTTACTCCCCATTATTTGTGGAATATTTATGGTAGAAACTCTTTCGGTTATCATCCAAACAACATATTTCAAGTATACGAAAAGAAGATATGGTGTTGGCCGCAGGGTCTTTTTGATGACACCAATCCATCACCATTATGAGAAAAAAGGATGGGCAGAATCTAAAATTGTTGTTCGATTCTGGATTATCGCCATCCTGCTGGGAATTTTAAGCCTTTTAACTCTCAAGCTTCGATGATAGACGTTAAAAACAAACATATCACTATTGCCGGTGCTGCCCGAAGCGGAGTAGCTGCAGCAATCCTTCTGAAAAAGAAAGGAGCTGTTCCTTTTCTGTCCGATTCAGGTCCGGTGGATGATAAGTTTGCAAATAAACTACGTAGCGAGTCGATTGAGTTTGAAGAGAAGTCTCATTCAGAAAGAGCTATGCAGGGTGAGTTTCTGGTGATTAGTCCGGGTGTTCCAACATCTTCGCCTATTGCTCAAAGATATTTGAATGATGAAAAATCGATCTTTTCAGAGATTGAGATGGCATCGTGGTTTAATCGCTCACCCATTGTGGCGGTGACAGGAAGTAATGGCAAGACAACAGCAGTGAACTGGATGCATCACACCTGGAAGACTGCAAAAAAAGAGTGCATTCTCGCAGGTAATATCGGGTTTGCGTTTTCTGAGCTTGTGGATCAAACCGAAGAGACAAAAGATGCACTGTTGGAAGTAAGCAGCTTTCAGCTCGATCATGTCAACACCTTCCACCCTGCCGTGGCTGTGATTTTAAACATCACGCCGGATCATTTAGACCGGTACGAAAACGATTTTGAAAAATATGCGGCCTCGAAATTCAGAATTGCTGAGAATCAAACGGCTGATGACTGGTTTATCTACAATGCCGATGACGCTACAGTTTCCGGTTTTGCAAAAAAGCTATCCAAAAGGAAGAATGCTCCCCGTATGATGGCTTTTTCTACAGAATCAGAATTACCCAATGGCGCTTTTGTCCGAAACGGACAACTTATTTTACGACTCGATCAAAAAGAGGAGATCCTCATGAACACTGAAGATATCTCACTGCCCGGTAAACACAATCTAAGCAACGGAATGGCCACTGCACTTGCGGCCAGGGCCTCTGAAATTGAAAATGAATTTATCCGCGAAAGCCTGCAAAGCTTCGAGGGTGTTGAACATCGTCTTGAATATGTGCGAACATTCAACGGTGTGAAATACATCAACGACAGCAAGGCGACCAACATCAATGCGGTTTGGTTTGCGCTGGACAGCTTCAACGTACCAATTGTACTCATTTTGGGTGGGCGTGATAAAGGGAATAACTACCACGACCTAACAACCCAGATTCGTGAGAAAGTCCACACTATTATAGCCATTGGTGAAGCAAAAGAAGCGATTAAAAATCAGTTAAAGGATGTAGTGCCAAATTTGACTGAAGCAAAATCAATGAAAGAAGCAGTAAAAGAGGCATCAAAGGTAGCAAAACGAGGTGAAGTTGTGCTACTGAGTCCGGCCTGTTCCTCTTTTGATATGTTTGAAAATTATGAACACCGCGGCAAAGTTTTTAAAGAATCCGTTTTAGAACTATAAAAAACATCTAAATAGACAATTGTATTACACAACACCAAATAGCAAAGTAGGATCGATCTTCGGCACCACACGCGAAGAGCTTGACACACCTGTACAGGGAAGTGACCGAATCATCCTTGTCTGTGTATTTATGCTGATGATGGTGGGTGCAATTGCTGTCTACTCTTCAATCGCTTATTTCGCGCAAACGCATAATACAACAGCCGGCTCGCTGGTGTTCAGCCATGTGATAAAACTGGGAATTGCCTTAATTGCAATGATTTTTGCATCAAAGATCAACTATAGAGTGCTGGCACGCTTCAGCCGAATCGCGGTCGTATTTAGCTGGATTTTGCTAATTGCCGTGATGATCTACGGTGATCTGGTATTCGGGGCACGTCGGTCACTGTCTGTAGCAGGATTTTCGTTTCAGCCATCTTCTTTTGCCGCAATTTCTCTCATTCTCCACGTTGCCGTTCTGCTGCATGAAAAACAGGATTACATCAAAGATTTTAAACGAGCATTCATCCCAATTTTGATCTGGGTAACACTTACATGCTTCCTGATTGCACTTGAAGATTTTAGTAGTGCTGCCATCCTGATGGGAATTTCAGTATTCATGATGTTTGTGGGCAGAATAAGTTCTGTTCAGCTTTTGGGGCTGATTTTGATTGGATTGGCCGGCGGATCAGCGTTGGTATTGAGTTCGGCAGAGCGAACCAGTCGCGTTACCAATTACATTGAGCAGGTCAAAGACATCAACAGCGAACGGCTCGAATCGAGTAGCGGATATCAGGCTCAGCAGGCACACATTGCGATTGCCCGCGGAGGAATTATAGGTGTTGGAATCGGTAAAAGCACCCAGCGTGATTTTCTCCCTGCTCCATATAATGACTTTATTTTTGCGATCATCGCTGAAGAGTACGGAATCATCGGTTCTTCGGCAGTCATGCTCATTTTTATCATCATTCTTTACCGCGGAATTGGGGTTATCGCTCGCTATTCCCCGGATGTACTCGGCACATTGATGGCCCTGGGTGCAACTCTAATGATTACGCTATATGGATTTGTAAATGCTGCCGTAGCCACCGGCCTGTTTCCGGTTACCGGGCTTCCGATGCCCTTCATCAGCTACGGAGGAACCAGCATGCTTTTTGCCGGCGTGATGATTGGAATTTTACTCAATATTTCAAAACACAACAGACAGATTCAAAACAGATTTTATAACGGTTAATGACAACAGCCACAACGAACATATCATCCACAGACACCCGCACAGCTGCGGCAGAACCCATTCGGGTTTTGCTGGCAGCCGGCGGTACGGGTGGACACGTCTATCCGGCAATTGCTATTGCGGATGCTGTTCGTAAGATGGATCAGCGCTCAGAAATATTGTTCGTCGGAACACGAGACCGTATGGAGTGGGAAGCTGTACCAAAATCGGGTTATGACATTAAAAGTGTTTGGATAAGCGGATTTCACCGTCGATTGACTCCACAAAACCTGCTTTTCCCATTTAAGCTATTGACCAGTATCGTGCAAAGTTTTTCAATCATAAAAGGATTTAAACCAGACGTAATGGTTGCCTGTGGCGGATTTGCTGCAGGTCCAATTGGTTGGGTTGCTGCAAAGTTGAGTATCCCAATTGTTATCCAGGAGCAAAACAGTTATCCGGGTGTAACAAACCGGCTTTTAGCTAAACACGCTGTCACCATTTTTACTGCATTTGAAGACGCAGAGAACTATCTGCCAAAAGATAAAATCAAGCTCAGCGGAAATCCGGTAAGAGGACAACTCAAACAGAGTGATACAACAAACGCTCGTAAATCTTTTGGTTTTAAACCGGATTCGCCTGTCCTGTTAATTTTAGGCGGAAGCGGCGGAGCATTTGCGCTTAACAACATCATGCAAAAAGAGCTGGATTATCTTCACAATGAAGCCGGACTTCAAATCATCTGGCAGTGTGGAAAACGATATTTCAAAGAACTAAGCGAGCAAATTGATACGAGTTCATATTCAAATTTACGACTCACTAAATATATCGATGATATGCCGGCAGCATACGGTGCCGCAGATTTAGTTGTAACACGAGCCGGTGCGGGCACCTGCAGTGAACTAATGCTGCTTGGTCAGCCGGCCGTTTTGGTCCCCTCTCCTAACGTAGCAGGAGATCATCAGGCGAAAAATGCCAAGTCGATGGTAGAAACCGGAGCTGCTGAACTTCTTGAGGAGTCCGACATTGAAGAAAAGTTTTCAGAAACAGTGACAGTCTTGATAAATGATCGGGATCGTCTGCAGAAAATGAATAAAGCCATGAAATCTTTGGCAAAACCGGAAGCTGCAAATACGATCGCAAAAGAAATTTTCACAATTGCACAGAAAAAGACCCATGAGTAATAAGATTCAAACACAACCCGTATTTGGCCGAACCAAACAGATCCACATGGTGGGTATTGGCGGGATTGGTATGAGTGGAATTGCAGAGATTTTACTTCTAAGGGGTTACAGTGTTACCGGTTCGGATAGCAATTTAAGTGATACCACAGAACGACTCGAAGAGCTGGGTGCAAAAATCTTTAAAGGTCATAGCGCATCCAACATCGAAGGAGCGGATGTAGTGGTTTACACCAGTGCGGTTAAGGCTGAAGAGAACGAAGAGACCAAAGCTGCTTTAGCTGCTCAAATTCCGGTTATCAAGCGATCTGAAATGCTGGCAGAGCTGATGAGAATGAAGTATGGAATCGGCATTGCAGGAACACACGGAAAAACAACCACCACTACCCTGGCCGGTCACGTAGTGCAGGATGGCAATTTCGATCCCACCATTATCGTAGGCGGACGTGTGCACAGTTTCGACAAAACCAACGCCGTTGTTGGCAAAGGCGACATAGTAATTGTTGAAGCAGACGAGTTCGACCGAACATTCCTGCGCCTTTCCCCTTCCATGGCTGTTATTACCAATATTGAAGCTGAACACCTGGATATCTATGAAGATCTGGAAGATGTAAAAGAGGCATTCATTGAATTTGCCAACAAGGTGCCGTTTTATGGAGCTGTGATTGTCTGCCTGGATGATTCAAATGTTAGAAGCATACTCCCCGAGATTGAGAGAAGAACAATTACTTACGGATTTACACCTCAGGCAGAAGTACGAGCCATTAATGTGGGTCAAAAAGGTTTCAGAAGTACATTTACCGTTTTGTATCAGGAAGAACCGCTCGGCGAAATTGCCCTGATGGCGCCCGGCGACCATAATATCAAAAATGCCCTGGCTGCTGTAGCCATTGGTCTTGAGCTTGGAATGGACTTTGAAAATATCAAAAAAGGCCTGGAGCGTTTCAAAGGTGTTTTCCGTCGATTCCAACCTAAGATGGATGAAAAAAATATTCTTGTAATCGACGATTACGCCCATCATCCAACCGAAGTTCAGGCAACGATAAAGGCGGCACGGCGAGGCTGGGAAGATAGAAGGATTGTAGCCGTTTTTCAGC
Organism: uncultured Rhodohalobacter sp.; assembly: GCA_964401805.1. Lineage (GTDB taxonomy): Bacteria > Bacteroidota > Rhodothermia > Balneolales > Balneolaceae > Rhodohalobacter. The sequence continues at coordinate 18,953 of CAYNZY010000026.1, forward strand.
CTCACCTCTACTCGCGTACTCAGGAAATGCATCAAGAATTTGGTCTCTCTTTCTTTGATGCGGAAGTACTGGTAGTCACGGATATCTATCCCTCCAGGGAAAAACCGATTGAAGGAGTTACGGGAAAACTGATTGCTGATACTGCCAAAACATATGGACATCGCGATGTACACTATGTGCGCGACAAGCGAGATCTGCCCTCTCGGCTGACCAGTATTGTAGAAGATGGAGACATTGTCATTACAATGGGCGCCGGAGATATTTACAAATTTGGCGAACAGTTTACTGAATTGATTAAACAGAAATAGATTTTTTTGAGCAAGAATAAATCACATAGCAAACGAAAATCGAAAGAAACAAAGCGTCCTGTAACGTTGATTGCCGGAGTATTCTTTATTGTAGGCCTGGCTGTTTTGGGAGGGTTTTACTTTGAACAGAACACCCAAATCACAGATGTGGACTTTTCAGGAAACCATTTTACCTCAACAGAGGATCTTGAATCTACAATTGCCGAAATCACCCCGGTTGGTATGTACGCAGACAGCGTTGATTTTACAAAACTCATGAATTCGGTTAGTTCTTTACCCTATGTAAAAGAGGTAAACGTAACGATGGGTTTTCGGGGGAAGCTGCAGTTCAACGTAACGGAAAGAGAACCGCTGGCTCTGTTAATTGATGGAAGCAGAAGAAGCTATGTATCGGAAGGTGGGGTAAAATTGCCGATCATACCTGAAAAGATTGAAGATGTACCCCTGGTTTATGGATTCCCGGCTGAACCACTCAGCGATACATTGAATACCGATGCCTTTAAGCAGGTAGAAGAATTTTTAACCGCGGCACGAGAGAATCGCTTCGGATGGATAACCATCAGCGAGGTGGCGTGGAACGAACGTGAAGGCGTTGTAGCCCTCACGGCAGAGAACGGAGTGAAACTGCTGTTTGGCCACACCGATTTTGATACAAGGCTCAAACACTGGCAGGCATTTTATGGCGAAGTGATCTCGACAAAGGGAATCGAGGCATTCAGCCAGATCGATCTTCGGTTTAGAAACCAGGTGGTCACCAAAGAATAGGAACCCAAATAACACTGATTTAGCAATCAAACAAGACAAGCAGGTAGACATATGGAAATAGAAAATGAAAATGAACGAATAGTAGTAGGCCTCGACATTGGCACCACGAAAGTTTGTGCCGTTGTGGCATCCATTGACGAACAGGATAGAATCCATATTCTGGGTGTTGGGAAAGCCCCGAGCGAAGGACTGAACCGCGGTGTGGTAGTGAATATCGACAAGACGGTTCAAGCCATTAAAACCGCTGTAGAGCAGGCTCAGCTCGCATCCGGTATTGAAGTCAATTCTGTGAACGTAGGAATTGCCGGCGATCACATTCGCAGTATCCGAAGTAAGGGTGTGATCACCATCAACAATAAGGATAAGGAGATAACGGTGCAGGACGTTGAGCGTCTTTTGGAAGACTGCCAGCGCATTATGCTGCCACCCGATCAACAGATTCTGCATGTCATACCGCAGGAGTTTGTGGTTGACGGTCAGGATGGAATAAGCGACCCCGTGGGAATGAGTGGAATCCGTATGGAGGCAGAAGTTCACATTATCACCGGATTGGTTTCTGCAGCCAAAAATCTTTATCGATGCGTTGAGCGTGCCGGGTTTCAGGTAGCAGACATTATTCTTGAACCGCTTGCAAGTTCTTATGCCGTACTTGATGACGAGGAAAAAGAAGCCGGTGTGGTATTGGTTGATATCGGAGGCGGAACAACCGATCTGGCCGTATTCCAGGATAACACCATCCGTCATACTGCGGTCATAGCCATAGCAGGCAAAAAAGTTACGGATGACATTCGGGTTGGTTTGAGTGTGCTTGATGATCAGGCTGAAAAACTGAAACAGCAGCACGGAGAATGTTTTGTGGATATGATCGAAGAAGATGAGTCGATCACGATTCCGGGCATTGCCGGACGTCCGCCCAAAGAGATTACAAAAAGTATACTGGCCAAAATTATACAGGCCAGAATGGAAGAAATTTTAGAGATCATCGCCATTGAGGTGAAACGCAGCGGTTATGCGGATTCCCTGAGTGCAGGTATTGTACTAAGCGGCGGTGGAGCTCTGATTAAGAACATCTGTCCCCTGGCCAACGAGGTCTTGGGTATTGATGCTAAAATCGGGAAGCCGTTGGGACTCTCAGGAGGCCTGATTGAGGAGGTGAACAGCCCGATGTACGCAACCAGCGTAGGCCTTGTGCTTCACGCTATAAAATCCGGAGGTCCGGAGAACCAGGCAATTGTGCCGTCATCCACAAAAGGTTCAGGTGTGGAGAAAGTGATGAACAGCATCACACAGCGCATGAAGAGCTGGTTTAGAGAACTCTGATCGAAGGATATCTGAACATTGAGAAACAACAAATAGCAATCTACAGACAACACACATTAGCAATCATAAATAAGGAGTAACCATGGAATACAATAACACACGCTTTAGTTTTGACGAGAAAGGTCAGGATAATGCGAAGATAAAAGTCATCGGAGTCGGTGGCGGAGGCGGAAACGCCATCAACAATATGATCCGAAAAGGATTGGACAGCGTTGAATATATCGCATTAAACACTGACGCACAGGCACTGAAAAATAACTCGGCCGACGTGGCCATCCAGGTTGGATCGAATCTTACATCCGGACTTGGAGCCGGTGCACGTCCCGAAATTGGACGGGAAGCGGTTGAAGAGAACCGACATGAAATTGACGAGGCAGTCGATTCTGCCGATATGATCTTTATCACCGCCGGAATGGGTGGTGGTACGGGTACAGGTGGCGCACCGGTTGTAGCCGGCATCGCCAAACGAAAAGGAATTCTTACCGTTGGCGTGGTTACCACTCCATTCCAGGTAGAAGGAAAAGTTCGAATGAAGTACGCTCTTGAAGGGATAACCGAGCTGAAAAAGAATTGTGATACGGTTATCGTGATTCCAAACGAACGGCTGCTTGATATCTCCGATGAGAACACATCGCTGATGGAAGCCTTTGAACAAGCCAATCATGTACTTTACAATGCCACGCGTGGCATTTCAGACCTCATTTTAATGCCGGGTCTGATCAACCTTGACTTCGCCGACGTTCGCACAACGATGATTGACGGTGGAGCCGCCATTATGGGTTCTGCTACAGCCAGCGGTCCTGACAGAGCTGAAATTGCTGCACGCGAAGCGATCAACTCTCCCCTGCTTGACGGAGTGAGTATTCGCGGTGCACGCAACGTACTGGTGAATATCTCTGCAGGTGCCAATCTGGGAATGCGGGAAACCACTACAGCAACCAGCATCATCCAGCAGGAAGCCGGAGAAGATGCGGAAATCATACTCGGTACAGTTCTCGATGACGCCTTTGAAGATGAGCTAAGGGTTACGGTTATTGCAACCGGATTTGAACTGAGCGAGGATAAAACCAAAGCCCGGGTTGCACCCAACAAGAACAGCGATTCGGCTTTGAAAACCAAAAGTACAAACCTGCCAAAAGCAAGCGATATCGCCAAGCGTCACAGCAGTACTTTGGATGGACCTTACTACAAAGGTGAAAAGAACCTCAAAAACCTCGATACACCGGCTATTCACCGGCGTGAGGTCAAACACATGCGTTCACAGGAAGAGGTGCAGGCAGACGATGATATGCAGCACCGCGAATCCATTGAACGTAAAAAGGCGAGCAACGATAATACCAGCGTTTCTAATCGGGATGAACGCATTGACAAGCGTGATACCGAACAGCCCGCTTTCTTACGAAAAATCATGGATTGATCCACCAACATGAAACGGATTTATGATTGCTATTAAACCATAGATAGGCTTTCTCTGCCTATACTATAGATTGCTAAATCAAAAAGGAGTTCCTTTGACCGGGGCTCCTTTTCTTTTTCAGGGAAAATTTTAAAACAGATAAAATTGACCTATCCTATCTGCTGAATTTTAATTGAGATTAAATCTATTAATGAGCACTTTCTGTTTATGAAAATATTCGCTCTGATAGCTACTCTTACGGTTGGCATCTACTTCCTACTTTCTTTGAAGGACTCTCCTGATGCTGAAATGAACGATCAGACAGATTACAGCTACTGCAAACCGGACGAAGACCCGGCATTTGCGTTAAATCGTGAGGACGAGCTTTACTACTATTATTCCGGAGAAAAGGTTATCAGAGGGACGATTTATCAGACTCATGCCAACTCACCTATCACGTTTGAGAGCGGTATTAACCAATCCTGCAAATTTGAGCTTACGAAGAATAATCAAATTAATTGGCAACAGTTAAACGAGGATTTTTCATATCAAAAGGCGTGGGAAAATGCCCCGCAATGTAATGAGTTTGAAGGCGATCCATATCTTTCAGGCAGGTACAAATTAAAAATCACAGGTTTTAAAATTTCAAAATCGTACATCGACAATTATGACCCACAGCGAATTCGGGATCAAATGGCAATGAGTCGATTTGAGTTTACTGCCGACTATGATAACGTTGTAGAAGAGATTGTGCAGGCTGAAGTGAAATGTCCTGTGGTTTTGCGTTAGATGTGATTCGAGTTAATGCTCGTAAATCATTTTTCGCGTCATCCCGCCATCAATCACAAGATTCTCTCCGTTAATGAAGTCATTCTCAGGGTCCGCTAAAAACAAGCAGGCCCTTGCAATATCTTCCGGTTTTCCAACTCGATTGGATGGATGCTGTTCATGGTCGATATCACGCAATTTTTCGTAGTCACCGGTATGAATCCAGCCAGGACTAATACAGTTTACTGTGATGTTATCTTTTGAATATGATATAGCCTGAGAGTGTGTCAGTGCCAGTAATCCACCCTTTGATGCGGAATACGCCTCTGAATTCTTTTCCGACATCAGTGCACGAGTCGATGCGATATTTACAACGGAGCCTTTCTTCGTTTTCTTCATATGAGGCATAACTTCACGGGTTAGGAGAAAGCTTGCCCTCAGATTGGTATTCAGGATCTGATCCCATTTCTCTACAGACAGCTCATCCGGACGAATAAATTCAGATATGCCTGCATTATTGATTAATACATCAATTGTTGGATATCTCTTGATAGTTTCTTTTACCAAATTTTGAATCGATTTGGGATCTGATACATCACAATAAATATACTGCGCCTGTCTCCCTTCGCTTTGCAACTCATCTTGTAGAGCGCTTCCGTTTTCTCTATCGATATCCGCAATTACAACGCTATAGTAATTCCAAGCAAATGCTTTTGCTACTGCTCTGCCTATACCATTTGATGCCCCTGTTACGATAACTGTACGATTCATTTCTAAGTTTTTTTGCTTCAGGAATTAAGTGATGAATCTGAACTCAGACTTACAAAACTTTCTCCGCGCTGTATTTCTTCAGTCAAATCCAGAAGTGTCTTGTTTTCAAACAGTTCACGGATGTTATTTCTGACACCTTTATATTCATGATGAATTGGACAAGGGTGGTTGTCATCACATTTCTTAAACCCAATACCACATTTATTAAAAACGTCCATCCCGTCAATAGCCCCAATCACATCGATTAATACAATTTCATCGGGTTTTTTGCTGAGGTAGAATCCACCGGTCGGTCCCTTCATTGAATTCAGCAGACCATTTTTAACCAGCTTCTGCAATATTTTACTCAAAAAATGTTTTGGGATATTTTGGTTTTCTGAGATCTGGCTTAGATCCGTTTTTTGTTCTTCTGTAGATTTTAGAGCAATATATATCATTGCCTGAAGACCGTAATGGCATGATGTTGAAAACATATGTGTATAGCTTGATTAGTAAAGAAAGAATTTAGAGAACTGTACCGATTAATTTGGTTAATACTCTCTAAATATCCAAAAACGAACCCACGATTGAACTAACCCCATAAAAATCTTTGGACGATTCTTTAGATCTATATTCGCCAGTAAAGTCAATCTTTATACTCATGGATTGCCAAAAGCCCTAACACCGGGCCGATCAATAGAGCGAGAAACACAACCGGCGACTGAAACTGCACCCACAGAAGGTTAAGCAACTGAAGGCTTATGATAGTCGTGGCAAATCCAATGCAGTTTACAATGGTTAGCCCGGTGGCCACGTAATCCTTATCTGATGAGCGTGCAACCATAGTAGAGAACTGCGGAGAATCCGAAACCACAAAAACTCCCCATATGATAAGTAGAGTAATAAAAAGCGGTTCGCTTAAATGGAAAAGAAATGGAATTGTAAGGCAGAAAAGTCCGGATACATAAAGTGAGATTTGTGTCACGAATTTGCTGCTTCTTCGGATTGCAATGAGTCCGCCAATAGCACAACCAACTGCACCTATTCCTATAATTAAAAAGGAATAAAGTGAGACGGACAGGCTAAGCTCACCATAGCCTGATTGATAGGTCATTAGTATCACAGGGACAAAAGCCCAGAACGTGTACAGCTCCCACATGTGTCCGAAGTAGCCGAAAGCTGAAGCTCTGAAATTACGATCTTTAAAAAGATTCAAAATTGTACCGGGTTTAAAAACACCCTTTTTACTGCTGTATGGCCCGTCCGGAACCATTATGTAAAGCAGTAAGCCACCAAATGTTGCAATTGCTGAGGTTGAAACAAGGATAAATTTCCATGGTAAATCTCCCGACAGATCCCGAATCAGATGTGGAAGTGCTGTCCCCAATACAAGAGCCCCAACCAGGTACCCCAGTGCTTTACCCAACCCTTCCCGGTGCCAGTCGGATGCTATCTTCATCCCAACCGGATAAATTCCGGCAAGAAAAAAACCGGTAAAAAGTCTTGTCAGAAGCAGTGTAAAATAGCCTGTGCTGAAAATTGCCAAAATGTTTGCTGCAGAACCCGCAACTGCACAGATCAAAAATACCAGTGAAGGAGAAAATCTATCAGCAAGGCTTAGATATGCAAAAAGAAGTGTGCCGCCAATAAAACCGAACTGAACCGCTGAGGTAACATGACCCACAGCTGCATCCGAAAGCTCCAACAGTTCAGTCAAATCAGGCAATACTGCATTTCCGGCAAACCAGAGCGACGTTCCCGCAAATTGCGCGAATACAATTACAGGAAGAATTCTTGCCGGAATCTTTTTAGAAGTCTGTATTTTCTCAGTCATGGTTTACGGCCATCATAATTTCTCCGCAGAATATATGAATCTAACGGCCGGTTTCCATTTTTATCCAATAACTGTTATTGTTATCCAAAATCGGTAAATGTATAGAAATCAATACTCCAAAAGATTTTTCAATATGAGGTATCTTATTCAGCTTATAATTCTATCTGGTTTACTCTTTTTAACGGGATGTAGCACCGACAGCCAATACGGAAACGAAACCATTACGGACCAAACCGGCACACTTATCTGGGGTGGATCTCCTGCGGTGGATGGAACCGGACTGCTTCTGGAAACTTCAGACACCACATACGGGGTTCCCGGTTCTTATGAAGATTATGCAGCTTACTTTCCTGAAAATATGAATTCTGTAGAAGTGATCGCTGATTTTCAGATTACCGGCGAAGAAACCATAAGAGGTTGGGGAGTAAAATTCCCGGAAATACGCTTAATAAATATAGAAGTAACGAAATAACGTCTTGAACTTATACTCAAAGGAAATTTAAATGAAAATTTACCGTCTGTTTTTTCCCTTTCTTTTTTTCTTTTTAGCTATCCAGCCCGGTTATGCCCAGGATTATTCAATGCCTGAGATAAATGTGGATGTAAATATTCAGGAAAACGGAGCTGTTTCCATTCAAGAGAGCCGAACCTACAACTACAGCGGCTCATTTAGCTGGGCGGATTATCGATTACCAAAACAGGGATTTACAGAAATTCGAAACATCCGGGTTTCTGAAGGCGGCACTGACTACATCAACGAAAACAGTGAGGAACCGGGCACATTTTCTGTTTCAGAATCAGACGAGATTATTGTAATTAAATGGCACTATAGTGCTGAGGATGAAGAGCGTACCTTTACCCTATCTTACGAGTTGGTAAATGCAGTCTCTATCGGACCTGAATACAGCGAGTTCTACTGGATATTTATCGGTGATGGAAGAGATAAGGTTGTAAGTAATTCTGATGTCACGATTCAGCTACCCGGTCAAACCTCTGTTGACTCCCTTTACAGCTGGAACTACAGTTCAGCTTCCGGTTCAGAATTGACTGAATCCGAGTCGGGATTTATACTAACATCAAATCGGGTCAGCAGAAATCAAAATGTAGCCATTCGGGCACTCTTTCCTACATCTATTTTTCAAGAAGATTTAGTTGAGATTAGCGATCCCAACCTGGACCTCAATCAAATTATACAGGAGGAGGCTGAATATGATGAAATGCAGCAAAAACAGGCCGAAAGAGATGCATTTTACGCAGAAATTACCCTGCCTATTTCAATCCTTTTGTCCGTTCTCAGTTTTGGAATTTTTTACTTTTTCTACCAAAAATATGGGAAACGGCACAGTACAAATACCATCTCAAACCGGGAGACCGTAGTCATTCCAGACAAAACTCCACCGGCAATCATCGGCCGGCTGATGTCTTCACGCCAAACCACCAGTCAACACCTTGTGGCCACCCTGTTTGATCTGGCCCGGCGTGGCTGGTTTAGCATTGAAGAGAAAGAGAAGGAATCATCCTTTTGGTCGTCCGCCAACAGTAAATTCGTGATCTCCATTTCAAGTGAACAGCCTGACGAACACCTTCCAAAATGGGAAAAAATGCTGGTGGACTACACAACAGATCAGGTCAACAGTGGAAATAACACGTTTGATAAGCTCTTCCAAAGCGGTGGTTCAAAAGTAGCAAAGTGGTTCAGTTCGTGGAAGAAAGAGGTGAAAAACGTATTTGATGAGAAAGATTGGGTTGATCAAAAAAGCTATACCGGCGTTTGGGCGAACGTCGCTGCTCAGTTTGTCATTGATGCGGCAGCCATTGTATTGTTGATATTGGGCGGCCCGTTGGCGCTTATTGCTCTTTTCACATCTTTCGTGTTCATGGTGGCTTCCGCATCGATCATCCGTCGAACCAAGAGCGGCGAAGAGACTTATCAGCGCTGGAAAGCGTACAGGGACGGCTTGAAAAATGCAGATGAACGTACACTCAGAATGGAGCTGTTAGATCTTCATTTTATCTATGCCACCGCCCTTCATCTTTCCAAAAATGAGCTGAACACTTTGATTGAGTCCTCTTACGACACGGGTAACAGCAGACACTTTCCATGGATAGTCTTGATGGCGGGATCATCACATACGCCCGCTTCGGTGGCTACATCCATTTCCACCCTTGCAGCTACAAGCAGTGCTTCATTTACCGGTACAACGGGAGGGGCTGGGGCCTCTACGGGATCTGCCGGCGGTGGAGCAACAGGAGGCGCGGGATAGAAGACAAGCCTGTCTACGTGTAAGATACATTAGCCACGGAATCTTCAGTGTATTTCCGTGCTTCCGTGGCTCAACTGTCTGTCTCAAAATAGGATTCTCAGTTTTATTGAATAAATTTTAAAAGGTTCGGGGGAGCGTCTCCACTCCTTCTTAAGGAGGGGAATCTATTGGATGCAATTTAGACTAAAAAATTCCGGTTCATTCATCCGGAAGAGTGATAAAAACGGACTTTCTTGGGATGGGTTTAAGGTTTCGGGTTTTGTGCCCTTTGCCTGTGGTGTCTTCCACCAGTAATATTTCTCCTGCACCAAACCTTCGCTTTTCACCCAAGGAGGTTTCGATCTCGATCTCCCCATCAAGAAGGATGATGTATTGACGCTGCGGAGCGTTATGGAAATCGTAATCGTAGGAAGGATCCACTTCACGGAAAATCACCTCTTTGGCTGAAACGGCATCAGACAGGGCCCCGATATCGCCGGCATCTTTGAGCGGTATTTCGGTTTCCTC
>CAYNZY010000026.1:28964-38692 GCA_964401805.1 uncultured Rhodohalobacter sp.
TCGATGATCTGTTGTGGATTCCCCACTGCATTTGCACCTCTTAATGTGCAGGAAGCTTCAAACTGTTGCCGGCTCATCGGTGGCCAGCCTCGTTCCCTTCCAATTCGATCCATGGTCAGTTTAAACGCCGGAAACGCAATATCATACGCTTCCTCGGTCTTATCAGCTATAAAGCCGTGTGAATTGATACTAACCGGAAGTCTGCCGTGACCATATTCTTTGGCTGCTTGCTCATGAATCTGAGCCATCTGTTTAAACTGTTCCGGATATCCGCCAATAATAGCAATCGCCATTGGGATCCCGAGCTGACCCGCCCTGTAAGCCGATTTGGGTGTACCACCAACAGCTCTCCATATTGGAATTCTATCTTGAATCGGCCGCGGGTAAATTCCGAGATCATCAATAGCAGATCTGTATTTTCCACTCCAGGTGATTTTCTCATTTTCGCGCAACTTCAGCAATAATTCCAGCTTCTCTTCAAAAAGTGGCTCATAGTTGTTCAATTCATATCCAAACAACGGAAACGATTCAATGAACGAACCGCGACCCACCATGATCTCTGCCCTCCCCTTCGAAATAAGATCGATCGTCGAATACTGCTGATAAACTCGTACAGGATCTTCAGATCCCAGAACCGTCACCGAACTTGAAAGTCGTATATCTTTTGTCCGGGCTGCAATGGCGGATAAAATAACTGAAGGCGCCGATGAGACATACTCTTCACGATGATGCTCACCTACCGCAAAGACATCGAGACCGAGTTCATCGGCCAGTTCCGCCTCCTCAAGAAGGTTCTGCATTCTTTGCTCATTGCTCAATTTGCCATCCATTTGTGGATGTGGAGTATTCTCTACAAAGGTGTAAATACCAAATTCCATAATGCTATTAGTCTTGTTGATTTTTGTTTAATATTAAACAATTATTATATCAACTTCCATTCCATTGAACTCACCCCTTCCTGCGCTGAAGCTTCGGAAGGCAGGCCTGTCACCTCTCTGCGCGTAGAGAGGGGGACGCCTGAATTAGTTTAGAATTCGATTTTCATTTACAGGATTAAAACCCGTTCCAAAATCACCCCGTTATCTTCCTCTTCACCGCCCTGCCAATAAACCGCACTTTCTCACGAAGAGGAAACCTTCCCAAATTGGTTTTTACAATCCCTTTTGTAAACCGGGTTCTTTTTGAATAGTCGATATTCACGTCCACGATTACAGGAATTCCTTTGGATGCACTTGCCAATGCATTTTTAATCACAGATTGAATTTTGTCATCGCTCTCCATCCTGTGATAGCCGGCTCCTGTAGCTTGTGCAACGCCTTCAATATCGAGTTGACCCAACTGTGTACATACTTTTCGATTATATGGTATCTCCTGCCCTTGCGATATCTGAGACAGTTCTCCGTCGTTAAAAACAAAAATAACCACTCCCTGCTTGAGCGACGTTGCAGTCAGCAGCTCAAGGCCGGTCATTAAAAAGGCTCCATCGCCGGCTATTCCCACCACCTGTTTTTCCGGATTACCCAGCTTCGCACCAATAGTGGCCGGCACACAGTACCCCATACAGTTGAAATCGGTTGGGCAGATGAAGTGCCTCGGTTTTCGGACCTCAAACAGTTCTGCTGTCAAAAAGGTGTGATTCCCATCATCGGCAACAACAATCGCATCATCACGTAACTGATTTCTCAGTTCTCTGAAAAAGAGCGCCGGGTTGACCCTCTCTCCTTTTAGATCCTCTTTCCACTCCTTAAAATAGTTTTCCTTCTCTTTTCTGATGATCTCCCTGATTTCCTTCCCTTGCTCTTCTCTGTTTTCTCGATCATCCAGTTTTAGAAGCAACTGATTCACGACTTCCGACGCATCTCCATGAATCGTCACTTTTGCCGGATAGTTTTTATTGAACACATCCGCGTTAATATCCACATGAATCAAATTCTTAGGAACCTCCATCCCGAAGCTTCCGGTTGGAATTTCCCCGAACCGAACGCCGATAGCCAGCAAACAGTCACATCCATCAAACGCCATTTCGGAAGCGGGAACCGCATATTCGCCAATCCCCATACCGGTGTGCAGAGGGTGATTTCCCGGGAAACTGCTTAACCCCTGAAGGGTTGTCGCCACCGGAGCGTCCAACCTTTCAGCCAGTTTAATCAGTGACTCTTCGCAATCCACGGCTCCCCACCCCACAAAGAGTCCGGGCTTTTTTGATCTCTCCAAAAGTTTAATCGCCTCTTCAATAGAAGTACCACTCGGTTTTGGAGTTTCTACATTTGAGGAGTACTCGCGCAGTTCATCAATCTCCCCGGAAAAGAGCTGCAGGTTCACGGGAATTTCCACGAACACCGGCCCCGGCTCACCTGAGATGGCCGTTTCGTAAGCTCGGTAGATCGTCGGCACAATATCGCGGTGACTCTCAACTTTCCAGCTCTGTTTGGTAATTCCGGACAGCACCTTATGCTGATCAATATCGTGCAGCTGATAGGCCCTGCCGGTATCGGTCCGGATTCCACCGGAGATAATCAGCATCGGTATTCCATCAAGATACGCTTCTCCAATTCCGCTCATGGCGTGAGTCAGTCCTGCTGCCGGCACAATCATCATACAACCGATGGAACCGGATGTTCGGCTCATCGCGTCGGCCATAAACGCACCTCCCCCTTCGTGGGTAACCAGAACCGGTTCAATCTGTTTGGATTTATTCAGTTCATCATAAATCTCGGTGTTATGAACGCCGGGAATTCCAAAGGTGTGAGATACCCCCACCTGCTCCAAAGCAAAAACAGTTAGTTGCGCGCCGGTCTTTTTCATGATCTGTTAAGTTAATTGAAATCAGAAATTTTATTTATAAGGCTTTTCAAGATTCTGCCACTAAGACTGAAAGTCTCAAAGTTGCACTAAGTCTTATCATAGTCAAAACCGTGAATTCGAGTCTTCATGGTTAAAATAAACATAGATCTTCTCGCTGATTCTCGCAGATGAACCCGCAGAGTTACGCTGATACTTTGCGAAAATCTGCGTAAAACTCAGCGGAAATCTGCGAGAAATCATTACAGACTTCATTATAAAAATGATTTGTCCTGGACTGTGACAAATACATTTTGATTAAACATCATCTCCAACTGCTTTCCCGGCCACTCTTCCGGTTAAAATACATCCTCCCAGAAATGTCCCTTCAAGCGATCGAAGACCATGAATCCCTCCTCCACCAAATCCTGCCGCTTCACCTGCAGCGTACAAGCCGGGAATCGGTTCTCCGACACCGTTCAGCACTCTGCTTTGAAGATCGGTCTGTATTCCTCCTAAACTTTTTCTGGCCAGAATGAACTCCCGGATCGCAATCAGAGGATAAGCTTTTTTATCATCAATTTGCTGGAATTTGCAGGTACGCAGGCGATCGCCCATAAACTGCCTCAGATGAGAAATTCTTCGCAGCTGTTCATCATTCATGTACTTTTTGCCGCGCGAGATATTCTCATCATAAGAACGTACTTCTTTCTCAAGCAAGCCTCCATCAACCGATTGGTCTCCATTCAGTTCATTCATTTTTTGAGCCAGTTCCGATACCGAATTCGCGGTAACGATGTCGATGCTTTCTCCCAATAATCTATCCGTCAGTTTCCTATTTCCAAACAGAAGTGTTTTTACCACTTCAAGACGTTTTTTATCGCGAAATGCCGTCATATATTCCGAACCCGAAACCGCCAGTTCCCGCTCCATAATCTTCCGGTTCATCACCTGCCAGGAGTACTGACCGGGCTGCTTGCAAATCTGCTCCACCAAAAAACGGGTATCATACGAAGTTACCAATGGAATCGGGCCGATTCGTTTTCCGTGAGCATTCACCCAGAGCGCAGACTTTGGCGGAATCAGACTCAGCCCGTGATGTTCTTTTCTCGGATTGGGATGATGAATCCCCGCCGCATAGTGAAATTGCTTTTCTAAATGCGTTACATTTCCACCGGCTTTTTCTACAGATTGATGCATATCCCCATCAGCGTATTTATGAGAACCGGTCAGCATTTTTTCAGGCGGATCTCCCCACGGCTTGTACCAGTGCTTGCGAACCATATCCAGGTCCCCGCAAATTCCACCTGCAGCAATGATAACGGTGCCTGATTCCACACGAAATTTCGTTTGATCCGTTTCAATCACACCACGACAGCCTGTAATGTTTCCATCCGTAGATTCCAGATCCTCCACTTTGTGATTATAGCGAATCGTCAGATTATCACGATTTGGATGTTCATTCAAATGGTTGATTAAAGCCTCCATCAACCCTTGCCCCGTTCCCCAGGTGATATGCCATCGCGGTACGGAATTACCCGGTTTAAACAGACCGCGCTCCGGCCAGTTCACCATCGCCAGAAAAGAAACCCCACGGGCTCTCAGCCACTCATAGATATATTCCAGGGAGTTATGTGTATAAAACTCAGCCCACTTTTTTGGCCAGTGTGCATCTTTATCAAACTCTGCAAAGGATGTCCAGTCACGGAGTGCCAATTCCGGCGAGTCCTTGATTTTCATTCGCTTCTGCTCGGGTGTATCGATCATACAGATGCCGCCGAATGACCATTTGGCCAGTCCGCCCAGATTCTGTTCATCATCCCGATCCAGAATCAATACTTTTTTGTTCTGATCAAGCAGTTCGACCGCAGAAACAATTCCGGCAATTCCCCCTCCAACAATAGCTACATCCGCTTTGTATATTTGATTTGTCATAAATCATGAATTCGTATTCCAATTGTGGTACACAAGAGTCCAATAAAATACTTTGAGGTCAAAAAAATATCTGTCGTTTATGTTCATCCAGATCCTGAGTGAAATTTATTTTCTCGCTGATTTGCGCAGTAAAATCCGCAGAGTATCGCAGAATTTCTGCAGTTCCATCAATGGATCTTTGCGAGAACAAAAGCATATATATTCTTTTTATTTACATAATAACTGTTATTCCATGTCACATTGCACCTTTGTCAATTAGTGTAATTGAATTTCATTACATTCTCTATCAAACAATAGAACTTTTTCAAATCGAATCGAAATCTCTGAATTTATATTCAAATCACCATGCTAAAAGTTGCCCTGGCTCAAATCGCGCCCGTCTGGCTCAACAAAGCTGAGACGATTAAAAAAGTGAAAGAACAGATTCAGCAAGCTGGAAAAACTGACGCGGACCTTATTGTATTTGGAGAGGGAGTGGTTCCGGGCTATCCACATTGGATCGGATACACAAATGGTGCTGCATGGGATTCGAAGGTTCAAAAAGAGATTCATGCACATTACGCTAAGAATGCAGTCCAGATAGAGAAAGGTGATCTGAACGAGATCTGCCACCTTGCGCAGATCTACGAAATATCGATCTACCTTGGAGTTATTGAGCGCCCCATCGGTCGTGGCGGACACAGCCTCTACTGTTCATTGGTCTACATCAATCAAAAAGGTGACATTAAATCGGTACACCGAAAATTACAGCCTACCTATGAGGAAAGGCTGACCTGGTCGCCCGGTGATGGAAATGGATTACAGGTTCATCAGCTTAAAGAATTTACGGTTGGGGGGCTCAACTGCTGGGAGAACTGGATGCCACTTCCCAGAGCCGCCCTCTATGGACAGGGTGAAAATCTGCACGTTGCCGTGTGGCCCGGAAGCTATAGAAATACGCACGATATTACCCGCTACATTGCCAAAGAGTCGCGATCTTATGTAATCTCCTGTTCTGCATTGATGACCAAAGATGATGTCCCAAACGATATTCCCCATTACGATCTCATTATGGAGAATGTACCTGAAGTTCTGACCGATGGTGGCTCGTGTATTTCTGACCCCAGAGGCGAGTGGGTGGTGGAACCGATTATGAATGAAGAGAAACTGATTGTAGCTGAAATTGATATAAACCGGGTGTTTGAAGAGCGACAGAATTTTGATCCCAGCGGCCACTACTCCCGGCCGGATGTAACCAAACTGACGGTAAACCGGGAGAGGCAGTCGATAATTCATTTGAAAGATGATTAGTTTTCCAGTGTAGTTATTAGCATTGCAGTTCATTAAAGAGAACATATCGTCAAAACATACTCCAGCTCTGGTTTTAGGCCTGATCCTGTTTTTTATTCTTCCAGTTTCAGATGCGCTGGGCCAGGACTGGCGTTTTTCTGCAGGATACTCCATTCAAAAATTTGGACTGGAAATCACTCCAAACAGTGATTATTACGGGGAGATCGGCGTTACCCAAAAAGGATTGTTGGAAGTTGAACTGGAGCGATACCTCCTCTACCGGCTCTATATCAGCGGAACCGGAAGTGTTTTGGTCAATAATGCTGAAAGTGTATTCCATGGAGGGCCCATCAATTTTAATCGTACCGCACTCGGATTGAACCTGGGTGTACAGTGGAATAAGTTTGGACTTTACACTGGGGTACATGGCGGTTATACCTGGAATTTAAAATTCAAGAGTTACTCTGCAGATGATTTCGACCCGAATTTGTTTTGGATTAATTCAGACCGGCAGCTTGATATTTTCAGTGGTGGATATACATTCGGAGCTAAATACTACCTGCTGAACAATTTCCGAATCCAGGCGGAGGTCAAGACTCAATCCTATTCTGATCAGAATTTTAAACCGATGTCTGACAGCGGCTTTATACCGGCTGTTTCAGAAGTTGATTTCAGGGATCTGACTTTTACTGTTGGTGTATCTGTAAGTATTCCATGGTACAATCGAGAACAGTTAAAAGAAGAGTCCCGAAACAGAAGCCCTTCGACCTTAATGAGCGTAAGCGGATTGCAATTTGAATCCCCAAAAAATGATGCATTAATCACTTCCCACTTCGGTCCGCGTTGGGGGCGACCTCACGAAGGTGTTGATCTGGATGCAAACCGCGGCGATGAAATATTAGCTGCAGCCGATGGAGTTGTTGAAGAGATTAGCACTTCGGCAAGCTATGGTCGAAAAATTATTCTCCGCCACGGAAGGGAATTCACGACGGTGTATGCTCATCTCCATAGTTTTAAAATAAAAAAAGGAGATCGCGTTCGAAGAGGTCAAGTCATCGGTACGGCCGGAAGCAGCGGTGTAGTAACCGGTGTTCACCTTCATTTTGAGCTACGCCGTAACGGAGAGCCGGTAGATCCTCTAAACTATATACGATTTTGATACCGGTTTCAGTTATAGAAGTATGTGAAAATGTAAAATCTATTCAATCTTTCAGATTTACTTGATATCACATGCGGTTTTTGTATAATTGAAATAGAAATCATCATCTTCACGGAATCAGCTCTATGACCAAAAAAGCTACTTTTTCTTACGTATTATTTGCTTCGATTTTAGTTTTTACTCTCTCATTCAACGCAAATACCATTCAAGGACAGTCCGGGCCTGAATTCGTTTTCGCTTCTCATAATATTGATCCAGAGCATATAAAGAATCTGGAATCATTAATCGATCAGATGAACCAGAAAGGATACGATCTGAAAACCTTGATGGAGGATCCCCGTTTTGAACTTTATGAGGGAATGACTCAGCGATTTACACGGTCTGCAGAGCGAAAAACTCCCACATTGGATGAGTATAAAGTGATTTTAGGGTACGATGTAAAAAAACAAAACATCCGCAATTTCATTGAAGAAAACCGTGATCAGCTTAACCAAGCCGAAAGAGAGTATGATATTCCAAAGTACGTCATAGCCGCAATTATCGGAGTGGAGTCGGATTTTGGAAGAAATACCGGAAGTTTCAACCCGCTGAATGCTTACGTCTCAATGATTGCAGAAAATTATAGAGCTGAATTTGCTACTGCTCAGCTTGAAGAGCTTTTGAAATTTACATCTGATCGAGAGATGGACGTTTTTGAACTCAATTCCAGCTACGCCGGTGCAATGACATATGCTCAGTTTATACCCTATTCTCTAAACCGATGGTGGGTCGGAAATGACCTTACGAGCATGGAAAACAATATCCTCTCTGTGGCGAATTATTTAGCTCACTTTAAGAACATTACCGGAAGTGTAGAGCGAGCCGTTTACCGATACAATCCATCTCAGCTCTACACCAATGCGGTTCTTTCCCTTGCCTCAGATGCTGAGAAGATGTTTGAATAGAGAAAAATGCACCTACCATGATCAACCTTTATGTTTAATTTTGACCTAAAGATTATACCGATCTGCGTAGCTAAACTGTATTATCAAATCCAAAGCTCCGGAGTTAGAACCTAATTCGATTTATATCAAGTAAATCGTAACTAATGGGGTACTGCTCATTTCTTATACCATGCCGATTTAAGGGATTCCCCTAAGACTTCTGGATTTCAAAAGTATTATTATTTACCCGATCGATCAGTTATTACCATAGCTGCAAGCTGGCCCTGAAAGGTCAGATAGAATGAAACAAACAGGAGTAATAAAAACTTACGGAGCTACCAAACATGAAGAGACCTACAGAAGGTGGATTGAAGCACATGAGAGATTTCATGGCTGAACTAAATCTGCAAGAAGACGAATTTGAATTTTATGGAAAATATACCGGCAAGATTAAGCTGAAAGCTCTTAAAAGCCGGGAGAAAGAAAAAGATGGGAAACTGATTCTGGTAACGGCCATTACTCCCACTCGGGCCGGTGAGGGGAAAACACTGACAAGCATCGGGTTGGGACAGGGCCTAAAGGAGATCGGGAAAAATGCGATGATCACGCTGCGTGAACCCTCTATTGGGCCGGTATTTGGAATCAAAGGCGGTGCAACAGGAGCAGGCAAATCTGAAGTGTTGCCAATGGAGCGAATCAATCTTCATTTCAACGGCGATATGCACGCCATTACAACAGCACACAATTTACTGGCCGCTATTGTCGACAACCATCTCCATCAGGGAAATGACCTGCAGATTGATCTGACAAGACCGGTATGGAATCGCACCCTCGATATGAACGAACGTGCACTTCGCAACGTGGTCATTGGTCTGGGAGGATATCCCAATGGAGTACCGCGCGAGTCCAATTTTATCATAACAGCTGCATCTGAAATAATGGCTGTACTTGCATTGGCCGAGGATCGCAAAGATCTGAAACGACGTCTTGGAAATATGATTATTGGATATACCCGAAGTGACGAGCCGGTTCGGGCAAAAGATCTTCAGGCAGAGAAATCACTGGCCGTTGTTTTAAATGAGGCAATTATGCCAAACCTGGTTCAGACTACCGAGGGTGTTCCCGTTCTGGTTCATGCCGGGCCTTTTGCGAATATCGCTCATGGAACCAACAGTGTAATTGCCAATAGGATGGCTCTGAAGTTTGCGGACTATGTGGTCACAGAAGCCGGATTCGGAGCTGATTTGGGAGCTGAGAAATTCTTTGATATCGTGGGACGGCAGACAGGAATTTTTCCATCGGCTGTGGTATTGGTTGCTACCGTCAAAGCGCTGAAGTGGCACGGCGGTGTGGAGATGGAGGACATCAATACAGAGAATGTGACCGCGCTTGAAAAAGGAATTGTGAATCTCGAAAAGCATATCGAAAATGTTCGAAAATTTGGCGCCAATGTGGTGGTAGCTATCAACCGGTTTGATGACGACACTGACAAAGAGATTGCCTGGATTCAAAACTGGTGTAAGCAGCAGGGAGTGGCTTGCGTTCCGCATACGGCCTTCAAGGATGGTGGTATGGGAACCGCTAAACTGGCTGAAGAAGTCGTGAAAGCGGCTGAAACCCCCTCCGACATAAATCCGATTTACGACCCCGCCCTGCCGGTT
>CAYNZY010000026.1:38702-39981 GCA_964401805.1 uncultured Rhodohalobacter sp.
ATTTACGGCGCGGATGAGATCTATTTTGAAACGAAGGCAGAGAAGGAGCTCTCAAGATTCAAGCGAATGGGCTACGACAAGCTGCCTGTCTGTATTGCAAAAACCCAGAGTTCTCTCAGTGATAAAAAAAACGAACTGGGTGCACCTAAAGATTGGACGCTCACGGTAACCGACATCCGCCTCTCTGCCGGAGCTGAGTTTTTGGTGGTGGTTTGTGGCAATATGATGCTCATGCCCGGCCTGCCTAAAATTCCCGCAGCCTATAACATGGACGTGGACGAGGAAGGGAATATTTCTGGTTTGTTCTAGACCATTAATGCACGGGTCACCTGATCCGTGCATTCTTATTTTTCCTAAGACTTCTCCCCTCAAGGGGAGTGGCACGCCTTAAGCGTGACGAGGGGTGTTCACTTAGAGATTCTTAGAATCTGACGCATAATTCTGATTTTTCTTCACACCCAATTGTCTGTAGACACCCCTCCCGCCTTACGGCGGTGCTCCCCTCAAGGGGAGACATCAATAGTAAAACTTAAAGCTCTCTTTAAATAGAAAAACCCCTTCACTCATTCGAATGAAGGGGTTTAATAAACTTTAAAATTTCAATTAATCACTACCTCCGGAACTGCCCATTTTTGCATCAACAGAGTAGCTACCGCTTCCCATTGTCGCTAAAGCAAGCGTGATCAAAAGCATCAGTAAATCTACCCGAACGCCAGCACTGGAAATATCAAAATCTCCTAATTTTGTTGTAAAGATCGCAACTACCATGATGAAAGCAAGAAGAAGGTTCGGTACTCTGGCTTTAAAACCTACAAGCACCATCAAGCCACCCACAAACTCTGTAAGGGCAACTACCCAGGCCATAATTCCGGCCATTGGTATTCCAAGATTGCCAAAGAAACCCTGTACCCCTTCAATGCCGTTTAGTTTACCCCAGCCGGCCACCACAAATACAAGAGCAACACCAATTCGAAGAAGTAAAAGGCCAATGTCATAATTTTTCGAAAGATTTGAATCAGTCATAATAGTTTCCCTGTTGTTTTGGTTTAATTGTTTGACATCAAACTACTTATATAAATTAATCTGAAAGTTGAATTTTGCAAATTATTGGGATTACCCATTGATAGGTAATACATACGAGCCGGGAATTTATTCCCGGTTTATCCAACCGGTCCGGCGAGCTGCCTTACGGTCCCAGGCGCCAGTTGAACCGCCTCTGTCAATTTCTCACCTCGGTTCTCTCCCTCTGTTCGGCGGGGAATTTATTTATCATTTCTGA
>CAYNZY010000027.1:0-14339 GCA_964401805.1 uncultured Rhodohalobacter sp.
AAATCACTCTACATCAAGATTCTGCTCTGCGAGTCTGGCATTTCTTACAAACCATCGGTGAGTAGCTCTTCGTACCGCGCTGCCCTCAAAGATGTCGTTAAATTCATTCTTTGAAATTTCACTCCATTTTCGATCGGCAGGGTAGAGAACCTTATTGCGAGGTTTCAGGTCTTCATAGGATCCGTATTCAGCTTTCCGGTTCCATGGACATACATCCTGGCAGATATCACATCCGAACATCCATTCGCCAAGTTGCTCTTTAAATTCGTCCGGCATTGTCTCCTTCATCTCAATTGTCAGATAGGAGATACACTTGCTTCCGTCTACTTTTTGTGGCTCATAGATAGCATCAGTAGGGCAGGCGTCAATGCATTTTGTACATGAACCGCAGTGATCGGTTTCAGGGCCATCATAAACAAACGGGACATCAATGATCATCTCTCCGATAAAAAACCAGGAACCATGCGATTTATTCATCAGCATGCTGTTTTTTCCAATCCAGCCGTTTCCCGCCAGTCTTCCCCACGCTCGGTCAAGAACGGGTGCAGAATCCACAAAAATTCGGCCGTTTACATCGCCGATGAGTTTCTGAGTATATTGGAATAGATGCTTTAAGCGATTTTTGAAAAGCTTATGATAATCCCTGCCTCGGGCATATTTAGAAATTTTGGGTACGTTGTGACCCTGATCAAAAACCTCATTCTCTTTAAAACGGTAGCCGGCAATGACGCTAACCACACTCTGGGCTCCGGGAACAAGTTTGGTGGGATCTACTCTCTTATCAAAATAGTTCTCCATCCAATCCATATTTCCGTGGCGGCCCTTGTTCAGCCACTCTTCAAGCCGAAAAGCATCGTCATCCAGTTTTTGCGCTTTGGCAAATCCGCAACGGTCAAACCCCAGTTCAAGTGCTTTTGCACGAACATGAATAGTATTTTTGAGGGGATCCATTGGGATATAGTAAGATGTGAGATATGAGATATGAGATATGAGATATGAGATATGAGATTTGAGACGTGAGAAATATTTCCCACGTCCCGTATCTCAAAAAATATAGAATTACTCTTCTTTGATGTCGATCAATTCAACTTCAAAGATCAACACTGAACCGGGAAGAATAATGCTTCCGGGAGGAGGGTTGGTTCCATATGCCAATTCAGAAGGAATAAAGAACTCATAAGTTGCGCCTTCACGCATCAGTTGCAGTCCTTCAGTCCAGCCGGGTATCACTCTGTTTAACGGAAATGTAGCCGTTTGATCTCTGCTGTATGAGCTGTCAAATTCTTCTCCTGTAATGAGTGTACCGCGATAGTGAACTTCCACTTCATCAGTTGCCTCCGGTCTTTCACCGGTTCCTTCTTCAACAACTCTGTACTGAAGACCCGATTCGGTTACCATCACATCTTCGTTTTCTGCGTTCTCTTCCAGAAAGGCCTGTCCTTCGGCTCGCTGTCCTTCAGCTTGCTCAGATCGCTCCATCTCTTGTCGCTGCTGAACCTCCATCATGTAGGTCTGAATTGTCTGCTGCATAGCCGCCATTTCTATCTCCGGATCTTCTTCAGCCAAAGCTTTCTGGAAGCCGGCAACAAAGTTTTTCATTTCGATATCGGTCAATCCTTCCTGTGCCATTCCTGAGCCCTGAAGATATCCGATGCTATAACTCACACTATCGGCTTTTGAACTTAAATCAGCATCAGGACTGTAGTTTTCAGACTCACAGCCTGAAAAAAGAAAGATGCCGGTAATGGCTAAAATTGTTGTTGTTTGAAAAATGTATTTCATAAAAATCTGTCGTTCTGTTGTTATTATTTACGGTTGATGTTCTGTTTTACTTTTAAAATCGTTTAACGAGAGTTTAAAATTCGCACTAATTCAAGATGTACAATATAGTGTAGATAACGGAAAGTATCAGGGAACAGGTGGATTGGACAATTTATTTATTGATATTTACAATTTAAGTCGATTCATACCATTTATGGCAATGATAGGGATCTTCGTAAAATCCACTCTGCCGTTAAAAAAAGGATTACCAAAGCGAACCATATTGTACTGTATTCTCTCAGATAGGATTGAGTGACAGTTATCTCTTCTACCGATTCATACAAATTCTGATCTTCTAAAAAGCTGTTGAATCTGTCAAAATTCAAATCATCCAGAAAGAGGCCGCCGCTATTCAGAGCAATGCTGCGGAGGGTTGCATCATCACGCTGAGTATTAATGATTTCCACGTTGGACTGTCCGACGCTTATTCGTGCTTCATCAGAACCAAGGTCCCGATTGTTTGAAACGGCAGTAGCTTCTGCTCTGTAGGTTCCGCTTGGAAGTGTGCCAATATCAGCAATATAGTTTCCTGATCCGGTATGACTCATTCTGAATGAACTCAGTTCCGCTTCACTGCCGATATCTAAAATTTTGACGTCCACCAAACCGTTCAACTCAGGTTCGCCTCGCTCATTGATGAGAGTCCCCCTCAATTGAATCGTTTCATTTTCCGTATAGTTACTTTTTAACGGCTCAATGGTAAGTGTTCTACGATCAGGAGAAGTGGATGACCACGATACCAGGTTGTCAATCATGTTACTGAAAAATTGGACCGGTTCCTCCTGACGGCTCAGACGATATTGATACCATCCATATGCATTAACCGTTGCCAGTCGCCGATTCGCGCCTTCATCTGAAACTAAAATCGGAATGTTGGTCTCTGTTCCCTGAAAATTTGCTCTGATCAGCGTTTGCCCGGCCGGTGAAAGTGAATACTCTCCTTGATGGGATCTCAGTGCAGGAAGTGAACGTTCGGGCGGTATGGTCAGCTCCAGGAGAGGATGAGACAGATCCGATGATGTTCTAACCGGCCGAACTTCTATGGCAGGACCTGTAGTTTGTTGAATGATGCTTTTTAGCTCGTTGAAGGAGTTAGTTCCACTAAATGAGGAAGGCAGAGAGAACATGACAACAGGCTTCTGATCAATCAGGTTGACCATTCTGCGAGCGATTGCTGAACCTGCAGGCGGCTCACCATGAAGAATAAAGAGGTCAATATCCTCTTGAATAAACTCAGCCGAGAAGGGATCTGTACCGTAGAATTGCTCTCCACCCAACCATGTTGATTGAATAAGCTCATTTTGAATATCGGTGGCAATCTGATGACGAATAGCTGCTACATCAGGATGAATTTCAAAAGCAATAGAATGTATCCTGGTTTTATCATCTAAAACATCCTGCGTAAATGAATAGCTGTTGTTATCTGTAGTAAATTCATTTTCAATTGGCACAATCTCGATTGCCAAATCAAATAGTCCAGGCTCACTGTACTGGCGCTCAAATTCTATCAGACGGCTCCCAGATGTTGATTGAAAAATAATTTCTGCTGATTCTACAACCGTTCCGTTTTCAATAAGTCTTACCTCGGTCTGTTCATTTTCAACCTGCTGATACTGAATTTCTGCAGTGATACGATTCACTGTATTTGTATAGACCGGATCACTAAAATTGACCTCAGGAATTGCCAAATCGCGTACAGCTGTGGTATCGCCCAAGGGAAATGTAAAAACCGGAATTGAGAGTTGAGCAGCCGTGAAAACCGGATTTCTGCCTTGCGTAGATATTCCATCACTGAACAACAGAGCGGCTTTGAACTGATTTTCATTCTCCAATATATGGTTCATCACATCATGGATATGGGTACCGGTTCCATCTGAGGTCAATTCCCTGCCTGAATTAATTTCCGTATCAAACAGATGCTCCGTGTAGGTAAATCGCTGATCGCGGGATTCTACAAACTGCTCTATTCGCTGTTGATACGATTCGAGTCCGGCATAATCTCCCTTTTCAATTGATGTACTTGCGGAGTTGTCGTAGTAAACGGCAATTTCCGGAGACTCTGTTGTGACAGATTCAAAAGAAAGAAATGGGTTAAGCAGTAAGAGGATCAGTATCAGGAAGGTGGACGACCGAAGAGTAATGAGCGACCATTTTTTAAACGGTCCGGCTTTTTTCAGATTGCGATATGTGAAGTAAGAAAGAGCCGTGGTAATAATGGCAAGAACAAAAAGAGCAATAACCGGAAGGATAGGACTGATGCCCTGAAATAATGCAATCTGCATAGTCTACCGGATCATTTAAATATTCTTCTTTCTACCCTTAGAGTGTATCTAACAGATGGTTGATAACGTCCACCGTAGAGAGTCCTTCCGCTTCCGCAGCGTAATTTGTTACAATACGATGACGAAGTACCGGAATAGCAAGAGCCTTAATGTCATCTAATTCTACGTTATAACGACCCGCTGACAGTGCTCTTGTTTTGGCTCCCAGGATCAAATATTGAGATGCTCTGGGTCCGGCTCCCCAGCTTAAATATTTGTCGACGAATTCAGGTGACGGTTCCGTTTTCGGACGGGTTTGAGTAACAAGCTTGATTGTTTTGTCCAATACATGTTCAGGGACGGGGACTTCACGGATCAGTTTTTGAAAATCAAGGATCTGTGATTTTTCCAGTACGGATTTTATCTCCTTCTTCTGAGCTGACGTTGTCTGTTTTACTATCTGCTTCTCTTCATCAGGATGGGGATAATTGAGATGGATATGGAACATAAAACGATCCAGTTGTGCTTCCGGCAGGGGATAGGTTCCTTCCTGTTCAATGGGGTTCTGCGTAGCAAGTACAAAAAACGGATCATCCAGCGTAAATGTTTGTCCCGACGCGGTTATTTTATGTTCCTGCATTCCCTCAAGCAGCGCAGCTTGAGTTTTTGGGGGTGTACGGTTGATTTCATCCGCAAGAACGATATTGGCAAAAATAGGGCCTTTGATAAACTTAAAGTGTTTACGGCCGGTCTCTTTATCATCCTCAATCACCTCTGTTCCGGTGATATCGCCCGGCATCAAGTCTGGTGTAAACTGAATACGGCTGAATGAGAGGTTCATCGTTTCAGCAACGGTTTGGATAAGCAGGGTTTTTGCCAAACCAGGAACACCAACCAAAACACAGTGACCGCCGGAGAAAAGGGAGATCAGTAGTTGATCAACAACATCTCTCTGGCCAACAACCACTTTCGAAATTTCATCTTTGATAGCTGTAACGGCACTGCTAAATTTTTCAGCGGCTTCCACCGGATCCTGAATTGTATCTGAACTCATTGATTGAAATTTAAGGTGTAGCCGGTTCAGGTTCCTGCATAGGTGCGGTTAGTCTGTCAGTTTCAGGCATCGGGATTTTAAACTCAATGAAGACTTCATCCCTTAATCCTTCAAGCCAGGTTCTAAACTCCTGCATCTGTTTTTGTTGGAGAGCAATATCACGAATACGATCGTAGTCTTGCTCGAGGCTGGCTATGTGTTCAGGAATGTGCCGGTCCAGCCTTACAATTCGATATGCTTGACTTGTATTTTGTCGTGGGGGATTGTAGGATCGAGGCTCAGAAATTTCACCCTCTTCCTCCAGCAGCAGAACAATTCTGTACAGAGCAGGCTCGAGCTGACTAATTGGTATGAGCCGTTCTCCGGTTTGTCTGTTAACAATACGTCCACCTAAAGCCTTGGTATCTTCATCTTCAGAATACCTTCTGGCCATATCAGCAAATCGCTTATCGTGATTCAATACGCTGTCTCGAATGGCATTCAGTTTATCAATTGCCTGATCCTCATCTACCAGAGTTTCATCAATCTTAATCAAGATATGGCTCGTTTCGATTTGATCACCGCGTCGATCATCCAGCCTGATAATGTGATAACCAAATTCCGTGCGTACCACTTCAGAAATTTCTCCAATCTCGATGGCTGTTGCTGCGGCGGAATAGTTTGCAACCAAATCGTTTACAGGCAACATCGGCAGTGAACCGCCTCTCTGGGCAGATTGGTCCTCGCTGTATCTCCGTGCCATCTCTTCAAAATCCTCGCCCTGATTTACAATGGAGTCTCTGATCGCTTCGGCTTTCTGAAATGCAGAACTTTGGGCATCTTCAAGCGGAGGAGGGATGATAACAATCTGTGATACCCCAACCTGTTCCGGAATCGTAGGGAGTTGTTCTTCCGGAATATCATTAAAGAAGTTTTCAACCTCAGGTCTGGTAATGTTAATCTCATTCATTTTGACTTGCTGTACGCGCTGTACCACCATCTGCTCACGAAACTGATCTCTGAAATCTGCCCGCAGCTGTATAATACTTTTTCCAAACGCTTCTTCAACTGCCCGTTCGCCGCCCGCCTGGCGTATCAAGTCGTTAATTCTTGCATCCATTTGGCGGTTTACCATCTCATCTGATACGGTGATAGAGTCTACCTTTGCTCTTTCCAGCATCACGTAATTGTCTACCATACTTTGAAGGGCGCTATACCAAAGGTCTTCACTAAAACTAATTTCCTGACCTTGAGCCTCAACCTGATTCATATACTGGCTGACTTCATCATCAACGTCAGATTTAAGGATAATTCGATCATTTACAACTGCAATGATGCGATCTGCCACATTTGTTTCCTGTGCCAGGAGAGATGAAGTAAAAAGAGAGATTATTGCAGTTAAAAAGAGAAGCTTTTTCAAAAATTGATTCATTATAAACTAAAGTCTGTTGCTAATTAATTTGTTGAAAGTTGGTAGTCAGATAGTATTTGTTCGATATCCGTAACGTTCTTACGATCGATTTCATTATTCGCATTCGCTTCAAGATACAGATTACGTATGTAACTATTGGTTATTCTGCGGGCTTTTTCAAGTTTAAGCCACTCCTCAATCTGAGGAATCAACCAATCCAGATCAGGATTATCACCTGCGGGTCTCTCTTCCATCAGCTGAACAAGATGATATTCACCTCTGTGAAAGTAAATTGGAGAGCGTTCCGTTAATCCGATAACATTGAGATAATTATTTAACATGGGAATATCACCACCGGCCATAGAAATCGGCCAGAATTGCTGAGACTGTCTGAACTGCAGATCCGGATTCACACTATAGGTATTCAGAATTTCTCTCCAGTCCTCACCCCGCATCAGAGCTCGGTTAGCATTATCTGCATCTGTTCTTGTTTGTGTGGTGATATGTCTGTAGCGAATATATTTTTCGTCTAACGTAAACTGGTCTTTGTGAGTCTGGTAGTACGTCTGAGCTTCCTCACGTGTAACTTCAATTTCGTTGTTATTTCTATCGATGATATAATCTTTGAGAGCTTGTTCTAAAATTTGTTGGCGTACACGTTCAAGTTTACGCGTGACCTCCGGGGTTCGAGCCAGTCCTATATTTTCTGCATGCTCTACAGTTACTGCAGAGTTGATCCACTGTTCCGTAAACTGGTCGACAGCTTGGACAGTGTCTTGCTGCAATATGGATTCGGGGATCTCATCGAGGGCCATTTGCAGAGTCAATGTTTCACCACCGGCTCTCGCAAGAACGGGCGAGTCAGTTTGTTGAAAATTTGTATCACAGCCGGCCAACAAATATGCAAGTAAAAATATAGCAGATAGGTAATGGTTAACCTTCATAGAGTAGAAAACGTTAAACCGCAGTTATTAAATCTATTCACAATAGACTTTGAAAAATACCATTAATTATGGGGTAAGAAAATAAATTTATTAGTGCTTATATAATCCTCTGAAATCTAAGGTGATTGGGTTCGACGATTGACAAATCAAAAAAGAATTCCGGCAATTGTAGCAGTCATCATATTCGCCATTGTGCCGGCTAAAACCGCAAGAAGCCCAAATCTGGCCAAATCAGATTTTCTGTTGGGTGCCAATCCACCGATACCGCCAATCTGTATTGCGATAGATGAAAAATTGGCAAATCCGCAAAGAGCAAATGTAGCCATAGTGATGGTTTTCGGAGATAGCATACCTTCTGAAACCATATCAGCCATCTGCAAATAAGCTACAAATTCATTTAATACTACCTTCGTACCGAGGAGTGATCCCATATTTACAGCGTCGGCCCAGGGCACTCCCATGAGAAAGGCAATGGGGGCCAGTGTCCATCCGAGCAGGGTTTCGATAGTTAAATCAAAACCGGGGAAAAGCGCATTGAAGCCGGTGATTTCACCGATTTCGAAAAGAAAGTAATTAGCCATTGCAAGCAGTGCGATAAAAGCCAAAAGCATAGCTCCGACATTTGCAGCAAGTTTGAGTCCTACACCCGCACCTGTAGCTGCCGCATCGATACCGTTAGCATCGGTTTTTTCAACACTCATTTTTACATCACCCTTGGTGGCCGGTTCTGCGTTTTCAGGATAGAGTATTTTTGCAATGACCAGGGCAGCAGGAGCAGCCATTAAACTGGCTCCAAGCAGCTGTTCAGCAAATAGCAGGCGCCCGACATCAAGAGATACATCGTTTGCCAAAGCATAAGAGTTACCAAGCATCTGAACATAAGCTGCCATCACACCTCCGGCGATTGTAGCCATTCCACCGGTCATTACGGTCAGTAGCTCAGACTGCGTCATCTTGCCGATGTAGGGCTTAATGACGAGAGGAGACTCTGTCTGTCCTACAAAAACATTTGCTACAACAGACAAGGATTCAGCTCCAGATGTACCCATTAATTTCTGCATTCCTCGCGACATTAAACTGACAATTCGCTGAAGGATGCCGTAGTGATAGAGAATGGCGGTTAGAGAAGCAAAAAAGACAATGGTAGGCAGAACCTGGAATGCAAAGAAATTTCCTAAACTACCTTCCATTCCCGGACTTTTGGCAAGATCGCCGAAAATGAATTCAGCTCCGGCAGTGGTAAAATCCAGCACAACCACAAAAAAGCTCGAAACCCAGCTAAAGAAATCTTTTGGCCAGCCCAAAGGTCCCCAAACTTCGGCCATAGCAGAACCTTTAAGTATAAAAACAGCCAATATAAATTGAATGCCTAAACCTGTTCCGACCAGTTTCCAGTTTACGGCTTTTCTGTTTTTACTTAGCAGAAGGGCAATACCAATGATGACGGCCATTCCAATGAGTCCGCGGAGAATATTCATGCGTTCGTTTCTTTAGGTTGCTGTATGGTAGTTTCTTTTGTATTCATTTCCGGGATCGATTTTCCCCGTTTTTGGTCAACAGGCGGGCGAAAGCAGTGGCGGGCTCTCGGTTCGTAAGCGTCTTTCTCGCCAACTAAAACTTTATCTTTATTATCTACTACTCGCTGTGAGAAGTTGGCAATCATACCGCTTTCTGAGCAAATGGCGTGTAATTTGGTCACAAACTCTGCAATGGCCAGGAGCTGCGGCATCGGTTCGAACGGTTTGCCTTCAAAGTCCATATCGAGACCGGCTACAATAACACGTTTACCATCATTAGCCAGGGTATTTGCCACCTCTACGATCCGGTCGTCAAAAAATTGTGCCTCATCTATGCAAACTACTTTTGCCGTTGAAGTTAACAGTATAATTTGATCAGCAGTATTGACCTGAATGCCGGGCAGTGCATTCTCGTTATGAGATACAACTTCAGTGTCACTGTAACGGTTATCGATTGCCGGTTTAACGACTACAACCCGTTGACCGGCAATGTGTGCACGCTTGGCTCTTCGTATTAATTCTTCCGTTTTTCCACTAAACATGCCGCCGCAGATCACTTCAATCCAGCCAATCTGATTCGAGACAAAACCGGGCTCATTAATCATTCTTTGTATCCTCTTTTCGTTTACTGCGTGGAATATATCCTTGTAGAGATAAAAGCAAAAGTTTTCTTTTTCACTATACTTTACCAGCAATTGGTTCAGCCTGTTTTCTAAAAATATTCTTACCTTCCGATCAGATTAATCAAATACAATTTTTCACCCCAGTTCGAAAAGTAGTCGACTATTCATGTATTACCGATTCAAAGCTCCTGAAACTATAAGTGTTAGTACGTTCCGGTTTTTTTCCATCATTTTGCTTTTGATTTTGATATTTCCACTTCAGAATGTTCAGGCTCAGTTCTTAGAAGATTTTGAAGAGGGCTCGAAAGGAAGTTATGCTGAAGGAACAGTTGAACTGCCCAGCGGTGAATGGCTGCTCAGTGACGCGCTTCTTGGTAATCAGGAAGGTGATAGAAAAAATGGAAGTCAATCTGTGCGTCTGCGCGACGGATTTGCTGAAATGCTTTTTGATATTAATGATGGTGCAAACGAAATCCAGTTCTATGCTTCCAATGCCGGATTCAGCGGTGATACGGGGGGGATCATTCGCATTTATTTTTCACAGGACGAAGGAGCGAACTGGCAGCAGGTTGGTGGTGATGTCGAACTTACTGATGAATTTCAGCTTTACTCAATTCCATTTGTTTTAGCGGGTAATGTTCGATTTAGAGTAGAAAAAGTTGAAGGAGGAAGGGTTAGTTTTGACGATTTCAGAGTAGAGCCATTTCAGGAGTTGTCACAAGACCCAACACTGCAAGTTCGAATTGAAGGAACGGTTAGGGAAAGCGGAGTCTCTGTAAATTTTCCTGCCATCAACACGGGTAAAGAAGAGTCTTTTTCAATCAGATTTACGAACATGGGAGAACCGGATTTGATCATTGATGAGATCGTTAGTGCGGATCCGGGATTGTTTTACATTGTTCCGGAACCTACCTCTGCAATTCAGGGAGGAGAATCCTTTGAGGCAGAAATTATATTCTCACCACAGAATCCGGGAACAGTTGCAAGCATTTTAACAATTCGAAGCAACGACCCTGAAACCCCCGACTTTGAATTGAACCTTTCCGGTGAAGCAATTGATGAAAACGAGCTGATTACTGTGAATGAGGCGAGGCAGGTTGAATTTGGAACCAGAGTAACCGTGGCCGGAAGAGTGACCGTTGCTGATGAATTTGACGGTCCGGTTTTTATTCAGGATGAAACAGGTGGAATAGCGGTATTTCAACCCGGATTGATTGAAACGGCTTCGCGTGGTGATTCTATCAGAGTAACCGGGCCGGTAACGGAATACAATCCAATCGATGGAACAGCGGGTACATTTCTGACTCAAATAGCTCCTGTTGAAGGAGATGATAATATCATCTACGAAATTATCGACGCAGAAAGATCAGAACCGGAGCCGGAAACAATTACAATCCAGGAGATGAACAACGGAGCTTTTGAAGGACAACTGGTTCGTCTGCAGGATGTAACTATTCAGGGAACAGGAGTGTTTACCGGAGATAGAAATTATTCGATTTCAGATGCGAGTGATTCGGGAGTACTCAGAATCGACGGAAATGTAGATGACCTGGTGGATGCCTTTATCCCAGAGGAGCCGATTGAAATTGTAGGTGTGGTAGATCAGTTTGACGGAACCTATCAAATAAAACCGCGAGATGGTCAAGACCTTGCTGCTGAACCGTTTGTTCCTGAAGGTGAAGACATTGATAAAGACTTGACGTTAGATGTGGTTACCTGGAATGTTGAGTGGTTTGGGGCTGAAAGTAATGGTCCTGCAGATAATGACCTTCAGATGAATAATGTAATTCGTGTGATCGAAGAGATTGACGCAGACATCTATGCATTTCAGGAGATCTCAGATCAGGTTGCATTTTATAATCTCACAGAAAGTCTGGATCAGTTTAGAGGGTTTACCGCTACTTTTGGTCAGACTCAAAAAACAGCTTTTCTCTTTAAAACGGCTGTTGTTGACTCTTTGGATTCCGGTTTACTTTTTGAAGGACAAGACAGTTTTGATTGGGCCGGTCGACTGCCGCTCTATTTTGAAGTAAATGCAACAGTGGATGGCATTACCAGAAGAATTCTGCTGTACAACGTTCACGCTAAAGCATTTGGGGATCAACCGTCGTATAACCGCCGGCTAAATGCCGCCAGATCTCTGAAAGATTACCTTGATCAGAACAACTCCAACGACAGAGTTATATTTTTAGGCGATTTCAACGATCAGTTGACGCTTTCAACCTACGATGGAGCTGACGAATCGCCATATTCTATGTATCTGGAAGATGATGCCTACTATGCTACTACAGAAATTCTGGAACAGAATGGGTTTGCCAGTTATCTGGCCGGAGAGTTTCGCAGTATGATCGATCATATTGTGATTAATGATAATCTAACTGATTACCATATTGAAGGAGCCCAGCGAGTAGAAAATCCGGTTTACATTGAGAACTTCGTAAATACAACATCCGATCATGCACCGGTCTGGACACGTTTCCAGTTTACCGGAGAACCTGTTGAACTGCCTACAGAAATTGTGGTTGAACCCAACTATCCGAATCCGTTTAACCCGTCCACGATCATTCCATTTTCACTGCCTGAACCATCTTCAGTGACCATTGAAGTTTATGATGTATTAGGTAGAAAAGTCGCAACACTGGCTGATCAACAGAACTTTCCGGCAGGAGAGAACGAGGTTGAATTTTTTGCGGAAGGTCTATCATCAGGCATTTACCTCTACAGGATTGGTTTTGAGAATGGAGCTGTAGTTACCGGTAAAATGATGCTGGTGAAATAATAGCCGAGACAATAACCATTTACTCGGTTCTTTTAGCAGAGATGCACAGTCCAATCGGATAAAAAGAAGTATACATAAAGCTTATTTTTGTTTATTTTGGCGCTTCGCAATTTTTATGGTTATTAAGACAAACCTGATCCGGTTTTGTCATCAATTAAAGTAGAATACCAAGAGGTTAAACATTTACTATGCGACATTTTTTATTTCTGATTGCCGGCCTTCTGTTTTTTATGGCAGCCACAGAGTTATCCGCCCAAAGTTTTAATCCAACAGATTTAAGCGGGGTAAATGTAAACGAGCTCAGTGAGGAGCAGATTCGCCAGGCAGACCAAGAGATTAAAGACAGAGGTCTTAGCCTAAGCGAATTTCAGCAGCTGGCGGTTGCACAAGGTGCGTCTCAGGCTCAGGTGAGTCAGCTCGTATCAAGAATTCGATCCGTAAGGGCGTCTGGAACTGGAGATGGGGCTGATATTACCGATACTCAGCAAGAGAGAACACTGGAAAACATTGAAGTCCAACCTTACAGGGAAATTGAAGAACCGGATCGAGCCGCATCTGAAAGAATTTTTGGAATGAGTTTATTTGACCAGGTTTCGGTTAGTTTTGAGCCTTCATTGAACGTTCCAACACCAATGGATTATACGTTAGGGCCGGGAGATGAGATTGTAATCGATATATGGGGAGCAGCAGAACAGACATATCGTTTAAGTGTAAGCCCGGAAGGTAATATTCGAATCCCCAATTTAGGACCTATTTATGTGAATGGTCTTCAGATGAATGATGCTGAAAATCGAATTCTTAATCGATTGACAGATATCTATTCCGGTCTTAGACCAAACAATCCAGATCAAGGAAATACATATGCCCAGGTAACTTTGGGAAGTGTAAGAAGTATTAAAGTAACGATACTTGGTGAGGTAAGACAGCCCGGAACGTACACCATTTCATCTCTTTCAACAGCTTTTAATGCGCTTTACGCATCCGGCGGTCCGGACAGAGACGGTTCATTCAGAAACATTCAGATCATCCGTAACAACGAAGTGATCGAAACGCTGGATATCTACGACTTTTTGGTATATGGTGATCAGGAGTCCAATATCAGACTTAGAGATCAGGATGTTATTAAAATTGATCCATATTTGAATCGAGTGCAGCTGACCGGTGAAACGAAACGGGTTGGTTATTTTGAATTGATGGAAGACGAAACGGTAGAAGATCTGCTGAATTTTGCAGCCGGGTTTACGGATGAGGCTTATACGAGAAGACTTACATTAGAAGGAAAAACTCCAACCATGCGAAGAGTCTCAAGTATATTTTACCCTGAAGAAGCGGATAGAACATTAAATAATGGGGATCGAATTTCTGTAGGACAAATTATTGATCAGTTTGAAAACAGGGTGCAGATTGAGGGAGCCGTATTCAGACCGGGTACCTACGAATATACCACTGGCTTGAGTTTATATGATTTAATTGATCAGGCTGACGGACTACGGGAAAATGCGTTTTTACAAAGAGGTACAATTGAGCGTCTGACGGAAAATCGCGAACCGGAAATCTTGTCTTTCAGTGTGGAAAGGGTGATGAATGATCCTGCATCGTACGATATCATGTTACAACCGGATGACGTAGTACAGATCTCAAGTATTTTCGATCTGCAGGAAGAGTATTCAATCACAGTACGGGGTGCCGTTAACAGTGCCGGTACATTTCAGTACAGAGAAGGAATCAAATTGAGCGACGCTATATTCAGAGCGGATGGTTTCAGAGACAATGCAGCGGCATACAGGGTTGATGTAGCCCGCCGTGTTACAGATGGCGGAGAAGTAAAGGGAGTTCGTACGGCAGAAACCTTCCGGTTCGACGTGGACGAGACTTTAAGCTTTGAAGACGAAAACGGTGACTTTGAACTGATGCCGTTTGATCAAATCTACGTGAGAACTAAACCTAATT
>CAYNZY010000027.1:14349-39867 GCA_964401805.1 uncultured Rhodohalobacter sp.
CTGGAACAGCGCCACGGCGCAGCCGTAGACCCGGACTGCGTGGTGGTGGTCCCCGGCGGCAAGCCCACGATGTTCTTCGCCATGCTGTTGCTGGGCGAACCGGGGGTCGAGATCCTGTATCCCAACCCGGGTTTTCCGATCTACGAGTCCATGATCAACTTCGTCGGCGCCAAGCCGGTACCGTGCCCGATCCGGGAAAAGAACGACTTCCGGTTCGACGTTGATGAGACTTTAAGTTTTGAAGACGAAAATGGTGACTTTGAACTGATGCCGTTTGATCAAATCTACGTGAGAACTAAACCTAACTACCAGACCCAGCAAACCGTCAGGATAGAAGGTGAAGTCCAGTACCCCGGAACGTATGTTTTAAACAGCAGAGATATGAGGCTATCTGATTTGGTGGAGATGGCCGGAGGGTTATCGGAATTTGCTTATCCATCTGGCGCATCCCTGGAACGCAGACTAGCAGGATTTGATGAAGAAGACCTTGAATTTCTTGATGAAGAGGAGAGATCTCAAAATTTAGAGAGAAATACCACATCCGTTGGAATTCGTCTGGCCGAAGCACTTCAAAGACCGGATTCAGAGTTAGATTTAATTCTGGAACAGGGAGATGTAATCGAAGTACCGAAAGAACTAATGACCGTTCGTGTTGAAGGGGAAGTTTTGAATCCAACGAGTGTACGGTACGACGACAGCCGTTCGTTCAGATCATATCTCGATTCAGCCGGTGGCGTAACCGACAATGCAAAACGTGGACGGGCTTATATCGTCTATGCGAATGGGGAAGTAGACCGATCTAAACGATTTCTGTTCTTCAGGAACAATCCACCTGTTGAACCCGGAGCGACGATTGTTATTCCAAGTAAGCCGGAAAAACGTGAATTGACCACACAGGAAAGAATCAGCATTACGGCTACACTTGCATCTACTGTTGCTACGATTGCTCTTATGATTGATCGATTGAGTAACTAATTAGACAAGCAATGGGTTAAGGCTCATTGCTGTCTCAATTAACTCAGAACTTGATGATTGAGTTTGTGTAGTCGCTAATCAAATTTCAGATCTGAAAACGTATTCTTTCCTCTCAAAAAGTAATCAGCGATGATGCTTTTTTGATAGACCAAATGCATTGGGGTGGAACGGGTCAGTTTCTCTTTTAATTTCCGGCGTTTTTTAAGGGTGCCAGCCAATTGACTGTAGAAAGCAAAATGAGCCCGTATAATGGCCCAGGTATCGTTGGGTTTTCCGGATATGAGAGATTTTACACCGGCTATGCCATCCAGACAGAGCCGGCCAAAAATTCTGAAAGCCGGATTGTTATCCAGATTCTTGGTCATCATCGTTAAATTATTGCGATAGTTATAGAATACCTTCCTCGGGTTACCCATGGGCAATGAACCGCCACCAAGGTGATAAACAATGCTGTCGGGTTGATAGAAAACCTTAAATCCGAGCTTATGCGCTCGCCAGCAAAGGTCAATCTCTTCCATATGGAATTCAAAATCTTCATCAAAGCCGCCTAACGACCTAAATAGATTTTTCCTGATGGCTATAGCGGCTCCCGATGCCCAAAATATTTCCGATGAAGTATCATATTGTCCGTTATCCTTTTCAACGTAATCAAAGATTCGACCGCGACAGAACGGATATCCCATTTTATCGATAAAGCCGCCGGCTGCTCCGGCATACTCGAAGTAGTCAGGGTTTTCAGCAGACTTAATTTTCGGCTGTACAATCCCCACATCAGGATTTTTAAAACTCTCATCTAACCCACTCAGCCAATCCGACTTGGGTTCTGCATCGTTATTGAGGAAAATTAAAATATCACCTTTGGCTTGTTTGGCAGCCCGGTTATTCCCCCCACAGTACCCGTAATTTTTATCCAGTTTTACGATCCTGCAAAAAGGATAATTCTCCATTACCCAATCTGCAGTTTTATCTTCAGAAGCGTTATCGGCAATAATAATTTCAAAGGAGGGATGAGTTGTTTTGGTTACAGCTGGCAGAAATCGTTGAATATGATCTAATGCATTCCAGGTAACAATGATGATGCTGTACGTTGGATTTTCTGATGAATGGGTCACGAAAATTTTAAAGCTTTTAAAAAAGTTATCGATAACATGTAAAAGATTTTGCTCGCAATGTAAGAGTTCATATTATCAAATAAAGATCATTTTACAGCGGCATGATTAAGATAGGTTTAATATCCGACACACATAATTATTTTGATCCGCAGATTGAAAAGTACTTTTCTGACAGGGACGAAATCTGGCACGCCGGAGATTTCGGTACAATTGAGATTGCCGAAAAATTAAAAAAAATCGCTCCTGTGGTAGGTGTCTATGGTAATATTGATGGCCATGATATCCGGAAAGTATATCCGTTGCACCAACGATTTACCCGAGAAGGAGTCAAAGTGTGGATGACGCATATCGGAGGAATTCCGGGCAGATACTGTATTCCCATTCGTGAAGAAATCGAAAATAATACACCTGATCTTTTCATTTGCGGACACTCTCATATTCTAAAAATAGCCAGGGATCAGTCACTTGACAGAATGCTCTATATGAACCCCGGTGCTGCGGGTAAACAAGGTTTTCAGGTTCATCGTACAGTTGTAAGATTCAATATCCACGAAGGAAAAATACAAGATGTAGAAGTAATCAATCTGGGACGACTGGGAGAAGACTAAAACTCCAAACGTATATTTGTACGTTTTCACGTAACTTTTTCAGTCTCTATTCTGTTTGATTCAGAAATGTTCAGAAACCAAAGTCGATGAATCAAAAAGCAATTGTAATTGGAGCCGGATTAGGAGGACTTGCAGCTTCTTCACTGCTGGCTTCGCAGGGATATAGTGTCACGGTATTTGAAAAAAACTCTACGCATGGCGGTAAGATGCAGGAGCTGACCCTTGGAGAATTTAGATTCGATACCGGTCCAAGCCTTTTTACAATGCCTTTTATCCTGGAAAAGCTTTTTCAAGAGTGCGGAGAGGAATTAAGGACCTATGTAGAGTTCGAAGAGCTTGAGCCTGTCTGTCGCTATTTCTACAAGGATGAGACTATTTTTGATAACTATTCGGACCGCGAAAAAAGTATGCGGCAAATTGAAGAATTTGCTCCTGAAGATGCGGAATCCTACTCTGATTTTTTGAATCATGCTGCGAAGTTGTACAGCCAAACAGCGGATGCTTTTTTATTTAATCCGCTTTACTCACTGAGTGATTTAAAAGGTCTTAAATTGACCGACTTTCTTGGAATAGATGCATTTTCGACCGTCTCAGATGTTGTAGATCAAAATTTTAAATCGGAATATCTCAGGAAGTTTTTTAAACGATTTACAACCTATAACGGCTCATCACCCTATCAGGCACCCGGCACATTAAATGTTATTCCACATGTTGAGCTCAATCAGGGTGGCTACTATGTGAAAGGAGGGATGTACAGAATCTCAGAGGCTCTATTTGAGCTGTCTGAAAAAATGGGTGTTAGATTTCACTTTGATACCAACGTTGAGAAAATTTCCGTAAGGAATAAACGTGCTGAATCCGTCAAAATTGATGGGGGAGAGAAGTTTAATGCAGATTTAATCGTAGCCAATTCAGATGCTACAGATACGATTCTCAATATCGTGGATCAACAGGCCGTGTCGAATTCTAAAAGAAAGAGGCAAAAAGCGATCGAGCCGTCTTGTTCCGGTTTTGTAATGCTGTTAGGTGTAAACAAAGAGTGGGAGCAGCTGAAGCACCATAACATCTTTTTTTCTGAAGACTATAAAAGGGAGTTCCGGCAAATATTTAAGGAAAAAGTTCTTCCGGATGATCCCACCATATACGTTGCCAATACTTCATATACGGATTCAGATCATGCTCCTGAAAACAGTTCAAATCTGTTTGTTCTTGTCAATTCACCATACGTAACTGAGGAACAGGATTGGAATGATCTTCGGGAAACCTACAGCTCACTTTTAATCAACGAACTAGAGAATCGGGGGTTAAAAGCGTTGAAAGATTCTATTGTTGTGAAAAAAGTAATCACACCAATCGATTTTCTTAACCTATACGGCTCAAACCGAGGAAGTATTTACGGAACTTCATCCAATAGTAAGTTTGCAGCTTTTCTGCGGCCGCGAAACAAAATCAGGGGAATTAATAACCTCTATTTAGTAGGAGGGAGTACTCATCCCGGCGGTGGTATCCCTCTTGTAATTCAAAGTGCTTTTAATGCGCTTGAGTTAATTGACAGGTATCAAATACATGAATAACTCTTTTTAAAAATTTAAAGAGTTTCTCAGGCCTGCTTTTTGGTAAGTTTTGCGACCGCTTCAATGTGATATGTTTGAGGAAACATATCTACCGGCTGTACGGCATCAATTGTGTAATACTCTTTCAGCTCTTTTAGATCTCTGGCCATGGTTGATGGGTTACAGCTCACGTAAACCAATCGATTGACATCCAGATTGCATAGCTGTTCAACTACGTCCGGATGCATTCCTGATCTGGGAGGGTCGGTTATGACGCAATCCGGGTGACCATTTTTGGCCAGAAATTCGTCGTTGAACGTATCTTTCATATCACCCAGAACAAATTCAGTGTTCTTAACGTCGTTTTCCCTGGCGTTGAATTTTGCATTCTCAATGGCCACATCTACAATCTCGATACCGGTAACCTTATCGGCTTTGTCAGCCATATAGAGCGATAGTGTTCCCACGCCGCAGTAAAGGTCAAACAGATGTCCGCCTTCGTTCAGCTCAGCATAATCCCTGGCTACTGAATACAGTTTTTCGGCCTGCTTCGTATTGGTTTGAAAAAATGCGTTGGCATGAATTTTAAAAGAGTGATTTCCGATTTTGTCGACAATAAAGCCGGGACCGTAAAGTACATTTTCAAATCGACCAACCGCGGTGGGGTTAGGTTGGTCATTCACATTATTAACAATCGTGGTAATCTGTGGAAATTCTTTTAGCAGTTCATCTTTCAACTGATTTACCAGTTCAGGCTCATCTCGGAAAGTGACGAGGTTGACCATTAAATCATCCGTAAAGTGACTGTTTCGAATAACAAGGTGACGCATAAAGCCCTCTTTCTTGTAGGTATCGAAAGCGGGAATTTGATTTTGGATACAGTAGTTTCTTACAAAATCGAGAATGTTATAGGATACGGGATCTTGAAGATGGCATTCTTTAAGATTTAAAATTTTATCAAAGCGTCCCGGAGCGTGGAGTCCGGCAGCAAATGCGGTATCGTCCACATATTCATCCCGTTGTATCTCCTCCTCTGTAAGCCAGCGTTTTGTACCAAAACTATATTCCATCTTATTCCGGTAGTAGAATTCGCTGTCGCACTTTACGATTTGCTGAACAACATCCGGGTCAATATGAGCAATTCTCTCCATATGATCCCGAACGTGCTGTTCTTTGTGTTTAACCTGTTCTGAGTAGGGAAGATGTTGCCAGGTACAGCCACCACAGACATTCGCATGGCTGCATTTTGGTTCAATTCTCTTAGGTGAAGGCTGTAATATTTCCAGAACCTTTGCTTCCCGAAATGATTTTTTCTTTCGAGTAATTCTTGCCTTCACAATATCGCCCGGTGCCGTTCCGGGCACAAAGACAGCGATACCATCATATTTCGCAACTCCCTTGCCTTTAAAAGCTGTAGACTCTACTGTCAGTTCTACTTCTGTTCCTTTTTTTAATGCCATAAATGAGATGAGTTGGGGAATTTGTTTTTTAAAAAATTAAATTAATCGATGGTCTGATCCATTTCAGCCGAGTGCTTATATTGTGTTTCAAACTGTATTTGAAATGCCGTTTTCGTATTAGAAAGCTCAATGATCTTCTGCATAGAGAGATCCAGTTGCTTCATGATCCGATTGGATGAGGCTTCTAAAAATTTGACAGCGGTTTGAGGATTTCGCTTTTTTAATGTCTCAAAATCGGGTGTAAAGAATCCCAAAAGTGTACAATCGGTCAAACACTGTGCTGACGATAATCTTTTGGTTTCATACCCAATGGAAACAAGACCGATTTCCTGAGGCGATTCAACTATGATTGAATAGGGTTCACTCTTAGCGCCTTCTGAGTTTTGATTAACTAAGATATCTTCTACCTGCAGCTGTATTTTACCCTCTTCGATAAAGTAAAGTCCGCTGCCGGGGTCATTTCGATAATAGACATATTCTCCGCTTTTGTACGTACGCCGATGGCAAAGCTGAAGTAACTCATACCTCTCCGTTACAGATAGATTTTTTAGCAACTCCGAGTTTTTAACAATATTACTTTGCTTCTTCATTTTCTGAAATTTGCTATTATTTCCAAACATAGTTGATTGATTTAAAATGAGTGACCTATACCGAAACTGAAATACCTTTGACTATTTTCGAACCAACCTTCCTCGAGATCATGAACTCGATAGGTAATATCAAATCTTGCGACAATAAATTCCCAGTCGAGTCGGATACCCAAACCTGAGCCTACTGCAATCTGCTTATAAAATTCCTGAATACGAAATCTGCCATCTGCTAAAAGATCCGTTTCTTGTTCATCTATAAATTGATTTCCGGGGCCGTACCACACATTACCTGCATCAGTGTGCCATGCAAAATACCAGTCGGCACTGAGTACATTTTTCATAAATGTTTGCCGTATTTCAGAAAACGCAGCAAGTTTTACCTCACCGCCGGGTATGGTTACCTCTTCAGGCGGAATACTTCCCGGGCCCAAACGAAACGGACTCCATCCGCGAATGTCGTTACTACCACCCGCAAAAAATCTACGGTTCAATGGAATATTGTCACTTTGGGCAATTGGATGGGCATATCCACCAAAGAAACGAAAAGCAGCCACTGCATTCGGTGTAAGGCTAAAATACCGACGATAATCCGCTGATAACTTAACAAATCGGCTATATGCCAACGCATTTGTAGAAATTCTCAGGGGAGAGGGAAGCTCTCCTTCAATTTCTCCCGCAGTGATGATATATCGGTCTATCAAATATGGCACGTTCCCGGCAAGAGCTAAAGACACTTCACTGAAATAACCGTAATTCCGTTTGATCAAATTGGTGTTCTGCGCCCGTAAAGTATATCTGATAACGGATGAAAACTGAGGCCTGAAATCTTCTTCAATTCGCAAAAACTCCAGTGAATTTTCACCAAATTCGTTTATAAGATTCTGTCTGAATTGTGTGGACGGGTCTGTGTCTACCACATCCAGTTCAAAAACATCGATGAGACTTTGGTAGCGCTGAGAATGGCGCAGTTCATACCGAAGGTTAAATCGAACATCCGAATTGATATCAAAAAAGAGCTGATTGCTTTGACTGTAGCTGAGAGAGTAACGGGTTCGTGCTGATTCTATCCAGGGTGCATCACTTAAAAATCTTAGTGGCCGGTTTAAACGTGGAAGGGCGTATTCCACCCTGAACTCATAGCTTTGAAAGATATCCGATCCTGTAGTGACCCGGTTACCGTCTTCGTCAACGGGAGAAATTTCATTGAGGGTATTGGATGTAACAAATTCGAGATTTGTATTCAGAGCCACGGTAAGATTTTCAGCTCTGCCCAGTAAATTATTGTTGTTGTAATTTAAACCTACACCCGTACCAAATCCGTACCTTCTCATCCCAAAAAATTCAGTCCGAATTGAATGTTTAGGCAG
This sequence comes from uncultured Rhodohalobacter sp., assembly GCA_964401805.1. Lineage (GTDB taxonomy): Bacteria > Bacteroidota > Rhodothermia > Balneolales > Balneolaceae > Rhodohalobacter. The sequence goes on from CAYNZY010000027.1 coordinate 22,015, forward strand.
TGTTTGTAAATCAAAAAAGACGGGAATATTATCTTCCGTAAAATCCGGGAGTGATCCATCCTCATCAAGACCAAAGCGGTTAATGAGAAGCATTCCCAAATTTTGATAGGAGTTAACGGTTCTCAAATAAGCGGACTGATCAAATGATTCGCCGGCTCGAAACTGTAGCTGTTCTGTGAGTAGGTCGAACTTGGTGTTGGCATCATCCTGCTTTTGCATGTAAATCGCAAAACCCGGTTCAGTGTATCTTGAATCATCAACCTCAATGGATTGGTCATATTCGCCGTTTCCGTCCGGCCCGGCAAGCTGGATGTGTACATCACCGAATGTGTAAAAATGACCCGGACGAATAGAGTAGAGTACATCCATCTTGTATGGATCATCCTCATCGCGTTTTATCAGAGCTCGAACTGAATCGCGCTGAACGGCGGCAAAGCCGTTATTTTTCAGGAAATCAATGATCCTCGTCTGTTCCTGGCGAAGTTTTTGGGCCCGGTACGGTTCGTTTACAATAAACGTGCTGTCGTTTTTAAAGTTTCCGGCATATTCACTCTGATTCAGAAAATTATTAACCAGATTTTCATTCTCCTGAAATTTCGGAAAGCCGGTATAAGAAACTGACTGAAGTCTGGATAAATTACCTTCATCAATAATAAATGAGACTTCGTATCGCCCCGGACGGTATTCAACGATAGTTGTATCGACGGTAGCTTCGAAGTATCCAAGATTTTCGTAGTAGAGACGAATACGTTCAATGTCACTGCCTACGGTTTCACGATTGAGAAGTGCAGGTGATTCACCAACTCCAATAAGCTGATGAATGTAGTACCAGGGGGTAAATCGTGGAATTCCAAGAAATTCCCGGTTATTTCTTGTTCTTACAAGTGTGGTTAATGCACCGTCGCTTACCGCACTGTTACCGGTAAAACGCACAATTCTTACAACTTGCTCCCGATCACTATCATCAGAGGTATCCTCGTTTTGAGCAACAGATATCTCTGCAAATAAAAGAAATGGAACCAGTAACAATAACAGCAAGTGGAGATAGCGCACGCAGTTGATTAAATTTCGATGTTACAGATATTTAAATTTAACTGAAAATAGGGTTTTTCAGTGAATTTATAAGGATTTAAAATAGAGTGAATTCTCATCTCACCTGCTCAATTACGAGTGAGTTGATATCAGAACGACAGGCTTTACAAGTAATTTTATACGAATGGGAAAACAAAAAAACGCGGTACTTATTGCAAGCCCGCGTCTATTTAAAAAAGATGTTGATTAGAAAAAGGGGTTAAACATCATCGTAGTCGAATCCCTCATCTTCTTCCCCATGAAAAAAGTCTTCTTTTCGGATATAATCCGGCCAAATGTCTTCAATTCCTTCATATATGGTTTCCTCTCCCTCTTCAATTTCATCAAGCTCATAAAGATTATTTATTGCTTGTTGCGGTAAACCATTTCTTTCTGCCCACTCAATAAGTTCTTCTCTTGTTGCCGGAAAAGGGGCGTCATCAAGTGCTGCGGCTAATTCAACTGTCCAAATCATAATTTTTGTCTTTTCAGTAGTCGTTTAGTTGGTATGTTAATTTCTATCTGTATTCGAATTCTATAAAACGTTTCCTGATGAGAAATGCAAATATTTCGCGGAAAATAGATAAAAAGAGTGATTTCTCAATATATTTTTAGACCTTCTTTCAGAATTTCGTTTCTAAATGCTACCTAAATCACATTTAGTAAACGAGGTTTTGTCTCATTTTGTTAAATCCGATGTATTAAAGCAAATATTTATAGCATACTGTTCCAATGAAAATACTCTACATATTTCCACACCCTGATGATGAATCCTTTGGTCCGGCTCCTGCAATAAGTGCTCAGCTTAGAGAGGGACATAAAGTGCATCTGCTTACATTAACAAAAGGAGAAGCTACCAAACAGAGATTTCGTTTAGGGGTTGATAAGGATGAAATGGGAAAAATTCGATTTAAAGAGATGCAGTGCGTGGAGAAAACTCTTGGATTGAGTGGTATGAGGGTATTGGATCTGCCGGATAATGAACTTAAAAAAATGAACCCTATTGATCTTGAAAATATCATTGAGCATCAAATTCACGATTTAAAGCCGGATATTGTTGTTACGTATGCCGTACATGGCGTCAGTGGTTTTGAGGATCACCTGGTCACTCACGCAGTCGTGAAAAGAGTTTTTAGCAAGCTACGGGATATGGACACAGGTTATCCAAAGAGATTGGCACTCTTTACAAGAATGGGAGAGGTTTACACAGATGGTAAATTCAGGCTGGCCGTTTCTGACGAAGAAGACATTAAATTTATTGAACAGTGCAGTGATGATGATATGCAGAAGTTCAATGATGCTCTGGACTGTTACAAAACATACAAAGAGGTAATTGACGGAAGTGGAGTGCGGGATGTAACCACAAAAGAGGTACCGTTCGAAATATTTGGAGAAAAGATTGAAGGACGACTTAATTCCATTGCTGATGGTTTAGAATCGTAGACCTCTCTATTCTTTAGTAGAAGAGTAATTTATTAAATCCTACTCATCAATATTCCACATACCTGACTCAATGATTTCAAGGGAGTTACCTGCAGGATCTCGAAAATATATAGATTTAAGTCCGCCGGGCCATTTAACGCTCGATTCAATATGTATATTCTTACTCTTTAATCTTGATTTCCAATCTTTGAATTCGTTTTGGTCTACGGCAAAAGCAACATGAATAGAACCGAATGCCCCATGTAGCGGAACGGGTCGATCATTTATATACGTTTGCTCCTCGGAGGTGTGATCTGGATTAAATATCAAAAGCATCGAATCTCCACACCTGTAAAACAGATGCCGTCCCTCTTCTTTTCGAATGAGTTTCAGTCCCAGAACATTCGTATAAAAGTGTTCCGAATCGTTCAGATTCTTAGCATAAAGGCAGGTCTCTAAAACTTTTTTTAATTCCATATGTACTCATTTTTAGTTTGATGAATAATAGAAAACCTAAACTTATGAGGCTCTCTTAAGTACGTATTATTGTTACGCGTTTACCGGTTGAGGTTGTTTTGAAAAGTGTCCTCCTTCGAAGGGGGACTATTCCTTAATTTTAATCCAACTGGTACACTCGTTATTGTTATCTCTTTGTGGCTGATAGATATTGTTATTTAGACCCTCTGATATCCACAGCAAAAGCGCCTTTACCTTCTTCCAAAACAAATAGTGGATTCATCTCCATCTCTTTTATTTCCGGATGATTAACCGCTAATCTGCTCATACTGATAAGAACCTTTTTAACTTCCTGAATATCAGCGGGAGGCAGGTTACGCCAGCCCTTTAGTTTTTTACCCGCTATGGTTGAGTTGATCAGCTGTGTTGCCTCATTATCACTAAGTGGAGCAATGGCGGTTTGTACATCTTTGTAGAGTTCAACATCGGTACCACCCGTTCCGAAGAGCACAAGCGGCCCAAACTGTTCGTCTTGTTTAATTCCAATAATGACTTCCTGGCCATTATTAAGCATCTTCTGAATTACAACGCCATCCATTTTTGCATTGGCTTTTTCTGCAGATTCATTGATTTTTCTCCACGCATTTTTGACCTCTTCATCATCCCGAAGATTGATCTGAACACCGCCAATGTCTGATTTGTGACTGTGATTTTTTGCAATCAGTTTCATCACTACAGGGTATCCGATCTGGTTGGATGCTTCAATGGCACTATCCAGTCTTTTTGATATTCTCTGTTCAGGCAGTTTAATACCATAGGCTTCTACTAATTTTTCCCACTGTTCATTCTGAATCATGCTTTCGGTATCAGCAGGTATAAACTCAGCTGCATCCTCAGGTTGAAGGTAATCAGAATTCATCCACTCTTTTCGCTGAACCATAGCCGATAGGATGGAGGCAGCTCTTTCAGGAAACGCCACATTTGGAACACGGCGCTTATGCAAAATATTGAGTGCTTCATCAACGGAGGCTTTACCCATGATTGAAGCAATCACCGGTTTATGATGTAATCCTGCGGTTTCACCTACAACTTCAGCCAAACTTGCGGGCAAAAACCAGTCCTGAGGCGCTTGAATAACCACAACGGCGTCTACGGTTTCATCCGTAAGAAGAGCCTCCAGAGCCAGCGTGTACGTTGCAGGACCGGATCCTGCTAGTACATCTACCGGATTTTTTGAGCTAGCAGCTTTTGGCAGTCGGCTTTTCAGGTAACTGCGGGTTTCATCAGTAAGCGGTGCCATTTCGAGCCCAACTTTTTCGAGAGCGTCAACCGCTAAAATTGCGGGTCCGCCGGCATTGGTAAGTACGGCAACTCGTTTCCCTTTTGGGAGAGGCTGCCAGGCGAGGGCGCGTGCCCAGTCGAACATCTCTTCCATAGTTTTGGCTTCGAGTACACCAGACTTCCTGAATGCGGCTGAGTATGCCTCTTTACTTCCCGATAAAGCTCCTGTGTGGGATGAGACGGCTTCAGCACCTTTCTCGCTTTGTCCACCCTTTAAAACAACAAAGGGCTTCTTACGGGCAATTTCCCGGGATACTTTTAAAAACTCTGTTCCATCTGAGACACCTTCTGCGTACGCTGTAATAACCTCGGTTTGGCGATCATTACCAATCAGATCGATCATTTCGGTTTCCGTTACGTCAATCTGATTTCCCAAACTCACGATTCTTGAAAATCCAACTCCGGCACCGCGAGCCCAGTCTATAACCGCAGCCACCATTGCACCTGATTGCGAAATAAAACCAATTCCGCCCTGTTCCGGCATGCCCACTACAAACGTTGTATTTACGGGAGCGTGAGTATCTATGGTGCCGATACAGTTTGGGCCGATCATTCGTATACCGTGCTTTTTAGCTGCTTCTTTTAATTGATCTTCAAGCTCTCGGCCTTCTTCTCCGGTTTCACTGAAGCCGCCACTGACAACGATAGCGTTGTTAATCCCTTTTGCTCCGCATTGTTCAATAATTTTAGGCACTATTGTAGCCGGTAAAACAATCACAGCCAAGTCTATTCCATCTGGCAGTTCTTCAACCGATGAGTAGCAGGGGATATCCAGAATTTCGGATGCATTTTTGTTTACGGGGAAAATTTCGCCCTTGAATTTATATTTCAACAGGTTTCGTATAACACCGTATCCCAGTTTGTGGGGGTCTCTGGAAGCCCCAATAACAGCAACCCGTTTAGGTGTGAAGAAAGATTCAATCATGATTCAAAGTTATTAGGATATTTTTATCTTAAATTAGACAGAGTGGAAGCAAAAGGCAAAACCTCAAGCCTGAAAAAACAAAACATTAAACTTAAGAAGATATGGAGCTAAAAGAGTTTAAAACCGACACCATTATTGAGCCATTTCGAATTCGATCTGTTGAGCCAATTCGCTTTACGACAATGGATCAGCGAAAAAAACTACTTAAACAAGCCGGGTACAATCCCTTTTTACTGAAAGCAAAAGATGTGGTTATTGATCTGCTCACAGATAGCGGAACCGGTGCTATGTCTGCTCAGCAGTGGGCCGGTATGATCAGCAGTGATGAATCGTATGCCGGATCGGAGTCCTTCTACAGATTCGAAAGTGCCGTGCAGGATATCACAGGTTTTAAACATGTAATACCAACTCATCAAGGCAGGGCCGCAGAAAATATTCTGTTTACAACGATTGCCCAAAAAGGTGACGTTATTCCCAGTAACACCCACTTTGATACCACACGAGCTCATATAGAACACAATGGAGCAGAAGCTTTGGATTTGGTGATTGACGAAGGACGACAGCCTTTGACCATTCATCCATTTAAAGGAAATATGAATGTTGAAAAGCTCAAGGAGACAATAAAGAATGTGGGGCAGGAAAATATTCCCGTTATCATGTTAACACTGACGAACAATTCAGGTGGCGGACAACCGGTCAGCATGGGAAATGTAAAAGCCGTATCCGAAATAGCTCGCAAAAATAATATCCCGTTTTTTATTGATGCATGCCGGTTTGCTGAAAACAGCTGGTTTATTAAAACGCGAGAAGAAGGCTATGATAACAAATCACCGATAGAGATAGCCCGTGAGATATTTCGTTATGCTGATGGCTGCACAATGAGCGCAAAGAAAGACGGTATGGCAAATATCGGAGGATTTCTTGCACTGAATGATGACGAACTTGCTCAAAATTGCCGAAGTCTTACGATTCTTACAGAAGGCTTTCCAACCTACGGAGGTATGGCCGGATACGATATGGAAGCTGTTGCCGCCGGACTCTACGAGGCGTTGGACGAGGGATATTTGAAATATCGAATTCGCTCTACAGCTTATCTGGGAGATAAACTGATTGAAGCCGGTATCACTATTGTACAGCCAACAGGAGGACACGCTGTTTACATTGATGCCAAAGAGATGCTGCCTCAAATTGATCCGCTTGAGTATCCGGCCTGGAGTTTGACAAATGCACTCTATCTCATTGGGGGAGTTCGAGCCGTGGAAATTGGCAGTGTTATGTTTGGCCTGCAGCCTGATGGGTCAGAAAAACCTGCCACGATGGAGTTGGTCAGACTGGCTATACCCAGAAGAGTATATACACAGAGTCACGTTGATTACCTGGCTGAAGTTGTAATACATGCATATGAGCAGAGAAAAAAACTGAAAGGCTATAAGATTATATCGTCGCCATCTGTGCTGAGACATTTTTCTGCAAAATTGCAGCCGGTTGAGGAGTAATATCTATTCAGGTAGAATAGGTAAAAGGAGTGGAGTTTAGTAGGATTTTGCCAGATAGGTGGATCTTCATGAATTTATCATTTCGATACTTTTGTTTATTAGGTAAGGCATAAACACTAAAAAATGATGTTACTATGTTACAATCAATTAATCCCGTAAATGAAGATCTCATAAAAGAGTATGAGGAACACACAAACTCTGAAATTGATGAGATCGTAAAGAATAGTGATAAGGCATTTAAAGAGTGGCAATCGTTTGATTACGGCAAGAGAGCTGAATTATTGAGTAAAGCCGGTGAAATTCTCCGAAACAATATTGACCAGTATTCGGAACTCATGACCAGGGAGATGGGAAAGCCCATATCCGGTGCGAGAGCAGAGGTAGAAAAATGCGCCTGGGTTTGTGATTACTATGCAGAAAACGGAGAGTCATTTTTAAATGATGAAATTATCGAAACAGACGCTCAAAAAAGTTTTGTCACATATGAACCTTTGGGTACTGTCCTTGCCGTAATGCCCTGGAATTTTCCTTTCTGGCAGGTTTTTCGATTTGCTGTGCCAGGATTAATGGCCGGAAATTCAGGCTTGTTGAAGCATGCATCGAATGTTACAGGTTGTGCTCTTGCCATTGAAGATATTTTCAGTAAAGCGGGTTTCCCAGTAGATCTATTTAGAACATTAAAAATTGGAAGCAGTAAAGTTAACAGAGTGATTGAAAATCCCATCGTGAAAGCTGTAACTCTTACAGGCAGTGTTCCTGCTGGCAGAGCTGTTGCGGAGAAAGCAGGTTCAGAACTTAAGAAAACGGTACTTGAGCTGGGAGGGAGTGATCCATACCTGATTCTGGATGATGCAGATTTGGATAAAGCCGTCCCAACCTGTGTAAACAGCCGATTAATTAACAACGGCCAAAGTTGCATAGCGGCGAAACGGTTTATCGTTGTTGAATCCAGATTGGAGGAGTTTACCGAAAGATTTGTAGAGGAGATGAAAACAAAAACCATGGGTGACCCTACTGACGAATCGTTTGATTTAGGTCCACAGGCAAGAAATGATCTTCGGGATGAACTGCACGATCAGGTTAAACGTAGTTTAGATAAAGGTGCTAAATGTCTGCTGGGAGGAAAGATACCTGATAAGAAAGGAGCTTGGTATCCGCCAACTGTTTTGACTGATGTTAAACCGGGAATGGCGGCTTATGAGGAAGAACTTTTTGGTCCGGTTGCGGCTATCATCCGTGCGAAGGATGAAGAAGATGCAATACATATTGCAAATGACAGTGTGTTTGGCCTGGGTGCAGCGGTGTTCACAGAGAATATGGAAAAAGGTGAGCATATCGCAGCCAAAAGACTGAATGCAGGTAACTGTTTCGTAAACAGCCTGGTTAAATCAGATCCCAGACTACCGTTTGGCGGAATAAAAGAGAGTGGTTACGGCCGGGAACTTTCACACTTTGGCATTAAGGAGTTCGTTAATATTAAGACGGTTTACGTAGAATAAACATCGAAATATTGATCGGTTAGAATTCAACGAAATCTGTAACGAAGGCTGAGTTTATTTCTCTTTATCTGTAAACGGACATATTTTTTTATTTATGGATCTGCTCTCGAGACTACTCGGCCTTTACATTTTGTTTGATATATTAAAAGGTGTTACTCAAATGCTATTTAAGCTGTTTTGTGTGCGTATGAGGGAACGTATTCCCGTAAACGTATATAATACATTCCGAAGGGAGTAGGCCTTTTGTCAATCTGTACTAAAATCTGATTTCTGAATTCTAACAGCATTCAGAATTGCCAGTAATGCCACACCGACATCTGCGAAGACTGCTTCCCAAAGCGTAGCCATTCCAAAAGCTCCCAAAATCAACACTAGAATTTTTATTCCCATCGCAAGGCCTATGTTTTGCCACACAATATTGCGGGTTTTGCGGGCAATCCGGATAGCCTCTGCAATTTTTGAGGGCTGATCGGTTTGAATGACAACATCAGCGGTTTCAATAGCTACATCACTTCCCATTGCCCCCATAGCAATACCAACATCGCTTAAGGCCAATACCGGGGCATCATTGATACCGTCGCCAGCATAGGCTGTTAAACCTCCGGATTGTTGCATAATTTCTTTCAGTTTTTCGGCTTTCTCTTCCGGCAACAGGTTTCCATATACTTCATCCAGTTTTAGTTCACGCGCAATGTCTGAGGCTACTTCCTGATGGTCTCCGCTTAACATTACGGTTCTTTCAACACCCAGGCTGTGAAGTTGCTCAATGCCTTTTTTTGCGTCTTTTTTTAACTCATCCGAAATAGTGATGGTTGCCAGGTGCTTTCCATCAATTGCCATGTACACGACAGTTGACGATTGAAGTGAGTTTTCCAGAGGATCGATAAGGCGAACATTTTTACTCTCCATCAATTTTTGATTGCCAATCAAAACAGAAGCGCCATTTACAGATGCACTTACCCCAAAACCGGGCAATTCCTGCTGATTGGTAACAGAAAGTTCATCGGCTGGATCATCCGTATAGTCCGTGATTGCTTTAGCAATAGGATGGGTTGAAGATTTTTCAACGGCATATAGATAGGAGAGAAGTTTATTTTCATCATTCTCAGAATGGAGATCAATATTTCTGACTGCAAAAACACCGTGAGTTAAGGTACCGGTTTTATCAAATACAACCGTTTTGACAGATCGGAGTGCATCGAGAAAATTTCCACCCTTTATTAAAATCCCATTCTTTGATGCCGCACCAATACCGCCAAAGTAACCCAGGGGAATTGAGATTACCAGTGCGCATGGGCAAGAGATAACCAGGAAGACCAATCCGCGATAGAGCCATTCATCAAATATATAAGTGGATACAAAAAATGCAGGCAGTGCTACAAGCAGTGTTGCCAGCAGTACAACGATAGGTGTATATACTTTAGCAAAGGACCGGATGAAAAGTTCGGTTTTCGCTTTTCTGGAAGCTGCATCCTGCACCATCTTGAGAATTCGGGAGATAGAACTGTTTTCATATGTTTTTTGAACTTCAAGCTCAATCACACGATTTAGGTTGATCATCCCGGCCAAAACATCTTCATTTGTACTGAAGTGGCGGGGTTTGCTTTCTCCTGTAATTGCAGAGGTATCAAAAGCCGCACGTTCCGTTAGTAGTATTCCATCCAGCGGCACCCGTTCTCCCGGTTTCACCTGTATAACTTGTCCGATATCCACTATTTGTGGGTGAACCGTCCGATAAGTATCTCCTACTTTTAGTTGGGCTTCTTCAGCTCTCACGTCCAGCAGAGCACGGATATCACTTCTGGCCTTTTGAACGGCACTGTGCTGAAATGCCTCACCCACAGAGTAGAAAAGCATTACGGCTACACCTTCTGGATATTCTCCTATGTAAAAAGCGCCCAGAGTAGCAATTCCCATCAAAAAGAACTCGGTAAATATTTCTCCCCGGATCAGGTTTTCCCACCCCATTTTGAGAACAGGATATCCCACCGGCAAATAGGCAAGGAGATACCACGAAAGTCGAAAATATCCTTCGAAAAATGAGAGTGGATAGATGTGGTCCAGAAATAAGCCAATGCTCAGTAATACAGTACTTACAATCGGCTTCCAATGCTTTGAAAAGCTAAAGGATGGCTTCTCGTATTCAGTACTTGGGTTTGGGTTCACACTGCAAGTAGTGCATCCGGTATCTTGTTGCTGATGATTCATTAAGAGATCAAAATTCTAGAACGAATGGACGTTTCATTTTGATCTAAAGATAAGAACTTGCACCTGTGCAACGGGATTGCAAAGATATAGAATCAGCTTTAAGCTGCACAAGCGGGGCAGTGTCCGCTGATTACAAAATTCCCCTTTTTAGGGACAAATTGATCAGGAAGCTGAAAGCTGGGTATCGAGAGATCTGTAAAGCAAAATGTATTTTCACAGTCGGTACAGAAAAAATGCAGATGGGTATCATTCGGATAGGAACAGGTACAATCGGGCGGACAAAGTGCGTACTTGGTACTGTCGCCGGCATCATCAATCCGATGGACTAACCCTTTCTCTTCAAACGTTTTTAGAGTACGGTAAAGCGTTGTACGATCGGACCGGGTAAAATGAGTTTCCAGGAGATTTAAGCTAACAGCCGCTTTCTGATCAACTAAGAACTCCAAAACCAGCAGACGCATAGCTGTAGGCTGAATTTCTCTGGACTTCAGTTTTTTAACAAGGACATTTTCGTTCATCTGTACTCTAATTGGACTGAACTTTCGATTTCTTGAAGTTAATGGTGATTTCGGTAGGTTACAATTCTCTGCCACATCAATACTGTAAATATGAGTATTGAGAACAGTAGTAGTCCTCTTCCAAAAGCTGCAGCATATATGAGAGATCGAAATAGGGTGGAGATCACCAAAAATATCAACCCAGTGTTAAATAGAATAAAAACCGTCCAGCCGGCCCAGTTTGGTCCACGTCTGGGATCATCCAGCTTTTTGGGAAACATCCAATAGGCTGTTCCCATCGCGAGTTGCACTATCCATCCCCATATCGCCATTTCGTAGTGAGCAGGGAGCAGAGCCCAGATGAACGGATGCAGATCTATCACTTTTTGAATTAAAATGATGGTTCCAATACTAACCGAAGCAATCAGGTAAAGAAGGGCTGAGCGTATCATCCAGATGGATTGAGAGGGCATCATGCTTTTGATCTCCGGCGTTTTTTACGGTTCTGAAGTCGCGGCCAAATCTCAATCGTATATAACATTACAGCAATCCATTGTAAAAGTGCTGATAAAATGATGCTGGATTTTATGATCTGATAATCTTCCAGAATGGGTAAAAAGGGTTCAGAAATGAATCTAAGGATTAAACCGATGTTTAGTGTCCAAAATGCTGACCAAACCAGAATCGATTCCCTCGTTTTCTTATTTCGGTGCTTGCGGGGAAACATCCAAATGGATACCCCGATGATCAGCTGTGTGATCCATCCCATGACCAGCATATGCCAATAGATCGGCAGCAGTGAAAGCTCGCCGGTTAGAGAGGGAAATTCGGCTAAAAAAGCAAGGGCAATCCCTAAAATAAAATAGATCACCCCTGATTTAATGAACCATCGGGTAGTTGTAGGCATAAAATCGAAAATTTTTGATGAACGTTGTTACCAGCGTACAAGAGATACTGCAAAGTATAGAATGGCTAATCCAAGCATCAGATTGATTCTGCCACCCCAGCTCGAAGCCTTGCGATATCTGATTGCTGTTTCACTTTCGGGGTCATTCTCCATTAATTCTGCGGCTTTAGGACCGAGCCAGAAATCGTGTATCGCGGCAACAATTAACATCAAGGAGAATGCAATCAGTTTATTGAATAGGGTTGAGCCATATTCACTCTTCCAAAACCCTAATGACAACAAATCATATACAGTGAACCCACGGCCAAGCAGTGCGGTGATTCCTGTAATCAAGAGAATAGGGAAGAGCAGCCAACTCAGTCGGCTGAACCTTGATCCAAGTTCAGTAAACAGAAGTCCGCGCTGTGCTGCAAGTTTTTTTCTGGTAGCCGGAACCAAAATGGCCGCTGTAAATAGCATTCCGCCGATCCAAAAACAGGCTATGATGATATGAATGAAAGCTGACCAAAAGTACATTACTAAACAGTCGATGATTCTTTAAAAGGAGATCGAACCGGCCTTTCACATCCGGCCCGATGGTTATTTACAGCAATCAATCTTTAAACTGCAGTCAGCAGTTTCTCTGCTTTTTTAAACAGTATGTTATTTTCGAGATGAACGTGGCGGTGCAGATCATTTTCAAATCCCTCAAGATTCTTATACAGAATTTGATACGTTGCGCATGCATCAGCGGGAGGTGTAAACCCATTGCTGAGTTCATGTATCGCTTTCATGAGATCTCCTGCAGCCTCATGTTCGTCTTCCATCAAATCGAGTTCTTTGCGGAGTTGCTTCATCGACTCAGCATCAGGAAGCTCACCATTTTTTACACTTTTCTGAATCTTTTTAATGAGCGGAAAAACCCGGACTTCTTCAGATTCAAGGTGATCGAGCATCTCTTGGGACAGTGTAATGAAGTGCTGATAAATCTCTATGTTTTCAGGATGGCGACCCCCATGAACCTTAGCTACTTTTGCAGAGTAGGCTGATATTTCGTCCACTTTACGCCGTACAAAGGAGTGATGATTATTAATGATATAATCGATTAAAAAATCAGGTTCCCAATCGTTGTAATTTTGATGGACTCCTGAATTCGTGTTTGAAAGGTTCACAATTTGATACGTGACCTCATTCAAATCGGCTCCTTTCTTTTTACACGCTTTGGCAAGTGAAATTCCGCCGCCACAGCAAAAATCGATACCGTATTCTTTTAAAACCCCGGCCGCATTGTAGTTGGAAGCCACAATTTCGCCAACCGGCATGTCTGCTAAGTTTGATTGATTTTTCATTTTTATAATTGATTTTAGGTTGATGATCGAATACCTGATCGGTAATCGGAAAATTGTCTAAGTGTTGTTTTGTTTAGAAAATCCTGAATGTTGTCCATCTGTTGGTTTAAACTGAGATATAATTTTTTATGCTTTATTTTCAGCTCTTCTATTTCTGATGGATTTAAATGGTCTAAAAAAGAGGGATTGGTTGCTTTAACAATCTCATAAAGAGTAATATCCCGGGAGTTTTTATTTAGCTGAACACCACCGGCCGCTCCCTTTTTCGACCGGATAATGCCTTCCTCTTTAAGTTTTTGGAGAATTTTAACCAGGTATTCATTCGACAAACCCAATTCACTGCTGATTTTCCTTGTTGGAAAAACAGTGTCAATATCTAATTGAGCCAAATATTCACAGGCCCGGATTGCATAAATACCTGATTCAGAAAGCATACGGTGTTAAGCTGATAGTGTTAATCTTATTGAACCTTTAAAACTCCAACCATTCCTGCCATGTAATGCCCCGGAAAGGTGCACACGAAATCGTAATTGCCTTTGGTATCCGGAACCGTGAATTCCATCTCCACGGATTCACCGCCGCCCAGCATCGGGGTATTGAAAAGTACCTTATCTTCGTAGTCGGGTGCGATGAACTCGTTGTCTCTGGCCGACATAGATGCCATTGCAAATGCATCCGTATCTGTCTCAAGATCTAAGATGGCTATGTTGTGTGACATGGCCTGTGGTGGCATATTACTGACGGTCTCAAATACGATTCTAATGGTTTCGCCCGGTTCGGCTTCTATCAAGGTTTTATCAAATTTCATGTTATCCATTCCTTTGATTTGAATGGTTCGAATATCATCACTGGCATCTTGTGCAAATGCCGGAATGGCGATAAGGAGTGCGGTAAATAGTGCGATAACTGTTTTAATTGTACGTTTCATAATTATGTTAAATTTAGATTTTATAAAGTGTTTAGCTGTTTTTGTCCGTTGATCGGACGATAAATTTTCCTTTGTGTCCCATACGTTCATGTGGGCGGCAGAAGTAGTTGAATTCTCCATTTACATCCGGCTGATAAAACCATATCTGCCCTTTTTGAAGCACACCTGAATCAAACGAATCCGCTTCTTCAGGTATACCGAGGGATCTGCGGTTATCAGGGTGGTAGGCTGTTACAGTATGTACACCTTCCTCCACAATAAACTTTAGCAGGTCTCCTTTGCGAATTTCAATTTCAGCCGGTATAAATCTGGAATCCTCCATGGATCCCATAATTCGGATGGTAACGGTATCTGTTTCTGTTGGTTGAATTTGTTGCGCGTTAACTCCATTTGAGATCAGGAACATCAGGGCGATATGGAAGATGATCCATCTCACTGAACCAGCGATTCTATGAATTTTATGTCATCAACCAGATCTCCGATAATACCTTCAATCCTGTGGTTGATATTCCCAAACTTGTCTAAAACCGTAATCAGGTTGGAGTGATCAAAGTGACCGTCACTTCGTTCCCGGTATTGAACTCCCAAAAGCGTAGCAAGCTGTCTGATATCGGTTTGATCAGCTGTTACAAAGTGCCAGCCGGGGAGATCAAGCTGCTCATATTCGGCGTACTCTTTTAGTGCCTCCGGTGAGTCGTTCTTATAATCAAAACTGACGGCCAGAACATTAATCTTTTCCTGAGTCTCTTCACTCAGTGAGGAGTAGAGCTTCCAGGTACGCTGAATCAGCATCGGACAGGTTTCAGTACATTTTCCGTAAAACATGACCAGGATGAGCGGCTGACCTGCAAAGTTCTTGATCTGTAGGGATTCACTGTTTTGGTTGATCCAATTTGTGGGAACCTGGTGCAGTGACTCGGAATGATTGATAGCCTCAGAGTCAAGCTCTTGCATCTGCTTCATATCATCCATTTGTCCATGATCATGACCATCTCCGTGGCTGTGCTGAGCCGTTGTTGTAACCGCTGATGCGGAGAGCACAAGGAATGTGATAAGTGCTGCTTTTAATAATTTCATGTTAAATCTCCATCTTATTGGCATTCATATCGTAAGCGCATCGAAATCCAAGCATACCGGTAGAGCTTGTAGGTTTAAAACTCATTCGTGTGATGTAGCGGATTGACATCGCATAGCTGTATACGGTTGCATCACCCTGCATTCGGCCAACGGTACCGCAGTCAAGTGAAATATCATCGGCAATGGGAGGTTTGAAATCTTCAACCCATTCCATAATTAATCCGAAGAGGTCCTGGACTCCATATCGATTTTCAATACCTGTAGATCCTACATCACTTTTCACTTTTGTATCCACTGCAGAATACCAGCCAATGAGATCGCTGCTGAACCGGTTCGCTTCCAGGTTTGAATCAAAGTCCATCGCCTGTGCAGCATACTCCCATTCGTTCAGTGAGGGGAGACGGCCACCTTTCCATCCACAGTAGGCATTTGCAGCAAACCAGGATACACGCGTTACAGGCTTGTTTAAATTCTCCTCATTGCCGGAATCTAAATCATCTTGCCAATGGCGAAGATAGTCACTGCCTGCAAAAAGCGGAGAAATGGAGGAGCGTTGCCACTCCGGGTTTTCCTTTAGAAACTCAAGGAATTCACTGTTTGTGACAGCCGTCTCGTCCAGTTTAAAAGCCTCTACCTGGTGTGGTTCGCCTACAACTTCCGGTAAAACAGAATGGAAACTGCCCTCCGGTATCGTGACTGCATGATCCTGGGCTTGGATAACCGGCAGTTGTAAAACCAACAGCAAACCCAGAATTGCGATCACTTTATGATATGTTTTGAAAGACAGTTTCATCTTGTTTACTGTTTAGGTCCGGCTTTCAGTGTACCTGTAGCACCTTTCTCCGCATCAGAGAACTCATGGTCGATAAGCGTATACTTTCCTTCTTCAGGTACAATAAAGTCGATGGTAGCTGAACTTGATGCTCCGAGAAGTACGGTCTGCATGCCGCGCATTTCGTTGAATGGATGACCTTCCAGCCAGACGCGATCAAAAATTGCGCCGATTACGTGAAAGCTTGATGTACCGCTGGGTCCGTTGTTTGAAAAATGGATCCGAACTCTTTCACCTGCATTTGCAGTAAGCGGCTGATCGTGCAGAATGGTTTGATGTCCGTTAAATACTACGTGAGAAGGCTGATTTGTCTGTGCTCCTTCAAAGTCATATTGATAGAGATCTCCGGTACCTTTTTTCAGATAGTACTCTGATTGTACAACAACGTACTCTTCATCCACACGGTCGTCAGTTTCATAGCCGTCTTTTGGTGAAACGACAACTACACCGTGCTGACCCATTGCGGTGTGCATTAACACACTCGGGGTTCCACAGTGATAGATATAGGTTCCGGCATAGTTTGCAACCCAGTCAAACTTGATGGTTTCGCCGGGAGCAATGGTTCTCCATTTGTCATCTTTCGCAACCGTTCCTGAATGGAAGTCCATAGAGTGAGGCATTGGCATAATGGACGGCTTTGCATCCATATAATTGTTTTCGTTGATTTGAGCGAGATAATCAGATGCATCCTGTCCCGGTTTGGTAATGGTTACCATTTCGTCCGAGCGGTTTTTCATGGTGAATGTGATTTTGTCTCCCTCTTTCACATGAATGACGGGACCCGGTACCATTCCACCGAATGTCCATGCTCTGAAACGAACTCCGTCAGCAACTTCTATTTCTTGAGTAAATGTGTCCAGACGGATTTGATGATGTTTGTTTCCTTCATAATCAAGCGGTTTTAGGTTAGGAAGCATCGTTACATATTCACCTACAACAGGTGGGCCGTCGTAGTCCTCCGTGAAAACCTCTGCTTCAGGCATTCCAAAGGTCATGCCGTCGATTTGGTATTCCTGCGTTTGTGCCTGCAGGTTCATTAAGCCTGCTGTAAAGAGTAAAATGAGCGAACTTATAAAACTGATTTTTAAATATTTCATAACTGTAAAATTTTGTGGTTATTTGTTCCGCTTTTTGCGGATGATATTAAAGAGTAGTGGGTGTCAGCTAAGAAACCGGGGAGGGGGTGCGTTAGGTAAAGTATAGTTTGAAAGTAGTTTGTCTTCGATATGGATATATCTCTCTGTTTGCTCTGTGAGGAAAACCATTGACGGTTTATCACTCATTTTAAGCGGAACAGGGTAGTACTCCACATCCAATAGTTCATCCCCCTCGCTATGATCCATGTCACACTCAGTTTGAATAGTAGTCAGGGTACATTTAAGTGCACATACAGTTCCTTCCGCCTCAGAATACTCTACATTAAGTACCTCATTTATATGATGGTGATTCAGCATATACTCCAACATTGGCAGGGCGGGCTGTAGTGTCCCGGCCGCAATGGATAGAATTAGTATGAAGGAGTACAAGCGTTTCATATTCTTAGCTGTAAACAATTAAAAGACTTCCTTGTCTTAAATATCTCACTTGAATATTAAGAGATTATAAAGATAAAAGACAATGATATCTTTTATTTCTAATATAATATTGGAATACCCAATTTAAATGAACTATATCTTCATCATATATAACAGTTTAGGATATTTTAAAACAGGGATAGAACTGGAACAAAAATCTTCTTTTTAGGGAGGGAATATTAACATTCGAATAGAGAGCCTGGATAAAAGGAATGAATTATGATGAGGTGGAATGTCTCATAATGTCTTATGGGGTGGATATGTAACCTACAATAATCGTTGATGTAACATC
>CAYNZY010000028.1:0-38353 GCA_964401805.1 uncultured Rhodohalobacter sp.
AATTAATACCGCCGAACAGAGAGCATTTCTCGAAGTATTCAACAGCTTTGAGGCGATTTCGCACGGAGTTTGAGGCATGGTATTTTTCTGAATTCTTATGGTTTTTATACGTATCCCAATCTTACTATGATTGTAAATTTTAACATTTTCTGAGAATAAAATACCCTGTCCTGTTTACTGCCAATTCAATATCATCAGACCGTACTAAATACCCTGCCTGTTTTGATTTATATTCAACGGGTGAGATGACCCGTTGTACAATCTCTGACTTATCCCGCGAAATGAAAATCTTCTATCAATGATCCCAGCTGAACTTTCAACTCATCTTTCGGAAACCCTTAACCTGGATATCAAAAATTCAAAATCTGTCTCAGGGGGAAGCATCAACCGGGCGGCGAAAATCTCCACAAACCGGGGTGACCTGTTTCTGAAATGGAATAACAGCGCTCCGGATGACTTTTTCGAAAAAGAAGCCGACGGCTTAAAACGTCTCGATTCTGCGGGAACAGCGCTGCGTATTCCGAAAGTAATTTCATCAGGTAATCCAAAAGATGGAAGGCCCGGCTATCTTCTGATGGAGTTTATTGAAGAAGGACGAAGCGGTGACTCATATGAATTTGGCCGAAATCTTTCAAAAATGCACCAAACCAATGCCGAACAGTTCGGGCTGGAAGTTGATAACTATATCGGAAGTCTTCCTCAAAGTAATAGTCATCACGATAACTGGATCAACTTTTTTGTTCAAGAACGGATCAACCCGCAAATTCAGATGGCGGTGGATTCCGGCAAGCTCAGTAGCGGGATTTTCCAAAACTGGGAGCGGCTGGCATCCAAATTAGATGAGATCTTTCCTTCCGTAAAACCCTCGCTTCTTCACGGCGACCTTTGGGGCGGTAACTACCTTTTTAACTCCGAGGGCAAAGCCGTCCTGATCGATCCGGCTGTCTACTATGGCCACCCTGAGATGGACCTCGCTTTCACAAAAATGTTTGGGGGATTTTCCGGAGATTTTTATGAGGGGTATGAATCGGAAACCCCTCTCGCGCCCGGCTTTTCAAAGCGAGTACCCATCTACAATCTCTATCCGCTTTTGGTGCATGTAAATCTGTTTGGTGGACACTACATCTCGCAGTTCAATTCCATCCTTAGAAAATTTTAGTCGTGGAATCATATCACTATCCCGCAGAGTGAAAACCGGATTGATTATCCACCGTTTGTAATAGTGACAGACATCGGGCATTGACCACCATCGGGATCCGCTCTCTCTTCGATTCCCGACCAAACTTTTAATTAACGAAATCAATATAGACTCATAAATTAAAGTCTTTAGGTCGATTCATTCTATTGAATAATTATTTTAATTAAATATCACCTCACACCCCTTTCGCTCTCAAAATCAGGGAGTTTCCACGGAAAAAAATTTCCCGCACCTCATTATTTCCATCGGATTTTTGAAATAAGCTCAAAGTAAAAGCGCTTTTCCATTTTGTATAAATTATTTAGTCTAAAATTTATTATTAGTTAAATAAATAATTGATTATGTCAATTTGTACGCTGAATTTAAGTCAAACCTATAATCAAACGAACACAATTCCTTATGAACAGGCTTACTAAACGAACACTTTTCTCATTCGCTTTTCTTTTGATGGCCGGCTATTCCGGGATAGTTGATCCCGCTCTCGCGAGCCCACTTACAGAAGTAAGTGACTCTATTGTTGCGGTTGAAACTGTTGAAGTTGCACAGGATGGGGCATACACCACATTGGCGGAATTCCAGGAATCACCACAATACATAAAATTTATTATTGATAACCTCTGGATTCTCATCGCAGCATTTCTTGTACTGCTGATGCACCTTGGTTTCGCATCCGTGGAAAGCGGGTTAACCCAGTCTAAAAACTCCGTAAATGTTATTTATAAAAATGTTTTTATTCTCTGCACCGGTGTTTTGATCTACGCATTTATTGGATTTCAAATCATGTACCCCGGCGACTTTAACGGGGTTCTTGGATTCGGCGGATTCGGCATTGGCTACGATCCATCTGACACTGTTGGAATGCTAACACCCGCCTATGGAGCAGAAATGACCATCTGGACCGATTTTATTTTCCAGGCTATGTTTGCAGCAACGGCGGCTACCATTGTATCGGGTTGTGTGACCGGCCGGATCAAACTCTCATCGTTTATGCTCTTTGGTGTACTGCTGCTTGCCTTCGCGTATCCTGTCACCGGCAGCTGGGTATGGGGAGGAGGCTGGTTGGCTGAGCTCGGTTTTTATGACTTTGCCGGCTCAACACTGGTCCACGGAGTTGGAGGAGTTGCCGGCCTGGCCTGTGTGATGTTGCTTGGAGCGCGTACCGGTAAATTTAAAGATGGAAAAGTGTTTGCCATCCCTGCGCACAACATTCCCCTGGCAACTGTAGGAGTCTTTCTGCTTTGGGTTGGCTGGTTTGGGTTTAACGGCGGCTCTGTACTTAGTGCCGATCCGGTCGGGGTATCGTACGTATTTGTAACAACAGCTCTTGCGGCATGTGCCGGAGCCCTGGCTTCAATGATTACCACTCAAGTAGTAATGAAGTCATTGGATGCCCCGATGGCGCTGAACGGTATTCTTGCCGGATTGGTGGGTATTACGGCAGGTGCAGATGTAATCTCTGTCTCCGGTGCGGTACTTGTCGGAGGCGTAGCAGGCGTACTTGTTGTTCTTTCAATACTGATGTTCGACAAGCTGAAAATCGATGATCCGGTAGGCGCCATTTCCGTTCATGGAGTATGTGGTATCTGGGGAACTCTTGCCGTTGGCATTTTTACTGAAGTCAGTCTTTGGGTTCAGTTAATCGGGGTCGTTGCAATTTTAGCCGCTACATTTGCTTTCTCAATTACGGTATTTGGTCTAATTAAAGCCGTTTGGGGAGTCAGAGTGTCACCTGAAGTAGAGTCAGACGGACTGGATATATCCGAACACGGCAACAACGCTTATCCTGATTTTTCACCTGTAAGATCTTCTGAATTAGGAGCCTACACAGCATAAACATCAACTCAAAATACGAAGGAGCCTGTGCGCCAACACTGCCGGCTCCTTCACTCTATCCAAAAACCGACAGATCCATAAAAAAGGCACGTTATGAAAACTCAATTAAAAACATTTGTACTTCTTTTTGCCGGTTCGCTGTTTTTCGCCACCGACGCCTATTCACAACTCAGTTTTGGAACTGACGTGTATAGCCGTTACGTCTGGCGAGGAGCCGATTTCGGGAACTCACCCAGCATCCAGCCCGATATTAATTTCACAGCAGGAAATTTCGAAATAGGAACCTGGGCCGCGTTTGCCACCACTGGTAATCCCGCCGGCACGGAAGTTGATTTCTACTCCTCCTATACATTTGCTACAGAAGCCGGTGATTTTTCGCTGGCCGTTACCGACTACACGTTCCCGGACGATCCGGCTGGCAACTACTTTAGCAGTGAATCTCATTTTATTGAGCTCGGTGCCGGGTATTCAGGAACCGAGTCGTTCCCGATCTCTATCTTTACCGGGGTGTTTGTAACCAATGATGATGACTACTCAGTTTATACAGAAGTAGGTTATGAAATCGGGGAGGTCGCCCTGTTCATGGGTTTTACTCCCTCCGAATCCCAACTTTATGGGACCACTAAAGCAGGAATCATCAATACCGGTTTTTCAGTTTCCAAGGATATCCAAATCTCCGAAACATTCTCCATTGGACTCAACAGCAGCGTAATTGCAAACCCCTATTCCGACAATCTCTTTTTCCTGATTGGCTTTGGATTGTAAAAAACATCTTAAACGTAAAAACTCTCCCTCAATGTGATCTACGGAGTGTAAACGATCTGATCAATTCTTCACCAAGGGCGTGACCGACATCTATTGAGGTCGCTCCCAAAAAGGTCCTCTCTTTCATCAACATGCTTGGCAGACTTTAAGAGCACTACACATCAGAAACTCTTCATAGTTACGCTTTTTAAACCAAGTGCTCATTCATTACTCCTTTTCACTCCAAATTCAAGCAAACCTTACCAACAGCTTTTTTGCCTATCAGTTCGATTCCATACTCATAATTTTTAGCTTCGAACTGTAAATTTGTAATTCCTACCCAGTAGTTTAAACCACAGAGATATGCTGAGATTCCTAAGTTAAGTTGAAAGTATGATCTTTGCGTACTTTGCGTCTCAGCGGTTCATCTTTCCAATTGGGGTTTTCGAACTTTTTGACTAGTCTTTAATAAGTCCACCTCAATTATTTAAACTGCCTGCATATGCCACATATCAAAACCATTTCTTACGAGGAAGCCGATTCTGAATTAAAAGAAGTATATGACGATATTATCGAATCGCGCGGAAAGCTGGCTGAGGTTCATAAAATTCAGAGTTTGAACCCGAAAGCGCTTGTAGCCCACATGGAACTTTACATGGCAACCATGTTTGGGAAGTCCCCGCTGAAAAGATATCAGCGCGAGATGATGGCTGTGGTTGTTTCGGCAGCGAATCGGTGCAATTACTGTATTGAACACCACGAACAGGCACTGCTCGCTTATTGGAAAGATGAAGAAAAAACCGAACTGTTAAAGCACGACCGGGCCAATCTGGATCTGTCCAAAACCGATCGGCAGCTCTGCAATCTCGCCGAAAACTTAACCGTTAATGAAGGCCCGGACTATGCCCAATACATTCTGCAGCTAAAAAATACGGGCCTGGATGATCGAGCTGTTCTCGACGCGGTTCAGGTGATTGCCTATTTTAATTTTGTAAACCGAATGGTGCTGGGACTCGGCGTTGAGTTTGACGATGAAGAGAAAAGAGGATACAATTACTAAACTTTCGCTTGAGAGCAAAAAAGCATCATGAAATCACCCCAAAAAATTATCAGCCTGGTTCCCTCCCTCACCGAGCTTCTGTTTGATTTAGGTCTCGAGGATCAAATTATCGGACGAACACGATTCTGTATCCACCCTAAAGGAAAAGTGGATCAGGTTGAAATAATGGGCGGTACCAAAAATCCGCGGATTGATAAAATCCGAAAAGCAAAGCCCGATTTGATCATCGCCAACCGGGAAGAGAACCGGAAAGAGGACGTCGATAATTTGCAGAAAGATTTCGAAGTGATGGTAACAGACATCAACACGATTGAAGATGCACTGTTTACCATTCACGATATTGGAAATCGGTGCGGGGCAAAAAAGGCCGCAGAAGAACTGATATCAGCAATTAGAAAAGAGTATCACAATGCGCCCGATGAGCCTCAGCTCAGCGTTGCCTATATGATCTGGCGCGATCCCTGGATGACTGTAGGCGCTGATACATATATCCATTCCGTTCTCAATCATTGGAATCTGAAAAATGTTTTCAGTGATCAGACAAGATACCCCAAAACAACTCTTGAGGATCTATCCAACAAAAATCCCGACATTATTCTGCTCAGCAGTGAACCCTACCCTTTCAAGGAAAAACATATCAAACAAGTTGAAACAGCCTGCCCTGATAGTCGCATATTGCTTGTTGACGGCGAGTGGTTTAGCTGGTATGGCTCGCGCATGCTACCCTCTTTCAGAAAACTGAATAGTTTCCGGAAGGCAATAGGCTAGTCAAAATGTATCAAAACACCGTTGGATTTCGTTATCTTGACGCTATGATCAAATCTACGTTTTCAACTCTACTGCTTATTTTCTCTCTGTTTGCCGGGATAGCCAATGCTCAGACGTCGGATCAAGTCACTCCTGAAGAGCGTGCTGAGGCTATGGAATTTTTCATCCAGGGTATCACGGATTTCGAAAATGAGGACTACGAACAGTCCCTGGATAACCTTACCGCCGCACACCTGAAATTATCGGAAAATCCCGGCATTAACTATGCACTCTCTGACGTATACCTGGCGATGGGAGATTACAGTAACGCCTCTTACTACGCCCAAATAGCAGCCAACAGTGAACCGGAAAATCGCTGGTATCAACTCCAGCTGGCAGAAATTTATCGGCAATCGGGGCGCTACGAAGCGATTATTGACGTGTTTGATACCATTCTAAACTATCATCCGGACGACGTGGATGTTCTATTCCTGAAGGCCCAGGCGTATGTTGAGTTTGGACAACTCGAAAAATCCAATGAGACGCTCGACAAATTGATTGAACTCCGGGGCAGTGAATTTGAATTTCACCTTCGAAAATTTCAGAATTTCAATGCCATGCAGCAGCAAGAGAAGGCTCTGGAACAGCTTGAAATAATGCGCGAGCTGAATCCCGGTAACCTCTCCACTCTTCATTCTATCAGTCAATATTATCTTGAGTTGAATGACGAAGAGATGGCGCGCGAAACTCTTCTGGATGCACGGGAGCGTAATCCCAGAGACCCGCAGACGCTCATCCTTCTAGCTGAGATTTTTATCAATAACGAAGAGTGGGAAAATCTTGGGGAAACATTTCTCAGTATGATAGAGGATCCACTGCTCTACCCTACGCAGAAAATGGAACTGGTTCAGTTTCTTTATGCTCAACACCAGCAGCGTCCTGAAGAAGAGATACTGGTCAATCAGACCGAAAATGCGATTATCTCCTTCAGCCGAAGTGAACCGGAATATGGTCCGGCTCAACTGATCGCCTCCGAGTTTTTTATTCAGCAGAACAAACCGGAGCTCGCTTTGGAAACGCTGGAACGGGCCTCGGAAGCCGCACCTGAAGAACCCGATGTGTGGAGCCAGCGCCTGCAAATTCTCTTTTCGCAACAGCGCTATGAAGAAGTAATCGGCCTGAGTGAAAAAGCCCTGGATTTTGCACCCAATAACGCATTTGTTCTCTTTTTTACGGGAGCTTCTTACATGATGGACAATCAGTATGAAGAAGCAGCTGAACTGTTGGAAGAGGCATCAAATGCTCCGGCCCGAAGAAATTTCAGATCCATTATTTACGGCACACTTGGAGATGTAAACCAGGAGCTGGATAGGTGGGATCAGGCAACAGAAGCCTACAGCATGGCTCTTCGGTTAGACAGAAACAATCACAACGCACTCAACAACTACGCCTATTTTCTTTCTGATCGAGAGGAAAGACTGGATGACGCTCTTGAAATGGCGGAGCGCGCTATCTCCATTGAACCTGAAAATGCCGCGTATCTGGATACTATCGGCTGGATCCATTTTAAGATGGGGAACTATGAAGAGGCCCTCACGTATATACAGAAAGCTGTTGATACCGGGGATGCCAGCGCCGAGGTTTTTGAACACCTTGGCGATGTTTACAGAGAGTTGGGAGATGACGAAAATGCCAAACTCTGGTGGAACAGAGCATTTGAGATGGATCCGGATCGCAACCACTTGAAAGAACGAATTGACTAATCCATCAAATTGTGCCACTTTCTTTCTCATTAGAATAGTGCATGTCATCTACTGAATGAAAATTTTAGAAACAATACCACAACTTTCGACGGTTTTGGCCTTGGTCATCACCGTCTTCATATTTGCTTCCTGCAGCAGTTCTGAGCGGCTTCTGTCGGTTGAAGATATGGAATCGGCATCTATCTCAAAGCAGGAGTTGATGGATCTGGTACCCGACTACTCCGGGGAACTCGAAACATTGCAAGGTAATGGAAGAGCCATTGTAAGTGAGCCGGGCGGTAGTGATCGAGTTACTCTTCAATTTCAGTCCGACCGGGAAAAAAGCCTGATCACAATTAGGACAAGCATCGGAATTGAGGGCGGACAAGTTCTGGTAGATTCCGACTCGCTGCTGATCTACAACCGGGTGGATAAATACGCTGAAAAAGTATCCCTTCAGCAAAGCAATCTGACCAGTATTGGCTCACTCGCCTCACTGAATATGCTCGACATGTTTAATTTTACTATAGTCCCGGAAGATATTCGCGGTATTTACGAAAATGAAGAGGTTTACGTAGCCGTACTGAATAACCGGACTCAGGTAACGCTTTCCAAGTCTGACGGACTGATTCAAACCGTTATACAATCCGGAGGTGAAGCCGCCTATAGCCGAATAGATTATGAAGGTTACGCTCAAATTGAGGGCTTTTATCTACCGCGTAAAATCACCATTTTAAGCAGTGACGGATCATCTCAGGCAGTTTTCCTGGTTCAGCGCCTTGAGGTAAACAATACATTACCACCGATGGAGATTTCCATTCCTGAAAACATTCCAATTTACAGGATATGAACGTTCGAAACGCCCTCATTTTATTTCCGATTTTAACCCTCTCCCTCTGTTTTGGAGTGACTGATCTGTTTGCCCAGGACAGCTCTTACGAAGAGCAGCGAAACGAAATAGTTGAGCAGCAAAACTCAACAAGAAGCCAGATTGAGACGCTACAGGAGCAGATTGAAAATTACAATGAGCGTTTGGGATATGCCACTGAACGGTACGACGAGATGTTCAGGCAGTATCAGGAAATGGAGCGTGTGATTGCACTTCAGCAGGAAAACATCCGCCAAATGAACCTGGAGCAGGAACAGATCACTGCAGAAATCCGGCTTATTGAGCAGAACATTGCCCGGCTCCAGGAAAGACTTGAAGCACTGGTTGACGAGTACAAAGAGACACTCACATTTCTTTACAAGAACGGGCGAACCACTGAGATTGCACTGCTTCTTAGTGCCGGGTCTTTTAACCAGTTACTGATTCGGTCATACTACCTTGGAAAGTTTGATGAGTATCAGTCGGAACAAGCTGAACAGATCAAACAGGCCCAAACCGAGTACGAAGCATCTATCGTAGATCTGGAAGAAACCCGGGAGAAAAATCAAGAGGCGCTGGCATCCATTCGTGAAGAGACCGAACAGCTTCAGCAGCGCCGGGAAATGCAGGAAAGAAATGTACAGCTGCTTCGCCGCGATCGTGATAACTTACAAGAACAGCTCGAAATTCATCAGCGGCAGCTCAATGAGCTCACCCAGGTTTTAGAAAATCTTGTGGCAGAAGAGGAGCGAATTCAGCGCGAG
Organism: uncultured Rhodohalobacter sp.; assembly: GCA_964401805.1. Lineage (GTDB taxonomy): Bacteria > Bacteroidota > Rhodothermia > Balneolales > Balneolaceae > Rhodohalobacter. Next base: position 8,957 of record CAYNZY010000028.1, read on the forward strand.
GAAGAAGAGCGCCGGCGCCGACTTGCTGAGGCTTCAGAAATTGAGGATGATGAGGAGCGCCGGGCAGCCGAAGAAAGATACTCAAGGCCCATTCTGCGCGAAAGCGGAATCAGTAATGAAGAGCTTCTTGCTTTTGAGAACAGCTTTGAAGACAGCCGCGGTCAGCTTCCCTGGCCTGTAGATAATGGAACCATTACCCAAAAATTCGGGATTCGGACACACCCGGTTTTCAATACGCGTACCAACTACCCCGGAATTGAAATTGCAGCCGTACCGGGCTCCACCGTTCGAGCAGTAAATGACGGATATGTGTTTGGAGTTCAGAACTTTCTCGGTTTCGGAGATGTGGTGATGGTTCATCATGGCACCTACAAAACGATGTATGGCAACATGAGCGAGGTATTTGTCAGAAAAAATCAGGTTCTGCAGAAAGGTGATGTCGTCGGTCTATCCGGTGACGAGAATTCTGCCAATGGCGAAGTGATCATATTCATGATAGCAGAAGGAAGTGAATATATCGACCCCCAACGCTGGTTGCAGTCCACCCCGGTTCAGTAAAAAACCTGATTATTTCATATTCACAAACTGAAGCGGGATACCGAAGTTTTTCGACTTCATATGGCGAATGACCTCCTGCAGATCGTCAATTTTCTTACCTGACACTCTCACCTGATCTTCCTGAATAGCCGGCTGAACTTTCAGCTTCAGATTTTTGATCTCTTTCACAATTTTCTTGGCTGTTTCCCGATCGATCCCCTCTTTTATTGTGGCACTCATCTTCACGTGTCCTTGAGACGTCCCCTCTTCAGGTCCAAATTCCAAAGCCTTTGGCTCCAAACCCCGTTTTATGAAATGCTTGATCAACATCTCTTTCACAGCATTCAGTTTCATGCTCTCCGCGGCAACAATATCAATTCGATTCTCTTTTTTTTCAAATTCGACTTCGGTATGAAGACCCCTGAAATCGTACCGGGTTGTAACTTCTTTTAACGTATTATTCACAGCATTATCTACTTCCTGTGCATTAATTTCATTCACTATATCAAATGATGCCATATCAATATTTTTTCAATTCAGATTGTTGGGTCTCATTTAGTCTGTATGCTAAAAACCCCGAAAATCATGTGTATAAGCTTTTTAAATAACTCATATCAACTATTTCTATTCTTATAATTTACCACGTTTATACATTTTTTATGTATTTTATTTAGATAAAATATTCTCAGGTACGTTTTACGTTGTTGTTATGAAAATCTGTTTGTTACTCTTACTCCTCTTTCAGGGGGTGTTATCTGTTGGTGATACGGATAATACCTATTCGGGCCTGTCTTATTCCCTGGAAAATGTTTCAACCGATGAGGGGGTATTTGTAACTATCAATCCTATAAATGGAAGTGTATATATACATTTCAGTGAGAACAACAATATAGTCCAATTTTCAGAAGCCGGGCAAATCGATACTCTTGGCACATTACCTAATGAACTTAGCAACAGACAAGTTATAGATGTCAACCCTAACGGAAAAGAACTTCTGATGTGGGATGCCGGACTAGGCCGTGTTCACTCCTTCAATCTTGAAACGCGTACATTTACTCGTCTTGATGAGTCTCACAATCACAGGAATCAGTTTGGGCATGCTGCTACCGTTGCAGAAGATGGTAATATTTATGCGATGGGCGGCTATGGATACTGGGAGTTTAAAAATCATCTCGTCTACTACTCACAGGAACAGAGGCAGTGGGAACTGGTCTCAAAGCCCGATTCCGAGATCGTGCCATCTAATATTGCAGGAAGACTTTTCCGTACAAAAAGCACTTTTTTATATATCAATAAGCCTTTAGAGTCCAACAGCGGCCATAGTTACGCGTACCGGTACGTACCGGATGAAAAGCGCTGGAAGCCCGATCAGCCACTTACTCAACTGTTATCTACTGCCATGCTTGATATTGAGAGGTCCCCTACTTATTTCAAACAAACTTCAACCTATGCCATCGATCACAGCCGGAATCTGATAGGTTTACTTCAATATACCCGTTCACAGTCTCATTATGCCTACCTGATCGATTTTGAGGAAAATCAGATGTATGAGCTCGATCTATCGCAGCTCAATATTTATGATATAAAAAACTTTTTCTACGTTCCCGGCAAAGATCATTGGGTTATTATGGGGCATCCTTTTTCTACAAACCGGCGTGACCAATTGATATTACGCACATTTGAATTTGATTTATCACACCCTGCACTTTCTATCGTACAGGATCAGGACGATGAAGGTTTTAATACAACCATGATCCTGGGTTCATTTGGCGGACTCTTTCTGATTTTTCTTGGGTGGCTTTTTTATCGAAATATTCTTTCCGGTAGCGATGGTGATGGGTCGGAAAAACGATCTGAGCCATCTCCTTGCATCATGGAATTTTCTAAAGACAATGAGGAAGAATTGACTGTCTATATTGACGGCAAAAAATTCAGCCACTCCGGTGATGTCTACTTGTCAAGAATGTTTGATGTTATCTACCAGATGAAACGAGACGGAATTTCTGAAATGCTGATCTCAGATCTTGATCTAAAACTCTTTTCTGACAACACACATTCGTCCTACAAATCCAGAACCCGGCGGAAAGTTATTCAGGTGATCAACAGTGAATGTGAATACGATATTATTGAAGAAAAGAAGAGTCAGACCGATAAAAGAGTTAAAGTAATCGACTTGAATCTTGATAAAATAAAAATCAACTCTGAGAGTGATTAAAAAGCCGTTTAGTCAACTAATTGTCAACTATCCGTTAACTAAAAGTATTGTATTCTTTCCGGAATAGACGGTATTATATGTAAGATTGAGAACTGAGAACACACACAGCTTTTCCATTCCAAATTAATGATAGAAAGCTGTTTTAAAAACTTGAGAACTAACAACAAGTACGAACACATACTTGAAACCACACAATGGCTGACCCTGTTGTGTGGTTTTTTTATTTCATTCTACATATTAGACAAGAGATATTTTTATAACCCCCACTTTTAAAAAAGTTTTCTGAGCAAAAATTGAACAAAACCAATTAAATGGCCGCCGCAAGTTGAAATGAACGAATCTAATAGGCATAGAATCGCGTCGGCTTCTCCAAATATTGCTATATACAAAAAAAGGACACCAGCAACTTGCTAACGTCCTTTTTAATGTCCCGACGACAGGGATTGAATCGCGAAGCATGCCTCCGCAAAAGAAAAAAACAGAAATTGAGTTGAATAAACCTATAGTTGAAAAAGGAAAAGCCCACTGCGTTATGCAGTGAGCTTAATGTTGTCGGGACGACAGGATTTGAACCTGCGACCCCTCGACCCCCAGCCGAGTGCTCTACCGAACTGAGCCACGTCCCGATGTACTTAAATGCCAAATGTACTACTCTGCCTAATTTTTAAATACCAACAGAGTAACAGCAATAAGACTTTGTAGTACAGAATTGAAAATTAGGGGTAATTAAACCTAAATACAACGTTAATTCGGTGGATTTTAAGAACTAAAAACAGTTTCATATTTCACCTCTGCACAGGTATTCTCCACTGTTTCCAAATTCCACGGTTTTATGCGTCCAAAAGCCAACATATAATAATAGTGATTTTCTTTATCGAACTCCCTTAACCATTCTATTCATTTTGGACTAATCCACCTCTTTTCGCTATTTAAAAAGTTCACCCTGCCTTAATTGAAATAATTTTCTCATATTTGGAAAATTTCAATTCAATCAGACATGTATGGTTCGAACCGGACTCTCACTTATCACAATTCTCCTGCTGCTCTCTTCCTGCACTTCAAGCCCGCAACAATCAACGGATAATCCATTCAGCGGACCGAGTCCATGGCCCGATATCCGGAAAGAACGTATTCAATCCCTGCTACCGGAAGCGATGAAACGTGCTGAAGTAGAGGCATGGGCCATACTATGCCGATCGAACAACAACGATCCGTTAGCACGTCATGTTGGCTGCGAAAACGCTGTGGCACCATCAGTGTTTCTTTTTCAACTTGTTGATGAGGATGTCTACTCAATCGTTTTCACACCTCCGGGAGAAGCCACAGCACTCCAGGATATCGCTCTTCACGACAGCATAGCGGTTGTTGACCGAAGCCCCGGAGCTTTGGTTGAAGCAGCTGACTATATCAACCAAAATATTATTGGGAATCTGGCCCTAAACTTTAGTGAGACAAACGAAATGGCAGACGGACTCAGTTTTACTCAGCATCAACGCCTGACCGATCTTTTGATTCAGCCGGTTGTAAACCAAATTGTCTCTTCTGAAGAGTTGGTGTTTGAATGGCTCTCCGTTAAGACTCCCGCTGAAGTTGATATTCTTCGGAAAGCCGCTGAACTGACGGCACAATGGGAAGTTGAAGCCTACCAGCAGGTTATTCCAAACGAAACAACCGATAAGGACGTGGCTGATTTCTTAAAAGCTAAAATGAGGGAATACGGCGTAACCGACGCCTGGTCGCCTGACCAAAACCCGGCCGTGAATTCCGGCCCCGATCGTGGTCATGCTCACCCCACAGAGAAAATTATACGACCTGGTGATGTGATTCAGATCGACTTTGGAATCAAAGTTCACGATATGTGGGTGACCGATATCCAGCGGTTTGCTTACGTTCTACATCCTGAAGAAAGCGAGCCACCGGCCGAGATTCAGCGATATTGGGATGTGGCCAGAGACGCCAATCGGATGGTACTGGAAGTGATGCAGCCCGGAATTACCGGATTAGAGGTCGATCGCGTACAAAGAAACTGGCTGGCTGAAAATGGATCGATGAATGTAATGTGGAATACCGGTCATCCGGTAGGATATGTTGCTCACGATGTTGGGCCAAGTCTTGGTGGAGCTCAGGAAGGACGAGACCCAAGCTCTACAGCATTTGAACCGCTTCGCACAGGTAATGTATTTGCTTACGACGGTTTTTATATGTGGGAAATTGAGGGCGGTACAAAAACGATCTCCGTTGAAGAGATGGCCGTCATCACAGAAACCGGTGCAGAATATTTAACTGAGCCACAGGAAGAGCTAATTCTGATCTCTTCAAATTAAGACCAGGTCGGTGATTCGGTCGTCCGGCCATGAATGACCGGCCTGTCTTCCGAATCCCGAATGCTTTCGGGAGCAGGCAGGCTCGCGTATAAAGCCCCAAAAATTGGGGCTTTTGTTTTTCCTGTTACTCACTAATTGATATAACCCATTTATGGGTTACACATACGAGCGCGGGATTTATCCCCGCGAGATACAGACAACGAATTGATTCCGATTTTATCAAAATCATTCAAGCCTCAAAAAGGAAATTTAGAAATCGGTGAATTGGTCATTCCTTCATAGATATTCTTCAATCGTAAAAAAATGAATGACGATTCACCGAATGGCCGAACTGCGATGGACGATTTTTTTTACGCCATCAGACTTGACTCCATATTCTCATTTATTCAAACCTGAGATGTTCTGCAACTCAGAGAAGTAAAAATACCATGTCTATCTCCGGCCATGAATGACCGGCTCGTTTGTAAAGCCCCAAATCGGGGCTTTTGTTTTTCCTGTTACTCACTAATTGATATAACCCATTTATGGGTTACACATACGAGCGCGGGATTTATCCCCGCGAGATACAGGCAACGAATTGATTCCAATTTTTATCAAAATCATTCAAGCCTGAAAAAGGAAATTTAGAAATCGGTGATTCGGTCGTTCGTCCATCGTTATTAGTCAATCAGAAAATGATGTGCTGCGATTCACCGAACGACCGAACTGCGATGGACGATTTTGATACAACCAAGCCATTGTATTTGTATCAGATTTCTATTTTAACGTGAGTTCGAAAAAAGTTAAAGGCTACAATAGTCCCCCTTTGAAGGGGGCAGAGGCTCGAAAGAGCCGAGGGGGATGATCCTCTGAGTTTTGAATTAAGTCAAATATTAATATTTGACTTCAAATACACTACCATTCATCCCCCATTGCCCCCTTCAAAGGGGGACACCCATTAAATAAACTCAGGTTATTTTAAATTCTCATTCAACGGGTCAGTGACCCGTTGTACGTTGAACTTCTACTATCGTTCAGCCGGCACCAAAAGAACCGGAATTTTACTCTGCCGGGTTACCTGATTACTTACACCGCCAATAAAGAACCTCTCCACAAATCCTTTCCCCTGGCTACCCATAATCATCATGGTGGCTTTGTTATCTTCTGCTGCAGAAATAATCTCTTTGGCAGGTGTACCAAACGTGATGTAGATTTGGGCATTTTCCCTTGTATTGCCGGACAACTGATCCCGCATTTCATCCAAAATCTGCTCTGTCTGTTTGGTCAGTTCTTCACGGCTAACCGGATCTTTCAAAGCGATGGCGTGGTGTCCCTGAACATGAACCAGGGAGAGTTTTTTAATCAGCCCTTCTTTATCCAGGTTTTTAATCACTTCAAACGCACGGTAGGCATTTTCAGAAAAATCGGTTGGGTGCAGCACATGATCCAGTGATTTTTCATGAGCCTGACCAAGAACCAGTTTACGCTTCTCCACATCATCATCATACCACTCTACTTCCATGTTGATCAGGTAAACAGGCAAATCGGATCGATGCAGAACTTCTGTAGCCGTGCTTCCCATCAGCATCTCCTGAACTTTACTGTGTCCACGGTTACCAATTACAACAAAATCAGCATCACGCTCTTTCGCAGATTCCAGTATCTCAGTAGGAGGATAAAAATGCACGCCGCTTCGGATATCAATCTCAACCGATAAGTCTTCGGCTTCGAGCTGCTTTTTGTAATCTTCCAAAGCTTCTCGATGCTTTTCGGTATTCACTTCAGTTCGCTTGGTGCTGTATGGTATTGGTACCACATTGACCAGCGTTACTTTTTTCATTCCAAATTTTTTCAAGTGAGGGACACAACTCACAACCAAATCACTGGCTTCAGAAAGGTCGAGCGCTACTACAGCATGTTTAAACAGTATTGACATATCATCTCCTCTTTTATTTTAAACTAAACTCCTACTCGTTTTCGACTCTAATTTAAGTTAATTAAAACCACCTGCTTTTGTTATAGGGGTTTCCATGATTATATCACATAAAAATCACCAGTCATAAGTCCATAAAACCTCAGCTTTCACAGCCATTTTTCCTTCCGAACCGTAAATCCGAAGTGCTGTTTTAGTATTATCAATACTCTTACCACAGATTGTAATCTGTTCACCCAGGTATACAGGGCCCACGTTTTCGTACTTGATTTCTGAAATAACTTTACCATCAGTCTTTGAAGTAAATGCGTCGATCATCAAAAGAACCAAAAATGGCGCATGAACCAGAACATTTGGATATCCCTCCATCTCACGTGCGTAATCCTGGTCGTAGTGAATTCTATGACTGTTGAATGTTAATGCTGAATACCGGAAGAGCTGAATAGAACTGGGCTTGGTAGACTTGCGCCACTCCGGATCGATATCCAGTGGCTGTGTTCGTATGGGGTGCGCTCCCTTCTCACTATCCTCCCTGTACACAATAGTCTGCTCCTCATCAATAGCCACAGCACCACGTGCGCTAACCTGATGGCGAATGGTTACAAAACAGAGCTGTCCGGACTTTCCCTCTTTTTCTTCAATCTTGGTGATCGTTGACTTCTTGTCTGCCGGCACACCTGATTTCAGGGGTTTTTTAAACTTGATGGTACCCCCTGCCCACATCCTCCGAGGCAGTTCCACAGGCGGAAGAAAGTCGCTGTTTCGTTCATGACCATTAATTCCGAGCTCAGCCTGGGGAATGGGTGGATTGAAATAGATCCAGTGTCCGCAGGGTGAAATCACCGAACCTTCACTTACCGATTCCGGATCGCCATTCATCAGTGCTTCAAACCTCTGAAGCTGCTCCGGTGCCATCGTATCTGAAATATCCGAAGTATTCCCAATCCATTTACTTAAATCCATCAGCTGAACTCCTTTTTAATTTTTTCATCGTGTTCTCCCAGCGCGGGTATTCCTCCAAAACCTGTTTCAAACCCCATGAAACGAGCCGGTCTGTCTGCCATTTTAATCATTTCTCCGTTCATCTCCACTTCGGTTAGTCGCAATTGCGGATGTTCGGCAAATTGTTCAAGAGTGTTCAGGTTCGCAAAAGCTATTTGGTGCTTTTTCAGAAGCTGAATCACTTTTCCATGGCTGTGTTTTCCGATCTGATTTTGAATAAGCTCATTTAAAATAGAAACGTTCTCAACCCTTGCCGAGTTGTTCTTGAATCGATGATCAGAATAATCAATTGCTGAGTTTAGAACACCATCACAAAATCTTTTCCACTCTCGCTCATTCTGAATACCAATCATCACCTCACGATTATCAGCCGTTTTAAACGGGCCGTAAGGTGCAATCTCTGCATGATACGTACCTTTTCGCCGGGGTTTTCTGCCAGCATATTGTTGATGGAACCACGGCACCATCATCCAGTCGGCCATCGAATCGAACATAGAGAGTTTTATTGACACTCCCTCTCCGGTTTGATCCCGTTGCATCAGTGCTTCAAGAATAGCCGAATAGGCGTGCATACCCGTACTGATATCAGCAATGGAAATTCCGACCTTAGCCCTCATTTCACCGTCGCCTGTCACGTCAATCAAACCCGACTCGGCCTGCACAAGATTGTCATATGCTTTCATTTCTGCATATTCACCCTCTTCTCCATATCCGCTGATGTCGCAGGTAATCAGTTTAGGGTATTTTTCGCGAAGTGATTCGCTTGCAAAGCCCAGTTTTTTCATAGCGCCGGGCTTCAGGTTTTGAATCACTACGTCTGCTTTTTCAACAAGATTTGAAAATAGCGTTTTTCCATCTTCAGATTTTAGGTTGATCCGAACCGACTCCTTCCCTCGATTCACCCATGCAAAATAGGTGCTTTCTCCCTTAACGGATGTATCGTAGTCTCTGGCAAAGTCGCCCGATTCACGTTCAACTTTAATCACTCGCGCGCCGGCATCGGCCAGACGGCAACTGGCAAGCGGAGCCGAAAGTGCCTGCTCAACAGAAACAACGGTAACTCCTTTAAGAGGCTGAAATCTCATAAAAAACACTCACACTTTTCGTTCAGATATAAAAAAAGCCGAACTTCAAAATAGAAGCCGGCTCTTTTAAACTCAGATTATTGATTCTGCTTCGGACCTTCTCCTTGTCCGCTTCCTTCCGGCCCTTGTGCCTGAGATGGATCCACAAACTGTAGCTGGTTACTGAGTGAAGTTTGAAGCTCTTCCACATCATCTTCACTGAGCACTTCAGATATCTGCTCCACCCCAACTTTTTTTAGCAGGTTATAAACCATTCTGTTGAACAACATTTGGTGAGCTGCCGACGAAAGCTGCATCAGCTGCTCCTGCGGAACTTGAGCCCCTTGAAGTTTAATCTTGTTAAAGATCGGTTCGAGCAGTTTTTCAATCTTTTTGTTGAGCTGTTTTTCCAGCTCTTTTGCGTCTTTATTCTCTTTACTGGTTACTTCCTTTCCTGAAGGATCTACAATTTTCATAAAATAGTTTTTTCAGTTTATATTCTGTTTTTCATTACAACACAAAGGATAAGCATATCAATCCAAAATGGCGATTTTGATTCCTTGCCTGGTCAACCCTCCAAGGGTTGGAACCCTTGGAGGGTTGAATAGAAATCCATAACATCAAAAACCGTCATCTTTATAACCCCCAAAATCGTCGTATGGACAGCCGCTTTCAGCACTACCTTGATCGGGCCCTCCCCTATATTCGCAAATGGTGGTTTTCGGTGATTTGTATTCCTTTCTGCTGGGTTCTGGCGGAACAGCACTGGATGGCGCTCAATTGGGAGATTTCGTTTGCTTGGCGCTATCCCTATCCTTTTTTCCTGTTTCCCTTCTTCTTTTTCATAGACTGGTTTCTGCTGATTGTCCACGAGGCCGGACATACATTTTTTGGATTTTTTGGCAGTCGGTTTCTCACCATTCTCGGGGGAACTTTTTTACAGATTCTGCTTCCCTTTCTGATTTTTCTGTATGGATGGTGGAACCGCCAGCACTTTGTAGCACAATTGGGATTGCTACTCACTGCCTTCTCCTGGATTGAATCTTCCGCTTACGCAGCAGATGCCGTTGCCCGGCGAATGCCGCTGATTGGGAACCTGCCCTCTTCAGCTCACGACTATTACAATATGTTCAGCATGAAAGGAGTACTCGACAGCCATATGACCTATGCCTGGGGAATGTACTGGATTGGAATTGTCACAATTATTCTCTTTTTGATCTACCCGCTTTACAAAAGAAAAGAGTTTGAGTATGTGGATTTGGAAATTGAGCTGTGAGTCAAAACCTCACGGTTTTATAAATCTTGGAGGTTTAGATTAGGAGCAATCCGGTGAAGAAAGTTTGAGAATATTTATAAGTCAGTAATCTTTTCAACCAATAGCTGTTTAAATATTGGCATTCAATTCGTTTCGACTACTTATAATGTAAATGCAGCATCCTGAAGGGATGCTATATGAATAGCCCAGGGTGAAGCTGGCGAACCCTGGGATAATGTAAGAATTACATGATCTCGACAACCCTGAAGGGGTTGCACCAAAACACTACAAATAATAAATAGGGAGGAGTTATGAGTACGTATACACAACTAGTATATCAAATTGTTTTCAGCACAAAGTATCGACGCCCGGTTCTTGAAAAAGAAAAGAGAGATGATTTGTTCAACTATATTTGGGGTATTTTGAAGAATAATAATTGTCACCTATATAGGATCAACGGAGTGAGTTATCGGGAAGAGTTGATCAACCTTTTAAATGAGCACATGATTGAATTTGACGAACGGTATTTAAATTAAAGTTCATTGTTAAACCCCTTCAGGGTTTTAACTCATTTTTCCCCATTTTACCACGGGTTACACCCGTGGCTATTCATGTTCAACCCTTTCAGGGTTGCCAATTTACTTTCAAACCATTCGGCTGACTTCGCATGAAATACACAGATTAATTCTATCTACATCCTTTCGGAGGTTTTAGTGTTGGTAGTTGACCTTTTTGGAGCAAGTCCAGACCAACCCTCCATGAGTTCCAAACCCTTGGAGGGTTTTCATCTTCGAAATAGGTAAAATTTGTAAAAAATATGCTTCCATCATGATTCTTTAGGATATTATGAGGCGAAATCTAAACATCAATACGTTGACTTTATGAAATATCCGATACTATTCATCATATCATCTCTCCTCTTGTTGCTGTCCGGATTCTCCGTTCAGGATGCACAAGCTCAACAGGAACCCAATTTTGAACTTGCCGAACGCTTTACCGCAGATAACATGCGCAACATGACAGGCTCCACATTCCTTCGGGCAAACTGGCTCGAAGATAAAAATCAATTCTGGTATGAATGGGAAGATGGCGAAGGGAAACGCTGGATGTTTGTAGACGCGTCACGCAAAAGCGTCCGTCCTCTTTTTGACCGCGAAAATATGTCTGCAAAACTTTCCGAAGAGTTTAACCGCGGGTTTGACGCCAAAAATCTTGACCTGAATGGGTTTGACTACGACACTGATCGAGAGCTGTTTACTTTTCACGTAGACAGCATCGAGTTTAAATATCACATCGATCGAAACTTCCTTGAGAAAGGCGACTCACTTGAAGCTGAAGAACGTGAGCGATGGGCAACTTACTCGCCCGATAGCACCTATATCGCATTTGCTCGGGAACATGACCTCTATATCATGGAAGCCGATGACCCCGACAGCACGGAGATCCGTCTCACTGAAGATGGGGAACGCTGGTACAGTTTTCAATCAGACCATGGCGACACCACGTCAACAGAACGTCTTCGGGCCAGAGTGAACTGGTTTGAAGATTCGAAGAAACTCTATGTGAAACGTCAGGACTGGCGCGAGGTAGATGAATTGTGGGTCATCAATAATGTGGAATCCCGACCCGAGCTTGAAACATACAAATACAACATGCCCGGAGAGGATAATCACTATCAGGATGAAATTTTGGTCTTCGATGTAGAGTCACGAGAGCATGTCCGCCTCGACACCGACAAATGGCCCGATCAATCACTCGGAGGCGTCTATTTCAGCAATGGCGGAATCTACACAACAGAAACATCGTCAGATCACATGTATATTCTGCGCCGGAACCGTACATGGGATGAAGTAGACGTGGTAAAGGCCAATACCAATACCGGAGAAACGGAAGTTCTCTGGAGTGAAAAAAGTGAACCCTACTTCAACGTGATGAACTCTTTCCTCGGTATCATCAACGACGGCGAAGAGTTTATCTGGCTTAGTGAACGCACCGGCTGGGGGCAGCTCTACCGTTACGACAGCGAAGGCAACCTGCAAAACCGAATCACGGATGGACACTTTATGGTAACGGATGTCGCTGCGATCGACACTACCGGCCAGACCGTCTATTTTGAAGGTTTTGGAAAAGAGGAAGGACGAAATCCATACCACGCTCACTACTACAAAGTTGGTTTTGACGGCTCTGATCAGCAGCTGATCACACCCGAAAATGCGAACCATAGTTTCAGTATTAGCGATAGCCGGTCTTATTTTGTACACAACGCATCTCGCCCTGACATGCCCACAAAATCTGTGCTCAGAGACAATCGTGGCCGGGAAGTACTGCAGCTTGAAGAGGTAGACCTGACACGAATGAATGAGGCCGGATACAACTTGCCGGAACAGTTTTCTGTAAAAGCAGAAGACGGGTATACCGATCTTTACGGTGTAATGTGGAAACCGGCCGATTTTGATCCGGAAAAGAAATACCCAATCATTTCATATGTCTACCCCGGTCCACAGGTTGAACCCTACCCAAGAAGCTTTTCGATAACGGGTTCGGCCGCACGTGCACACTCACTTTCACAAGTCGGATTTGTAGTCGTTGCCATGGGGAACCGCGGCGGAAGTCCGTTAAGAGAAAAATGGTATCACAACTACGGATATGGAAATCTGCGGGATTATGCGCTCGAAGACAACCGATATGGAATTGAGCAGCTTGCGGCTCGTCATTCCTTCATCGATCTGGATAAAGTTGGAATATATGGTCACTCAGGTGGTGGATTTATGAGTACGGCAGCACTACTTACCTATCCGGACTTTTACAAAGTAGCCGTGTCCTCAGCAGGTAACCACGACAATAATATTTATAACATCTGGTGGAGTGAATTTCATCACGGTGTAGAGGCCAGAACCGATTCGGTAACGGTTGAGAATGAAAATGGAGAAGAGATCAAAGAAGAGAAAACAACGTTCTCTTCCACGATTCCTTCGAATGCTGAACTCGCGGATAATCTCCGCGGTCGTCTCCTGCTGGTACACGGCGCCATGGACAACAACGTTCACCCGGCCAATACCTTTCGGGTAGCGGACGAATTAATCAAAGCCGGCAAACGGTTTGATATGATGATCTTCCCGGAAGCACGACACGGTTTCGGGCGATATTCCGATTACTTTGAGCGGATGCTTTGGGACTATTTTGCCGAACACCTGCTTGGATACTATCCGGAAGATGTAGAATATAATTTGCCTGATTAATTATTCAATACTTATTCCTTTTTAAAAACGCCTCGTTTTCTTTTGAAGTCGGGGCGTTTTTGTTTGAGATCATCTTTTATTACTCCATGTTGCCAAAGGTATAGTCGGCCTTATCACCTGAACTGAGTGTTCCGGAAGTATACAGCACATCCACCTCATCAAATTCAGCCCAGTCGTCATCATCTCTGTAGGACACACCGCTAACAATTTCAAAATGTCCGCTTCCACGAGTGACTTCAAATCCTACATAAACTCCCACAGCTACTTTTTCAGGCAATGAAGTATCGAACATCATCTCCGCTCCGGTATTCACTTCAGCATAGCTGAAATATCCTGCGTCATCCTCGCACTCATCTTCGTAGCAAAAATAGACAATAGTGCTGCCACCGGTTTCAACTTCCATTTTTGAATCGCCAGTATTCACAATTCGAACGGCCAGGCCATTGGGTTCATCTTCGGTTAACTCTTCTTCAATATCATCGGCTGAAGTACTGTTACTGCAGGCCATTGCTAATGGGAGCAAAGCCATGATGATGAGTAGTAATTTTATTGATTTCATTTTTTTGTTCTTTTCCAGTTTTGATTTATACCTACTTTGATTGCGCAGATACGGTAATAAAACTGTCACACGATTTTTCTTCTCCTCTTTTTTGGGTAAGCACCGTGATTTGTTGAATAGGTCGGCACTGTTAAATTTGGCATCCTGATTGATAAATCTTGTACAATGGAACAGATATGTCTTTAAATTCAATTGTATAGATGAAAGGAAACAACTAATCATTTAAAAAAATATTTCGATGAAGGAATTGACCTTTAAAAACGGTGACAAGATAGACGCAATAGGTTTAGGTACATGGAAGTCCGATCCCGGCAAAGTAGGTAACGCTGTAAAAACAGCACTCAAAGTGGGGTATCGCCATATCGATTGCGCTGCAGTGTATGGAAATGAAAAAGAAGTTGGCGAAGCTCTTCAGGAGAGTTTCTCAGAGTTGGATATTAACCGTGAAGATGTATGGATCACGTCCAAATTGTGGAATACGGCACATAAATCTGATGATGTGATACCTGCGCTCAAACGGACACTATCAGATCTTCAGCTGAATTATCTCAATCTCTACCTTATGCACTGGCCTATCGCATTTAAGCCGGATCTGGAAGGTTTTCCGCAGAGTGATGACGATTTCCTTTCATTGGATGAGGTTCCTCTGATTGAGACATGGGAAGCCATGCTCGAAGCAAAAAAAGAGGGTCTGATCAAGCACGCTGGCGTATCTAATTTCAGTATCAAAAAGTTGAAAGATCTCAGCTCAAAAACCGATCACGTACCGGAGATGAATCAGATAGAACTGCACCCTTATCTGCAACAGGACGATATGCTTCACTATTGCAGCGATAATAACATTCTGGTAACCGCTTATTCACCTCTTGGCAGCAGTGACCGGCCCGATTCCCTGAAAGCGGATAATGAACCCTCGCTGCTCGAAAATGAGACTATTCATGACATAGCCAACAAGCATGATGCAACACCGGCACAAGTCCTTATAAAATGGGCTGTTGAAAGAGATACGATTGTTATTCCAAAGTCGACCAACGCCGGTAGAATTGAAGAAAACCTGAAAAGCGCGGAGCTGAACCTGGACGATAAGGATATGGCAAAAATTCAATCTCTGGATATACCCTTTCGATATCTCGATGGAAAAGTGTTCGACACGAAAAGCGAAATGTACAGAGATGTTTTTGACGAGCAGGGGTAATTATTATCCTTTAGAAGGTAAAATAAAAGCAAAAAACATAGGTTTGGGTATATCTGTTGCTGAGGTCATAGAACTGTCTTAATTATTTTAGGGTCAAGACAACTTAAGAGGTTCTTGACCCTTAGTTTAAAATTCCAGCATGCCTCAGCTCCAAAGGAGCGCCGGTCAGTAACATCGTGCAACGCGCGATGATAGCAAATCAAAAGGTTCAAAAGCCCCAACGCGGGCGTAAGCTTTACAACTTAATCCCAAACATATCGTTCATTAAAATCAACTCCATAATTTTTTAAGAACTTTCTGTACTCATCCTTGAAGGTCATCTTTTGATGGTGTTCGTGCTGATTTTTAATGTATTCAATTAGAGTGTCTAGATGTTTAGGGGATACTGAGAAAATTCCATATCCATCCTGCCAATAAAAATCAGAATAGGGTTTACCCTTGGTTTTGATCCATTTTGACGATCCCTGCTTGATTTGTTGAACCAAGGCCATCTGGGCGACCTTTCTTGAAAGAAGACATAAAAGATGAATGTGATTTTTGTGTCCTCCTACCTGAACGGGATTACATTCTAACTCTTTACAAATACCCCCAATATAATTGTAAAGATCATTTTCGATCAGGTCGTCAATCAGATTTTTTCTGTGCTTTGTACTGAATATGATATGCGTATAAACCTTGGAAAGTGATTGAGGCATAAGCAACGTTTTGACCGATTTACGCCCTTACAGGGCTTTCTTTTGTGGCAGGTACTTTGGCATAGCGCTCTGCACTATGTTATTGACTTTGCCCTTTTAGGGCAAGTAAGTTCTTTGATATACAATTCAAAACAGAAACTTACAATTTTGGCATTATTTTTATTAGCTATACTAATCAACATAGTCCCATTACTTAAAAACAGCTTCTTAAAGTGAATTTAATTTCCACTCCCTTTTGATTTTAATGTCTACAGAACTACATTGAGTTATTAATTGAGTATTTACATCACCTTAGTGACTATATCTTTTCAAGAGAGATGGAGTTGTATCCTGCGATGCGCAAGATGTCATTGTTTTAAAACATTTACCGGAAATTTGGAAATAGTACGGGCTGACTGATACGAATCTGCCCAAATTTCGATTTCTTGTGTTATATCTCAGGTTTACAACCTATGTACAAAAAAACCTTTGCTCTATTATTTTTTCTTTTTTGCATTTTCGGGACTCTATTAGGTCAGGCAGATCAACAAAAAACCTTTATATACCAGCCCGTCAGTGATCAGACACCTGAATACATTTCAGAACAATGGACGACCAATAATGGTCTGCCAATCAATCACGTAAACCAAATATATCAAACCCAGGACGGCTTTCTCTGGCTGGCCACTTTCACCGGTCTTGTACGTTTTGATGGCATAACATTCAAGGAGTATAACTCAGGAAACACCCCTTCTCTTCCGTCCAATCGGATCACAGCCATTCAACCCGGAGCCGGTAATTCATTCTGGATGAACTCCGAACAGGGACATCTCATTCTTTATGAAAATGGAGAGTTTATCTCATTTGTCGATAGCTTGTCATTGAACATGATGCCCGGCACCTCTAATAATAGGATTTTCACTGAATTTGACGGCAAGCAAACATGGATAGGAACCGGCAAAGGGTTATTTCTTTTCCGTGAGCGGGAAATAAAACCATTCATGCCCGATATTTTTAAAAACAAAGCTATTACAGCTATTTACCAGGGCCGTGATGAACTGATTCGAATACATGATCTGGATGGTTATTTATGGACTATTAATACAAATCGTGAAATCGTTGATTCCATAAAAACAGCCGGGATATCGGGAGCGAGCCATATCATTGACGACCAGCAGGGTTCAATATGGATTGCCCGGAATCAAATAGCCAAAATTGATCAGGATGGCTACCGTACCATTACTCCTCCTGCTCGTTTTAAAACAGATTGGGATCAAATTCATCCATATTTTCTCAGCATGAAGGCAATCCAGGATGGAGAAATGATGGTTATGAGCCTCAACGGCTTAATGAAAATTGAAAACAATCAACTTGTCTCCGTTGATTTCATTGACTACCAAAGTTATGGCACGTTTTCTGAATTTTTAGGCAACTCTTTTACTACTTGTCGTGATTCATCAGTTTGGGCGATTGTGGAAAACCGGGTATATAAAAACGGTGAGTTCGTTTTCAGTGCCGGAGCTAACGGAAAGACGATTTACTGCGACCGCGAAGATAACCTGTGGATTGCTACAATGAGAGATGGATTATTCCGGTACCGAAAATCCACTCTTCGCAATATGACTTTCGCCCATTCTCTGAACAGCTTTTATGGTGTCTATATAGATTCCTATAACACTTTATGGGCCGGAGGTTTCTTTTCTGATCTTACCCAGGTAGTTTCAAATGGCGAAGTAATTGATGTCACCAATCGGAAAAATGAGGGAACAACGGCTACCTTTTTTGAATCATCCGACGGAACTATCTGGAACGGTTACCACTACTGCAAACCTGAAAACCGAACGCTTGCCGGTGCCTGTCTCGATTTTGAACGGGTGGATCAACTCTTTGGAAAAAATGTGTTCACTGTTCTGGAAGACAGCAAAAAAAGAGTTTGGTTTGGCACTAATGAAGGTTTGTACAGGCTGGAAAATGGAAAAGTAGAGGTCATACCTGCCTTTCACCAAAATGTATACCGATTGGTCCGCTATCTGATAGAAACAGATGATGGCACAATTTGGATGGCCACAAACGGCAACGGTGTTCTCCGATTTAAGAACGGAAACATTGATGCAATTACGGTGGAGAATGGTTTATCCAGTAATAACATAAGAGCACTATTTGTCGATCATCTGGGTTATATCTGGATCGCTTCTGAAGACCGAGGCTTGAACCGGCTCAATCCGGCAACCGGGGAAATCAAGATTATCCGGAAAGCAGATGGGCTATTTGATGATGGTCTTCATAAAATGTTACCCGATGATCGCGGCCGGATGTGGATCAGCACAAACCGTGGTATTTTTTGGGTTAAAATAGAGCAACTTCACGATTTTGCAGATGGAAAAAGAACGCATGTTCAGTCCATATCCTACAATGAACGAGACGGTATGCGTAACCGTGAAGCAAATGGTGGTTTTCAAAACACCGGTTTCAAATCAAAAGATGGACGGCTCTATTTCACAACACAGGGTGGCCTCGTTGTAATTGATCCAGATAACATGGATTTAAATTATCCTGCACCCGATGTGATTATCGAGGAGATTATCAGCAACAATAACAACCTTTTTATCGAGTCAGGCTCTACCCAATTAGAAAACAGTGAGCGTAGTTTTGCAATTAAATACAGTGCTCCTTTTTTTTCAGCCCCGGAGCGGCTTCGGTTTCAATACAAACTGGATGGATTTGATCAAAATTGGATAGATGCCGGCAGCCGTAGAGAAGCAATCTATACAAATATCCCGGCTGGAGAATATCAGTTTTTAGTACAGGTTGATCCGGGAGAGAATCAAGACAACACATATACTGCCAGGCATGCTATTATCATAGATCCCTACTTTTACGAATCTTCTTGGTTTTCCCTTCTTCTCATACTTTTTCTGGGATTGTTTATAACCGGTGGGTACCAACTGCGTCTACGTCATTTAATTAAACGGGAAACTATCCTTGAAAAACTGGTTGAACGGCGTACAGAGGACCTCAGATCAGAAAAAATTAAGACAGAAAAACAAACAGAACAGCTTAAGGTTCTGGCAAACGAGAAGAACCGATTTTTCGCAAACATAAGCCACGAGTTCAGAACGCCATTAACTTTGACAATTGGCCCACTATCTGATTTAAAATCGGGTAAATATGGAGTTTTAGGATCTGCAGCCAAACAGCAAATTGATTTAAGCTTGCGCAATGCCCGAAGGCTCCTTCGTCTTGTGGGTCAATTGATGGACCTTGCAAGACTTGAGAACAAAAAATTTGAACTGAACCTTCAGGCCGGAAATATTTGCCGCTACTTAAGCACCCTCTCCGAACCATTCGAAGCTGCCGCGATCCAAAAGCAGATCAACTTTCACGTTAAAATTCCTGAGAACCCGGTTTTTATAAAATTTGACCCCGGCCATTTTGATAAAATTGTAGCAAACCTGCTTTCTAATGCATTCAAATTTACACCTGAACAAGGCCAGATTACACTGGATGTTGTCACAATAGACAATCATGCCGTTATTACCGTATCGGACACCGGCCCAGGAATAGAACCCCGTCATATTCCCCGCCTCTTCGATCGATTTTACCAAATACAAAAATCGGAGCTTCAGCCCGGAAGCGGCATAGGATTGTCACTGGCAAAAGAGCTTACTGAGCTTCATGGCGGTCAAATTCATGTTAAAAGTTCCGTTGGCAGTGGAAGTGAATTTTCAGTACACGTTCCATTGGCCATCACAGAATCGGATCGCAAGCCTGCCAATTCTAAACGCGACATTTTATCGGATATACCGAATGATGAGGCGTTACTGGATAGTGCAAAACAGGTTGTGAATGATGAACTGGACGACCCGGATGAAGATCGAAACCTGTTAAAAACCATTTTAATTGTAGATGATCATTCCGATATCCGTGCCTATTTAACCCGGCATCTGCAGGAAACATATAACATCATTGAAGCATCTTCCGGCAATGAAGCTATAAAGATTTTGAACACCCATCTGCCTGATCTAATCATCTCTGATGTAATGATGCCCGATGGTGATGGTTTCGCTCTGTTAAGTCAAATCCGGTCTGACCCGGAAATGAACTTTCTGCCAGTCATTCTTTTAACAGCCCGTGCGGAAGCAGAAGATAAATTATCGGGGCTGAATGTCGGGGCCAATGACTATATAACGAAACCTTTTGATATAAGGGAAGTTCTTGCCAGGTTAAAAAGTATCTTTGATCAACAAAAACGTCTGGTACATCAATTTAATTTGAGCAGGCCAACAAACGGATCTAAAATTCATCACGACTCGGTTGTTACAGAGTCATCTGATCAACAATTCCTCAATACCGTTAAGAAGGTAATACAGGCGGAACTGTCTGATGAAAACTTTTCGGTTTCCGAACTCTCTGAAAGAGTCAATCAAAGCCGTTCTAACCTTCACAGACGCCTTACAAAACTTACAGGTGAAACACCGAGCGCCCTCATTCGCAGAATTCGTCTGGAATTAGGCGCACAACTTTTGGCACAAAATGCCGGAACGGTTAGTGAGATTGCTTACTCTATAGGCTTTAAAAATGTTGCTCATTTTTCCCGTGTATTCCGTGATCATTTCGATCAAACTCCTACCGAATACATTGCTTCGTCAAACAGAGTGTAGCTGCCATCTCACATTCTCTCCTTCAAGGTACATATTGGACATAAATCCAACACTCTGCGACATCATTATAACAACTTTGCTCATCTATTTGATAATATAATTTCGGGTACACCGGGATTCCGTCAAAAATGTGGACCTCTTGAGAGTAAATACAGAAAATCTAACTACGCAGGTAATAAACATCATGAAATTACACAGAAATATAGCAATACCGGCTCTTTTTGCGGCTCTAATCTTATATACTGCTGCCTGTGAAAGTCCGGTTGATAATAGTTTTGAAGAATCGGTTGCACCTTATATCGAATTAGAAGCCGTTGAGGGAGCATCTAATACAACGTTCACTGTTCATCGGGGTGCTGCCATGGGCATGAACAGTTTTTTTGCGTTTGATGTGAGTGATGTGTCAGATAATACGATTGTGAAAGAGGGTTTAACAGAAGGCTGGTGCCTGGAGTGGAATAAACCGATCACATCAAATGGTGATGTTCACCGGGGAATCGATAACTACTCAACATATGGGAGTGAAACCTGGAGGCCTCTTAACTACCTGTTGTCCATTAAGAATCGATTAATAGCTGAAGACCCTTCAATTACCTATAAAGAGATCCAGGTCTCCATCTGGTCGCTGATTGAGGAACCTAAATTTGACCTCGATCAGGTTCTTGCTTCGGGCGATATGCCATCCAGTATGTTAACAGACGGCCGGCCTAATTTCAGTATCGAAAAAGTAACCGCTATCGTAGAAAAAGTAAGACAAGAAAATTCCATCTATACCTACTCAGAAAACACCCCTTATCTTATTTTTGCACATACCGGAGATGACAGCCAAAATGGTGGTTTTCTCACCTGCGACAACCCCAACACAGAATACTGTGAAGGATTTTATACCATTTCGGGATCCGTTTACATCGATGGAAACGAAGACCAGATTAAAAATGCAACTGAATCCGGCGCCCAAAATGTGACTGTTTCAATAACCGACCCACATGGAAATACAATCCGGCAGACTACCACCTCAACCGGTGAATTCTCTTTCAATGTATATACCGGTGAAGCTGAAACTGAATACACTATTGAAGTAGAAGATATGACAGAGAACCCCGATGATTTTAATGAAGGGCTGTTTACAAGTTACACACCAACCACACCAATTGTTCTGACCGTAACCATTGATAGTGAAAACATAACGGGCATCAATGTTGGATTTGCCCCTCAGGTTGAAAAAATGATTCAACAATTTGAAGAGGGAACCATTGCACTAAATACGGAAAGTTCAAAATTCTGGCGAAAACAGATGCTCCTTGCAAGAAATTCAGTCAGAAAGCCGGGAAGGGGCAATACTGGGCGGGATATTTCTGCCATGGATATCTCTTCCGAACTGTTGATGAGCTACCTGATTGAAATAGAAAACCTTCTCTTACCTGAACCCTTTCAATTCGGCGAGAAAAAATTTCAGGCAGCTTTTGATATTCTCAACCTTCCCGAAAACTCTGTTTCTAACCGTTTACTAATTGAACTGCTCACAGCTGAATTGAATGTTGTAAGCGGCCGGGGCTCGGGCAACCCAGACTTTGATCTCGCACTGCTTGGATTTGGTGAATCTACTGCAGCCGAATTGTTCCCTGCACCGTCAGCTGAACTCTTCAATATAAACAGCACCATAGAAAAATTTCCAGAGCCTACGGAATCGTCATTAACAATTACTGAAAATGCAATTAACCTGCTATCAGCCTTTAACAGAACCGGTACCGGGGGTGGAGGAGTAGGGACAAATTAATCCTGCTTCAATCGAAAAGTGTGTTGACTATGAAACATCTCCTGCTCTCCATTGCGGCTTTAATACTTATTTTTCCAAATATAGCTGGAGGGCAGGTTCTTCCATTCACGCACTATACACCTGAAAATGAATTGAACCCTCTTCCATCGGCAGAGGTAACACAGGTTTATCAGGACAGTCAGGGGTTCATTTGGTTTGCCATCTATTCATCGGGTGTTGCACGTTACGACGGCGTAAACCTGGATACTTATGGGTTAGAGGATGGCCTCGCCGATTTGTATACGTGGGATATCATGGAAGATCCGTCCGGAAGGCTTTGGGTGAGTTCCAATGCAGGCATTGTGGTTTCAGAAAAACCCTTGAATAATTACGGGATCGGAGAAAACGTACGTTTCACTAAAAAAGTTGGCGATACCAACCTTGTCAATGTCGCTGTGAACCATAATCGAATGACTGCCGATATTGATGGGAATATTTGGGTGGGTACAGAAAGTTTAGGATTGATACGCTATCATTTCACCTCATCCGAAATTTTAGAGTCGGATACACTATCGACAACCGGGGGGCAATCTGATCAAAATCTTGCTGTAAGATCTCTTATTTCCAGAAATAACGGAACCGTCTGGGCAGCACTACTGGGTGGTGAACTCCTTGAGATCATTGACGGTGAGATTAACGGCATATACACTACAGGTTCTCCGTTAAATATTAATACACTGTTTGAAAGTCCGGATGGCACCCTTTGGGGAGGAGAACAATCGGGAAGCGTCTGGAAATTGAATGAAGATAATAACGAACCTGAATTCATCTTTGTAAAGTCCATTTCTACAAGTAATATTCCCGATATCACTGCTGCTTCTGACGGCACTCTATGGGTATCTTCTGAGGGCTCGGGATTGCAAAATATTGATCCTTTAACAGGACAGCTGATTGCATCATACACCCGGACTAACGGGCTACTCAGTGAAGTTATCTACAATGTGATTCAAGACCGTGAAAACAACATCTGGATTGCCCAATCAGGAGGTGTATCAAAGCTCAGATATAATTATAAAGCATTTCAAAACCTAACCGCCATCTCTTATGCAGGTGAACAACCTGTTCTTCCCTCGGCGTCCATAAATAGTGTACTGCCCTCATCAAATCAATCCAATCCGTGCCGTATCTGGGCAGGAACATCTGAAGGAGGTGTTGCCTGTATCGATGAAAATTTTGATTCCCAGTATCTACAGTTGGAAGACGGACTATCGGGCAGCTGGGTGAACGGCTTGGCTTATGATCTCTCCGGCAGAGTTTGGATTGGAACAAACAGGGGGCTGAACAGCCTTTCATTCTCCGGTGCTCGCCCGCTTTCCGAAGCTTCTACAAACAGTGAAATTTCCGTTTTTGGGACCTCAGCAATCATGTCGAGCTACCCGGCAAACAGTATCCTGGCCGTTGATAAACTGTTTATACGTGAACGTCCCGGGCAAGAAGCAAATATTGAAAGCATCTGGTTCCCTGCTTATCAGGCTTTATACTGTGTGATTGATGATAATCTCTACACACTAAGCATGGAAACCGGCTTACCTGCCGCCATCTTTCATTCTGTAGCTTTTGATAGTGAAGGATTTTTATGGGTGGGTACAAGAGATCGTGGAATTTATCGAAGCACAGATCCGATTACCCTGGAAAAGTTGATTCAAAATGAGAGGTCAGATCAGCCAATTAAACTGTTTGAACCTTGGTGGTCAGCCGACACAGGCGCTCCATCCAATCAGATTGAAAAGATGTTATGGCATTCAGGTTCCATGTGGGTTGGAACACCGGTTGGACTGGCTGTGGTTGACGCCAAGACCAAAAACATAAAGCATCTTGTAACCACAGCTAATGGGCTCAGCGCCAATAATGTAACCAGTTTCGCTGTATCCCCCGTTACGGGAAACGTTTGGGCAGGCACAAATCAGGGGCTTGCTGAAATTGAAAGTGAGTCCGCGAGGGTCTTAAACACCGTAACCCGCCTTGACGGGCTGGTAGATAACGAAGTCTGGTATTACGGATCTGTCCAGTTCGATGCAGAAGGAACTCTCTATTTTGGAACTGCAAAAGGTGTCTCACTGTACAATTCTTCTATTGACAAAAAAAATGAGTTACCGCCCAACCTTAAGCTAACAAATTTTACATCTGAACATATAAGGGGGGAAAACAACGAATTTCTATTTGAATATGCTGCGCTCAGTTTCAGCAATGAACGGCAGATAAAGTATCAAACCCGGCTGCTTGGCTTTAATAATGAATGGTCTCCCGTTAAATCGGATACAAGAATCAATTACACGAATCTTACCGCATATTTTTTCCCAAAAACCTATACGTTCGAAGTAATAGCCATAAATGAGAACGGTATCCGTTCAGCCGAACCACTTTCTTTTTCATTTATGGTGAACCCGCCTTTGCTATTGAGCTGGTGGGCATTTCTCTTCTATTTTATCATTATCGGCCTCGGAATATTTACAGTTGACCGAATACAACGTGCACGTCTTTTCAAAAAAGAACGAGAGGCCGCATATTTGCGCGAAACAGAGCTAAAGGCCGAAGCAGCAGAGGCTGAAGCTAAAGCTTTGCAAGCTGAGAATGAACTGAAAGCTGCAGAGTTGGAAAAGGCAAAAGAGCTGGAGATAGCCTACCACGAATTAAAATCGACACAGAGACGGCTGATACAGGCCGAAAAAATGGCATCATTGGGAAGGATGTCAACCGGAATCGCTCATGAAATTAAAAACCCTCTGAACTTCATCAATAATTTCTCTGAACTGTCCAGAGAGCTTGTTGATGAATTAAAGGTAGCAATCAGTGATGGCGACCAGGATGAGATCAGCTATATTATGGAGAACTTATCCTTCAATACTCAAAAAATTGATGAGCACGGTAAGCGGGCCGACTCGATTGTCCATTCCATGATGCAGCACTCCAAAGGCAGTGAAGGAGAGTTTGAGTCGGTTAATTTAAATCAACTGATTCGGAAGTACATTGAACTGGCATACCATGGAAGAAAATCGAAAATTGAAGACCTGGAAGTAAACATCCGAACCGAACTTGATTCTTCCATATCCAATGTTGAACTCATTCCGCAAAAGATTGGGCAGGTGATGCAGAATATTATAGAGAATGCAATTGATTCCGTCTGGAGCTTTAAGCATAGCAGCAATGGCGAGTATCACCCGGAAATTTTAATTTCAAGTAGCTTCTCAAACGGCCATGCTGTCATAAAAATATCCGATAACGGACCCGGTATCCCTGAGCATATCAAGGAGAAAATATTTGAGCCCTTTTTCACGACTAAACCGACCGGCGAAGGGACCGGACTTGGATTGAGCTTAAGCTATGACTTTATAACGCAGATCCATAATGGAAAGCTTGAGCTGACAAATTCTGAATTGGGCGGTGCTGCATTTGCAATAAGCCTTCCTCACTCCCCTCACAAGTGACTTTTACAGATTTTAACTATCGATAAATCAATAAGATTTGGGTTGAGACCTCCTATCAACAAATTGCGACACTGGTATAACATAAATTGCCTCTCCTCACTTAGATTGATTTAAGCAGATTTAGCAGCAATCAAACTTTGATACCTATGCCAGATCAACCCAGCCCAAAGAATTTGCCGGAAGATGAAATCTCCCCTTCTGAATATGTCCGTTTGGAAGCTGATCTGATTGCTGACTCGGCAACAGAAAACCTTGGTGAACCCAAAAAAACTATTCTGATTTACTGCTGGTCTTACGACTTACTCCTTGATATTTCAAATGAGTTAAAATCTGTTTTAGAGCCCGAGGTTGAAGTACTTATTACTACCGATCGAACCATTGCCCAAAAACTCATAAAAAGCGGTGAGATCGACCTTTTACTTCATGGGCCGGTTACTTCCAATCTTTCATATATATCTGCATCGGAGGAGGATAAAAGTCTTCAGGCACTCGGTTCGGCACTAATCATGCTGCACTCTTCAAATAATGATATCGTGCCTTGGATCAAAGACCCGAATCATTCAAGGCATCTGACCACGGCGATGAGCCGGTTAAATGGAAGCCGACATGAATAAAATCATCAAACGTAAAGAATCATTAAGCCTTTATGGATCCGCCATCATTTAGAAGCTTATGACTGCAGAGGATTCAGACTTATAATAATAGTGCCAAAGAGTTTTATAAGGTAAAACTACATTTAAAACATATGCTTTTAGTTCGTCATTGCAGACTGTTGATGCCTGTCGCGTTTACTCTAATGATCTTGTCTGTTGTATTGGATTGTGGATACTCCCAATCGTCGATAAATCAGGAGAAAGGAATCTACTTCCATCGGCAGTATTCGTCAACTGAATACGGTGGCCACACTCAGAGCTGGTCTGTTACAGAGGATGAAAGAGGTTTGATCTATGTAGGCAATGGAAATGGGTTACTCGAGTATGATGGAGTTGAATGGAGAATGATAGAGGTTGCCGGCGGCCAGGTTGCCCTATCGCTGGCCCTCGGTCGCAATAACCAGATATACGTGGGTAGCGTGAATGATTTTGGCGCCATTCGTCCCGACTCCCTTGCTCGGCCTGTGTTCAGATCTATGACGGATAGAGTTCCCGAAGAGCTTCTTGACTTCGAAGATGTATGGGAAACAAAAGCATATTCAGGAGGCGTACTTTTCAGAACACGAACAGCCGTTTTTCACGTAAGCTATGATGATTCGCTGACCATTATCAGGCCGGAAGAGCGGTTTGAACGGATTCATAAGATCAACGATGATGTCTACATCGTTGATCTCGGAACGGGCTTGATGAAATTTGAAGACATGCAATTCAAACCCGTACCCGATGGCGATCAATTTGAAAATCTATCCATCTGGTATATGGGAAAACAGCCTGACGGCAACATTTTCATTGCTACCAGAGAAGGAACCTTCCTGTTCGATGGACAGACTATTGAGCCAATTGAAACCGAGATCGCTCAAATATTAACCGACCAAAACGTCTATCACGCTACAGAAATTGAGGGTAAAGGCTTCGCGTTTTCAACCATCCGGGGCGGTGTGTTTATGACGGACTATGATGGCAATGTTACAGACATTATTGATAGTAAAATACTGACGACCGACCAGACTACATACGTTTATTCGGATCGGTTCAATAACCTCTGGGTAGCGACCACGAACGGTCTCAATAGGGTTGAAATTTCGAATCCACTAACCTACTTCAATGAATCCACCGGACTTACAACAAGTATTACAGATATAGTTAAGCACGATGGTAAAATCTTTGTGGCATCACCATCTGAGGTTCAATATCTGGTCAACAGCCAGGATCGATTACAACATTCTGAATTTATAACAATTTCCACACCATTAGTTGGTTTCAATCTCCTTAAGAGTACCGGCTATGGACTATTGGGCGCAACTTACAATGGTTTAGTTGAAATATCTGAAAATGGTGCATCACCCGTTATGCCCGAATTTGAGGGCATTATTGTTAGTCAGTCGGTATTCAACCCTGAAACCGTGCTGCTGGGTCATCGAGATGGCGTGGCGATGTTTGAGTATTTAAATGGAAAGTGGAATTTTCTTTCAACGATTGACGGAGTTAGCGAACAGGTTTATACTCTCGAGCAGGGCGCTGATGGTGTTATATGGGCGGGAACGGATTTTCAGGGCCTCATTCGCATTGTTTTGGGGGACAGTATACAAATTGACCGATTTGATACAGAAGAGCATTTCAATGCCGGTTCAGCAAGGGTCTATCAGGTGGATGATGAGGTAGTCATCAGCACGGAAACAGGAATCTATAAACCATCGGAACCCTGGAATAAAGAGCAACCGTTTACCCCCGATGTTTCAACACTCTTATCAGAGGTTCCATCACCAACAGGCACCCTAAATATCGAAAAAGGAACAGATGGTGGCTATTGGGTGGTAACGGATGCCACTGTTGGGTTTACGCCAACACTCGAAAACCCGCTTGTACATCTTAATGAAGGTGCCCTTGCCCGGGTATCATCAGATGATGTAAAAACCATTCTGCCTGATGAAAACGGTATTCTATGGGTCGCCAATGAATTTGGGCTCATTCGCTACGACAGCAATTCCGACTATCCGGGCGATATCTCTTTTGATGCGCATGTAAGAGGTGCATTTCAAAACGATCAGCCAATATTTGGAGGGATAAATCACCCATCCATGCAGATGACAGAGCTCTCCTATCAGCAAAATGATATACGTTTCCTGTTTGGAACCAACTTTATAGAAGATGAAGATCGGACAAGATTCCAGGTGAGGTTGGCCGATCTTGATGACGACTGGTCAAACTGGAGCAGAGAAGCCTTTAAAGACTATACTAACATACCGCACGGAATTTATAACCTCGAGGTGAGAGCAATGAATACTTATGGGACGATAAGTACCATTGGAACCTACACATTTCGAATCCTCCCTCCATGGTGGCACTCTTGGTGGGCATATATTCTATATGCTTTAATGTTTATCGGAGGTGTTTTTGTCATTGACAGATACCAGAGACAGCGGCTTATCAAAAAAGAACGGGAACGAGCTCGGGAAAAAGAACTGGAACAGGCCAAAGAGATAGAAAAAGCATACGAGGATCTGAAAGCGGCAAAAGATCAGCTCGTCCAACAAGAAAAACTCGCCTCTCTTGGACAACTTACCGCCGGCATTGCCCACGAAATCAAGAACCCGCTGAACTTTGTGAATAATTTCTCGGAGCTGAGTGTGGAGCTGGTTGAGGAGATTAGACATGAGATTCGAGATATGAGTATTGAGAAGAAAGAGTCCCCCTTCGAAGGGGGAAGTGAGCGGAGCGAACAGGGGGATGACTCTGGCTTGAAATCTAAAATTAATTCAAGTTCATCCAACTCACCCCTGCCTTCCGAAGCTTCAGCGGAGGATGGTGAAAAAGAAACTCCCCTCTCGAGAGGGGAAAGCGAATCCCGAAAGCCTTCGGGAGAAGC
>CAYNZY010000029.1:0-37527 GCA_964401805.1 uncultured Rhodohalobacter sp.
AGTATGATGACTCTCCTTTAATTAGTTGTGAAACTTTACTTATGGATTGATCTTTTCCAAGTGATATCAAACAGTGCACATGCTCTTTATACCCGTTGATGCAATCCAGCCAGATTTCTTTCTTCTTGGCATTAGTTTTGATGTGTTTGAACAGTAATTGCCTGATTTCTAATGTTTTCAGATAAGGCTTTCTGTTTTTCGTTGTAAAAACGATGTGTAGCCAAACTTGTACCCAGCTCATACCTTTCTCCCTTTTTAAGTTGATATTGCTAAAATTGAGATCTGTTTTGGGCTAAAGCCCAATATTATTAGTCCTGTCCTATTCCGTCAGCTAAAGCTGACGGTAAATAGTTTTACAACAGACTCTCTTGTTCTGTTTATCAGGACTGAGTAGAATCTCCTCCCTGAAAGTTTAATTCACGAATAAATTTTCTGTTTGGCAAACCGAATTCTTCAGACCTCAAAAAATATTACCGTTGACTTCAGTCAACTGAGCGACACTAACACCTACACCCTCGAAGGGCTTTAGCCCTTTAAATTGGTATCATCCACTCTTTTCAAAACGAACCTACTTTTTCATAGAAACACATTCAATCATCTCACCAACGCCTCAATTACATTTTGTGATTCTTTTAAACTCTCTATTCGGCGTTCAATTTGCTGAAATTTTCTATCCCCGGGTTCCGCCTTACTCCACCCGGGTCTACAGACAGAGCGCTCCTCCGGAGCTTTTTAGCTACATTGTAATCAAAGAGTTCTAAAAAATATTACCGTTGACTTCAGTCAACGGAGTAGAACGCAACTGAAATCTTCCGGGCTTTAGCCCTATACTGAACCCTATTTCAGTTTTTTTAAAGGTTTAAAAATCAAAACCTCTTCGGGTCTCTGCGAGGTAATTCGCGCAAATCAGCGAGAAAGCAACTCCTACACTTTAGATTACGTCCACTCCCATAAACGGCTGCAAAACATCCGGTACTTTCACATCACCGGCTTCGGTCTGATACGTTTCAACAATCGCGGCAACCACTCTCGGCAGCGCCAGCCCGGATCCGTTCAGTGTATGAAGCATTTCGGTTTTCCCCTTCTCATTTTTGAACCGTAGCTGCATGCGCCTCGCCTGGAATGAACCGAAATTGGAACAGGAACTCACCTCCAACCATCGCCTTTGCCCGGGACTCCAAACTTCCAGATCGTACTTCTTGGTTTGTGTGAAGCCCATATCGCCGGTACACATTAGAAGGGTGCGGTACGGCAGCTTTAGTTTTTTCAGCAGAGATTCTGCGTACTCTCGCAGAGATTCCAGTTCGTCGTCGGAGGTATCCGGATGAACAATTTTTACAAGTTCCACCTTATCAAACTGATGGAGGCGGTTCAGGCCTCGAACATCTTTCCCGTAGCTTCCCGCTTCCCTCCTCCAGCAAGGAGTGTAGGCAGCATACCGTACAGGAAGATCATCTTTCGCTAAAATCTCATCCCGGTGAAAATTTGTCACAGGTACTTCAGCCGTAGGAATTGCAAAAAATCCGTCCCGCGGTATCGTGTACATCATATCTTCCTTATCCGGAATTTGTCCTGTGCCTTTTGCTGAATCCTCATTCACAAAATATGGAGACTGCAGTTCAGTATATCCCTGTTCAACAGCTTCATTTAAAAAGAAGTTGATCAAGGCGCGCTGAAGTCGAGCCATTTTACCTAAATAAAAGGGGAAGCCCGCGCCGGTTACTTTTGACCCTCGGTCAAAATCAATCCACTGTTTCTCCTCTGCAATTTCCCAGTGAGGCAACATCCACTCATCCTCAGCACACTCACCCCAGGTTTTAAACGTTTCATTATCCTCTTCGCTGTATCCTACAGGTACAGATTCATCCGGAACGTTGGGGATACTGTAGAGTAAATCGTCGCGCTCTTTGGCAACTACCGAAACCTTCTCTTCCAGTTCCTTGAGTACCTCTTTCCCCTCTGCCGTTGCTTTGATGATCTCCTGGGCCTCTTCTTTTTTGCCCTGCCCCATCAGTTTTCCAATCTCCTTTGATTTGGCATTATTTTCAGCTCTTAACTGATCAATCTCAGTTACGAGCGCACGCCACTGCTCATCTTTCTGAATTACTTTATCAACAGCTGAAGCATCTTTCTCTCCTTTGTTGATCATTCCAGTTTTAACCAGCTCCGGATTTTCTCTAATAAATGTAATATCGAGCATCAAAAAAGTATTTAAAATGTGTTTACTATTTCCATTTAAAAGATAAAGATACGAGTCGTTAAACAGGCATTGAAATTTTTCTACGGGATGAATAATCAATAGTGAAAAAACTTTTTACGATTTACTGCAATTGCACCATTGAATTCCTAACTATTTAAGGATATTTTTAGCTCTGATTAGAAATTTTAGGTAAAACCCGCTGTTATGAGCCATCAATTGGATGAAACCGACATTAAAATATTAAACCACCTGCAAAAGCATGGACGTGCTCAACGTAATACAATAGCTAAAATCGTTCATCTCTCCGTTCCTTCTGTATCAGAACGCATGCGCAAGCTCGAGGAGAAGGGTTTGATTGAGAATTACAACGCCATTCTCGATTCCAAAAAATTTAACTTCGACATTACAGCATTCATCTTTGTTGAAGTAGACGGGTCGGAGCGTTATCCCAGTTTTGTGGAACATGTTACCGAACATCCAGAAGTATTGGAGTGCCACTCAATAACCGGAGACGGATCACACATCCTTAAAGTTCGTACTAAAAACACCGAATCTTTTGAAAAGTTTCTTTCTCTCATACAGTCATGGGACGGAGTAACAAGAACTCGCTCAAATATTGTACTATCCAGTTTTAAAGAAACACGAGAACTCCCGATTGAGCGAACCGTCGAAATTAAAAAATAGCCACAGGCCATCTTGCTGCCACTGATATTTGCCCTCTTTCTATCCTGGCTACCACTCTCACCACAAAGTGTGAACGGCGAGAGCACCTCCGAGAGTCGTTTTGGAAATAGAATTGCGCTCTCTTTTGATTCGGTAAGTGATCAGGTAGATCAGCAGCAATTGTTGGTTGACGCCTCCGAGATCGGGATCAACTTAATTCACTTCACCCATCCAGATCAGCTTAAAGCCAATAATGCGGATGATTTTTTTCTGATCTACCAGCACCCTGAAAGCTATTCAACGATAAATAGTTTACGAGATCGATCCGGTGAAATTACTGCAGATATTCGCAACACTCTGCAAATAGTGATGGATCAATATCCCGACCGAATTATTTCAGCGGGACTTTTCCAGTATCCAAACGAAAGACATCCTCAGTTTAACGCTTATGCTACTCAGATTGCCGATAGCATTCGCGAGTTTTCAGGATTACCGATTTTTTATCAATCGGCTCTGTCGGCAGACTCCCCCAATACAGAAGGCTTTGACTTCACAGTTCCAACCGTTACCGCTGGTGAAAACAGTCCTAGGGCAAATGCTCTCTTTTTTGACCCGGATAAAAATATCCGACAATCAAAAAAAACACTCGAAAATCTATTTAAACATACTCTTGAATTCGAAGAAAGCTTGTTGATTATTCCCGCTGAGTGGTTTCAGAATTACGTTTCTTCGAATGAAGATTATAGAACGATTTTCTCCGAATATTTGAAAGGTAACCTCCTGCCATTTCCAATCCCTCAAACACCCGAGGCTCCGCCTTCTATTCATTGGAACGTAGTTTTTCTATTTCTCATCCTTGGATCAATTCTATTACACATGCGGTTCCAGCCCGTTTACATTCAGGCACTGCCCCGCTATTTTTTCAACCACTCATTTTTTTTAGTTGATGTAATTGAACACCGCATTCGAAACATATTCCCGGGAGTCTTAATTCTGTTTCAGCATTCTGTAGTAACCGGTGTTATCATGTATCTGACGGCCGATGGCCTGTTCAATGAAAGAAGCCTGAGCGCACTTGCTCACCATTTTCCCGCTGTTTTTTGGACAACTAATCCATACGTTTCTCTATTTTTGGCTGGTTTTTTTATCTCATTGATCATGCAAATTATCTCAGTGATGTGGCTTCACTTGCCCAATAAAAAACTCCAGTTTTTTAGCCAGACACTCAATCTTTATGCATGGCCTCTGCACATCAATTTTTTGGTTGCAACAGTATTGATTGTATTTCACAACCAGTCACCGGGGCAAACCCTTATCTTTTTTCTCTTGGCATCTTACCTGATTGTGTGGTTTATGAGTTTCAATCTGGCCGCTTATGACGCCGCAAAATTTTTAGAAAAATACAGTTTGCCATATATACTGTTTACTATCGGCTTGCATACACTTCTCTTTGTCTTTTTGATATGGTTTGCATTTTATTCACCTGCAATAAGTGAACCCGTTCAAATGGCTCTCTTTTTCTCGTCATAGAAAGCAAAGTCGTACAAACTAAATGATTTGCTTTCGAAGTCTTGCCACCGGAAGCTGAAGCTGCTCCCTGTATTTACTAACGGTGCGGCGGGCAACTTTATACCCTTTCTCTTTTAGCATATTTGTTAAAGCCTGATCACTATATGGCTTCTGCTTATCTTCATTATCGATAATGCCCTGAAGTACATTCTTAACCTCACGGCTCGATACATCTTCTCCGCTTTCGGTCTCCAGTCCTTCGCTAAAAAAGTACTTAAGCTCATAAACACCAAAGTTCGTCTGAACATATTTCCCGTTGACAACACGAGACACGGTGGATATGTCCATATTAATTCTTTCAGCTACATCTTTCAGAATCATCGGTTTAAGACCATCACCGTGTTTGAAAAATTCTTCCTGCAGAGAAACAATAGTTCGCATTGTTTTCATCAGAGTGTTCTGTCGCTGCAAAATCGAATCAATAAACCATTGAGCAGATTCTATTTTATCCTTGATGAAATTTCGTGCTTGTTTCTCCTTCTTACCTTTCTTTTCACCCTTTTTAAAATTATCCCACATCATTTTATATTCGGGAGAAATTCTCAAAGGTGGAGTGTTACGCTGGCTTAGTTTAATGGTAAACTCTCCATCCTCTTCTTCACTGTCACTATCTGAAGGCTCATAATAAACTTCAAAATCGGGCTCTACATATTGCCGGTTATCTTCATCCGGATTTGTAACACCACCGGGTTTTGGATTGAGCCCTTTTATCAGTTCAAAAATCTCACGAAGCTGCTCATCATCAATATTCAACCGGGATTTTAGTTTACTAAAGTGCTTTTTCTCAAAACTCTCCCAGTAATTTTCCAGCATTTCAACAGCCAACGATTTTATCTCATCTTCTGAATTTGATGTTTTTAGCTGAACCAGCAGGCAATCTCTTAAATCCTTTGAAGCAATCCCTACAGGATCAAGCCTCTGAATCATTTTACGGACTCTCTCAACCTGGCCACCACTTACCAGTGTTCCATGATTGAACGCAATATTATCAATCACGGCTTCCGTATCGCGCCGGAAGTATCCATCTTTATCAAGAGATCCTAAAATCTGATCTGCTATCAACAGCTCTTCGTCGTCCAGGTCGAGTAAAGAAACCTGATGTTCAAGTTCTTCCAATAAGGTTTGATGGTAGGGATTTGGCAAGTCGCGCCAATCTTCATCACCCGATGCTTGAGAAAACCCGGAGTAGCCCGTTCCGTCGTACTCCGTATTATGCATAAACGAATCCCAGTCAATCTCATCGTTTTGATCAACCGGCTCTACATCCGACATTTCTTCAATTTCATTTTCAGTCTCGGCCTCTTCTTGCTTATCCCAATCCTGTTCGGTCTCTTGCAATGTTTCTTCCAAAACAGGATCCGCTTCCTCGAGAACCGGATTCATCTCAATCTCTTCCTTGATACGCTGCTCCAGTCCAATCGTAGGCAGCTGCAATAATTTCACAAACTGAATTTGTTGAGGAGACAGTTTCTGCTGCTGACTCTGCTTCTGCGATATATTTTGTCCTGTTTTAAGCACTTATTTGCTCCTTACTTCCTTGCAGGCATCTATAAATTCTGAGTACCACTTTTCACCGTACCGGCGAATCAAAGCAGTTTTTAAAAAGTCTGACAGGTAAATTCCTCTATCTTCGCCATTTCTGCAACCGGCTGAACACAAATCCGGAATATATTCAAAGTTGGCATAATCCATTCCTGCAATATGCTTTAAACGGACCGGATAGAGATGGCAACTGATCGGTTTTTCCCAGTTGAACCTTCCACTATAATACGCATTCTGAATAGCGCATGTCGCAACACCTTTTTCGGTTTTTTCCACAAATATGCATTCACCTGAATCGATACAGTTTATCTCATATCCATTTTCAGCATCTCCAAGCACCACTCCTTCTCGATCGGCCTTTTGCACTGCTTTTGGGTCTAATTTATCCTGCAATTCTCTAAACGCTTTTCTGAGAACCGGAATTTCATCTTTGCTTACAGGGGCTCCTGCATCTCCTACTACACAGCACGCTCCTTTGCACTTGCTGATGTCGCACGCAAATTGTGCCGTTGCGATGTCTTCACTTAATATGACGTCCTGTACACGAATCATGAATACATTTACTTATTTAATAAGAACCGTTAACGAGCTTCAAAATATTTTCCCGCCTTCTGCACTACAGCGCCCTTTAGCTCAAGGGTAAGCATTTTGGGAAGAAGCTTAAAGGTTGGCTGATCCAATTTCTCACTTATTTGATCGATGTGCAGAGATTTCTGATCAATAAGTTCACAAAGCCGGCACTCTTCATCCGTTAATTCCAGAGACTTCCAGGTTGAAGGCCGCTCCTCGGATACAGCATCTGAATTTGCTTCAACAGAAATTTCTTCCAAAATATCATCAATAGATCTGACCAGCTTCCCTTGTCCGTTTTGAATCAAGTAGTTACACCCCTCACCTTTCATGTAACCCAATTGGTGAGGTATCACAAAAACTTCACGGTTCTGATCCAGGGCATATCTGGCTGTGATCATACTCCCACCCTTTACGCCACTTTCTACAACCAGTACTCCATGACTCATTCCGCTAACAATCCGGTTACGACCCGGAAAATTACCTGCATCCGGTTGAGTTCCGGGAGGAAACTCTGTCATGATCAAACCGCCTGATTCTATAATTTTTTTTGCCAGCGATTTATTTCTTGCAGGGTAAATCACATCAATTCCCGATCCCAGTACAGCTATCGTTTTTCCACCATTTTCTACTGCTGTCTGATGAGCTTTAGCATCTATACCGTAGGCGAGGCCGCTGTTCACGCAGATCCCTTTTTGAACCAGCTTTTTAGACCACCCTTCTGCTTGAGAAAGACCATAGCTACCGGGATTCCGGGTTCCAACCACAGCCACACCGGGTTTATCAAGAGCATTCAAATCACCTCTGTACCATAGAATCAAAGGGGGATCATAAATGTGCTTCAACAGCGCCGGATAGTGCTCATCATCATAAGCCAGTAGTTTGGCACCGATACTCTCAGTACGTTTTAAAATTTTATCTACTGAATCCCAATCCTCAAAATTGGAGAGGTTTTTCGAAATTTGTTTGCCAATCCCGTCCGCCTTTAAATAGTCCCGAATATTTAGATCAAATAGCTGATCTGCACTTTCAACATGTGAGAGTTGAAGCAGTCTTCTCGCTCTTCCCGGTCCCATTTCAGGAACCATGCTCAGTGCAATTAATGCTCTATGATGTCTCTTCCGGTTCAATTTCTTTTAGCTTTTTCCAGATCAGCTCTTTTAATTCATCAACGTTATGACCGGTAGCAGCAGAGATTTCGATAATATCTGCTTCATCTTCCAGTTCAACGGGTTCTTCCAGCTCAAAGCCTTCAACCAAGTCCATTTTGGTAATGGCCAATATTCTGGGCTTGTCTAGCAAATCAGGCCTGTACTCTTCCAGTTCGTGAAGAAGAGCGGTATACTCCTGTTTGATATCTGTATCACATCCTACCATAAACAGCAGAACATTATTTCGTTCGATATGGCGCAGGAACTGTAATCCCAACCCTTTTCCTTCATGGGCATCCTCAATAATTCCGGGAATATCCGCCATCACAAAACTTCTGTAGTCGGAAAAGGTTACCACACCCAGATTCGGCTCCAGCGTGGTAAACGGATAAGCACCAATTTTGGGTTTTGCTTCAGACAGTGCCGAGAGCAGCGTACTTTTCCCGGCGTTTGGAAATCCAACCAGGCCAACATCCGCAATAAGCTTGAGTTCCAGCTCAACGGCTCGCTCTTCGCCGGATTCTCCTTCTTGCGCATGCTGCGGAGTCTGGTTTGTAGCACTTTTAAAATGCCAGTTACCCAATCCGCCTTTTCCACCTTTCGCAATCACAATTTTTTCGTCATGCTCAGTAATTTCACCAAGCCGTTCACGGGTATCAGCATCGTACACAACGGTACCCAACGGAACTTCAAGAACTTCGTCTTCACCGTCCTTTCCGGTTTTTCGGGAAGTATGCCCGCGTTCACCGTGATCAGCTTTTACATATTTTCTGTAGCGCAGATCGAGAAGCGTATTCAACTGGCTGTTTCCTTTCAAAACCACATTTCCGCCGCTTCCTCCGTCACCTCCATCCGGGCCACCTTTGGGAACGTATTTCTCCCGCCGGAAGTGAGACATTCCCTCACCACCGTTACCCGCTGTTACATATATTTTTGCATAGTCTGCAAATCTCATAATCTGATCTCTTCTTCAAACTAAAAACTCTGCAATGGTTAAGAGCAGAGTTTCAGTATTCATTTAATTTTCTGTTTCTCTCGTCTGTTATCGGAAAATCTACCCTACCTGTTATTCAAAATTTTCAGAAGTCTTGAGAGTTTTGACTTCAATTTAGTGCGTGGCACGATAAAATCGAGAAAGCCGTGCTCAACCAGATATTCTGACGTTTGGAATCCTTCAGGAAGATCACGCCCAATTGTCTGACGAATAACCCGGGGACCCGCGAAACCGATCAACGCACCCGGCTCGGCAATATTAAAATCTCCAAGCATGGCATAACTGGCCGTTACTCCGCCCGTGGTCGGGTTGGTCATCAACGAGATGTAGGGAACGCCCTCCTTATCTAATTGAGCAAGCTTTGAAGAGGTCTTGGCCATCTGCATCAGGCTTAGTACACTCTCCATCATACGGGCACCTCCCGACTGCGAAATAATCAATAGGGGAAATTTCTTTTCTCGGGCGTGATCGATGGCGCGACTGAGTCTTTCGCCAACCACAGACCCCATGCTTCCTCCAATAAAGGAAAAATCCATACAGGCGATTACGATATCCTGTTTTTTCAGCTTACCGACTCCAACCCTGCAGGCATCAGACAAACCGGACTTCTTTTGTGTCTGTTTGATACGATCCGAATACTTTTTCCGATCCTCAAACTTGAGCGGGTCTGTTGGCATGATCTCATCAGCAATTTCTTCAAACTCTCCATCATCAAAAAGAATAGAGAAATACTCCTTACTTCCAATTCTGAAATGATAACCGCTAATCGGGTCTACCCAGAGATTCTCCTCCAGCTCCCGGCGATGAATGGTATCTCCCGTTTCAGGGACTTTAATCCAGACGCCTTCCGGCATATCCTTCTTTTTGTCGGTCTGAATGTTTGAATCTTTTCTTTTAAACCAAGACATAGCACAAAATTTATTTTAAGTAACTTTCAAAAATAACGAATTCATACTGAAGCAAAAATCTTTATCCTTTTATCTGCGAATTATTTATCTGAGACATTGAGAGGTATTCCGGCTCAAAGAGTTCAACCTCTTGCTCACTATAATAGACTTTTAATCCCTCATAATTCCATGATTGTACCAAATTTACAGCAGAGATGCCTTCAAGGCCAATCCAACGCACCTTTTCTCTCTCTTTAAATTCCAGCCGGTTCCATCCTGTTCCAATCACAATATCCCCTTCCGAAATTTTTGTGGCTATTTGATCCAACTCAATAACAGTGGCATCAGATATATCCAAATGTTTACCTGCTTTCTTTACCTGCTGGTAATAGAGATGATTTCTGCGGGCATCAATCACGGAATGAACCGTAGAGTGCGAATTTAGCTGCAGCTGAATGCTCGCGAATGAGATCAACGTCGGGTAGGTGAAAAGAGGTACATTTTTTCCAAAAAGGAGACCTTTTATTACCGATGCTCCAATTCGCAATCCGGTATAGGAACCCGGCCCGTTACTGAACAGCACAGCATCCAATTCATTCACATCAAGACTTGCCCGGTCCAGAAGCTCCTCAATAAATAAAACGGTATATTCGGAATGAACACCACGGCCTTCGATTCTCTTCTCTTTCACCCGGCCGTCTCCGGTTTGAAGTGCTATTGAGCAAACTGCGGTTGAAGATTCTATAGCTAATAATTTTTCCATTGTCACTAAAGATAACGGTTATCTTGCTGTTTCAATAAACCACACTTCGTTGCTCAGTTCCACCCATCGTTCATAAATTCTGCGAAGTTGAGAATAGTCATCCGAAGAGAACTGCTTCCGTTCAATATTTACTCCAAATGAATAAGTCAGCTGCGTGTCACTCACACTATACTCCTCTCTTAGTTCAGCGCCCGGTAACTCTGTCATCTGCCTACCCTGCAGATTTTCTATCTCAGCCCCATCCGGAAGGTTTATTCTGTAATTCACAAAAAGCTGCTCCGGTGCATCAAGCGTAATAGGGACGCGCCGGTTTGCCGACTCAAATGGATTTTGATAGAGATAACCAACAACCACAGGTTTAAACTCCAGGCCATCAGTAAACGAAACTGCGTAATTTGGGATATCAAAAGATGCACGAATTGAGATGCTATCTGGGTTCAGTTCATCAACTGCAATTTCAGTGTTACTCAACTCTGCTTCGGGATAGATATCTAAAAAAATCTTTTTAATGATATCACTCTCAGATTCTGCACCCGCCAAACTTCTTCTTATCTCTCTTGATGGATATCCTGTAGTTTCTGCCCGGATGGTTCCTGTCAATGTACCATTTTGATTTAAATCACCCTCCACTCCAACTCTTAGATTAAACACACTTTTTCGCGGGTTGATCTCTATCCATTGAAAATCGTTTTCCCGTAGTAAAAATCCCTGCATGTTAAAGGAATTTACCGAGATTAAGTCAGGCAGGCTATGCGCAAAAGAAGCATCCATAACATATTCTACATCATCAATTTCAGAATAAACCAGCATTTGGTTAAACTGGAAAAGAGAAGGGAAAGAGCGGTTAATACGTCCAAATTCCCGACCTGAAATAAATAACGGATATGCCTCAATACCCGCCTCTCTTAGCATTCCCAATAGCAGTGTATTGATTTCAGCCTGGCCGGCTGGCCTCCCATCAATCACATGATCCAGACTCCCCTCTGCATAAACTGTATTCGATCCGTTAAACTGCATGCTTGAATTGAGATAATGAAATATTGAGTCCTGCAATTCTATCAGACTCTGTCCTTCTGAAAATTGATTCAACTCCATTTCGATGAGATCTTGATTTTCTTCGATGCTATCGTAGGGATTTGAATTTCTCCGTAATTGTGCAGCGACAAGCTCCCAACTATTATCAAGCGGTTGGCGCGGCAAACCAAATTCACTGATCTGAAATTTCAGTTTTGCCCGAACATCATCAATGGAAGAGATAAAACTTGTAGCATCAATTGCCGGAATTCCTTCTGCGTTCCAAACTTCAACGTTTACTGGGTCAGGCCGTTCGTAGGTAAAAACAAATGGAATACTGCTTGTATCCACTTCAAACTCATGATAACTAAGCTCAAAATCTACATTCTGTTCAATTACATTATACCTTAAAAAGTCAGCATTTTTCATAAACAGAGTAGCTTCACGAACCGGAACTCGATCCGACAGATAGAAATCGGGGAGCTCTTCAATGTATCTTCTTTCAAGGGTATATTTATACTCCAAAACAGACCCGGCTTCAACCTCAGGCATTTCAAATTCAATCAGGCGATACCGACTGTTAAGCTCAGAATTTCGTGTATTTTCAGTATTCAGCCGGAAAAATTGTCCATTTTCATTCCATGTAATTCCCTCCAGGTTTGTGACTCTTTCGATATTCTCTGAAGCATAGAATGGAATTCCCACCAATGCCGCCTCGGCCTGGTCAATGGGATCATCTGAGTAGACTTTGATACGGTTCAAATAGTGAATATATACAACTATTCCCCGATCGGTTTCATCAAACTCTATCGATGCTTCCCTGGATAAATACTCGTATGGGGCGTTGTGGTCCGGAGCCGGTTCACTCAATTCAGATGGCGGTGTACCAAAATTTTCAAAAATATTTCTCTCCTGCAGAATGGTATCTTCTTGAAACTGAGCTACCCCTTTAACCGGGATAAACAGGCAGATGGCCAAGAGTAATGTATATGCAGTTCGATTGAGCATTCTTTTGTAAGAAATGATTTATACATCCGTAATAAACAATCTGCCTCTTCACGTTCCGTGAAGATTCAAATTTTTTACTGCGCTCGGAGCTTGTTCTCAACAAATCGTCCACGATTGTATATAGCTGTGGCCCGGCCGGTTAAAATGTTGCCCAGATATGGAGAATTTTTAGATTTAGACCGTACCTCTTTGTCACTGTAAGTCCACTCTTCATCTGTATTAAAAATTGTCAGGTTTGCTTTTTCGCCCACTTTTATAACCGGAACTTCCAGGTTTAAAATCTTTCGAGGGTTTACGACAAGTTTTTCCAGAATCTGCTCCATGGTGAGTTTACCCGGTTTTAAAAGACGCATGTTGGTAATACTCCATGCTGTATCCAAGCCGGTAATTCCGTTCGGTGCATAAATAAACTCCACCTCTTTCTCTTCAATTGAGTGCGGTGCATGGTCGGTGCAGATCACATCTATCGTGCCGTCTGCCAGCCCCTCAATCATCGCATCCACATCATCCTGAGTTCGCAGCGGCGGATGCATTTTCACATTAGTATCAAAATGGCGCTTGTCAATCTCTTCGTCGGTCAGGTCAAAATGGTGAGCACATACTTCAGTAGTTACGTTAACACCCTCCTCTTTCGCTTTCCTGACCAGATCTACCGCCTTTCGTGTACTGATATGGGCAACATGGATGTGGCCACCGGTAAAACCGGCGATTAAAATATCCCGGGCAATCATGGTCTCTTCGGCAATTCCGGGTGTTCCATCCAAGCCAAGCCTGGTAGATACAACTCCTTCATTCATATGACCCGGCCGGGAAAGTGCCAAATCCTCTTCATGGTTGATCACAGGCACTCCAAGCATGGAAGAGTACTCCAGAGCTACACGCATCACCTGCGAGTCGTACACGGGATCACCGTCATCGCTAAATGCCACCGCCCCGCCGGCTTTCATGTCCGACATTTCAGCTATGGATTTACCGGCACGCTCTTTTGTCACACAGCCGATCGGATGCACATCCACCGCCTGATTCTCAGCCTTTTTCTTGATAAACTCAACTACATCGCGAGTATGGGTAGCTGGCTTTGTGTTGGGCATACAGGCAACCTCGGTAAACCCTCCAAACGCGGCAGATCGGCAACCGGTCTCTACTGTCTCCTTGTGTTCAAATCCGGGCTCCCGAAAATGAACATGCATATCCATCCAGCCACCGCTAATGAACGCCCCATTGGCATCAAAAACCTCTTCACCCTCTGCCGCCGAAATCTCCTCTGCTATTTCTGCTATCTCTCCGTCTTTAATACGTATATCTTTTATAGATTTTCCATCAAAATTTTCTCCGGCAGGAGTACAGTTTTTAATGAGTAAGTTTGGGGTAGCTTCCATATCAAAAAGAGTTTAATTTTTTGTGCAAATATAGCCCGATTTCTGCATAATTACGATCTGATATCTAAACAAACTTTTTCACACAGCCAGAATTACACTTAGTCTCGAATTGAAACCGGAAAACATGATCAAAAAGAAAACAGTCCGTGGATCTCAGATGAGCCTCTATTTGAAACAGATCGGTGAACTCCGCATCAAGGTGTTCAGGGAGTTCCCCTATCTTTATGATGGCTCGGCGGAGTATGAGCAAGAGTATCTTCAGAAATACGTAGACTCTGACGAAAGTATTGCTGCTCTGATTTTTGATGATAAACAGTTAGTTGGTGCATCCACGGGAATACCGCTGCAGGACGAAGATGAGGATTTTAAAAAACCATTCATGGTGCAAAATTACGATCTGGAGAAAATCTTTTACTGTGGAGAGTCCATCCTCTTACCCGATTACAGGGGACTCGGCATCTATAGCCACTTCTTCTCTGAGCGTGAAGATCATGCCAGAACGCTTGGTAAGTTTGATTTAATCACTTTTTGTGCGGTTAAGCGAGATAAAGCCCATCCGCTGCGCCCTGAAAACTATGCACCTCTTGATCCGGTCTGGAGAAAATATGGATTTGAACAGCAAGCAGAACTAAGAGCATATTTTCCCTGGA
This sequence comes from uncultured Rhodohalobacter sp., assembly GCA_964401805.1. Taxonomy (GTDB): domain Bacteria; phylum Bacteroidota; class Rhodothermia; order Balneolales; family Balneolaceae; genus Rhodohalobacter. Next base: position 14,391 of record CAYNZY010000029.1, read on the forward strand.
AAGACATCAACAAATCAAAGGAAACTAAAAAAGAGATGATTTTCTGGACGAAAGAGCTTTGATTAATTCCTCAATTCGAGTTCTATTCTGCTGTGATATTTTGGTATAATGCGGTCCGCAGAATCAACCATCCTGAAACCTTATTAGAACGCACGTTATTTGATCCGTTTTTATGAAAAATCAGATTCCATTCTCATTTGATGTTCCAACAGTTACCGAGATTACCGAAAAGATTAAAGGACTGTTGGAGCAAAATTTCAGGGACATATTAGTTGAAGGAGAGATCAGCAACGTAAATCAAAGCCGGAACGGCCACTACTATTTTACGGTAAAAGATGACAACGCTCAGCTCCCTTGCGTAATCTGGAGAAGTACGGCACAACGGATAGACGTGGATATACGTGATGGTCAGCAAGTTGTGCTGGGCGGCGACCTACAGGTTTACGCACCACACGGCCGCTATCAGATGATTGTCTCCCTGGTGCAGCAGGCGGGAATCGGAAAGCTTCAACAGAAATTTGAAGAGCTCAAGAAAAAGCTTGAGAATGAAGGACTTTTCAGCGATGCCCATAAAAAACCCATTCCGCCCTTTCCAATTCGGGTTGGTGTGATTACATCATCTACCGGTGCCGCGTTTCACGATATTAAGTCTACGTTTGAACAGCGATGGCCGGTTGCCACTCTCTATCTGCACCACGCAAGCGTACAGGGACTCAATGCGGCTCCTGAATTGGTAAAAGCCATTGAATGGTTTGGCAATCAGGAAGATCCTGTTGATGTGCTCATAATTGGCCGTGGTGGCGGATCGCTGGAAGATCTCTGGCCTTTTAATGAAGAACCGGTTGCAAGAGCTATATTCAACTGTCCGATACCAACCATAAGTGCTGTTGGCCACGAAGTGGATTTCAGTATCACCGATTTTGTTGCTGATGCCCGTGCGGCAACTCCAACCCAGGCGGTAGTTATCGCCGCTCCGGATATCAATGAACTTCGGTATATGGTAGACGACTATACAGGTGAAATGGAGACCGTTCTTCAACAAAAAATTCAAACATACAGAGATTACGTTTACAGGCTGGCCAACTCACACGCTCTGCTTGTGGTGCAGGAAAAATTAAAATATCAAAAAAATCGGGTCTCTTCGCTTTTAGAACAGTTAGACAGCAGGGTTGATCGTACAATCGCCGAACGAAGATCCCATCTCCAACAACTCCGATCAGCCGTAGAATCGAAAAATCCGAGAATGGTCCTTCAAAAATGGACGGAATCTGTAACCATTTTATCAGAAAGACTGGATAACCGCTATAACCGGCAACTCTCCGACAAAAAAACAAAACTTAACAATCTCGTCTCCGGTTTGTCCCAGGTGAATCCAAAAGCACCACTGCAGAGAGGATTTACCCGGGTTCTTCAGGATGGCAAGTGGATCAGATCGTCTAAAGACTTTGACAAATCCTTAAGTACAGAAATTGAGTGGAACGACGGAACCACTAAAATTACAACGTAAGTTTAATGCTTTAAACGATATAATGGATAAGAATGCATTTAAAATTAGACTAAATCAGACCTTTTACTATTTTATTTAAAATATCTCGACCGTTGCTGCGTCTACCATTGGATAAATTGCCTGAATAATACAAGAGCAAACCAGAGTTATGAAAACACTTATCACCGGATACAATGAAGAAGTCATTCACATCCTGAAAAATGCCCTTGAGAGAAGGAATCATGATGTGATTGTTGGTGAACCGGACGAAAAAATGCTCAACACGATTGAAGATGATAATATATCCCTGATTCTCTTGAGTGATTATTCTGAGAAAGGTCTTCGGCTTTGCCGTCTTACAAGAGCCAGTGAACGTGGTAAGCACCGAACGATCATTGCTGTGATAAGCAAAGAGCACCTCGAACACTTACACAGACTGCTGGATGCAGAGGTGGATCAATATATTACGGAATCACTTTTTGATGAACAGCGGCTGGATGTGCGTGTCGCCTTTGCTGAAAAAATGGCCCGTAATAAAGAAGAACAGTTTTTGATAGAACAGAAATTGCGCGAAAGTGAAGCCCGGGCACGCAGCATTCTTCGAACCACCGTGGATGCGATTATCACCATTGACAGACACGCTCAAATCAGGACGTTTAATAAAGCTGCTGAAGACCTCTTTCTGTTTAAAGCTTCTGAAGTGATTGGGAAGAATGTAAAGATATTGATGCCTCAGCCTTATCGAAAAGAGCATGACGAATATGTTGATAATTACCATCAAACGGGGAATAAGAAAATTATCGGAATCGGCCGGGAAGTGACCGGGCTCAGAAAAGATGGAACCACCTTTCCAATGTATCTGGCTGTAAGTGAAGTAAATGTTAACGGACAGCGTCTTTACACCGGCATTGTTCGGGATATTACCGAGCAGCGAAGACTGGAACAGGAAGTTCTTCGAATCAGTGAGCACGAGCGACATCGAATTGGACAGGATCTTCACGATGGTCTGGGACAGATGCTTACAGGTATCAGTATGATTAACCGAAATATTGCGAGTTCTCTTGATGAAGAGAAACATCCGCTGGCTGATCAAGTGGGTGAGATCACAACTCTTGTAAAAGAAGCCGATGAATACGCTCGAAGTCTCTCGAGAGGATTAATTCCTGTAGAATTTGAAGGGCAAGGTTTGAAAGCCGCTCTGGAACGTATGATGAAAAATGCTGAAAAGCTGTTTAACGTCACTTGCAGGTTTGATGCACCTGACAACATTTATTTTGAAGATTCAACCAATCTTACCCATCTATATCGAATTGTGCAGGAAGCTACAAGCAATGCCGTAAAACACGGGAATGCTACAGAAATAGATATCTCTATAAAAAACTACAATGAGCGGCTGGTTATAAAAATCGAAGATAATGGTACCGGCTTTTCTGATGATTGGGAAAAAGACCGTGGCCTTGGAGTACGGATTATGCAGTTCAGATCGCGGCTGATTGGAGCTAACCTGGAAATTGAAGACAGTGAGAAACTTGGCGGGGCTGCTATTAACGTGACGATGTACCCCGTAGGATCTAATTACTCTATTAAATAGAGCGAGCCGGTTGTTTCAGAGACCAATGATAATAATGCGAATAAGGTGGTTTTTTCTTAAACTCAGTCACCCTGTTTAAACAGATAATCCTACTGCCCGACAATTGCAAAGTATTATGGGAGCAAATAAAAAAATTTATATCGTTGACGATCATCCACTCATGCGGAAAGGTTTAGCCATGACCCTTGAGAAAGAAATTGGATTTGAGCTGATTGGCCAGGCAGAATCAGCTGAAAAAGCGATGAACGAAATTTTAGATCTCAAGCCGGATGCGGCAATTGTTGACATTTCCCTGCCCGGAATGAATGGCATCGAGCTTGTTAAAAACCTGCTTCACCAAATGCCTGACCTTCGAATACTCATTGTAAGCAGGCACGATGAGGAACTCTATGCAGAACGCGCACTTCGCGCAGGTGCTAAGGGCTACCTGATGAAACTGGAAGCCGTTGATGTGCTCATACAGGCACTTCAGCAAATTTTGAACGGTGGAATCTATCTGAGCAATAAGATTGGGAATAAACTTTTGATGAAACTGGCCACCGGTAATAGTGCCAAAAGTGATAATCCACTGGATCAGTTAAGTGACAGGGAACTCGAAGTGTTTGAACTGACCGGGAAGGGGCTATCCACAAAGGAGATTGGCGAAAAACTTCACATTTCGGTCAAAACAGTTGAAAGCCACCGGGCAAATATCAAAGACAAACTTCAGATCGATACGGCGAACGAGCTGATGCGACATGCCGTACGGTGGGTTGAAGGTGCATCAGGCTAATCTTCTTGTCTTGTTTAATACTTCAGTAATATAAAATTACGCTATTCCTATCGTGCTGAATCGATATTTCCCTGGCATTGACCAAATTGAATGAGTGAATAATCACATTTCTGTCAAATTTCAGTAACAAATACCCATCATTTACTTCAGTAAAGCTGTAATCATCGCCTTCATTGTACGATGTAATTGAGTTGGGTGTTCGTACAGATACCCTTTCAATCTTCTCCATTTGTTTTAATTCATCTCCAATCGGAAGTACCGATGTAGTGTCACTGCAAGACACTGTGAACATACACAAGGTTACAAATCCCAAAAAAGTCATCTTTGTCTGTTTAATTAAAAATCCTTTCATAAGTAAGTATTTTTACGTTTAATACACACATAAGTCATTAAAAAACAATACCCCGCATTTCAGGCTCTTGAAATGCGTTAGGGGAATTTCCTATGGGTATCAGGGAAATCCCCACCGTACAATCAGAACATGACCTCTTACAAAGCAGCGACCTGCTGCCGATATTGGTCATGTCGTTTTGATTGAACGATAGTAAAAACTAAGGCTCTCTTAACGGAAGCCAAAACAACAAAGACTTTTTTAAATCAAATAAAAACAAATACCACATAGTTATGAAAACTACAATTATGACACTGGCTGTGCTGATCGCTTCTCTGCTTGTTGCAGATTTTGCAAATGCACAGAGCAACCGCGACCTACAGTACTTTACAAACCCAGACAAAACTGGCCTTAACCAGTTTGAAGCACCATTTCAAACAGATGTTACTTTTGACGGCCTTAAAGTTCGTATTGGTGGAGCCAATACACTGCAATTTCAAGGCATCAGCCATGACAACGATGCAGGTGATCTAGCTGAATTGGAAAACAACTTTAACCTTGCAACCTCCAATTTAGATCTTGATGTAGCATTAGCCAATGGACTTCGCATGCACTTGCGTACATATCTGACATCTCAACACCACCCTGAACCTTATGTGAAAAGTGGTTATATGCAGGTAGACAGATTAGACTTCATTCAAGAAGGTCTTTTTTCTAATCTAATGGACAATGTCCGTATTAAAGTTGGTCACATGCAGCTTAACTACGGTGACACCCACTTCAGACGTACAGATAATGCCTCCGCAATTCACAATCCATTTGTTGGAAACTACATTATGGACTCTTTCACTACTGAAGTTGCCGGTGAGATCTACTACTACAGCGGACCGTTTTTTGGAATGTTTGGCCTTAGTAATGGAAAATTAAACCAGAGTACTGTAGCCAGTGATTTCAAAACACATGCAACTGTGTACGGAAAACTTGGTTATGACAAGCAAATTAATGACGATTTACGCTTCAGAGTAACCGGTTCTATTCTTAATGTATCTCAGTCTCCTTCAATTTATCTATACTCAGGAGATCGTGCCGGAACACGTTACTATAACGTAATCACACCAGGAAACTTCCGTGCAGGCCGCTATGCACCAAGTTTTACACCTGGCCGAGGCGCACCCGCAGGAGTAGGTGAAATGACGGCATTCATGATTAATCCATTCGTAAAATTCAACGGTCTTGAAATTTTCGGAGTCATTGAAAGCGTGAGTGGAAAACAAACTGCGTCAGTTGATCCAGGCTTTACAGATCAAGATTCACGAAGCTTTACACAACTTGCCGGAGAAGTTCTGTACAGATTCGGAGCCAGCGAAGATATTTACTTGGGAGCCCGATACAACTTAGTTGATGGTGAGCAAAGTAATGGCGACATCGAAATCACCCGATTTAACATCGGTGGTGGTTGGTTCCTTACTGACAACGTTATGGCAAAACTGGAATATGTTACTCAGTCTTACGACGGAGAAGGATTTGACGGTGGTCCATTTGCTGGAGCGGAATTCAACGGAATTAATATCGAAGCAGTTATTAGCTTCTAAATAATCTTAAAGTCTGCAGAGCGTTATAGTTCTGCAGACTTTTTTTAACTTTCAAGGAGATTACACATGTATTTTAAAAAACTTATCTCAACCATTTTTCTAATGATGTTCTTAGCCGGCTCACTGCTCGCACAGAACGTTACCCTGAGTATACAGGGAGAACCACAAATGCACATAGACGGCGAGGCTAACGTCCGAAGCTGGGACGCTGCCGTTGAACAAGTTGAAGGAACGCTTGTTATGGCCGAAGTTGAAGAGATGACGCTTGAAAATCTATCAGCAGATCTCTTTAAAGAGATGACCCTGACTATTCCGGTAGAGAGTATTCAGTCCGGTTCAGGCGGATTGACCAAAAACATTCATAAATATTTACATGCTGACGACCATCCAACCATTACGTTTACATTGAATGAAGTAACTAATATAAGCGTAGAAGGTGACTCAGCGATGATCACAGCATCTGGCATTGTTAATGCAAATGGAGTTGACAGTGAGGTCACCATGCAGGTAACCGCTTCACTGAACGCCGATGGCTCAATTAATTTCCAGGGTGAACAAGAATTACTGATGACAAGCTTTGATATTGATCCGCCAACTGCAATATTTGGTACGGTTCGTGCAAGAGATGAAATGATCATCAGCTACAACGTGAACTTTAACTAAGTTTAAATCCATAACATGAAACTTCTTCAGGTCTCCATACTACTTGCTATTTGGATTGCTGCTTTGGCAGCACCTGAGGGAGACGTTTTATCTCAAAACCGGTTCACCCCTGACGAAGAGGTGAGCCGGCTTTGGATTCAGGGTAGTTCAAATGTAAATACTTTTGACTGCATTGCCCATGAGTACGACGGAGAAGCAATGGTAAAGGATTCATCAAACTACAATAGCCCCGAACAAGAAGTTTCGGTTGAAGTGGTGATTGATGTTGAAGGCTTTGATTGCGGAAAGCGGAAAATGAACAATGACATGAAAGATGCCCTGAAGGCAGATCAATATCCAAACATCCGGTTTGTATATAAAAAAGCTGAATCAAGTCCGGATCTGCCCGGTAACAACTATATCATACACGGTGAACTTACAGTAGCCGGAGTAACAAGAGAAATAAGTTTCATTGCAGCAGGAGACGTTTCAGAAAACGGGGAAATGAGAGTGAGTGGCAGTAAGAACATATTCATGACCGACTATGGTATCGAGCCACCTACAGGGCTTTTCGGCCTAATAAAAGCAGATGATGAACTCACCGTTCACTTCGATCTAACCGCAAAACGTATTTGAGCGTAAGGGTATAATGCTGAAAATCTGGATCGAACAAATAAAGAACAAGCCGGACCACTACGGCGTTGATTACTGGAAGTACAATATATCCAGTAATATGTTGGAAATTTCTGTCAAGAAAGAGTACCTGGAACACGAAGAGGAATTCCGAAAAGCTGTTATTAGTATCGGGAAGGTACTCCAGGCGCTTCACGTCAAGTTTACCGAAGAGGGATACCAATTTCATGTTCAAACATTTCCAAACCTGGACGATTCTGCATTAATCGCTGCCGTCAGAATTTTGTCGAAATCAAAAGTTGAAAACACCTCAAATTGTCCTGATAATCTGGCAAAAGATGAAAAGCTGGTTCCTGAAAATCTGGAAAGATTCGCCCGGGCAAATCAACTGCTTTTACACAAAATTGACTCCTCCGATTTAAAGGATGTTGTAATCCCCCCACCTGACCGGGATTTGAACTGGTACGCACTCTGCGCAAATACCGACAATCCCTTTATTTGGCTTAGAGTCGGATATTGGCAAGAATATATGAGTTGTCTTGAAGGCTACTTGCAAAATGGACCGATCCTGGTAACAGATACAACCATTTGCAACAACCGGCTTATTTTATGTAGTTCGGTAAGCAACAGGTTTGTTCAACTTTTACTCGGTATTCCTACAGAAACCACCGCTCCTTAATTATTATAAGTAAGAGATTTCAGTCTTCTCAAATTGTAATATAAAATCGGCACCATATACGGCAGATGGCGTTTGATATCCCGGTTTTAATTCACCTTCCAGGCATTTCTTCACAATTTTAAAAGCGGATTCTGATGTAAGCTGATACCCCTCTTTTGTTTTCAGCAGAGCCGTAACAGACTCAGCTTTAGAGTTCGAAACCTGTCCCCAAATCAGGGATTCTCCTTCTAACCTCTCCTTCTCGGTTGGTCCCGGCTTTTTTTCCTCTACTTTGGATTTTAAATAAGACTTCACCCATTTATTCTTTACAATAGGCCCTAATCGGTTCAGCCAATTCATCCTCTTAATATTTTTGGGAGGCACCGCCGCATAAACAACAATATTCCCAATACCTGTTGATGTATAAGCAGTAGAAATATCTCCCCATGGAATAGAAACTACGTCTCTCCATTTTTCGCCAAACCGGACTTTTCTGGTCAAATAGGCCGCAGGTACTTTCTCAATTTTTCCGCCACTTCGTACAGATCCACCGTTTCCAAGATTTTCAATCATTGTTTTAGCAGTACCTCTCGATAATCCACCTCCAAGCCCTGAAATTGCAAGTTCCAGATGTGTGGCATCCGGCATCTTTTGGTGCAGAAGTGCCGCCAGGCAGTCCGTCGGCACAACATCAAATCCAACACCCGCCATCGCCATTAACCCTTTTTTTTCAAACTCACCACTCATCTTCTTCAGAGACTCAAAAACTGAAATCTCTCCGGTAATATCCAAATAGTGACAACTATTCCTTAGGCATGCATCAGCCATTGGTTTCCACGTATGCACAAACGGACCGGCACAGTGCAGTACAACATCTGCGTCCTGCATTAATTGATCCAGTTCTTCAGGCTTTTCCAGATCTGCTGCCTTACTTTCCAGGTTCAACCTCTCGGATTGTTCACGAAGCTTTCCTGCGTCTCTACCGCTCAAAATCACCTGACCCACACCTGAAGATGCAGCCAGTTCTGCAATTAAATTCCCGGTATAACCGTAACTGCCGTAAAGAACCCATTTTTTCATTTTTCCACCCATCTCAGTTCCTGCAACTATATGCCAGATAATTATTTGGTAACAAAAACATCATCAAATGCTAACAGTGCCAATATGATAGCATAACAGTATATAAAGAACTTTGTTGCAAAAAGTAATCATCTACATATGAAAAAACGCCCGGTTGAAATTTTAGTGCTATCAGATATCCACCTCGGCACGGTGGGGTGCCATGCGCTGGAGCTGCTTCAGTATCTAAACTCCATTAATCCTAAGGTCATCATTCTGAACGGTGATTTTATTGATGTCTGGAATTTTAAAAAATATTACTGGCCGGAGTCTCATATGATGGTTCTTCGAACTCTGCTTACCAGTATGGCCAACGGAACAGATATATACTATCTGACCGGAAATCATGATGAAGTGCTGCGGAAAGTATCGAGCTTACAGTTGGGGCCGCTTTTTATCAGGGATAAGCTGGTTTTAAACCTAAACGGTGAGCGTGTGTGGATTTTTCACGGAGACATTTTTGATATTACTATGAAGCATAGCAAGTGGATTGCTAAAGCAGGCAGCTACGGTTATGAACTTTTGATTCTTCTAAACCGGCTAACCAATTCTATCTCCGAAAAACTAGGAAAGGGAAAGTTCTCTCTCAGTAAAAAAATCAAAGACAGCGTAAAAAAGGCTGTACGGTTTATTGATGATTTTGAAACAACGGCCATGGACCTCGCAATTGAGGAGGGGTACGACTATGTAATTTGCGGACACATTCATCAGCCCAAAATAAGAGGTTACGAAAACGAGAAAGGCTCAGTGATTTACATGAACAGCGGGGACTGGATCGAAAACCTTACAGCGCTTGAATATGACGGTGAAGAGTGGAGCATGTACCGCTATTCTGAAGAAGAATTTGAGGCTATTCACAGAATTGAAAAGAAGATCAAAAAACGAACCATTGATGAGGAAGTGCTGATCGGATGAAAATACTTTACGGAATACAGGGAACCGGACACGGACACATCAGCAGGGCGAGGGAAATTATCCCCTGTTTATCAAAACATGCATCCGTTGATGTTTTAATTAGCGGCTATAACTGCAAAATGCATCTTGAACATACCGATGTTCTTCACAAGCGTGGAATCAGCCTTACCTATGATAATAGTGGAAGTGTGTCCTATTTAAAGACAGCTTTGAATATTAAACCCGTAACTTTTCTCCGGGATATCAACTCTGTAAACCCGGAAATGTACGATCTGGTTATCTCAGATTATGAACCGGTGACAGCCTGGGCGTCTATTCATTCAAAAACTCCATCAGTCGGCCTTAGTCATCAGGCATCTTTTTTATCGGATAAGTGTCCACGGCCCAAAACCAAATCTCTTTTTTCAGAGTCCGTATTAAAATACTTTGCCCCGGTAAATCGGTCTATTGGTTTTCACTTTAAACGATATGATTCATTTATCCTGCCACCGGTCATTCGTCGGGAAATACGAGACCTGTCTCCAACTCAAAAAAACCACGTTACGGTGTATCTTCCCTCATTTGATCATGAAACCCTTGCCGCTATTTTCATTCAGTTTAGACATACAGATTGGCACCTATTCTCGCCTAACTGTGAAGAAGAGTACTTCATCGAAAATGTTTGGGTACGACCGGTGGGAAATAAACCCTTTCTGGAAAGTATTGAATCGTCTAAAGGAGTAATAGCAGGAGCCGGATTCGAAACCTGTGCCGAAGCGATGTACCTGGGTAAAAAACTTCTCGCCATCCCGATCAAAAATCAGTACGAGCAATACTGCAATGCTGCGGCTTTATCAGAAATGGGAGTAGTGACGGTAAACCAGATTGAGCCTTCGTTCTCCAACATAGTACAGAACTGGATTGATGTTGCACCGATTGTTCAGCTGGAGGAAGCTGCAGAAATTGATGAGCTGGCTGAGCTTCTTTTTCGTTTTACATCTCTCCGTAAGGGGCGCTGCGAAAAGGTATCTATACTTTAACCATTTGAATCGACAAATCTCCCTCAAATAAAAAAAGACCGGAAGCACCGGTCTTTTTTTAAAACGTTATGTTTTCTGATACTTAGTCAGCAAGAGAGTGTGAAGTCACTACCGTTCTGGCTATTTGATTACCGTCGGAGTAGCTAACAGTCTCATAAGCCATAAGAACGCCGTTCTCCTCTCTCCAATCTTCATACTCCATAGTTACGGTCACACGCTGCCCCTGCCGCGGATCCATCTGCCGATACTCTGCCTGAGCCGGCAATGAAGTTTCAGGATCTATATAAAGTTCGAATGGCATCTCGTCATTGATACGGATGTGAGCATATTCACTGCCATCTACCTCTTTCATTCCCAGAAACTCTACATCCAGCTGGTCTTTGTTAAGAGCCAGGTACAGATAGTTTCTGTATAGTTCAGACTTGGCTTCAGCAAGTTGCTGTGGCTGCATTCTCATTTCATTTCCTCCCATTTTCATTACACCCTGGCCGTCAGCAACCTCTACCGTTACCTCTCCCATTGGTGCATTAACTACAGATGTAATACGCTCGTCCTGGAAATTGATCGTCTGAGAGACTTTAACCGTCATTTCCCCTCCAGGACTTTGTACAACGTTATCTGCATCAAAAGACAAATCAGATTCAAATGCTCCATTTGGTAATAGTGCGGCAGCCATTCTATCCAGCCACTGTTTACCCATTTCTGAATCACCGGCTACCACTTCTCTGTCATCTTCCGGCTCTGGAATGGTGATGTCTATCTCATTCACGTCACCATACTTGGTCAGCTGATCTCCAATTTGACTGGAGTTACCTACAACCAGGATCTGCACATCTTCAGGTCTCAGATATTCTTGTGCAACTTCCATGATATCTTCTGTTTCCACTTCACGAATCTCTTCAACCAATCGGTCAAAAGTATCTTCAGGAAGCCCTGCATAGTCATAGCCCAGTCTTTCATTGAGAATACTTGCACGACTATCATATCTAAAAACCAATGAGTTCAAAAACTGATCTTTAGTCTGCTGAAGCTCTTCTTCTGTAACCGGTTCATTTTGCAGACGCTCTATTTCTCCGATAATTGCGTCAATCGCTTCTGCGGTGGTTTCACTGGCGGTCATAACACCCGCTGTAAATGTACCGGGATAGAATGTTCCGCTGCCGTATGAACCAAATACTGAATAAGCTAAACCCATATCCGATCTTACTACCTGAAATAGACGGCTTGAAAATCCACCGCTAAGCACCTGATTCATCACCTGAAGCTTTGCGTAATCAGGGTTGTCGCGCATACCTCCAATATGCCCCAAAAGCACGTAGCTTTGGTTAACATCCTGTTTATCGATGAAATTAATCGTGCTCTCGAAATCATAGTTTACTTCAGGAATATCGAGCGTAATCTCTTCACCTGCAGGTATATCAGAGAACGCAGCCATAAGTTTTGACTTCATCTCTTCTGTATCAAAATCACCCAGAACACCGATCATCATATTATTTCCTACAAATGATCGCTGATGAAGATCCATCATATCTTGACGAGTAATGTTGTCAATCGTCTCATATTCAGTGTGTCGTGCAATCACTGAATCCTCACCGTAAATGAGTTTTCTGAATTCGCGATTCGCTACACTTCCCTGATCATCGTTTCGGCGAGAGATGGCGGACTTAGACTGGGTTTTGGCCAACTCAATCTTTTCCTCGGAAAAAACCGGATTCCGAAGCAGATCGATAAAAACTGGCAGAAGTTCTTCAAAATCTTCTTCCAGCACATTCATGGAAGCCGAGCCTGAGGTCAGGCCGATACCGGTTTCCATACGTGCAGCTCTGTTTTCAAGCAGTTCGTTCAGTTCATCATCCGGATACATTTCTGACCCGGCTGATCTCATCACGGTTCCCGTTAAGGAAGCTCTTCCGACCTTGTCGGACGGATCAAGAAATGAACCTGTTCGAACTCTTACATTTAGATTAATTAATGGGAGTTCGCGATCTTCAACAAGATAAAATCGAATACCATTATCGAGCTCAAAAATCTCGACATCGGGCATTTCAAAGTTATTGATTTCGGGGTACTCTATTTCGTCCCAACGACTTTGGGCATCCATTGCCTGTAAGCCTGCCAGAAGAAAAACAATCGTAGTTAGAATAAATTTTTTCATGGTTTTGCCCTTTAATTTTCTTCAGTATTGGTTGCCACTTCTTCTGCTTCAGATGATTCATTTTTAATCATACCTACAGTGCGATTATCTTTCACAAAATAGGTTTGTGCAACACGCTGTAAATCTTCTAAAGTTACTGCTTCAAGTGCACTCAGAGCGTTGAAAGATTCTTTCCAACTACCTCTCTGAGCATGATTCTGTGCAAATCCGAGTGCCAATCCAATGTTGCTGTTCAAACTTCGAACCTGACTTGCACGTGCGTTTGTAATCGCTCTGTCCAACTCTTCCTGGGTGATATCTCCATCTTTTACTTTTTGGAACTCTTCCTCAATAACGGCTTCTACCTCTTCCAGAGAAACCCCTTGATTTGGGACAGCGAGTGTCATAAACAGTCCCGGATATTTTGTGCCCGGGAATCCATTAAATGCCTGGACCGCTAAAGCCATTTGCTCTTCCTCCACGAGGCGTTTGTACAGCCTCGAAGTTCTTCCCTGGGAGGTAATTGCCCCTACAAGTTGAAGTGCGGCAAAATCGGGGTGAGTTTGAGAAACGGTGTGGTAGCCTGACAGAAAAAATGGCTGTGACTCCTCCACCATAACAAATCGACGTTCACCGCGCTGATCAGGCTCCTCTGTAATCACTTCAGGTGCAGGCTGCCCCGCTGACATTCGGCCAAAATAGGTCTCAGCAAGGTCTCTTATGTTTGCAGGATCAACATCACCTGCAATTGCAATGGTAATGTTACTGGGTGTATAATACTTCTGATAAAACCTTCGCGCGTCTTCAATGGAAGTTCCCTGGATATCTGAAGCCCAACCAATAACCGGATTTTTATAAGGATGTGCAGAGTAGGCCACACTCAAAAACTCTTCAATAAGGCGTCCAACTGGATTTGAGTCTGTACGCATTCTGCGCTCTTCCATTACAACGTCTTTTTCAGCATAGAACTCCCTGAAAACCGGATTCAAAAAACGATCCGATTCTAATGAAAACCATAACTCAGCTCTGTTTTCCGGCAAGCTGTAGAAATATCCGGTACCATCTGCACTGGTAAAGGCATTTAAACCGGTACCCCCATTCTGTTCAATGATCTGAGTAAATTCATTACTCACTACATATTGATCGGCTTCTTCAACCACTTCATCAAAGCGTTCCTTTAGCCGATCTACTCTCTCCTGATCGGGATTGGGCTTACTTCGCTCTCGCACCCATTGTTGATAGAGAAAATCTGCTCGCTTAATTGCGGAACTCTCTTTTTCCCAATCCGTTGTTCCAATTTCCTTTGTACCTTTGAAGGCCATATGCTCAAAAATATGAGCAACACCGGTATTTCCGACCGGTTCATTTACGCTTCCTACATTTACAAACGTCACAAAAGAGGCAACCGGTGCCACCGGACGTTCAATAACGATGAAGTGCAAGCCATTGTCCAGAGTGAACTCTGTTACTTTTTCTTCGAAAGTATCCAACCCTTGAGCGAATAACATCGCCGGCATGGCCAGAAGAAATAAAATGCTTGTTAATAGTTTATTTTTTTTGGTCATAACGTTCTTGAATAGATTATGGTTAATGAACGGGTGCGTTTACGTAAAACCTTTTTGAAAGGTTCAATATCTCCCATTTTTTAATCAGAAAAAGAATGTGGTTATTTTTAGACAAAATCAATACTTAGCGCTAAAGTATTTAAAATTTGACCCAATAAAAAAGACCAACCGATTTCAGTCGATTGGCCCACAATAGTTTAAGATTTTAAAATTATTTTCAGGTAGTTAAGCCTCCGTCAATTACATATTGAGCTCCTGTGATAAACTTACTTTCATCGGACGCCAAAAACAGTGCCAAATCCGCAATTTCCTCGTTGTTGGCATAACGTCCTAGTGGGATCATCTGCTCAAAACCTTTTTTCGCCTCTTCACCACCGCCTGGAGCAAATCCTTCTTCCAATGAGCGCATCATTCTATTGTCTACGGGGCTTGGGTGGATAGTGTTAACCCGAACCTTGTCGGCCGCGCCCTCCAAAGCACCAACTTTCATTGCTCCTATCGTAGCATGTTTACTTGTAACGTAAGCACTGACGTTAGGTGTACCCTGTAATCCGGCAACGGATGATGTGATCATTATGCTGCCTCCTCCGCTTTTTTTCATATGAGGAAATGCATGCTTCATGCCAAGCCAAACTCCCTTAACATTTACATTCATCACCTGATCGAAGGTTTCTTCGGGGTATTCCTCAATTGGTTTTACAACCCCCTCAACTCCGGCATTCAGAAATAGCACATCAATCTTTTTAAAAAGCTCAATGGCTTTATCAGTGTACTTTTTCACATCATTGTTTTTTGTAACGTCCGCAGATATATAGTGAACTTTATCACTGTCTATTTCTGCAGCTGCTTCTTTTAAAGCCTCCTCACTCAGATCAACCAACAGAACACCCATTGCTCCTTCATCGAGCATTTTCTTGGCCGTTGCCAATCCAATACCACCGGCTCCACCGGTAATTACTACACTCTTGTTATTTAGTCTCATGCTCTCCTCCCTGGACAAACCTCTTTATGTTTATGTTAAGCTTCTTCAAAATCCTTCTCTTCCGGACGCACGGTAATCACAGGCTTCGAAACATACTGAGCGACTTTCTCAGCTGTAGAACCAAGAATCAGATGAGCAAATCCGCTCCTGCCGTGAGTTGCCATCATAACGAGGTCAGCATTCTCTGAAGCGTAGTTTTCAATCTCATAGTGAGCAGAAACTCCCTTCTCAATTTTCGTAAAGAGAGGAATCGTTCGGCTCTGATCACCGTCCGTAATTACAACTTCATCCTCGAATGTTACACCGGTTCGCTGTACATGAACATTATCAATTTTTCGTTTAGTAAGATAATTATTCAACCGCTCGATGATCGCCTCATAAATCGAGATCGACTCTCCTTTTTCGGGAGATCTCGGTATCTCCTCAGAAATACTTCCATACAATTCAATTACATGAAATAGTGTTATGCTCGCTCCAAAAGAGTCGGCAAGCGCTGCAGCCATCGGAAACGAGGCCAGTGATAACTCGGAAGTATCAGTAGTAACAGCGATATTTTTCACACTATCGACGTTAAAACGATCCCCAACTGAAAACACCGGGATTTTTGATCGCCGGATCACTCGTTCCGTAACACTTCCACGGAGCATTTTTGTCTCATGTGCACCCTTGGCACCGATCAATATCAGATCGTAACCGTTCTTTTTTGCATATTCAACAATAGCCTCAGAAGGTCGTCGATCGATCTTGACAATTTTTTCTCCCCGATTCGCATCAGCTATGTAAGAGGCCATCGCCTTGTCCACTTTCTTTTCTGCCTCCTCAATAACCCTCGGATAGATATCTTTATTCATATCAAGAGGGACACCCAACCGTTTTATACTTTCATTCAGATACTTGAGTGTTGGTACAACGTGAATAAAATCAATCTTGCCACCAAACTTCTTTGCGATTTTTTGTGCAACAGAATATGCTCCCTCAGCTCCTTTTGAAAAGTCCGTTGGTACCAGAATTTTATTGAATGTAATCATGATTTTAGTCTGCTTTTGATATTAGAGTTCAAATAGTTCATTAAATCGGTGAAAACCTTCTGACACCTTAAAACTTAGTCAATTGCTTCTACTTTAATTTTGGAGATTCTACTCTATTAAGCAAGAAATATTCTTGCTTATCTGAAAATATTTCAACGGTTTGGCGATCTTTTCCGCAGGATAGCGATTCCTATTATTAATACAAATCCCAGGCCTATACCAACCATCCCCTCGGTAATATTCACCTCTCGTCTTGTCTCATAATTTTCATTCGCGGGGAAATACGGCTTGCTTGAAATTAATTTCCTGGAAACTGATTCCACTTCAATCATAAGCTCCCCATTTTCTGCCTCTATTTCGTCACCAAGCCGCTGATATTCCGGTTGATTTGGAATTCCGATTCGTTCTTTCAGCTCAGTAACCAGCTGGTGGTCCTGTGGTAACACTTCTGTACTTCTCACACTCTCATCATATTCGCGGTCCTGATACGGCCATATTACATAGAGCGAACCAATCAGAAAGCCGATCAATATAAGCAGGGTTATTGAATAGTAGCGATTTAACAACCACGATAGCGCTCTGGAAAAGAGTATCAAGCCTGTTGCGGCCCCAATCACAAATGGTAGTAAGTTCAATAGCGCCTGAACGGTTTCGGCTGAACCAATTGCACCCAGCTGACTTAGTATATAATCGTATTTTCTGAAAATCAGTAATATGTAGGAGCCCGATATACCGGGCAAAATCATTGCGCAAATAGCAATCGCTCCGCTCACCAATACATACCAAAAGGTCTCGGGAGTTTCTGCCGGAACCAATGTAACAACCCAAAACCCAATCGCAGATCCAATTAAAAGAGGTAACAGCGCTTTAATATTACGGGCTTCACGGTCCAGTTCTGCAATCAGAAGGAATACAGATCCGAGAATCAATCCGAAAAATAGGCCATAAACAAGTTCGGGATGGGTAAACATGTAAACCTGTAGTGGAACAATCCGCGTAAAAAAGATGATTGCCAGGATAATTCCGGTAAAGAGAAGGAGTAAAAACTTCCAGTGAAAATACTCAAACACCTTATTGAATCTTAACTTAAAAAGATGCTTTACAACCTTACTGTCAACACTTTTGATCGCATATATTAATCGATGATAAATACCTGTAATAAGCGCTAATGTACCGCCGCTTACACCGGGTACAATATCAGCTGACCCCATTAAAAAACCCTTAATAATCAGGTATGGAGATTCTTTCCAATCTGTCTTATCTCGATTTTCACTATCTGTTCTACTCAACTATCTAACCTTTTATTATTTTTCATTTTATTACTGCATTTTCAATAACTGCATCATGCTTGTAGTATCTCATCGCATTTAGTAAAAAGAATGTCGCTCCGGCAGATGAAACTCCAATAACTGTCATCATGGAGTGTGAAACTGCCAAGGGTCCGGAAAATACGAAATCTATCAACCAACCCGTCAAAGGAGGGCCAACTCCAAAACCGGCCACACTTATTACAAAAAGATATAATCCCCCTGCAAGGGCTCGTTTTCTTGACGGGACAAAATATTGAATAATGGCTGCCGCAACCCCATTATATGATGAAGAGAACAACACACCAATTCCCATAAACAGAAACGCCATTTCGGGAGTATCTGCATAGAGCCCTAAAATATAAAATGGCACACCTCCCACAGCAGCAAATACACCCATCAAATAGCGTCTTTCCGGTTTAGCCTGAGCCAATTTATCCGCAATTTTTCCTGAAAGAATCACCATAATCCCAACACCAAACATAAACCAGCCATAAAGCGGAATCAGGTCCGGCCTCTGATGTACGTCATTAAAAACATTTCCAATGAACGCAAGAATGGTATATCCCATACATGCCAAAAATGAGAAGCCCATCAGGTGAAAAACAATAGACTTTTTTGATAAAAGCAGTTTCAAATCCGATAGTATATTTACATCGTTACTATCAGCCTCTCTTTTTTTGTCCGGTTCGCGAACCAAGAACCAGGTGAGCGGAGCCAGAATCAATCCCGGCACTCCCACTACAATCATTGCCACTTTCCAGTCGTACTGCAATGAGACGGTGCCGCCAACCAAAAATGATAAACCTACTCCAATAAAAATCCCGCTAGCGTAAATCGAAAAAACCGTTGCTCGATGTTTTTGTGAAAAAGCATCTGCCAGATAGGAGTATACAGCAGGACTAAGCATCGCCTGGCTTAATCCAACAAACATCCTCGCTGTAACCAGAAAGGCAAAAGAAGCTGCAAAACCGCTCAATACCGTCATTAAACTCCAGATAAACAGCCCGGTACAGATCATCAATTTTCTTGACGTTTTATCGGCAATGCGCCCCATTGGAATTCCCGCCAATGCATAGACAAACGAAAATACCGGTCCATAAAGCAACCCTATTTGGAAATTGCTCAAAACCAGGGAGTCCCGTATCTGAGTGCCCAGAACAGCAACGATTTGCCGATCTACAAAACTTAAAATGTAGATAAGAGTAAACAAGAAGACCGTACCGTAAGCCGCGTATTTCTTCATTTAGAGAGTTCTATTATTATTGATGGGCAAGTTTACGAATTCGAATCCCGAATATGAAGTATTCACCGGTACTTATTCCTTTAAACGATATCGTTAAAAATTTTATTTAAATAGCGACATCCATATGTTGTGTAGAAATCAATGCCAAAATTAATCAATCAATAACAGTGGCAAAACTTCCAAAAAAGTCAAAAAAACAGAAAGAGCTCGCTAAGAATATTTTGGAAGAGCTGTACGAATACTATCCAAACCCGGTATGTGAATTAAATCACAGAAACCCTTTTGAGCTATTAATTGCAACCATACTCAGTGCACAATGCACGGATGTTCGTGTAAACAAGGTTACACCGGCCCTTTTTGAAGCATATCCAACGCCGGAAACCATGGCCGAAGCTCCATTGGAAGAACTCGAAGAGCTGGTTAGAACCACAGGTTTCTATCGTAATAAGGCAAAGTCATTGAAAGAGGCTTCCACTACGATCGTTGAAGAGTTTGATGGGGAAGTTCCGGATACTATGAAAGATCTTCTTAAACTTAGAGGTGCAGCACGGAAAACCGCTAATGTGGTTCTCGGCAATGCATTCAACAAAAATGTTGGAGTAGTAGTAGACACACACGTAAAAAGACTTTCAAATCGATTTGGACTCACGAAAGAGAAAAAAAATACCAACAAAATCGAAAAAGATTTGATGGCCCTTTTCCCCCAAGAGCACTGGACAAACTTGTCGCACTTGATGATTCATCACGGAAGAAATGCCTGCAAGGCCAGATTGTCTGATCCACCGGATCACCCCATCTGTATTAAGTATGGAAAAAAATGTGAATGCTGGAAAATGAGAGGCCAAAACAAAAATGAATGATACTCTTCTTTTTGACTCACTTACATCTCCCATACCCGGTGTACGGCGGGATTTAAATATTATACCCATTAAAGATGATGGACGAGATCTGCTTTATTTCCATGACGTAATGGGGTACGCATCGCCTAATTTTGCGCTCGACAGACAAGTTGAAACCGTACTCTCTTTAATTAATAACAAGACGTCCGTTAAAGAAATCTGTAACCTTTCCAATGGAAATATTACAACAGATGAACTTCTTGAATTTATTCAACTGCTTGATCAAAACAGAATATTAGATACCAAACATTTCAAGCTATTTTCAAATAAAATTGAGAAGCAGTTTGAAAATAGTTCTGTCCGAAAACCGGTTTTGGCGGGGCGAAGTTACCCGGGGAATCCGGAACAGCTGGACGAGTATTTAACTACACTTTTTGAGGGTGTTAATTCACCTATGGCTCACAATATTAAAGCACTATACGCGCCTCATATTGAGCTTAGCGTTGGAGAAGATCAGTATGTGGAAGCATTTTCCCACTTAAGCAATCTCAAACCAAAAAGAGTAGTTATTTTGGCAACGAGCCACTATGCAGGATACTTTCCGGATATTTATGATGGAAAACCTTTTATAGCAACCAATAAAGATTTCAAACTGCCTCATCGTTTAATTGAAACAGATCGTGATTATTTAAATCGCTTAAATAACAGGGGTACAGATATTGGTGTCACCTTTTCTGACAGAGCTCACAGGATAGAACATAGCATAGAAACGCATCTCCTCTTTGCCTCTCATTTTTGGAAACACGACTTCCGGATTGTACCCATTGCAATTGGATCATTTGATGAGATTCTCTATTACAATTCGGGGGATTTAGCTGGAAAAATCAGACATTTTACAGATCAACTAAAAGCAATGGATGATGGAGAAACATTTTACCTCATCAGCGGTGATTTATCCCACATCGGTAAGAAATTTGGAGATCAGACCAAGTCGGATTTAATGAAAGATCAAGTTCAGTCAATCGACAAAAGCTTTCTTCACGCATCCGTGAATCTGGATTCTGAAAAGCTGCTCAATGAGCTATCTTCACATTATGATTCAAGTAGAATATGCGGATTCCCTCCCTTGTACACTTTTATAAACGCATTCGGAGATTTGAACGGTGAGCAAATTAACTATCACTGGTGGGATGAAACCTCAACTGAAAGTGCCGTCTCTTTCGGATCTATTATTTACCATTAAAAGATTTAGAGTTTCCCAATAATACTTCTCAGCTTCAGCGTCCATACCCTCCAGATTGCTTCTCTTACAATAGACTTCGACATTTTTGAGACTCCCTCTTCTCTCTCTTTAAAAATGATAGACACTTCACTCAATTTAAAACCGGCTTTCCACGCCCTAAAATGAATCTCAATCTGAAATGCATAACCGTTTGATCGAATCTTCTTCAGATCAATGGTTTCCAATACCTTATGGTGAATACATTTGAAACCTGCTGTTGTGTCTTTAACCGGAATACCGGTAATAATCCGGGCATATAAATTAGCACAGTAGGAGAGAATCAATCTTCTTAGGGGCCAATTTATGATGCTAATACCTTTGCTATACCTGGACCCTATAGCCAAATCAGCCGCCCCATTCTTGACCTCTTCTACCAGCCGTGGTAAATCATTAGGGTCGTGAGAAAAATCAGCGTCCATTTCGCATATATAATCGTAATCATTTTCAAGTGCGTACTCAAATCCCCTTACATACGCTGTTCCCAAGCCCTGTTTACCTTCTCTTTCTATAATGTAAACTCTTTCCGGGTACTCCTTAATTTTATTTTTAATCAAATCAGCTGTTCCGTCAGGCGAGCCATCATCTACAAAGAGAATATCTATCTCCGGCTCTAATCCCATTACAACCTCTACCAATCTTGAGACATTGTTGGATTCGTTATACGTCGGTATAATGACGATCGTATTGGATTTCATCTTCTTATCTAATTTATTCGAAACAGTATTCTTAACTGTTAATACTTACCTGTGATGCTTATTTTCATTTCCCGAGGATGCTGAAAATAGCGTGTTCTAATTACAAATAATAAATATTTCTTTGTTTACACTACATCAAAAATCATCACAGACAAAAGCCAGAACAGGAACTTTAAAGACTGATCACGGAGAAATACAAACACCGATTTTTATGCCGGTTGGCACTTTAGGTACTGTAAAAGCTGTAGATCAGGATGACCTACTAAATAAGGTAAAGGCCCAGATTATATTGGGAAATACCTATCACCTCTATTTAAGACCCGGAAACGAGATCATGCAGGCCGCGGGCGGTTTACACAAATTTATGGGATGGGATAAACCCATTCTTACTGATTCAGGAGGTTATCAGATTTTCTCTCTTTCTGAAATTCGTGATCTCAAAGAGAAAGGAGCAACGTTCAAAAGTCACCTGGATGGATCAAAACATCTCTTTACACCAGAAAATGTTGTTGAGACGCAACGAATATTAGGTTCAGATATCATGATGATATTGGATGAGTGTCCACCCTATCCGGCCGAACGTGATTATGTTGAAAATTCCATGAACCTAACGCACCGCTGGGCTAAGAGAGGACGTGAGCATTTCTTAAAAACTGAACCGCTTTATGGTCATAACCAACTCCAATTTGGCATTGTTCAAGGTGGCGTTCACAAAGACCTTCGAAAGGAGTCATCAGAATATATGGCCTCTCTGGATTTTGAAGGTTTGGCTATTGGTGGCTTAAGTGTGGGTGAGCCAACCGAACTCATGTATGAGATTACAGATTTCAATACAGAGCATTTACCTGAGGATAAACCAAGATATTTAATGGGTGTAGGCACGCCTGCCAATCTATTACAGAATATTGCATACGGAGTTGACATGTTTGATTGCGTTATGCCGACTCGTAACGCCAGAAATGGTATGATTTTTACCCGTCATGGAAAAGTGAATGTAAGAAATGCGAAATGGAAACATCATCACAAACCATTGGATTTAGATTTTCCTTCAGAGCTTTGTCAACGCTATAACATGAGCTATATCCACCATCTTATAAAATCAAATGAGATACTTGGGCTTGAACTGACATCTAAGCATAACCTTACGTTCTATCTTTGGTTGATGGAAGCAGTTAGGGAGAGAATTACGAATGGTACATTTGGAAATTGGTACAGGCAAATGATGGAAACTGTAGACAAGAAAATCTAACCCAAATAAAACCATTTCGTGGTGTGTGGGGAGGTTGGGGGATAAAAAAAAG
>CAYNZY010000030.1:0-21750 GCA_964401805.1 uncultured Rhodohalobacter sp.
CACTTTCATAACTCTTGGCTTCCGCTAAATCTTTGTTCCAATACTCCTGCCGAGGCGTTACCTGGTCCGACCAATATCGATTCAGCGTGTAGCTGCTTGTTTGAACTTTATCTTCAGGTCCAACCTTTTTTTGAATTGAAAATGAAACAGCGTGCTTCTCCTTATTTTCATCTTTATCCATCCAATAGTTGTACTCTTTTTCAGCAGTCGGGAGGACGTCACTAAGCAGTTCATCTCCGAAAAGTTTAACTCCCATTTCAGCAAGCGGGGTATAGAATGGGGGCTGAGACCGATCGGACAGGTACACCCTGTTGCCACCGGGTATATATCCAAACTTTTTAATAAGATGGCTAAAGTTTTTTACCATATTCAGAATCATTTTTTCGTGGCCATCAGCACGAAGACCCTGAGCAATAAAATAGCTTTCCCAATAGTATACTTCCCTGAAATTTCCACCTGAAACAACGTAGGGATGTGGCAAAGGTATCAGTGAATCAAACTCGGAAACTGCTTTATCAGGTTTTCTAAACAGTACATTCCAAAGAGAACTGATGTGCTCCCTGCAAATTTTTTTCCTGTTGATGTTGACAACTTGTGAATACTCCTCCGGTTTCTCAAAATATGTGAGAACAAACGTTTTCAGATCAAAAATGGGCTCATCTTTCAGTTTTTTCCACAGACGGTATATTCTCTCCGGATCATCTTTCGGAACCATATCTATGAACTGCTTGCAGTCGGTGAAAATTTTCTTTTTCTGTACAGCTTCAAATAATTCCCCTGTAAGCTGTATCTGTTTCGCCTGTGATGCCATAGGTTTACCCGAATCCATTTAACGGCTCTATAATTTGAGCTTTTACTTATCAGAAAAAAGTACTGTTCAGAATTGGTTTTTTAAAGAGGGAGTTTCAGATTAGCAGATTATAATCACTTACCATGTTTTACGAAAATCTTATTCCAATAAAAAAAGGGACAGTGTTAGCTGTCCCTTTTCAATTTGGCTAATATATTTTGTTATAGTCCAAATACGTCTCTTCCGAGGAAAAGTGCACTTTCACCCAGTTCCTCTTCAATTCTAAAGAGCTGATTGTACTTAGCTATACGATCCGTTCGGCTCATAGAGCCCGTCTTAATCTGACCTGCGTTTGTCGCCACTGCGATATCTGCAATTGTGGTATCCTCAGTCTCACCGGATCTGTGGGAAATTACGGCTGTGTATCCGTTTTTATGAGCCATCTCAATCGCATCAAGTGTTTCAGTCAACGTACCGATCTGGTTCACTTTAATAAGAATTGAGTTACCAATTCCTTTCTTAATTCCCTCAGCCAATCGATCTGTGTTGGTTACAAACAGGTCGTCGCCAACAAGCTGAACTTTATCACCCAAAGCATCCGTCATGGTTTTCCAGCCATCCCAGTCATCTTCATACATTCCATCTTCGATGGATATAATCGGATATTTTTCGACCCATTCGGTCCAGTATTCAACCATTGCATCAGCATCACGTTTTGAACCGTCACTCCACTTAAATTCATAAATACCAGTTTCGGTATTGTAGAACTCAGACGCCGCAGGATCCAAAGCTATTAAAACATCATCTCCGGGAGTATATCCGGCTTTTTCTATCGCCTTTAATATTACTTCTACAGCCTCTTCATTCGATTTGAGATCCGGAGCAAATCCGCCTTCGTCTCCTACAGCCGTACTGTACCCTTTTGAAGAGAGAACCTTTTTGAGGTTGTGGAATATCTCAGCTCCCATTTGAACGGCTTTGCTGTACGAGTCTGCTCCCGCCGGCATAATCATAAATTCCTGCGGATCAACATTATTGTCAGCATGAGAACCACCGTTGATAATATTCATCATGGGGAGTGGCAGTACTTTTGCGTTTACACCGCCCAAATATCTCCAGAGAGGAAGACCGGTTGTTTCCGCCGCTGCCTTGGCCACCGCCATTGAAACACCCAAAATAGCGTTGGCACCCAATTTTGATTTGTTTGGAGTGCCATCCAGCTGAATCATCATCTGATCAATTTCTGTCTGCAAATATGCAGGATATCCGATCAGTTCCTCTGCAATATCACCATTTACATTTTCGACTGCCTTTTTAACGCTTTTCCCCAGGTAGTAACTCTTGTCATCATCTCGCAACTCTACGGCTTCATGCTCTCCTGTTGATGCACCTGACGGAACTGCTGCCCTTCCTATGGCTCCATTAGACAAAACAACGTCAACCTCAACTGTTGGGTTGCCGCGTGAATCCAAAATTTGTCTCGCATGGATATCTTCAATTAAACTCATAATCAATTTTTTTGGTTAGTGTATATGTATTTCAATTTAATGCTAAATCTCTTCATCAAGAAATATAACGATGAAACCTATTTTACTGTTCGATATTGACGGAACTTTACTTCATGTAAAAAAGAATTTCCTGTATGAAATTATACATCAAATATTAACGGAGTTTGAAATCAGTGATATTTCACTTGAAAATCGATCTTTTGCCGGTCGAACAGATAAGGATATCTTTTCTGAGCTAATTGAGGAGTTCTCACACACCCGGGATCTGTATGATTCTGTTTCAGCCCGTTATATCAAATTAATGACGGATCATCTCTCAGCAGAATATGTCGAGATGATTGATGGAGTACGTGATGCTATAGATTTTGCCCGGTTACAGAATATACCGGTTGGTTTATGCACTGGGAACTATCGGGAAGTAGCCTATGCAAAAGTGGGAGCGGTGGGTTTGAATAATGTTTTTTCATTTGGTGGCTTTGGCTGCGACCACCAGGACAGGAATCATCTTCCGGGACAGGCGAGCATGGAGTACACGAAAAAATATAAGCAACCGGCCGATTCAAATCAGTTCATTGTAATTGGCGATACTCCAAATGATGTTCGCTGTGCGCGTTTTTTCGGAGCTAAAGCTGTGGCCGTTACAACCGGTGGCTTCAATAAAGCTCAACTACGAAAACACAAACCCGACCTGATTTTAGACTCCCTCCAATCTCCGCAAGAGTGGTTTTTTCAACTTACCAAAGCCAGCCAAAGGTAAACGTGATCTGCGGCGTGCCAAAAAATTTCTGTGGCTCAAAAAAGTCTTCTAATACCAGCTGGCCATTTTCCCAGACATAAGGACTCTGATTTGGACCCGTTTGCTGCTGAATAACCGGCTGCTTGGGCTGCATCATTTGTATACCCTCCGTGAAATAGTAGAAGTAGTAACCAAATTCAATGCTGTTCAAGCGCGAAAAATTACTTCCGATATCCACACCGAGCTTAATCTCACCTGCACCGCCCCAATGCCAGTCACCCTCACCCATTCTTGAAAAGATGTCGTTAACCCGTTCCGGCTGCGCAAACTGTACGAAAATCTCTCCGTTATCTTCGATGAGTAAGTACTCATTTCCGGTCTCGCGATAATTATTGCCATTCCGGTCATTAAAATAAGGATATGTGAACGCTGCTACCGGACCGGCTTGAGCACTCACGAAAAATCTGTAGTTCTCTTGAACAACTTTAGAAAAAATACGCTGCCGGAAACCAGCCATTAACGGAAATGCCAAACCTCTCTGAAATTTGTTTGGTATAATCTGCTGACCAAAGAAAAAGTCGGTGAAGGTCTGTTCGCTTTCATCCCGTAAACCTGTTATGCCCAGAGAGAACATAATTTCAGATTGTGGCCCAACTATTCTTCGGTATTCACCGCCAATTCCAAAGCCAAAATTGTTCATGTTAATTTTTATTCCAAACCCTGCATCATACTCATCGCTCAAGGTTGAAGCTTCTCTTTGAGTTTGAACTACGTCGGGTTCCTCAATTTGAGCTTTTACATCAATAGAGAGAAAAAATGAGAATAAAAGAGCGAGTAAGCTTATCTGTAGAAGTTGTATTGATTTTTTCATATACCTGAATAGTTCTGAATAACTTAGTTCTCTAACGCATTAATCGTTAAATCCATTGCATCTAACAACAGAATAAGGTCAATAATTTTATTGAAAGATGCTTCTTTTGTAAAACGGCATTTGATTATTGTTGTATTTAGGCTTTTATTCAGGCAGAAATTTCTCTTTTCATACTTCAATTCAATCATTTAGGTGATTATGAGCACAGTCACAAAATATTTGGCGTACGGGCCAAACAAGACACTTCGAAGAATTCCATCTAAGCTGTTTGAAGCTTTAGAGCCGAAGTTTCTTTACAATTATAAATCATCAGCAAACAACGACGAAATTTTTGTTGCCGTTTATGAGCAGTATGAAAAACAGATCAACGCAACAATTACCTTAACCGCTATTCTTGAGTGCAACGACGATCACACTCGGATTGAACTCAAAAAATCAGGCGGAAGAATGGGATTTCGTGGCAGCTCGCTTTCGGAAGAAAGAAGTATTGAGTCTGATGTTATTGATTTTATCATGGACTTTTCGAAACGATTTGGACTTTCACTGCAAGAAGAAGTTGCGTCTCCTGCTTCTGAGGAAGAAGAAGATTAATTTTAAATGAGCAGTAATTCCGAAAAAGTTTGGACTGTTGTGTCCATGCTTGAATGGGCCACGGATTTTTTTGAAGAAAAGGGTGTTCAAAATCCCAGGCTCAGCATCGAATGGCTTTTAGCTGATGTACTCAATATTAACCGGCTTGATCTCTATCTTAAGTTCGATCGTCCGCTTTCCACAACCGAATTGGATCAGCTGCGTCCGTTGGTCAAGAGAAGAAGTTTACACGAACCCCTGCAGCACCTGACCGGATCTACTGATTTTTTGAATTGTTCAATAAAGGTAGACAAAGACGTACTTATTCCAAGAACGGAAACAGAGCAGCTCGTCGATCTGGTTCTCAATCAACACTCCGGCTCTGACAAACTGAATGTTCTGGACATAGGAACCGGCAGTGGATGCATTCCTATTGCCATTAAAAAAGCTCGCCCCAACTGGAACTGTACCGGAGTTGATATTTCACCTAAAGCACTGAAATTGTCATCCCACAATGCTGAGGTCAACGAAGTAGACGTAAATTTTTATGAAGCTGACCTGAACACGTTACTTGAAAACAATAAGATCCTGAACCGGGATTGGGATATCATTATTTCCAATCCTCCTTACATTACCCCGGCCGAAAAAAGTGAGATGGACCCTCAAGTTCTAAACTTTGAACCTGATCTTGCGCTTTTCCACAATGACCCTTTGTCACTTTATCGGAAAATTTGTGAATTTGCGTCGGCCTGCGAAGCCAAACTATTTCTGGAGTGCAATGACAAATTTGCCACGAAAATAAAAGAGGCTGCACTCTCATATTATCACGACGCTGAACTCATTCAGGACTATGATGAGAAGGATCGGTTTGTTATTGCCCAAAATCCTGTTAAATAGCGTTGCGTCAACTGCTTTTTCTCTTCTTTTACACATTTTCCACCGAAGCCCACTTATATATCGCACACAATGTGGATAACTTGTGGAAAAGTTTTTATTGGCTTGAATGCAAAGTTTCCTTCAGACTAAATTTGCGTTATGGAATTGTTAAGCGGTGTCAAGTGGAATTTGGTAATTTTTTTAAATAAACATTAATTAATTGCGCACCAGTGTTTTATGGTATTTATAAAAATGTGGATAACTTTGGGGGAGCCACGTAAAAATTTTTTGATTTCAGGGTAATAAATTCACATTTTCTGTTCAGCTATTACGGCAGTCTTTTTGATCCGTGTGGATAACTGCTCAATATTTTAATACCACAAGTCCCCAGGAGGTTGTTTACGTTGAATACACTTACCGCTGAAAGTGCATGGAGTGAATGTTTAGAGATTATTCAGGATAATATCAGTTATCAGAAGTACAAATCTTGGTTTGAACCGATCAAACCTGTCAAGCTTGAAAACGACACTCTTACAATTCAGGTTCCCAGTCAATTTTGGTACGAATGGCTGGAAGAGCACTACTATAATATGCTTCGTTCCACAATCGCTAAAATATTAGGCGATCAGGGAAAACTGGAGTATTCAGTACTGGTAGAAAAATCCGACCGCATGGAAGACAACCGATCTGTGAGATTGCCTCAGCGGCCAAGCCCTCCAAATAATTCGCAGCATGTCAATACTTTCTCTGACTATCATCCCGGTAAAATTGAGAATCCTTTTGTTATTCCCGGGATAAAAAAGGCGAATATTGAATCGAATTTGAACAGCAACTACGTATTTGAACGATATATTGAGGGAGACTGCAACCGACTGGCACGATCTGCGGCGATGGCTATTGCTGAAAATCCAGGGAAAAACTCCTTTAATCCGCTATTTGTGTACGGCGGAACCGGACTGGGGAAAACACACCTTATTCAAAGTATTGGCAACAAAATAAAGCGCGACTTTGGGGATGATTTTGCCGTGATGTATGTCTCTTCGGAAACCTTTACCAATGAGTTTGTTCAGGCCATCCGAAACAACCGGGCGAGTGAATTCACTACGTACTACAGAAATATTGACGTACTTATTGTAGACGACATTCAGTTCTTCAGCGGAAAGGAAAAGACACAGGAGGAGTTTTTCCATATATTCAACGCACTCCATCAGGATGGAAAACAGATTATATTGAGCAGCGACCGCGCACCCAAAGACATCCCCGATATCGAAGACCGCCTGATTTCGCGTTTCAGCTGGGGGTTAAGCGCTGACCTGCAAATTCCAGAATATGAAACCCGTTTCGCCATACTTGAGCGTAAAGCCAACGACAACGGTATCACGCTCGATCCAAATATTCTTGAATTTATCGCCCACAACTTTAAGTCTAATGTTCGCGATCTGGAAGGAGCCATTATTAAGTTACTGGCTACAGCTTCGCTCAAACATGTAGATGAGATTGACCTTAGTTTGGCAAAAAATGTACTGAAGGATATGGTGAAAAGCTCGCACACGCAGATTTCTATAGAGTCTATTCAAAATTATGTATGTGATCACTTTGGGATTGATACAAATAAAGTGCGCGAGAAGACCCGGAAACAGGAAATTGTGGAAGCTCGGCAAATTGCGATGTTTCTCTCCAAGAAATACACCAAATCGAGCCTCAAAACGATTGGATTGCAGTTCGGCGGGCGAGACCACTCTACTGTCATTCACGCGATCTCTACGGTGGAAGAGCGGCTCTCTACAAGTCCGAAGCACAAGCGCATCCTTAGCGAACTGGAACAGAAAATTGAAGTGGCCAGCCTGTAATGCTAACATGCACATTGATCATGCTCACCTGATTTTTTTACTTTTTCATATAAGTTTATGCAGAACTCACAGGAAGCGCCGGATATCATCACGATTAAATCCATTCAATTTCACGGTAAACACGGGCATGCTGAAATAGAGAGAATTGAGGGAAATCAGTTTGAAGTAGACGTCACCGCGAAAGGCTTTTTTAAAGACTCGATCAAAAATGAGGAGTTAGACAAAACTTTCGACTACGCCCTGGCAGAAAAGACAGCTTCAGAAATTATTTACGGCCCGTCCAAAAAACTTATTGAAACACTTTGCTATCAAATCGGGGAAGAACTTTTCAAAAAAGCTGAAACGGTTCAGGAACTGATTGTAACTGTAAGAAAATTAAGCCCGCCGGTTGATTCTCCGGCAAAGTATGCTCAAATAAGCATGACATGGAAACGGTAATTGTTGCAATTGGTGCTAATTTAGGAGACCGGCTAAAAAGCTTCAAATTGGCTGCAGAGTATTTAAATTCACTATCCCTCAAGCCAGTTGTAAAATCGTCGATATGGGAATCGGAACCCGTTGGGCCCGCGAAGTACACATTTTACAATGGGGCTGCAAAAATAACCACAAAATTAACTCCGCAACATCTTTTAGATCAGCTAAAAACATTCGAAAAAGAGGCCGGCCGAACTCAAACAGAACGATGGGGACCCCGAATTCTGGATCTGGATATCATTCGCTACGGAAACTTGGTGATTGATAAGGATACCCTTATTATTCCACATCCGGAATATCAAAAGCGCCTTTTTGTACTGAAGCCTATGTTGGAAATTGACCCGGATTGGGTAGACATCTCAACCGGAACTCCTATTCAGCAGATGGTAGATAATGCACCGCGCATGGAGATTGAAAAAACAGATATTAGCTGGTAAATACCATAAGGATTTAGCAAACAACAATGCCCAATCAATTTGATTTTATCGCCATTGAAGGCGTTATAGGAGCAGGAAAAACATCGTTGGCAAAACTAATTGCCGAAAGCAGTAACGCCCGATTAGTGCTGGAAGAGTTTGAAGAGAATCCCTTTCTTCCTCATTTTTACGAAAATCGAGAACGTTACGCATTTCAAACTCAGCTTTCATTCCTGGCCAGTCGTTTCAAACAGCAGCAAAGAATGCTCAGCCGCGACCTTTTTGACGGCGGAATCGTGTCTGACTACATGTTTGAAAAAGATCGCATTTTCGCACGGCTGAACCTTGGTGAAGATGAAATGAATTTATACGATAATATTTACAATATAATGACAGGGATTTCTGCCAAGCCAGATCTTGTTCTATATCTTCAAAGTAATGTAGATCGGCTGATGAACAACATTGAGCAGCGCGGCAGGGATTATGAGAAACATATTACTCCCGACTACCTGCAGGAACTGAGTGATGCGTACAATCAATTTTTTTACCACTACAATAAAGCTCCTTTGATGATTATTAACGCTTCGGAAATCGATTTTGTTAATAATCCAACCCACTTGTCGTATATTAAAGAACAGATTTACAATCAACCCATTCGAAGCAATACACACATTCATATTATACCTGACTAATTAATGATCCGCTGGTTACTAATAGCCCTATTCATCTATTTGGTTTATAGACTGATTACAGGGCCAAAATCAAAACAGAACAGAAAATCATCATCTCCTTTTGATCAATTTCGACAAGGGCCATCCAAGCGAAAAAAAAGGCCTAACTTAGATCAAATCGAAGATGCAGAATTTGAAGATATAACTGAAAAAGAGAAAAAGACTGATAATTCATGAGTTTCGAAGAAAAACATAAACAAGGATATGAGCTTTTACACGAAAGAGATCTGGATAAAAGCCTCGACACCGCAAGACAACTGCAAAGAATGAATCCGGACGCACCGGAAGGGTACACTCTTGAAGGTGAGGTGATGCAGAAGCTCAATCAATGGGAATCGAGTATTAAATCCTTAACCGATGCCATTGAAAGAGATGACGAAGATGGAAGACTTTACAATCTTAGAGGATACTCTTACCTAAACGATGACGACGCTGAAAATGCAAGAGAAGATTTTGAGCGTGCCATTAAACTGGATAACCTGCCTGCCGCACACAGAAATATGGTGCTTTATATGGTTATGGCAGGGAAAGGAAATGAAGCTATTCCCTATCTTTTGGATAGAATTCGTAAAGACCCTCGGGACGTGGAAAATTGGATTTTAATGGGCGACCTGATGAAAAAAGGAGGCCACGATGAAAAAGCAAAAACATACTACCAGCAGGCGTTGAAAATGGATCCTGAGAATGAGTATGTAAAAAATCTGCTTGAAGAAGAATAGCAGAGACTTCTGTTTTGCCTTTTTTAAATGCGCGGTAAATCTTGCAGAGTTCAAAATAAAAAACTAACCGAAAAAGTATTTTAAACATGAGTACTGATAAAGCTAAGATCTTTTATACAATCACTGACGAGGGGCCCTACCTTGCAACCCACTCTTTTCTACCTATTGTTGAAGCTTTTACAAAAGCTGCCGGAGTAAATGTAGAAACCAAGGACATTTCCCTGGCAGGCAGAATTCTGGCAAACTTTCCCGATTATTTAAGTGAGGATCAAAAAGTACCGGATGATTTAGCTGAACTTGGCGAATTGGCTAAAAAGCCGGAAGCGAATATCATCAAACTTCCAAACATCAGTGCTTCTGTTCCACAACTCGTTGGGGCAATCAAAGAGTTACAAAATAAAGGGTACAACCTCCCTGATTACCCTGAAGAGCCTAAAAACGAAAAAGAAAAGAAAATTCAGGAACGCTATAATACGGTGAAGGGTAGTGCGGTAAACCCGGTATTGCGAGAGGGAAATTCGGACAGAAGAGCTCCCAAGCCTGTAAAAGAGTATGCCAAAAACAATCCTCACTCGATGGGAGAATGGAGTAAAGACTCTAAAACCCACGTTTCAGCGATGAGTGACAACGACTTTGCTCACTCCGAAAAATCACTGACACTGGACAGCGCTGACGAAGTGAAAATCGAGTTTGTGGATCAAGACGGAGACGTCACCGTTTTAAAGGATGGACTTTCGCTACTGCCCGGTGAAGTAATTGATGCAGCTGCATTAAGTAAAAAAGAACTACTGGAGTTTTTAGAAAACCAGGTTCAGGATGCCAAGAAAAAAGGCGTCCTCTTCTCACTTCATATGAAAGCAACCATGATGAAGGTATCAGATCCTATCATTTTTGGCCATGCCGTGAGAGTATATTTCAAGGATGTTTTTGAAAAGCATGGAGAAACACTGGACAAACTTGGAGTTGATCCCAACAACGGGTTTGGTGATCTGGAAGCAAAAATTAAAGAACTGCCGGATGAGAAACGGGCTGAGATTGAAGCTGATATTCAGAAGTGTTACGAAAATGGGCCCGACCTGGCGATGGTCAATTCACACAAGGGAATAACCAACCTGCATGTTCCGAGTGATGTTATAATCGACGCTTCCATGCCGGCGATGATACGCACATCAGGGCAGATGTGGAACAAAAATGATGACACACAGGATACAAAAGCCGTCATTCCTGAAAGCAGCTATGCAGGAATTTATCAGGAAATCATCGATTTCTGTAAGGAACACGGTGCTTTTGACCCAACCACTATGGGAAGTGTACCCAATGTGGGGCTGATGGCTAAAAAAGCCGAAGAGTATGGATCGCATGACAAAACTTTCGAAATTTCCGGCAAAGGGAATGTACGAGTCGTAAATAAAAACGGTGACACTCTTATTGAGCACCATGTTGAAGAAGGTGATATATGGAGAATGTGTCAAACCAAAGACGCCCCCATTAAAGACTGGGTTGGTCTTGCAGTACGAAGAGCCCGCGAAACCGGCGATCCGGCAATCTTCTGGCTTGATGAAGATCGTGCTCACGACTCAGAACTGATCAAAAAAGTAAAACAGTATCTTCCCGAGTTCAACACAGAAGGTCTGGATATACAGATCATGTCGCCCGTAAAGGCAATGCGGTATACGCTGAAAAGAACGAAAGACGGAAAAGACACAATCTCCGTTACAGGTAACGTTCTCCGCGATTATCTTACCGATCTGTTTCCTATTCTGGAGGTGGGAACCAGTGCAAAAATGCTCTCTATTGTTCCATTGATGAACGGTGGCGGTCTTTTTGAGACCGGAGCCGGTGGATCAGCACCAAAGCATATTCAGCAGTTTCTGGATGAAGGACACCTTAGATGGGACTCACTCGGTGAATTTCTGGCTCTCGCAGTATCCCTGGAACATCTATCAAAAACATTTGATAATGACCGGGCCCTCATACTTTCTGAGGCGTTGGATGTAGCAAATACAAGCTATCTGCAAAATGATAAATCTCCTTCCAGAAAAGTGAACGAGCATGATAACCGTGGCAGTCACTTTTATCTGGCCATGTACTGGGCTCGTGCTTTAGCCGATCAGACAAAAGACGGAGAGTTGGCTGAGCATTTTAAATCTGTTGCAGAGCAACTTGAGGAGAATGAGGCTCAAATCAATCAGGAGTTGATTGATGCTCAGGGGCAACCGGAAGATATTGAAGGTTACTATTGGCCAAACCGCAAAATTGTGTTCGACCGTATGAGGCCCAGCAAAACCTTGAATTCAATCATTGAATCTGTCTAAGATTCTTTAAAAATCGTATCATTTCTTTAAAACCCGAATCGTATGGTTCGGGTTTTTTTATGCTCACCAAAGATGTGAATCACCCCGCAGCAAACACTTGCCATTTCAATGATAGCTCTTTCAAAAAGAATAGCGCACAAAAAAAGCCGTGACTTGATATTATCAAATCACGGCTAAATAATCTTACGTTTATAAAAGCTTACTCTTCAATATCCAGATCTTCCTGTTCAGGAACAGCTGATTGCGTCTGTGAAGGAGCCGTAAATTCTTGTGGATCAACATTTTCCATTGCAGATTGTTGGATCGTGCTTTGACCGCTATCACCACGGTCGATCGCAAAGTTCGCCAAAACACTAAGCGAGAGAAATAGTGCGGCTAAAATGGAGGTTGTTTTAGAAAGCAAATCTGCGGTTCTGCGAGCACCCATAGATGCGCCACCGGCCATACCGGCTGCCAAACCACCTGACAAACCTTCTTTTTGTCCCGGCTGAAGCAGGATAACAACGATTAATAGAAAACTAATCAGTGTGATGACTGAAACGATAATTCCGTATAACATACTCTGTAAAAATTTCTTTGATTTATAGAACCATTAAGATAAAACTATTTCACCTTATTAAAAAGGTATTTGTAATAACGAATCATACAACAATTATTGCAGAAGAATCGTGGTGTAAACCCTATTTTGGAATAGGCTGGATCAGTTTTTCATCGTTATTTGAAGGGTCGTTAACTTTTTCACTGACACGAAGAACAGACAAGTCGGTTAACAAAAATAGTTTCTTTGCCTTTTCAATAATTTCAGACGCTTCTTTCTTTTCCTCTGTCTTAAGCCATTTAAAAGTCAATTCTCTATCCAGCAAAACAGGCATCGTTTCAGACATTGGGTTTATCAAAACATTGGATGGCATTGTGATAAGCTTGAAGCTCTCGCTTTTTGTGTTATAAATACCTGCAGCCACCATAAGTGGGTCGTTTATCATACGCACAAAAAACGGGCTCCCTTTCTCTTTGTCATCTTTCCAGATATAAAAACCACTTAGTGGCACGGCGCAGCTCATAAATTCTTTTTTTTGAAGCAAATCCGTTGCCTTTTCAAAATCCATAGCTGTCTCATAGGTATCTTCATCACCCCATCGAACTCTGCTTATAGTATTTTCAGCATCACTCTTGTGCACAATTGGGATATGATGACCCGCAGATAAATTATAGTGCGGCTCATATATATTATCCCTGTTCGATTCCAGATTAAAATAATTTTCTACGGACTCTTTACCTGCAAAAAATGCGACACGTTTTGCCATAACTACACTTTAAATTTTTGTATTGTTTGCTTGTCAGATTCTGTTATTATAAAACAGACTAATATATAATAAGCGTTCAATCGTGAAAATCCTCTTTTTTAGCTCATACGAAAACCGGCTGCGATCTTTTTGGAGAATTTTAATTGTTACAGCCATTTTACTTTTCTCCATTGCTGCTATAGGTTTTTGGGGATTTAGAGGTTATTGGTTCACCATTGTGCTTGCAATAGTTATGATCGGGATTCTTTGGTTAGGTTCCCGTAAACTAGACCGACGTCCATTTTCCGAGTATGGCCTTACATTTACTTCAGGTTGGCTGAAAGATTTTTTGGCCGGAAATGTTTTGGCAGCATTAGCGATGGGAGGAATTGTATTAATCCATATTGCCATGGGTTGGGTTGAAATAAGTTTTGAGCAATTTAAAAACCCTTCAGATGGTTTTTATACCGGATTGACGGTCACCCTTATTTTCATGGCAGCTGTGAGTTTTTGGGAAGAAACTTACTTTAGAGGTTACTTAATTCGTAATCTTCAGGAAGGCCTTCATTTTCAAAAATCCGGAAAATCATTGGCCGTGATCGCTGCCGTTATATTATCCTCTCTCTTTTTTGGTTTAACACATTTTGGTAACCCAAATGCTACCTGGATATCAACTTTAAACATATCTATTGCTGGAATGGTGTTCGCTTATCCTTATATTATTACCAAGAGTTTAGCTATTCCGCTTGGAATGCATCTCTCCTGGAATTATTTTCAGGGCGCGGTTTTTGGATTACCGGTAAGCGGCAGCCAATTTGAACATATGCTGATGGTTGCAGAGACAACCGGTCCCGAAACTTTTACCGGAGGAAATTTCGGCCCGGAGGCAGGAGCTGCCGGACTTTTAGGCTTGATGATTCTGCTTACATTGAATGAAATCTACTTAACCGTGTTTTATAGTAATTAAAGTAAATGGCTGCCTGTACTATTCAGGGCTGAGCCATAAGCCGGACAAAAGTTGCCGGTATTTTTTGAATTGAAATTTTGACTAAATAAGTGAGGATAAAAAGTTGTCGTTTAATCAGTTTCGACTAAGTTCCGATATTTTGAAGGGGTTGAAAGATGTTAAGATTGAAAGCCCCTCTACACTACAAAAGAAAATTTTTAAAGCAGTTCAGGAAGGATCCGACTTAGTAATTAACACCACAACAGATGACAGACCCGAAGTGGGTTACCTAATCAATCTGTTGAATGACATTGCCAAGTCAGATAGACGTCAAGGCACCAAGGGGATTATTTTAGCCCCCGACAGTGAACGCGCCAAATTCCTGGATGAATGGATTTGGGCCATAGGCTATCACGCATCCATTGAGAGTGCGTGTATTACCCCTGACGAAGACCCTAAGAAGCAACTCAACGCACTCTCTGCCGGACCCGTTATAGTAGTTGCCACACCCGAAGAGCTCAGCAATTTACTGGAAGAGGGTAAAATAATCTTTAGAGAAGTACAGCAGCTCATTATTGATCAGGCTGAGAAAGTTGAAAACTGGGGTGCCATCGACAATATTTCGACCCGTGTAATCGGTAAGTGTCAACGAATCTTTACAGCTGCAAAGGATAGTAAAGAGTTGAGGGATGCAGAAAATAAGCTTCTGACAGAACCTGAGTT
This sequence comes from uncultured Rhodohalobacter sp., assembly GCA_964401805.1. GTDB lineage: Bacteria > Bacteroidota > Rhodothermia > Balneolales > Balneolaceae > Rhodohalobacter. Next base: position 14,809 of record CAYNZY010000030.1, read on the forward strand.
AGTTACTCTTGCTAAAAAAGCACCTGAAAAGAAGAAAGAGCCCGAAATTACCAAAGACCTTACTCAATACTATATCAATGTCCCGCCCAGGTCCAAGATCTCTACATTGATGGCTCATCTGGATAACAATAAATCAGATACGGTTGTTATTTTCACCGCTTCAAGAAGAACGGCTGATCGTCTCTATAAGATTTTGAGGAAGAGCAACCGAAGGGCGGTTAGTGTTCACCAGCAGCTGAACAAAGATACATTTGATGAAAGATTCAACCGTTTTACTACCAATGATGTACAGCATTTAATCATTGGTGATATGACCGCCAAAGACCTTCCTTTAGAGCATGCAACACAGGTTATTAATTACGATGTACCTGAGGATGTAGATGAATATAAGCTGCGTGCTGAACTTGTCGGAGACGGTAAAGCTACCCGTATTCTCTCACTTGTTTCAAAACAGGACAGAGGCGATATACAGACCATTTGCAAATCGCTTGGTTATGCACCCGAAGAAGTACCCCTTCCCAAAAGTGTTAAAGACAAAGTATCCTCCGACAAAAAAGGGAAAAAGAAAAGCAGCAAGCAATCCAAGTCACGAAACAATAAGCGCGGGAAGAGCAAAAAACGTAACAACAGGCAAAAAGAGAGCGGGAAGCATCATGGTTTGCCTCGACCTACGTTTGATCAACTTGAAGGAGGAAGAAGCGGTAAGAAAAAGGAGGAAAAAGGCCTTGTAGGATTTTTTAAGAAGCTGTTTTCTTAGATTATTACACTCTCGCATTACGTACAAAGGTGATCTGGCTTCAGTTAGATCACCTTTTTTATTCGTCAAACATATCCTCGAATGCTTGTTTGCTATCCGGGGCAGGTTCGGTAAAAAGGCTTACCAGCCATGTTGCCAGTAAGGAAGCAAAAAAACCGGGAATCAGTTCATACATTAATGCCTTGAGCTCCGGTATGAGGTACCAAACAATGGTCACCACCGTACCGGTTATTAATCCTGCAAATATCCCGGCGCGAGTTGTTCCTTTCCAATAGAGTGCCAAAATGGAGGTAGGACCAATCGAGGCGCCGAGACCCGCCCATGCGAATAAAACGAGCCAAAAAACAAGATCTTCAGCATAGAATCCAAATACCAGGGAGAGGATAACGATTAGGAATACCACAATTCTGCTGTAGAGAACCAATTTGGCTTGAGAAACTTCAACACCTTTTTTGATGATCTTTTCATAGATATCCCTAACTACGCTTGATGCAGCTACCAGCAATTGTGAATCTGCTGTGGACATAATAGCTGCAAATATGGAGGCCAACACTACTCCGAAAAGGATAGGATGGAGTTGAAGCTGAGCAAGCATGGGAAAAAGATTTTCCGTATCTGCCCCGGGCAACATCTCTACTTCTGGAAAGTACGCCCTGCCTGCAAGCCCTACAAAAACCGCTCCCCAAGCCATCAGTACATTCCATGTTGTTCCAACTACGGCTACATACTTAAACTGCTTTGGATCATCAATTGACATGTATCGGGCCAGGATATGCGGATTCCCGGGTGACCCGAGCCCAATGCCCAAAAAACCTATAGCGGCACCTACAGATACCGCAAACGGGTCTACATACATTAGATCCAAAACCGCCAGCGAGCTCAACAATTCCTGCAATCCTCCAAAGTTCAAAATGGCTATCACAGGTAAAATTACAAGTGAAAGCATCATGAAAATGGCCTGAAACATATCCGTGAGGCTGACAGCCAAAAAACCTCCAACTATTGTATATACAAGAACAATTCCGGCAGTCAATAGTACACCGGTATCAGTTTCGATTCCGAACCCGGAAGCAAACGCCTTGCCTCCCGCTACAAACTGAGAGGAGATATATCCGACCATAAACATCAGGAAAATGACAACAATTGTGATTCGCAGTTTGCCATCATGATCGTTAAATCGTTCAGCAAAAAAGTCGGGAATAGTGATGCAGTTTCGCTTTTCGGTAAAATTTCTAAGCCTTCTTCCGTAGTAGAGAAAGAGAAAAATTTCCACAATAATATACCCGAGCACAGCCCAAACTGCAGAGGGTCCCTGGGCGTATGCCATCCCTGTTACACCTAAGAGCAGCCACGCACTTCTGCCGGAAACAACTGCTGAGAGGGCTACGACAAATCGATTCATTTTACGGCCGCCAATAAAATACTCCGATATTCCACGGGAGGAAAATCTTGAAGCGTAAATGCCAACGCCAATAATCAGGATCAGGTAGGCTATAAAAGCGATGACTGCACTCGAATCAAATGAAACGGAAATGAGCTGAGTTTCATCCATGACCTTTAGATTTTCGAGTCGCCAAAAAAATAGTCCCGGCAATAATCAGTGCCGGCAAAATAAACATGATGACGTAAAAAGAAATCATGGCAGGAGAGGTTAAAGATGCAGTTTCTAAAAATAACTTCCTTTACAGTGTAACTTTTTTACAGTACACCCGTAGCGATATGAAGATGATGTTTTGGTTAATGACAGAAAACGACTGTCTAAAATTAAAAAAGCCCGACACTGTGAAAAGTGCCGGGTTTATTTTTTTGATTAAGGAAAAATCCCCATTCCTTTATACATAAACCCAACCTTGTTGATGGCGCTTATGAATGCAGCCGTCCTCAAGTCGACATCATGATACTTACGAAGTTCGTTGATTTCTTTGTAGGCGTTGACCATTGTCTCTTCCAGCCCCGAATCAACCAATTCTCGTTCACCACCACCCTGGGCAAGAACAGCAAGCTCATCTTCCGTAAACTTCCTGTCAGAAACGGTTTCAATTACCGAGAGTATTTTTTTGTAGCTGTTTTCTTCGAATCGTTTTCCCATACGTCCAAATCGAACATGCTGAATATTTTTCAACCACTCAAAGTATGACACCGTTACACCGCCGGCATTCAGATAATTATCAGGAATAATCAGTGCACCACGTTTTTTAATAATTTCATGAGCCACATCAGTTGTAGGTCCGTTAGCAGCCTCCCCAATAATTTTTGCTTTTATATTTGACGCATTCGATTCTGTCAACTGATTTTCAAGAGCTGCGGGAATCAAAATATCACACTCTTCTTCCAATACTGCGGTATTTGAATTGAGTTGTGTTGCCTTGTCGTATCCAGAAATTCCACCACTATTCTCGCTCTTATACTGCATCAGATCCTTAAGGTCGATTCCCTTCTCGTTATAGATAGAGGCGTCGAACTCTGCCACACCAATCATTTTTGCACCGGCTTCAATCATGTACATTGCAGTGTGGTAACCCACATTACCCAAACCCTGCAGGATAAATGTTTTACCTTCAATCCCTTTTTCAAGACCAAGCTCTTTCATGTCTGCCGCATTGCTGCATGCCTCTTTAATTCCAAAATAGACACCTCGACCGGTAGCCTCTTTACGCCCGCGAATACCACCCTGACCAATTGGTTTTCCTGTTACACATCCTTCAGCATTGATATCATTGCTTAATTGACGATAGGTGTCAAAAATCCAACCCATCTCGCGCTCACCGGAGCCCATATCCGGAGCTGGAACATCATTACCGGCACCGATAAAATTTTTCTTATAGAGTTCAAATGTATAGCGCCGGGTAATTCTTTCAAGTTCTGTAACCGAAAACTTTTTAGGATCAATTTTTATACCGCCTTTTGCACCACCAAACGGTACATCTACCACAGCACATTTGTACGTCATCAATGCAGCCAGTGCCATTGTTTCATCTTCGTTTACCATTGTACTGTAACGAATACCACCTTTGGTAGGCATTTTGTGATGGCTGTGCTCCACTCGATACCCATCAATCACCCGGATTGAACCATCATCCATCTCAACCGGAAATTGGATATGAAGAACGTCATTGCATGCTTTCATCTGATCAAGCAATCCTTTATCTATTTTTGTATGTGCAGCAGCTCTGTCGAAAGCTTTATTTACCTGTTCGTAAAATTTATATCCACTCATTATTATTGATAATTATTCTTGTTATGGTAGTTATTTATTAACCTGTTTGAATTGTCGCAAATAAGATCTTCTCTTCCAAATTAAAGAGAGGTATTGATTTGCAGGCTCCGCTCAAATATAATCTTCCATTTGTCCGGTGTAAAGTTAAGATCTACGACAGCAATGCTTTGTATATGCAATTTATTTGTTATCGGCAGCTCACTCCGGATATTTCCCAGTTCAATTTCCTCACACCTTTGATTTCCATAGAGAAGAGATAGATGGAAATCACCCTCTTTGCAAATTTCTCCACCAAATGCTTGATTGACTTTATTATAGAAAGCACTAACCATTACATTGTCGTCAATTGACAAAATGACTTTACGATATGGGTGAGGCCTGCATTCAACATCACCCAAATCAACCTGCAGCGGATTGAGCTTTTCAGAAAGTCGTTCCGTCATTTCAGTTATTTTTTTTGACGGAATATCCGGAACAGATGAGAGAGTGATGTGCGGAACAAAGGGTATTGAACTATACTGTTCCGATAAATTTGAAATAAATTTCGATAAAAGGCGGGATTGGTCTGGTGCCGGCAGTAACCAAACAGCCAGACCTGAGGTTTTCGGCAGCTGCAATTAGTGTATATACATTTTTAAGCTTTTGCTTCAATATTGTTTTCAGGATGGAAACTAAACACATTGACCAAAAACAGAAAGGCAATAGCTCCGATTGCAGCATACACCAGAGGAGCAAAAATACCGATCGAAATGAGCGAAACACCTATGATAACCGCTCCAAGAATACCACCCACTAAATTACCAATCAGACCAATTCCCCGTTTGATCATTATCAGATCCATTACATACCCAACAAGCAGACCAATTGAAATCAACCAATAGATTGTTACACCGTTTAACTCTTCCATTCTATCAATAATTATTTTTGTATTACCTTTCAGTGGCACTTAAGGTAACAAATTCTATTTTTTTTACCCATACCGGATGCACAAAACTTTAAGCTCAAAAAATGACCCTCCCGTCCGTAAAATTATCCACGTGGATATGGACGCATTTTATGCATCAGTGGAGCAGCGAGATCAACCTGAATATAAAAACAGACCATTGGTCGTTGGCGGATCGCCTCAGGGCCGGGGAGTTGTTGCTGCTGCAAGCTATGAAGCCAGGAAATTTGGAATTCATTCTGCAATGCCGGCCTCGAGAGCCGTAAAACTGTGCCCAAATGCTATCTTTGTGAAACCACGGTTTGACGTTTATAAAGAGGTATCCCATCAAATTCGGGAGATCTTTTTCGATTACACCGACCTCGTTGAGCCTCTTTCCCTTGATGAGGCTTATCTTGACGTAACTGAAAACCTGAAAGGAAATCCTTCTGCCACACTGATTGCCCGCGAGATCAAAAAGAGGGTGAAGCAAGAAACCGGGCTTACAGCTTCGGCAGGGGTCGCCTCAAATAAGTTTTTGGCAAAAATAGCATCCGATCTGGACAAACCGGATGGGCTGAGCGTCATCACACCGGAAGAAGCCGAGGAATTTATCGAAAAACTTCCGATCGGTGATTTTTATGGAGTGGGAAAAGCGACGCAAAAAAAGATGGTTACCCTGGGCATCAAAACCGGATCTGACCTAAAAACATGGGACGAGATCGATTTGGTAAAACAGTTTGGAAAGTCAGGACATCACTACTATCGCATTGCACGCGGTATAGACAATCGTCTGGTAAAGCCCAATCGCATACGTAAATCGATCGGGAAAGAGCGCACGTTTTCAGAAGATATTTCCGACCTTGAATGGATTGAGAATTTCCTGGATGAGCTATCCGTGAAAATCTCAGAGTCCATGAAAAAGCTCGATGCTACCGGTAAAACCATTACATTAAAGGCCCGCTATAAAAATTTTGAAACCGTGACCCGAAGTAGCACATTGCATCACTTTACAAACGATCCAAAAGAGATCGCAAAAATATCTAAAATATTACTACAAGAGACGGAAACCGGCGCACGCGAGGTTCGACTGCTCGGTATATCTGTATCTTCTCTGAACCTCACTGAAGGCGGTGTCATTGGCGAGCAACTTGAAATACCATTTCGGGAGGTTTTGTAGATGGATCCAATCTCTCAAGGCTTGGTCGGGGCAACCGCTGCTCAAGCAGGAGCAAAAAAAGACCAACTCAGACCCGCTGCTTTTACCGGCGCCATATCAGCCATGATGGCCGACCTGGACTACTACATTCACATTCCTTCTGATCCGCTATTTAACATCGAAATTCACCGGCAGTTTAGCCACTCCTTCATTTTTATTCCGGTTGGAGCACTTATGGCCTCTGTTATTCTCTGGTGGTTTTTAAAGAAGTATCTCAGTTTTAAAGAGCTCTATTTCTACTCTCTTTTAGGTTACGCCACGGCCGGCCTCCTGGATACCTTTACCAGTTACGGCACGCAGCTGCTTTGGCCGTTTCTGGATACACGATTTGCCTGGAACCTGATCTCTATTGTTGACCCGATCGTCACGGTTGGTTTAATTTTATTTATTGGCCTGGCCTTACTGAAAAAGAAGAAAATATATGTATGGTTTGCCGGCGGCTGGCTCAGTTTCTTTCTCCTTTTTGGCTGGGTTCAACATCAAAGAGCGGAATCGGCTGCAAAATCTCTTGCTGAAAGTCGCGGACACACCATCGAAAAAATGATTGTAAAACCGACCATTGCCAATCAAAGGCTTTGGAGGGCAAACTATATCTCAGATGACATCATCTATACGGATGCCATCCGAACCGGCCTGATTTCAGGAATTGATATCTATGAGGGAGAGTCTGCTCCGCAAATTAATATTGAAGAGGAGTTTTCAGAGTTTGCAGGAACTACACTGTATAAGGATCTTCTGCGATTCAAAAATCTCTCCGAAAATTTTCTGGTACGTCACCCCGATCAGCCTGAAGTCATTGGCGATGCCCGGTACTCTATGCTTCCAAC
>CAYNZY010000030.1:21850-33769 GCA_964401805.1 uncultured Rhodohalobacter sp.
GGGTTTGAAAAACAAGGATCATTCACATTTGGCAGAGTTTGTGCAGAACGGACGCGAAGAGTCCTTTCAGGTGATTGCCAACCGGTGGTATCCCGCAATTTATCGCTTTGCTTTCAGCTATTTCGGAAACAGAGACGATGCTTCCGAAATCGCTCAAAAAACCCTGATTAAAGTTCACCAAAACATACAGTCACTTAATAAGGTGGACTCTTTCAAATCCTGGATTTATCGAATTGCCAACAATCTCTGCCTGGATGAATTGAAACGAGCCGGAAGGAGGAAGTCGGAGCCTTTAAGCCTGATTCCCAAAGGGCTTCAGCTCTCTGAGTCTACGCCGGTCACTGATATTGAAGAAAAGGAGTTAAACGTGCTGATCCGGCGAGCACTGAATCAGTTACCGGAAGAAATTCGCGCGGTTATCATTTTAAAACAGTTTGAAGAGATGACCTTCAGCGAAGTTGGCGATGTACTCCAGATTCCGGAGGGAACAGCCAAAACAAGAATGTATAAAGGGCTGAATCAACTCGGCTCGATTTTGAAACAGTGGAATATAGAAACCGATTATCTGAACAATGATTGACAAAAAAACACAACTACAATTGATGGATTATCTCTTTGATGAGATGAATTCCGATGAAAAGAAAGAGTTTGAGCAAAAGCTTCAAAACAGTGTAGAACTCAGAGATAAACTGAATGAGCTGAAGGCTACGCAGTCTGTCATTGGAAAATATTCGCCTGAGGAGCCTGAAGAAACCGGTTTTCACTACCCGGATAAATCAAATAAAAGAGAAACAGCAAAGGAAGTACGCAGGATTAACTATGTGGTTTTAGCGGCCGCAGCAGTACTGCTTATTTCATTGTTTATCGGGCTTTTCAGCTCGGTTCAGTTTGGTGAGACAGAACAGGGTTATTATCTGACTTTCGGAAATCCACCAATGCAGGTTGATCAGACCGGGATTTCAGAGGAGGAGTTGAATCAAATCATAGCTGAGATCAAGACTGAAAACTCGCTGATGTTAAACTCCATGATGGAGCAAACACAAAGGGAGCAAAATGAGCGATTTAATGAATCACTTACCGCCCTGGCTGAATACTACGAAGAGCGCCGCAACAGAGATCTGATGCTTTTTACCGAAGGACTTTTACAGCTCGAAGAATCTACTACAACCGAAATTGACCGAACCAACCGGGCGTTAAACGGAATTATCTACGCGCTGAGCACTGAGTAACAAAAATTAAACTATAAAGACATGAAACAACTCAAAACTACTCTTTTCACACTCGCTTGTTTTCTTTTGACCGTTATGACGGTGCAGGCTCAAAATGATGCTCTGCAAAGAGAAATTAATATCGCGGAAAGCATTTTGAATGAAATATTCACCTCAGATGAACAACCGGACTTCCCTCTTTTTGGCGGTCGTTCGGGTCATATCACCACAGATTACATTCCCGGTTACGGCGTTCATTTTAGCGTTGGTGAGAACATATCGGCAAGATCTATTCAAGTATCCGGAACCATTCGTATTGAAAGTAATTCGGACAGAGATCAAAATGAAGAAAACAGTTCAGTAACAGCGGATGCCATAGAAGAAAAAGTGATGGAGTACATCACCGAATATGCATCGGCTATTCAAAGCCTGCCGGAAGATGAATCGGTCAGAGTTTCTTTTGGGCTCAGAACCGGTGTGAACCGGGTGATCGCTGTATTTTCAAATTTAGAGGATTATACTGCAGATATTCCGAAATTGACATATGTAGTAAAAAGCTCCGATTTGAAGCAACATCGTGAGGGGCGGATTTCAGATGAACAGCTCATATCCAGAGTAGAGAAAACAGATCTTTCTGAAATGGATGAGAAAAGAGATTTAAACATTTTTGCCTCGGTTCTGGAATCGTCTCTGAACAGCTCCGGTACAGAACACCTTCAAGTGAACCAGAAACCCCGTTATGAATACCTTCCCGGGCTCGGCGCACATTACCGGGTCAACATATCCATGAAATCCTCATTTAATTTTTCAGGATTAAGAGATTGGGCTAAGGAAATTGATTCTCTGGATTTTGATGATATCGATATTCAGATAGATTTGGGCGATTTACGACGATTCGAACAGGACAGTAATGGTACTTTTATCTTTAATATGCCCGACAGCGGAAGATTCGAGTTTAACATGGACACACTCAATTTTAATTCTGAACAGTTTCAGGAGCGAATAGCAGAAATACGCCAACACAGCGAGGAGATAAGAAAACGGGGTGAACAAGTTCGGAGTGAAATTGAGATCCGGATGAATCAGCAAAACAGTGTGGATCTGACTGAAGATGTAGCGAAAATTAAATCTATAATAACTGAAACCATTCGAGATTACGGCAGTACGTTGAGTTCCCTGCAAAATGGAGAGCTTCTGCGAATAACCCTTAACTGGCGCGGACGAAATGATACAATGCCTGAACAAACAAATATCAGAATTTCAAAATCGGACTTGATGAATGGAAACGATCCGATAATGGAAGATCTCAGCCGCAGATGATGCGTGAGATGACCTCTCACAATAAGAAAGCCTCACCCGAATCAAACCGGTTGAGGCTTTTTTTTAGTACCCCGGTCAGCTTTACTTAGAATTTGCAGAAAACCTATCTTATAAATCTAGTCTGACAAATTTTGTATGCCTAAGGGTCGACCGGAATAGAGAATAGATTGATTGATTATATCCCGGACAAGCTGTCCGGGATACATGGTTTTTACCCATTCAGAGTATAATCCAATGTGATTTCACAATCCAACACTTTCGAAACCGGGCAACCTTCTTTTGCGCCATTAGCCAGCTCGGCGAATTTCTCTTCAGATATATCGGGTACAGAAGCGTTGAGTATCAGATCGATTTTATTAATCGCCCAACCTTCACCTTCCTGATCCAATGATAAATTTGCGTCAACATTTATTTCATCAGCGGTAAAACCTGCCTTTCCAAGCTCGACACTCAGAGCCATTGCAAAACAACCGGCGTGAGCTGTTGCAATCATCTCTTCAGGGTTTGTGCCCTTTTTGCCGTCTTCATTTTCAAATCTCAATTTCACAGAATATGGCTGCTCATCAAAAGCACCGCTTTGCGTAGTTAACGTACCTGAGCCTTCCAATCCTGATCCTTTCCAAACTGCTTTTCCCGTTCTTTTCATAGTTGTTCGATTTTTTATGAGTTATTGATTTCACTAATTAAAAAATATTACCCAAAAATTCGTTCATAACCGGGACAACCATAACACCGCGAATTGATTACAAACAGTTTTTTTAAAGACTTTACCTATTGATTAACAGTTGATTTTACAATCAGTTAGAGAATGATTACTGAAAAATTGATCAGACAAATTTTGATGCAACAGTAACTTTTAACGAGCTAAATCCGTAAAGAGGGATAAATCAAAATCAATTTGGCACACTATTATGGCAAAACGAAAAACAAAAAAACGAATCTGGATTACATTGGCAGTAGTCACAATTTTTGGAGGAGGCTATTTCTTCTACTTGAACGCTCAATCTTCCGATAATGAGATTCAGGAAGAGCCGCACGTCATTGCAGAAATAGGTACTGTGGTAGAAAAAGCCCTGGCTGTGGGTACCATCGAGCCGGACAATGAAATTGAGGTGAAATCAAAGATCTCGGGCGTGGTAAACAAAATCTATGCTGAACCAGGCGATTTTGTACGTGAAGGAGAGCCATTAATAGAAGTACGACCGGACCCTACACCTTTGGAACTCGCTGAGGCCAAACGAAGCCTGGAACGAACTGAGATTGAAAAAGAAAATCTTGCCAAGGAGTTGGAAAGAATGGAAACATTGCTTGCCAGAAATTTGGTATCTCAACAAGAGTACGATAGAATTGCTCAACAGTTTGAAGATGTAACCGTACGGGAGCAGATAAACAAAGAGAGACTGGAACTGCTTGAAAGCGGCAGAATAATGATGGGTGACACATTGATTGAGTCAGTAATTCGAGCCCCCATTGACGGTTATATCCTGGAGAAAATGGTGGATGTAGGAGAACCTGTAGTACCCCTTACATCCTACCAGGCTGGAACTGCCCTTATGAGTATAGCCGGAATGGAACAGTTGCTCTTTAAAGGAACCGTGGATGAAATTGACGTCGGCAAAATGCAGGAAGGAATGACTGCTGAAATTAAGATCGGGGCTCTGCCCGGACAGATCGTAGTTGGTGAGGTGTCCCGCATCTCGTTAAAAGCAAAACAGCAAGACAATGCTACCGTTTTTCCTGTCGAAATTCGTATCACAGACACGCAGGGCGCTGTATTGAGAGCAGGATATTCTGCTAACGCGGATATCATAATTGAGCGGGTTGAAAACATTGTAACCATTCCGGAACGAGTGGTAATTATGAGAGACGGTAAATCTTATGTTGAAGTTCCCGGTGAAGAGCCCGGAAGCCGAGAGGAGAAAGAGATTCAACTTGGTTTAAGTGATGCCATTACTGTTGCAGTAGTGGAAGGGATGAAAGAGGGAGAAAAAGTTTTAGAACGTCCCACAAAAACACTAACCGTAAGATAACTGCCTAACCATAACTTGTGGCCGGTACCTCACAATATAAGTTCATAACAGCTCATGACCCTTTTAAACCATATCACCGAACTTTTTAGAAATCTGAATCAACAGAGACTCAGAAGTTTTCTTACCATTTTTGGGATTATGTGGGGTACTGCTACGTTGATACTTCTTCTTGCATTCGGTATGGGATTCAGGGATCAAACCGTGCTAAACATGCGGGGCATGGGCGACCAACTGGCTATTATGTTCCCCGGCCAGACCACAAAAACGTTTGAAGGATATGGAATTGGGAGACCTATTCGCTACCGGGAAGCTGATGCTCAACTTCTTGAGGACCAGATTCCAAATATCGACGTAGCCACCCCGGAATATATGAGTGGAATTGAAATTTCAAAGGGAGAGAAACGCAGAAACTCCCAGGTAGGTGGTGTTTATCCGGTCTACCAGGATTTGAGAAATATGTTCGAAGAACCCGGCGGTCGATGGATTAACGAGAACGATATAAATGAGCGCAGACGTGTTATTTTCCTTGGAAACAGGCTTGCAGAAAACCTTTTCGACGATGAGGATCCAGTTGGAAAGCAGGTTTTTGTTCGCAACACTCCTTTTACGGTAATTGGAGTTCTGCAAGATAAAATTCAGAATAATTCCTATTCACAACGGGATATGGATCGATCATTCATTCCTGCAACTACCTTTTCTGCAATGATGGGAACAGATTTGATCAATAATATTCTTTATGTGCCCACGGATCCCGCATTAGCTAAACAAGTGCAAGATCAGGTTTATGAAGTGATGGGCAGGAAGCACCGGTTTGATCCTTCAGACCGGGATGCACTTGGCATCTGGGATACCAACGAATTTTGGGAATTTATTAACGTGATGTTCTTGGGAATTAACGGATTTTTGGGACTTATTGGATTTTTCACCCTGGCCGTAGGCGGTATCGGTGTAGCAAACATTATGTTTGTAGTTGTACAGGAGCGTATGAAAGAGATTGGAATTCGACGGTCTGTCGGAGCAAAAAGACATCACATCATGGGACAGTTTTTTGTTGAAACCTTCATGATTATCGGGATGGGCGCAGCAGCGGGTTATGGAATTGGTTGGCTGTTGGTACAGGCTACGCAGAATATTCCAATTAAAGAGTTTGTGGGTGCACCCTACTTTTCACCTGAAGTTGGCCTGATCGCTTTTGCCGTACTTGGGTTTGTAGGTTTTGCTGCAGGACTGCTGCCGGCTTGGCGAGCTTCCCGGCTTGATATTGTAGAATGCTTAAGGAGATAAAACCATGTGGATTGCACTTTTCAGAGAATTTTTCAGCGACTTAGGAAAACAGAAACTTCGCTCGTTTTTAACGATTTTAGCTATCGCGTGGGGTACACTCTCTGTAGTGCTTCTTTTAGCATTTGGTAGAGGATTGGGCAACAGTTTGACTGAAGGATTGTTGGGAGCCGGTAACCAGGTAATCGTCATCTATGGAGGCCAAACCAGCATGAACTACGAAGGCCTCGGAGTCGGGCGTGCGATACGCTATACAGAAGATGACATCGACTTAATTAACCAGGTAGTGCCGGGTATTGCTTACTCAAGCCCTCAATATGGCCGATGGGGTGCTCGTCTACAATACGGAGAGGAGATCACAAATACATTTATGGAAGGTGTAAATCCCGATTTCGAAATTATGAGAACCATGTATCCGGCTGCGGGAGGACGTTTTATAAATGAACGGGATGTTGATGAACAGCGCAGGGTTCTTTTTTTGGGTGATGAAATCGCAACCCAACTTTTTAAGGATGAAAATCCGATTGGCAAACAGGTAAAACTGGACAATATGCCATTTACCGTAGTGGGTGTAATGAAGCCAAAAATGCAAACATCCATGAGTAATGGTCCGGATGCCAATCGGGCTATCATACCCCATACAACTTTCAAAAATGTTTATGGGAACCGGAACGTGGGATCCATTTTGGTCCGCCCGGAAGATCCTTCCCTTCAAGAGTCTATAAAAACAGATATCGTTTCTCTGTTATCTTCCAAGTATAAATTTGATCCGGCTGATGAACAGGCCATTCCAATGTGGGACTTCATTGAGCAGGAAGAGATGAATCAAAAAGTGGCAACCGGATTGGAGATTTTTCTTTTCACGGTCGGGTTCTTCACACTAATGATTGCCGGGGTTGGAGTTGCAAATATAATGTTTGTGGTAGTGAAAGAACGAACCAAGGAAATTGGAATTAAACTGGCTGTTGGAGCTCGTAAAATACATATCATCATCCAATTTATCTTTGAATCGCTTTTTATCTCATTCCTGGGCGGCGGGATTGGCTTGGCTATCTCATCTGCTATTGTTTTTGGCGTCTTGGCGATGGATATGACGACGGGAGCAGGGGAATTTCTCGGAAAACCACAAATTTCTGAAACGGCAGTTATTGTAACGGTTGGTGTGCTTGCCATCATTGGTCTGCTTGCCGGAATATTTCCGGCACTGAAGGCTGCTAAAGTAGATCCCGTTGAATCGCTTCGCTATGAGTAGAGTTTTGGGGAGCTGTTGATTTGGTGTTAACATTGACTTAACATTAAAGAAACAATTTGGTTATATCTTCTTGCGCTAAAGAGGACTATCCAAAGCCGTTAATTACACCGTTATTTGATCCCCATGTACTCTATCTATAAAAGTATTGGAGTTTTTACGCTATTTCTGCTTTTGCCTCTCACGCTCACAGCACAGTCTGCCCTGAATGATCTTGGCTTTAGTGGTCAGTTCTTCTTTTCATATGAACGCACGTTTGAAAATGTTGAGGTCAATAATGAATTTCAACTAAAACGTGGCTACATCACATTTCGAAGAGAAATTTCTGACCGGGTAAAAATACGTTTCACTCAGGATGTGACTGTCGATCAAGAAGGTGATGGGGAAGGAGATATTGAGCTCCGCCTGAAATACGCTCTGATAAACATCGCCATGAACGACTCCCGGTTAATCAAAAACTCAAGTATTGAATTTGGTGTAGTGAGCCGCCCCTGGATCGATTTCGAGCAAGATATAAATGATTTTAGAAGTCAGCGCTCCATGTTCCTGGACAACAACAACATTCTGAGCTCTGCAGATTATGGAATTACCTATGCCGGCCAGTTAGGGGAAGATCTCCCGGAATCTGCACAGACGGGAATTGGATCCGCTCCGGGTCGTTACGGCAGTTTCAGTATCGGGATTTATAATGGAGGAGGGTATGCCGCTTTGGAAAGAAACAACAACAAACTGATTGAAGGACGCCTTTCGCTTCGCCCTCTTGCTGAACAGCTGCCGGGTTTCCAAACCAGTATCATTGGTTCTGTAGGAAAAGGAAATATTCCTGAAAGCCCGGATTTCAACATGGGAGCCCTGGCTCTTTCATATGAAACACAAAAATGGATCGGCGTTCTACAGGGGTTTACCGGAACCGGAGATGTTGAGGGGAATTTTATAGATCAAAATTTTGATCCGATTGACCTGAATGGCTGGAGTGCATTTAGCGAATTTAAACCTTTTGAGTTTCCGGTGAGTTTAACACTTCGTTACGATGAGCTAAATAATCGAGATCTATCGAAATGGCATATCAGGAAGTTTGTGACAGGCCTGGCTTACATCTTCTCTAACCGATCAAAAATTATCCTGGACTATGATCACAGCTGGTTTAATGAACCTGACGGGTCCCGGAGCGTCGACACCTTAGAGATTATCACAGAGATCCGGTTTTAAATCTGCTCACAAAACGGTGAAATGTCCAATCACATATAGGCTTTCATAAATTTTTCCTTGTAGGTTTTGCCAATAGGAATATTGTGATCGCCAATTTTAATCTGATTGCCTTCCAGATATTCGATGGCTGAAAGCCGAACTAAATACGATTTATGGACTCGTTCAAATTGTTGTGAGGGAAGTGTATTACTTAAGCCCTTCATTGTTTGATAAAATGTGATTTTCTTCTCCTGAGTATAGATTGTTACATAATCGCCCTTGCTTTCAGCAAAAAGAATCTCATCATACGATAGCTGGTAAATTCTTCCGTCAGCTTTAACTTTAAGCCAACTATTCTGTACGTTTTGATGCTCCAATTTTCTTTCTGCTTTATCTATTGCCCTTAAGAACCGCTCCATGGATATCGGTTTTAGCAAGTAGTCGACAACAGAGAGCTCATAACCATCGATAGCATATTCTGAATAAGCGGTTGTAAATATTACCTCAGGGGGTTTTGGCAGGCTATTTAAAAGCTCAATTCCTGTCAGATGCGGCATTTCAATATCAAGAAGCAGAAGGTCAGTATCGTTCTCTTTCAAATACTCACGGGCAGCCAAAGAAGAGGAGAAAGTCTCCATTAACTCAAGAGTGGACACTTTACTTACATAGGAAGTAAGCAATTCTCTTGCAGCAGGTTCATCGTCTATGATTACACATCGAATCATTTTAGGTAAGTTCAATTTTTAATTGCGTAACATACCGGTCATCAGAATCTGTAATCTGCAAAGAATATTTATCAGGATACGTTAAATCAAGACGTCTTTTACTGTTTTGAATACCAAGTCCCACACCGTTCTCTTTCTGGTCAGTTTGTTTTTTCTTCTTATTTGAACTGATAAAGTTTAACATCCCATTTTCTGTTGAGATTTCTATTCGTATATCCGGTCTATCCGTTAAATCGCTGTGTACAAAGCAGTTTTCAACAAAATTAAGTAGCAGTAAAGGTGCAATTTCGTAATTATCAAAACTACCTGCAGTTTGAAAAACGACCTGAGCCGGATTGTTCATACGGGCAGTTTGCAGATCGATATAGTCAGCGATATAATTGACTTCATCCCGCAAGGAAACTCTTTCCTTCTCTGCTTTTTCCAACACATATCTGAGTATATCAGAAAGTTTTAGAATCAAATCAGGCGACTGGTCTGATTTCTTAACTGCTTCGCTATAAATTAGATTAAGAGCGTTAAATAAAAAATGAGGATTAATTTGCGAACGCAGTGCTTTTAATTCGGCTTTTTTAGCTTCTTCTTCAAGCTGGGCCATTTTTATTAACTCACTTTGTTGATCACTCCACTGTTCAGCAATAAATAAGAGTGAGGTGATCACAATATAGATCAACCCGATACCTCCCATTTCTGTCCAGTCGTATGAAGCAATCAAGAAATAGTCCGGGAATACCCAAGCTCCAATTAATTGGAAGGAAACAGGATATAGAATCAAAATGGTAAGGAGTGAAAAACAGGCTGATAAAACAGCATACTGCATCCCTTTTTTTCTGAAAAATTTCAATCCTGTCCAATAGATTGTAATACCTGCAATCAGCGGAACGTGAAATAAAAATGTATATACAATATCGATCTCTTTGATATCGCCGTCACGTGTAAAAAAAAGAAGTAAAAGTGTGAAAGAAATCACCCAAAAAAGTGAATGCCTTACAATCTGAGATTGAATAATTTTTGAAAATGAGGCCATTTAATCTGTTTTTTGAAGCGAAATCGGATCTTCAAACGCTTCCTCCGTTTCTCCATAGCGTTCTACAAACCGTTGCAGCTCATTCGTTGAAGCTGTTATCAACACACCTTCTTCCGTTTTTTCATGTTTGATCCGAACTCGATTATCTTCAATCTGTTCTCTGATCCAGCTGCTTTTAAAAAGACTGATTTTCATTTCTTCATTTTGAAGCTCAATTTTTGAAAATGTATGAACGGGAAAGTAGTGATTTTCCAGCAACCCGGAGCCCCAGGTATCCAGTGGAAACAGGTCGAAATAGAGTTGATCATTAAGTTCTATAAAATGCCCTATAAAAACGCTGACCGTATTCTCCTCTTTGTCCTCATGAACGACAAGATAGCCATATTCCATTTCTTCTTTCTCTTCATCATCAATCTCTTCACTAATGTCTTCGAAGCCTTCAATTTGATTTAAAGATTCGGGCACATTTTCTGGACGGGCAAAAATCCAGCGTTGATCTTCATCCTCCCAGGTACCTACAATGCCCTCAACAAATTGAGAGTTTTCGGGTTTTACAAGAGGATGAACAGATTGTAAAAAGCAACCTGTGAATAATAACAAGAATAGAATACTGAGTGCCGGGAACTTGATCGTTGTTTTCATAGCAATTGAAGTTCAATTTCTGATTACACTTCAATTACTAACTATTTATTGAGAGCTAAAAGTTATTTCGATGAACAGCCGGTCTTGCTCGACAAACAGTTTTCAAAACGTTAATGTCTCCGTATCGCCTCTATTTTCAGCTATCGGTGATGAGTGGGGTTGTATTGCGAGTAGGTCACATTCGTCTTAATTCAAAATGGTAGATGAAAAATCAAGCCCTGATCACTCAAACAGTGCAGAGCTCAGATACCGATCTCCCCTGTCGCAGGTAATGCATACAATGACACCTTCATCCAGATTTTCAGCAATTTTCAGAGCTGCAGTCAATGCACCGCCACTGCTCATTCCGGCAAAAATTCCTTCCTCTTTTGCCATACGCCGAGCCATTTCCGTAGCTTCCTCCTCACTCACATCCACGGTTTGATCTACCCTTTCGGCTTCGAAAATTTTTGGCAAATACTTCGGTGACCATCGCCGAATTCCCGGAATCGAAGAACCCTCCGTAGGCTGAGTTCCCACAATCTTTACGTCCGGATTCTGAGATTTCAGATATCGGGATACACCCATGATGGTTCCGGTAGTACCCATCGCCGAGACAAAATGAGTAATCTTACCCTCGGTATCCCGCCAGATTTCAGGCCCGGTGGTCTTTTCGTGCATCCGGTAGTTGTCGGGGTTCGCAAACTGGTTCAGCTGATAGTATCCGTGCTCCTCGGCCATTTCTTCAGCAAGCTGACGGGAGTACTCAATCGTCTTATCAGCCGGCGTAAGTATCACCTCAGCGCCATACGCCTTCATCGACTTCACACGCTCCTCAGTGGCGCTCTCAGGCATCAGGAGTTTAATTTCCAATCCCTTCATCGCTGCAATCATGGCCAGTGCAATTCCGGTATTGCCGCTTGTAGCTTCCACAAGTGTATCACCCGGTTTGATATCTCCGCGCTTCAATGCTCCGTTGATCATCCCCAATGCCGCACGATCTTTTACGCTTCCTCCGGGATTTTGCCCCTCCAGTTTGCAATAGATCTTCACATTTTTGTTTACGGGAATTTGCTCCAGTTCAATCAACGGTGTATTGCCAATCAGTTCTTCGAGTTTCATAAAAAATAGGTTGAATTTTTTGTCAGCTTGCAGTGTCCGGCCATGAATGGCCGGCTAGTATCTTCAGCCCTAAATTGGGCTGATTTTTAAATCTAAAATCACACTAAACCCATTTATGGGTTTAATATACGAGCGCGGGATTTATCCC
>CAYNZY010000031.1:0-33016 GCA_964401805.1 uncultured Rhodohalobacter sp.
TGCTGTTGAGGTAAGACTCGGATTTGAGTTTGCCTACCCCACTACGGATGAAGACGGCCGTGTTTTTCTAAACTATGAGGATGAAGATGCTGAAGAGAGTTTTTCACTGGTTCCTCATTTAAGGGCTTTTCCAACAACGTTTGTACTGCAGCCAAACGAGCGACAGACCATTCGATTGGTGGGACGTATACCACAAAATTCCGATCCCGGAATGTATTGGACCCGAATGCGCGTCTCATCCAATCAGCTAACCCCTCCTATCGGTGAGGTTGCTGAAGGACAGGTCGCTGCTCAGGTCTCTTTTCAGATTGATCAGGTTACGGCTGTACTGGTTCAGCACGGTGATGCACAGACCGGTCTTGAGATACATAACTCTCGAGCCAGTGTTGAAAATGATCGTCTGATTATACTATCTGAAGTTGAGCGAACAGGCAACTCTCCTTTCATCGGAAGTGTTGAAACGCGAATATTTGATTCAAACGGACAGGAAGTAGACTCAAGACGTTCTTCAACATCTGTCTATTTCAGAAACAATCAGCGGGTTGAATTCGACTCTTCCAATTGGGCGGCAGGACAATATACTGCTGAAACGACGTTTGAATCTCAAAGAAATGATATTTCATCTCAAAATTTACTCCAAATCCCTGAAGTATCTGAACGAACAACCTTTACGATTGAGTGATAAAGAAGTGCCTCCTGATAACACATCTTACCCTTCTGTCACTGAGCTTTTCGATAATCGAATCGGCAGAAGCTCAAAGTGCTGATCAAGAGGTATTTCTACAATTTCGACATGAGGGTGTCGTAAACACCTACGTCTCTGCGATCTACGATCGCGACCAATTCTACCTTTCCGTTACCGATCTTTTTCAGGCTCTGCAAATCGACATCAGCGTTGATCAGGCCACCTTTACTCTCTCCGGCAATTACTTAGGGCAGGGAAATTATATTCTGAATTTAGATGCGCGCAGAGCACAGTTTGTCGATCGTCAACTTACTCTTTCAGCCGATGATTTTCTGATTACAGACTTCGGATACTACCTCGATCCGGATATTTTTTATCACCTATTTGATCTGGAGTTTATCATTGACTTCGGCAGTCTGGCTGTAACTCTGGAATCACCTGATACAATGCCGGTTATAGCACAACGCGAACGGGAATTGAGAAGAGAGCGCCTTTTGCGCACACAAAGAGAACTTCGAAGAGACTTTTATCCGCTCCAATTTGATCGAGACAAGAGTGTTTTCAATGGCGGATTTTTAGATTATAACCTCACTGCAAATGTCAACCAAGGGGTAAACAGCTACCTCTACAGTACCAATATCGGTACGGAGCTTATCGGCGGTGATCTACAGGGAACCGTTTTTGGTAGTTACTCACAAACCGCAACTTCATTACGCTCAAGTGGTCTCCGTTGGCGTTATGGAATTCGTGACAATGACTGGGTCAGCACTGTTGTTGCCGGTCAGGCTACCGCAGAAGGTCTCGCTCCCGTGGCTTACACAGGAGTTCGTGTTACCAATGAACCGATTGAACCACGATATATTTACGACGAAACTGCGTTTACCGGAACTGTTGAACCGGACTCCGAAGTTGAACTTTACCGAAATAATACCCTGATAGATTTCACCCAGGCAGATGCCAGTGGAACTTATCGTTTTTCCATACCCCTTACATACGGTACATCAAATTATACCATACGTACCTACAGTCCTACCGGTGAAATATTTACACGCGATGCAAGATTGCAGATTCCGTTCAATTTCCTGCCACCGGGCGAAATTACTTACACTGCTAATGCAGGTCGACTGGACAACCCGATTGCCGGAACAACCAATCGAGGATTCGTTTCCAAAGCAATCGTAAACGCCGGGCTCACAGATCGGCTTACGGCAACCGGTGGAGTAGAATACTTTGAGGATTTCCACGACGGATTACCCACATTTACGGGAGGCGTATCCACTCGTTTGGCAGACAGCTATCTCCTCTCTTTTCAGGCAGCAAACGATGCATTTTACAGAGCCAGTGGTAGCGTCATCTATCCCAACAATGCCAGTATCAACCTCGATTATACCTACTATAACACACAAGGCGGAATTTACAATACAAGCAGAAATCAATCCTCTATTCGAGCCAATGTTTTCACACCATTTACCATTGGCGACTGGCCTCTGTTTTTTCGATGGTCTGTAACGAATGAACAACGAGAAACAGGAGCCGTAACCAGGTATCGTGTTGATTTGAACAGCCGTGTTGGTCGTGCCAATATTCGTTTTGGCTACCGGGATACCCAGCTGGGAAGATTATCGTTTCAAACCACACCTGTAGCCCGTTTAAATTCATCCGTTACCTATAATTTTTCACGAAGCCGCGATATACCTTCCCTTCTTAGAAGTGTATTTGTAAGAGCTCAAGCCAACTATATCCCGTCTGTTTCAGAAATTGAAGATGCTGAACTGCAGTTTAGCAGAAATATCACGCGCCGGGGCCGTTTACAATTTTCCGCAGGCCGTAACTTCATCGGAGATTTCAACCTTTTCAGGTTATCGCTTACGTTCGACTTTAATGCCATTCGATCCAATACAACTATTCGCTCCACAAGAAATTCAACAACACTCTCACAGAGCCTGAGGGGATCTATCGGGTACGACTCAAATCACAATAATGTGCTGTTTACCAACAGGCAACAGGTGGGACGATCGGGCGTGGCCATGCGAATGTTCATCGACAGCAATAACAGCGGAACATTTGACGAAGGTGATGAACTCATTCCGGAAAATGTAATTCGAATCGATCGAGCCGGTGGCACCACTTTTTCAAAAGGTGATATAAACTATATCTCACAGCTTCAGCCCTATCGGCAGTATAACATGACGGTTAATAAAGGGTCGATTACCAACCCACTGCTTGTCCCTCAAATTGAGCAATTTTCAATTGTAACCGATCCAAATCAGTATAAGCTGGTTGAGATTCCTCTTTACATGTCGGGCATCGTAGAAGGAAAAATTACACGACAGATGCCGGATGGTTCAATAAGCGGACTTGGCGGACTAAGACTTTACTTAAGGCAGATTAATGTTCCTGAAGGCGCTGAACCACATACTGAGGAAATTCGAACGTTTTCTGACGGTAGCTTTTATACCTATGAAGTCCCACCGGGAGACTATGTCATCGAACCGGATCCCACCCAGATAAATTTCCTGGATGCAGTTCCTGACGTGGATACCATTGAATTTACAGTGGAAGCAATAGCAGAAGGTGACTTTGTAGAAGGACTGGAAATGACAATGCTTCCTGAAGACGATCCTCAACTTCGAGAACCGAGGGAAGAGGCGCCGGTCATTGCTGCCACTCTTTTTGGGTATAATGGATCAGATTTAAATATCCGGCAAGAAGAAAATGTGAGCTACAGTATTCAGGTTGGCACATTTACAACCTTTGCCGATGCTGCCGATATGGCCACTTATGCAGAAAACTTTACAGACCTGGGCCTTCAAATTGATTACAATGCCACAAATGAACTCTTCACGGTAAGAACAGTTCCCTTCGATAGTTACAGTACACTACTTAATCAGGTTTTAGATTTTAGTGGCTCAGACATCGACAGATTATCTGTTATCCACCACAATAATCGTCCGGAAGCTGAAGGAAACCTTCATATACAGTTATCAGCCTTTGAATCAAGAGATAGAGCTTCCATATTGCGAGATCGGATTCAATCTGATTTAACTGACCAAAACGTATTCATCTATCCGGACAGAAGTAACAATCAATTCCAGGTATTGATGGGGCCTTTTACCAATAGAAGTGATTTGATAGCACTGCTCCACGAACTCGTATTTGACGGTTATTACAGTGATTTACTTGCCGGCCTGGATGATGAAGCCGAAGAAATTATTGAAACTGACTTGACCTATGCAATCTTCCTGCAATCATTTCCGGATTCTGAATCTGCTCTTCAATTTGTTGATGAAACAGAAGGTCAAATAGATGAAGAACTGCAAGTCATTCAAACCGAAGACGGACAATTTCAGGTAGTCACAGAACGACAGGTGAGTGATTTGGAAGAAATCCGAGAGATCAATGAAGCTATTACAGCGGCTACCGGCATTGCTGGACAAAATATCATTCTATATGACCGGATGGATCAACAAGGTGTAACCCCTGCAACCGCCGAGACAGATACTCTTTCATCCGATGAGCCTGAGGTAATTGAAATACTGGAAGAGGTGGAGTTTCAGGATCCAGAGGATGACCCGCTTGGAGATATTCCTACCATGGAGTTCGCACCGTTACGGGATGAAGAGCGGCTTACTTGCAGCTATCCGATTCAGGTTGGGAGTTTTGCAAATATTCAGGAAGCCTACTCAAACTCAGTAGAAATTGGTAATCGATTGAACGAAGAAATTTACCTTATATACAATGAAACTACCGAACTATTTGGTTTAAGAACGTCTCCTATCGAGAATATATCGGATGCACTGCTTCAGCTTTTACTTTTTAGGGAACAGGATCCGCTTAACCAATACGCTATTGTGGGATTATGTACCGAAAGAGAATCCTCTGTTGAAGAAACTTATGCCCGTTTTATCATTCCAATTACTCAATTTGATTCAGAAAATGAAGCTCTTCAATACTCAAATCAAATATCAGACGAACTGAACATTCAAACAAATGTTCGAGTAATTGATGATGAAAACGAGACATTTACCGTCATTGCGGGTGCCTTTGAGGACTTCAGTTTAGCAGAACAATTACAGCAACAGCTACTCGAAGCTGGTTTCATTGACGAGGAGGGTATCCAGGTCGATCCGGAAACCTCCCACCCCTTGAACCTGATGTTTAGAATTTACTTGGGAGAAATATCCGGTAACGTTGAATTCTCTGAAAAGAGTACAGAGTATTTCAGGTCCACAGGTCGGCGCCTATCCATTGAGACAGACCAAAACTCTATTCGATTGTTTGACCAAAGTGAATACAGATCCTGGGCAAGATTTATAGAAACATTCGAAGAGGTTCAAAATAAAACAGGCCTGCAGCCTCTTGAGATTTTTATTCTGGACTGACAGACCTGTTTATCGTATATCAGCTATAACTACAGATATTGAATCGTGGCTATCTGCTTACCACGATAAATGGCTCCCTTGATGTTCTCTGTTTTGTTGTTTCGGGTAATAAATTTCACGCTAACTGTTCCATCTTCGTCTCGATCTATTTTCATTTCAGCTCTCATTTTCCACTGATCGGCCCCGTTACTCATTAAAACAGATTCATTGGCTTCGGTAATAAAATCAACGCCATCCGGAAGATTCATTGCAAAGTTTCCATAAACGGTCTCTTCTTCACTCACTTGAAAAGCATCCGCTACTTGATTTTCAGAAACTTGAGTGCCACTGATTACTTCAACCCTGACCTGCATCGTGGCACTTGATATATTTTGTGCTATGGCTTCAGCAGCTGTAAATGCGATGGCAGCCAGAACGAGTATTACTATTTTTATTCTTTTCCTCATGATAATCTCCGTAAAGCATGATGTCTCTAACACAATATATTAGAATATATTAATATTAGGAAACTCTAATTTATTACGCCTGAACTTTGCAGGGAAGAAATCTATTCATGGATTACACAAACAGCGATTTTTACATTTATTAGACTTTTTCCGTTCTAATAAATCGTTGCCACCAATATCAATAGAGGATATTTTCTCTCTAAGTTAGAAATGAAAGGTGTCGGCAAAGAGAAGTTTTAGTGACAGAATTCTATACGGGCTGCTTCTTGTCCTACTTTAATCGGCTCTTATTCTGTAATTGATTAAGGTGTCTTTGATAGCTTACACGTCCCAACCAGCATAAATACTTTCTTGCAGCCTTAGTCATACTTTAACTTAGAGGCGAATGACTTAACCGGCCAGTAAAACCATATCGCATAAAAAAAGCCGATTGAATTACATCAATCGGCTTTGAAGAAAAGAGATGATCTATGCGTTTAAAGCATCATAGCCAGTGGATTTTCAATCATTGCTCTTAATGTATTAAGAAATTGTGCAGCTTTTGCTCCATCAACAATTCTGTGATCGCTCGACAGCGTTACTTTCATTCTCTTGCCGGGCACTACTTCACCGTTCTTAACTACAGGCACATCACGAATGGCACCAACAGCAAGAATACATGCATTTGGAGGATTGATGATCGCTGTAAACTCTTCGATACCGAACATACCAAGATTACTAATGGTAAACGTACTTCCTTCCATCTGTTCCGGCTGCAGTTTGCGATCGCGTGCCAAACCGGCAAGCTCCCTGGTCTCTGTTGAGATTTGCTGCAATGTCTTCTTATCGGTATGATTTAAAACCGGAGTCATCAACCCTTCATCAATTGCTACGGCCACGGCAACGTTTACATCGCCATGCTTTCGAATGGTGTCACCCAACCAGGATGAGTTAATTTCAGGATGTTTCCTGAGAGCCATAGCACTTGCCTTCACTACAATATCGTTAAAGCTGATCTTCACATCACTGATTTCATTTAAAGCAGCCCGTGCATCCATAGCTCTCTCCATGTCGATATCGATCGTTTCATAGAAATGCGGATTATTGAACTTACTCTCACTGAGACGACGTGCGATAGCTTTGCGCATTTGAGAAATTTTTATCTCTTCGTCCTCTTCCGAAGCAAATGAAGGAACTTGTACCGCACTCTCCTTCTTCGCCTCTACAGGCTTATAATTTTCAATATCGCGTTTGATAATTCTGCCTTCAGGGCCTGAACCATCTACGGAAGAAAGTTTAATTCCTTTATCCTCAGCCATTTTTCTCGCTAACGGCGATGCCTTTATTCTGCCATCATCATCCGCTTGATCAGTAACCTTCTCTTTACCGTTGCCGGAATCGACACCTTCCAGAATAGGATCAAAATCTTTTTTATCGGATGACTCCTTTTTCTTCTCTTTTTCGGAGCTCCCCTTCTCAGATTTTTCTTCAGAAGAAGACTCACCATTCGTGCTCTCGGCCTCCTTCAGTAATTCACTAATATCTTCTCCTTCATCACCGACAATAGCCATTATTCCACCCAAAGGAACAGCATCACCTTCATCAACTAAAATTTTGAGAACTGTGCCCGGATCAAAAGCTTCAACTTCCATCGTAGCTTTATCTGTCTCAACTTCTGCGATTACATCACCGGCTTCAATTTTGTCCCCTTCACTGATGTTCCATTTGGCAATGACACCCTCTTCCATTGTGTCACTTAACTTCGGCATCTCAATTTTTATAGCCATAATCCTGTTACTTAATTCTGTTTTATTTTTTTAAATCATCCTGCTGAGTGGATCCAAAGCCACTGCTGAGTGAACCTCTAATTTCTGTATGTTACTGCATTCACAGCATCAATTACATTTTTAGCATCCGGCAACCAGAGATCAAAAAGCGGCTTGGAGAACGGAGCGTTAACATCCGGTAATGTAACTCTTCGGACGGGTGCATCCAGGTAGTCGAATGCTTCACGTTGAATTAAAAATCCAACTTCAGAAGCCAATCCACCAAACGGATGAGATTCGTCCACAATAACACAGCGGTTTGTTTTTTTCACCGATTCAACAATCAATTCAATGTCTAAAGGCTTGATCGTTCTCGGATCAATAATTTCCATTTCCACACCGTCTTTTGCAAGCTGATTCGCCGCTTGTTTTGCGATATGATACATTTTACCGGTTGCAACGACCGTAACGTCGTCCCCTTCACGCTTAATTTTACCTTTTCCAATGGGGATGATGTAGTCTTCTTCGTCAGATACTTCGCCTTTCATTCCGTACATCTGCTCAGATTCCATAAACAGAACGGCATCGTCGTTTCGTATCGCTGATTTCAATAATCCTTTCGCGTCATCCGGTTCAGACGGATAGATCACGGACAATCCCGGGAATTGAGCATACATCGAGTCGTAGGCTACGGAGTGTGTTGCCCCAAGCTGTCCGGCTGAGGCATTGGGTCCGCGGAATACAATCGGCGTATTCAGCTGACCGCCCAGCATATATCTCGCTTTGGAAGCGTGATTGATAATTTGATCTGCTGCCAACACCGCAAAGTTGAAGGTCATAAATTCCACGATTGGGCGTAAACCGTTCATCGCAGCACCGACCCCAATTCCGGCAAAGCCCAGTTCAGAAATAGGTGTATCAATTACCCTTTTAAAACCATACTTATCCAGCAGTCCTTCCGATACCTTGTAAGCACCGTTGTACTCGGAAACTTCTTCGCCCATCAAAAAGACTTTTTCGTCGCGAGCCATTTCTTCGTCCATTGCGTCGCGAATTGCTTCTCTAAATTGTAATTCAGCCATTATTATAAATCGTTGTCTTTAATATTTCTTTTTGAGTCGATTACTTTCTGTCATGAAAGTGAGGTGTGTCTGCAAACATATCCTCGTAGAGAGCTTCATCTTCCGGGAAGTCGGCATTGTCAGCAAATTCTATTGCTTCCAGAATCTCATCTTCAATGCGCTGCTCGATTTCTTCCAGGTCTTTTTTCTTTACTACTTTTTCGTCAATCAAGTACGTTTTCATACGTTCTACAGGATCTATCTCCTGATACTTTTTAAGCTCCTCCTTGGTTCTGTATTTCTGAGGATCAGACATGGAGTGACCGCGATACCGGTAGGTTCGAATTTCAACAAACCACGGCATGCTGTCTTCGCGAACTTCATCGGCAATTTTCTTCATGTTTTCGTAAACCGTAAGTGCATCCATACCGTTAAATACAGCACTTTTCATTCCGTATCCTTTCGCACGTTCGTGAATTTCATTCACTGTATGGCGCCGCGCAGCCGTACCCATGGAGTATCCGTTATTCTCAACAACATAGATACACGGTAATTTCCAAAGCTGACTCATATTCAGGGTTTCGTGAAGTGCTCCCTGATCGACCGCCCCATCACCAAAAAAAGTTGCCGTAACCCGATCGTTTTCCTGATACTTATTGGCAAACGCTATACCGCCTCCAATTGGGATATGACCGCCTACAATACCGTAACCACCCCAAAAATGCTCTTCAACATTTGCAAAGTGCATGGATCCGCCTTTCCCTTTGGAACAGCCCGTGGCTTTCCCAAAAAGCTCAGACATACCGGATTTTGCAGAGACTCCTCTCAGCAAGCCCCAGCCATGGTCACGATACGCAGTGATGATATCATCATCATCGTTCAGAGCGTTTACTGTTCCCGTTGATACAGCTTCCTGACCAATGTAAAGGTGAAGAAATCCACCAAATTTACCTTTTTGATACTGCTGCATTGCACGCTCCTCAAATCTGCGTTGCAAAAACATCTGCTCAAACATATGGACAACATCATCATCCGAAAGACCCAAATCTTTGTGTGATTTATCCGTTGGATCAGGCAGTTCTACTGATTTTTCAATTTGGCCGTTATTACCACTATCAATCCCAATGGGAGTAAAAATAGCTTCTGTTTCTTTCTTCTTTGCCATACTTACAGTTAATCTTTAAACAATTTCTGATTTGTGTTAAATATACCCATTATTTAAGAAGTTTACAGATGCCCTGATTTAAAATCAGATCTCTGCCCGTATTAACTCCTCAGCTTTACTAAATGCCTCGTCAATTTTTTCTGGGAACCGGCCACCGGCAGTTGCAAGATTGGGTTGTCCGCCTCCGCCACCGCCAACAATTCTGCCCAACTGTGAAACCATGTTTCCGGCTTTTATACCCTTTTGGATCAGATCTTCCGTTACTGCAGCCATAATGTAGACTTTTCCCTGTTCTTCATCTTCTGATGCCAGGATAACAACACTTTCTTTTTTCGTCTTCTCCAGGGCATCATATCCAAGCTGCTTTAATGTATCCATGTCGGCTCCGGCTACCTTACCTGTGTACAGTTTAACACCGGAAAGATCTTTTCCGTTTTCAAGGATCTGATCGAGAGAATCCCCTGCCTGACTCTGAAGCAGTTTTTCAAGTTCTTTTTCCAGCACCCTGTTTTTCTCAATCAAAGATTGAATACCGGTTACAAGTTCTTTTTGAGAACCGATGAGCTCACGCGCTTTTTGAAGCTGCTCTTTTTCCGATCTCAGAAGTTTATCGGCTTTCTTGCCTGCAACAGCTTCTACCCTTCTGATACCTGCCGCAGCCGATGATTCATCCGTAAAACGGAAGTAACCGATTTTACCGGTAGCGTCAACGTGCGTACCGCCGCATAGCTCTACAGAATAGTTTGGGTCGAACGTGATCACGCGAACATGGTCACCATACTTCTCGCCAAAGAGCATCATTGCCCCTCTCTCACGTGCTTCGTCAATTGGGACATTTCGTTCTTCGAGAAGTGGAATATTTTCTTGAATCTTTTCATTGACCTGTTGCTCAATCCGATCCAGCTCATCCTGTTTTACAGACTCAAAGTGAGAGAAATCAAACCTGAGTCTGTCTGGGGCTACCAACGAACCTTTCTGAGCTACATGTTCTCCCAGAACATCCCTAAGAGCGGCATGCATAATGTGGGTTACGGAGTGATGTTTTTCTATTTCCCGCCGGCGGTTCACGTCGATTTCAGCAATCCAGTTTCCGGTGGGATTAGATGGAAGTCGATCCACATAGTGCAGGTGTCCGTCGTCTGACTTTTGAACATCCTTCACCTTAATGATCTCATCTCCATTTTTAATAACACCGATATCAGCCACTTGTCCTCCGGATTCCGCATAAAATGGTGTCTTTTCAAGCAGTACAATTTTACTCTCTTCATTCTCAGCCGTTGCAAGAATCGTCGTCTCTACACTCACTTCGTCATAACCCACAAACTCCGACTGCCCATCTTTCATTACATCCCATTTCAGGTCGCTCTTTTGGGAAGAGGTAAACTTCCCGGCTGCACGTGCCCGCTCTTTCTGTTCTTTCATCAGCTCATCAAAACGTCCGGTATCCACTTCAACACCTTTTTCGCGCGCCATCAATTCCGTCAAATCGATCGGGAAACCGTATGTGTCGTGCAGTTTAAATGCGTCATCACCCGATAATTTCTCCTCTCCTTCAATCATAGAATTAAACAGTTCAATTCCCTGACCAAGTGTATTGAGAAAACTCTTCTCTTCAGCTAAGATTACATTCTGAATGTACTCAACCTGCCCATCCAGTTCGGGGAAAACGTCTGAGAACTGTTCAGCTAAAACAGGAACAAGTTTACTCATAAACGGTTTTTTGAAATCCAACCGGTCCCAGCCGTAGCGGATTGCTCTTCTGAGTATTCGACGAATCACATATCCACGGCCCTCATTTGATGGCGAAGCCCCATCCATGATAGAAAAACTGACTGCCCGGATATGATCAGAAATTACCCGCATTGCGATATCGGTATCCTCATCGTCTCCGTACGTTTTACCTGCCATATCAGCAATCTTCTGAATGATAGGCTGAAAAACGTCGGTATCGTAATTGGATGTTTTTTGCTGAAGTACAGCACATATACGTTCAAAACCCATTCCCGTATCCACATGCTGTGCCGGTAGTTTTTTTAAAGAACCATCTTGCTGCCGGTTGAACTGAATAAATACCAGGTTCCAGATCTCCATCACTCGGGGATCATCCATATTTACCAGTTCGGCGCCGGGCTTCTTCTCTCTCTCTTCGTCCGACCGCAGGTCAACATGAACTTCAGAACAAGGCCCGCACGGTCCGGTTTCACCCATTTCCCAGAAATTGTCCTTTTTATCAAACTTAAGCACGTGATCAGGAGAGATAGAGGTCTTTTCAACCCAAAGCTTCGCTGATTCGTCATCGGCCGGCAGACCATCAGATTCGTCTCCCTGAAAAACTGTAGCATATAAGCGATCCGGATTTAACCCCCATTCGTCTACCAAAAGCTCCCATGCCCATTCGATGGCCTGCTCTTTAAAATAGTCGCCAAATGACCAGTTACCGAGCATCTCAAACAGAGTATGGTGATAGGTATCGTGTCCTACTTCTTCAAGATCATTATGCTTACCGCTCACACGAATACAGCGCTGTGTATCAGCTGCCCGGTTCCAGATTTTACCATCATCTTTTAAACCTTCCTGCTCCCCCAAAAAAATCGGTTTAAACTGATTCATCCCAGCATTTGTGAATAACAGAGAGGGATCGTTTTTTGGTACAACAGGGGCACTGTCTACAATAAGGTGTCCTTTATCTTTAAAGAAATCCAAAAAATCCTGGCGAATTTGAGCAGCCGTTTTTAATGACATAAATCCAAAAAATATTTAATAAAAATGTTTTCCTAATAAGCTTTATAAAATAGCAAAATTTAAACTTAACCTCATTTCAATCTTCGGATTTCGTTCTCATTAGCCAAACTCTTCTTTATATTGAACTATCATTTAACTGATTGCGACTTATGAAAACCGTTTTAAACTACTTTTTACGAGGGTTACTTTTCATCTTCCCTCTCTATGCTACAATCTTTGTTATTGTATTTCTCGTTGACTGGCTGGATTCAGCCGTTAATCCTATTCTATTTGGATGGCTGCCGGTTCATATTCCTGGGCTGGGTTTAATTACTTCATTTATTTTCATTGCTCTCCTGGGATTTATTATTTCAATGGCATTAACCCGCCCCCTGGTCAACTATTTTGAATCTATTTTATCCCGGATCCCTTTTATCAAAATTATCTACACAGCCTTTAAAGATTTCTCAGAAGCTTTTTTAGGGGATAAAAAGAAGTTTAATAAACCGGTAATTGTTACTTTCGCCGATGGTTTGGATCGAATCGGATTTATTACCGAGCGAGATTTAAGCATTCTTAATATTGAAAACAGAGTTGCCGTATACTGTCCTCACTCCTACAACTTTTCCGGTAACCTTTTTCTGGTTGACCCGAACCGAGTACAAATTTTAAAAATTGATCCGGCCAATGCTATGAAATTTGCCGTAAGTGCCGGAGTGACTCAAATTGAACCTTCCAAGTCTAAATAACAATGATCGGAGAATCTGTTTTTTCAAAGTCAGAACTAAGCGAAATTCGTGAGAATTTCCCTCATACTGAAACCGGACATATCTATTTGAACCATGCTGCAATCAGTCCAATTTCCCGTTCTGTAAAGAAGGCAATTGATGAATTTATATCGGACAGACATACAGGTAAAATTGACAACATAGAAATGGGAATGTCAATCGTTCAGGAAACCCGTGATTTATTATCCGGTTTTGTAAATGCAGAAAGCTCCGATCAGGTCACTTTTATGTCCAATACTTCTGAAGGAATTACAGCTGTTGCTGAAGGGCTTGACTGGAATGAGGGTGATGAAATATTACTGAACCGCATGGAATTCCCAACCAATGTTCAGCCATACAGAATTCTGGACAGATTTGGTGTAAACGTACGGTATATCGAACCGGTGAATAATAGAGTAACTCCGGACATGGTGGAGTCTGCCATTTCAACCAACACCCGATTATTTTCAATAAGTGCTGCTCAATACCTGACAGGATTTAAAGCAGATCTGGAAGCTATCGGAGCCATCTGTAAAAAACATGACATCCTGTTTGTTGTAGACGCTATCCAATATTTGGGCGCCGGTACCATCGACGTTCAAGCCTGCAATATAGATGCACTTGCAACCGGAGGACACAAATGGCTGATGAGTCCTATGGGTACAGGATTTCTCTATCTATCACAAAAATTAAGTAAGCAGTTAAAACCGTATAAAACGGGTTGGCTATCGGTTCAAGAGCCTTGGGAACTATCAAACTTTGAGCAAGAATGGCTGCCTATTTCACAACACTTAGAGATTGGAACGCCAAATATGATCGGGTTTGCCGGTATGAACGCTTCCCTGAAAACCCTCAATGATATTGGCCCGAATAGAATTACAGAAAACATATTACAGCTTACTGATTATCTGACTACAAAGTTATCTGATCAAAAAAACACTCAACTGATCACACCTAAAGAGCGGGAAGATAGAGCTGGAATTGTTACATTTACTACTGCAGATATAACTGATACGGATGCGTTTGTAGAAAGCCTTAAAAAGAAAAATATTACGATTTCATCCCGCGAGGGAAAATTGAGAATTGCACCCCACTTTTATAATACTATTGAAGAGTTAGACACTGTATTGAATGCCATTAATTAAAAAACTCAAAGAAATTGCGCTTGAGATAAAAGAAGTCATCGGAGCTACAGTCCAAAAAGCGGTCGATGACGAAATAATGGTACATGGGGCAGCTATCGCCTTTTACACGATCTTTTCAATTACTCCGCTTTTTATACTGATTGTATTTTTAGGAGGTATTTTTTTGAGTGAAGAGATTGTAGCACAACAGGCCTCTGAATATCTTGGCGAGTATCTTGATGAAGCTGTTTTGGCTAATTTAATTGAGTACATATCAGGCCGCGGTCGAGATCAGACTGGACTTGTAACAACTATTATAGCAGCCGGAACGGTAATATTTGGGGCAACAACGGTAATCAGTCAGCTTAAAATCACACTGAATAAAATCTGGAATGTTGCGGATATAACAATCAATTCCGTTTGGCACTATCTGTTAAGCCGGTTGTTGGCGTTTGGGATGATTATCCTGTTTAGCCTTTTGCTGCTTACCTCATTGGCGGCTGAATTTGTACTGGCTGTTGGTTCTACATACTTCAGCGGGCTTTTTCCAAATCTTCAGCTAAATATTTATGGGCTTATTGCTCAGTTGGTCACACTTATCTTTGCCATCACTTTTTTTACACTGATTTTTAAAATACTTCCTGATGTTCACGCCAGATGGACTGACGTATTGGTCGGTGCATTTGTAACCACAATTCTTTTTCTGATTGGTAAGCTTCTGATAGGTGTCTTTTTCTCGGCAACCGGAATTGAAGCAACTTATCGAGCAGCCGGTTCACTTGTGATTTTTATCATTTGGGTTTACTATAATATTCAAACCATTCTGCTCGGAGCTGTTTTCACGCAGGTATACACCGAAAAGTATGGTGGTACAATAAAACCCTACAAATTTGTTTCTCTTAAAAAGATCAATTCCCCTTTGCAAAACTGAAACAAATCTGTTCTACTCAAAATCAGGATTTCACCCCTTCTTTAGTACACCTCTTCGAACGTACGGTCAGATGGTTTCATAAATTTTTTGATATCACTACGGGGAATGTCGTTAAGATCATCGGGTAGATTTTTTCGAATTTCAAGATATTCATCAAGCCCAAGCCGAAGCAGTTCTTTATAAATACCGGCTTCCATACCTTTCAGACCACAGATATAGATTAAGGTATTTTTCTTTTTCAGAATTGGCAGAAGTAACTCTTCTTCATCTTCTATTTTGGTTTGCACATAGTGCTTGGAACCGTCTTTTCGACGGCTTTCTCGTGAGATACTTTTTAAGTAATGAAAGTTGCTATGCTCCTGGGCCATTTTTTCAAAATAGTCGGAGTAAAGCAAATCCGTCCTGTAGGGACAGCCGAAAATGAGTGAACAATCATTCTGGTAATCTCCTTTCGCGAAAAGCTCCATGATCATTCCACGAAATGGCGCAATACCGGTGCCAGTAGCAAAAAACAGATAGTTGAAATCTTTTTCGTTTTCGGGAAGTAGGAACCTCTTTCCGCTTGGACCCGTAACTTTCACCGTGTCACCGGGCTTCAAATCAGCCAGATAGTTGGAAGCCACCCCTATGTAAAGTTTATCCTCAAACTCTTCTATGGTTCTCTTTACCGTAGTAGAAACTAAATTTTGTTTCCCATTTTCCCCGTTATTTGGAGAGGAAACTGAGTAGAGCCGTAATTTATGTGGCCGGCCTTTCTCATTTTCTCCCGGAGGCAAGATTCCAATAGACTGTCCAACTTTCACCCTTCCTTCCAATTCAGTTCCGGACACGTCAAATGTTATGTGTCTCACAAAATTCGGGCTCGATTCTTTGGTGATGATGTAATTCTCAACAACGGGAACTTCAACCGGATCTTTGGGACCGTAAATATTGAGTTCAACTTCAGGTAGTGTTATCTCAGCCATGAATTTAGAATTGTAGTATAATTAGCAGTTTTGTTTATCACTATCTAAGTGAAGGTAAACTACAGAGGAAATTGAATCATTTCATCAAAGAGTTCATTTTCATCACTCACATAATGTGACGACATAAAAATAGTGGTATTTTTAGACTTTACATCTTTAAGTAAATCCATCACCACTACCCTCGTCTCTTTGTCCAATCCCCTCAGCGGTTCATCCATAATAAGTAATTCAGGAATGGATATCAGGGCAGCAGCGATTTGAGTTTTCTTTTTCATTCCCGTCGAAAAGGTTCCAATCTGCTCATTCCGCGCATCCAAAGAGAGTTGATTGAACATATCTTCAATTTTTTTCCCTGACGACTCGTCCCAAAGATTTCTGTTCCTCAATACCCACTCCAACAGTTCTGAAGCGGTCAGATGATCGGGCAGAGTCTCCTCATCATGAACCAGCCCAACATGTTTCAAATATTGAGCCGGCTGTTTATGGATATCGATGTTTTTGTACTTGACGGTTCCTTCTGTGGGAAATGAGTTTACCGATAAAATTCTGAGAAACGTGGTTTTCCCTGAGCCATTTGGTCCAACAACCCCAACTGCTGTTCCTTGCTTTACGCTTTTGGTAAAACCTGCAAAGATTGGATGTCCTGACTTGTACTGTTTTGTAAGATTATTGATTTCAATCATTCTATAAAATCGATTTTTTTAGTCTGAAACCACCCACAAAAGCCACTGCTAATGCGGATGTCAGATACACCGCAATAATAAATAGTTGGTCTGAACCCCGCGGAACGCCAAAAATAAATAGCTGCGCATTCATACTGATTACAAGCGGCAGCAACCATCTGACCTGCATCCAAAACCAGCTAAATACCCAGCTTTTTATTGGTGAAAGCCATCTCAGCATCCAGTGAGGTGAGAAATTTCGTTGCATCGTGAGCAGAATAAATAGATGATGAGTAACTGCGAACAGAGTCCAAACCCCTATCATAAAATTGATATCCGGTTTTTGGTAAGCTACCAACCAAACCAAAACATGACCTGAAGCTACTGCTCTGCCGGCAGGTATTTTACGATCAATCTGCTGAAGATACTGCCAAACATTTGCTCTGATTGGTGATGGTACCCACCAAAGCTGTTCCACTTTCCGCCTTGCTGTAATGGTATCTTCGCCTTCCGTTGACCCAAAAAATTCACTGAAAAAACTGTTGGTGTGATAGTATTTTCTTTCTGGCAACCTGTTTCCTGCAAAATAAATCGCTCCACCAATCAGAAAAACAATCAACGCGAGAGCAACCTCTGCTGCAA
The DNA here is from genome assembly GCA_964401805.1 of uncultured Rhodohalobacter sp. Classification (GTDB taxonomy): domain Bacteria; phylum Bacteroidota; class Rhodothermia; order Balneolales; family Balneolaceae; genus Rhodohalobacter. Next base: position 17,297 of record CAYNZY010000031.1, read on the forward strand.
ACCCAAATGAGTTTCCGGCTATTGTGCCAATGATGATGATTAGCATTCCAAAAAGAGCCAGTATCACCGTATTTACCAAGCTCGGGATAGCACCCGGGTCCATTGGATACTTAAAATAGTTTGCCAGCTTGAATCGAAGATCTCTTCCTTTTTCACTCTCCTGCCAAAATTGAGATTGTGGCCCTACTTTTAAATACATATAGAGCGCTAAAGAGTGTAAACCCGAGATATAAAGCAGGGCATAAACTGAATAAGATGCTTTTACAATTAGATCGGAACTCGTTGTACCGGAGTCGGCAAATAGTGTTGCAAGTATAAACAGGTAAACGTATAGGTAGTAGCTGAAGGTTCGATTAAATAGGTAAGAGATAAGTTTCCTTCCAGAAATGTTACCGAGCTGGACAAGCTTTGATTTTGAATCGGGAAATAAAAGGTATGGTGTTACAAAGGAGATGAACCCGGCCGCACCCAGCATTAGATATCTAAGCGTTATAATCCTCTCCTCAATGGCGGCATCGTGCATCCAGCTCACACCCGTTGCAACTGCGACGACCGAAATAAGAACTCTGAATATGAGTGACTGGTTATTTTTTAATGCCAAAATAGTCCGCTGATTAATCCTCCAAAAACAGTTGAAGAATATAACGCATCTTGAATCATAAATCGAACAATCAAATAATCGACTTCAGATCTTCCATTCTTAGCGGTTTGATCAGATAAGCGTCGTAACCGGTTTTTTCAGCTCTCTCTTTATATGCGTTATCCGTGTTCCCGGTAACGTAGATCACACGGGTACTGTCCAGGTTTGCTAATATCTCTTTGGTGGCTTCAATTCCATCCATTGATCCGTTTAATCGGATATCCATCAAAATTATATCAGGCTTGTTCTCTTCAGCCGCTTTAATAGCATCTTCCCCGGTTGTGACACAGCCCACAACCTGGCAACCCAGTTTTTCAACCATTTTTTCGGTTGTAAGGGAAATAATAAGATCATCTTCTACTATGAGAACTCGCTTCAAAAGAACTCCTACTCCTTAAGCATTTATATTGAACACATGTTTACATTAACAAGAAGTACGAGTTACCGTTTTGTTACAAAATATTTCAGATTTCTACTGAATAAGGGTCAAAGTCATTGTTTTGCATTACCTTATCAACCTCTAAAATTCTCCCTTCAATGATATCTGCAATGATCACCCACCCACCAAAAGGTATATTCTCATTTGGAACTTCTAATTTCCAGGCGATCCTTAATTCCAGTTCGTTATTTTCTTTATTCTCGAACGGTACTACGGTTTTTTCCTCAGGTAATTTCAATTCATCAGCAGTGATTGTTTGCCGGTACTCGACTTCATTTTCAGTCCACTCCAACGTTTGGCCTTCTAAATGATCTGCAATCTCTTCCGGAAGAAAATTGGCTCGAGCCGGAATAATGGGTTGTTCAAACCAGTTTCCCCAAATACGATTTACCCCATTCGCATCCATAAAAACGGTAATGGATGAGTTGTACACTTCAAGCCCGTTTATTCTTTGATTATCGAATACAAATTTCCACTCAATTATCCTGCTGTCCGGGTTTGGATCTTCGCAATCAATACACCCATAGAGCGGTTCCATTTCCAGGAGAACCAAATCTTCCGTTCTTGAAACTCCTGTGAACTCACTGTTTGAAATCAACGCCTCTTTAACGATCGGAAGTAATGTATCAGGTTCAGTGAGTTCAATTCGGACCGGCTCTTGATCTAAGCAAGGGCCCGAACCTTCATCAAACAGAACAGTGCTATACCCGGTTAAACCATACTCATTTAATGTAGAGCATATGTTATCGTTTTGAGTTCGAAATTTTTCATTCAACTCAATCAGCTCTTCCATCTCCAATTTGGCAAGCTTCGAAGGATAAACAGCTGCATTCTCGTCGATATTGAACACATCGCATCCATAGAAAGCGATAAGAATAAAAGTGATGAAAAGATGTTTTTTAGCCATAGCAATCCTTCTAACCTGTTGGATGATAGGTAAGCCGGGAAGATCATACAAGCCGGAATTTTTAGAGCTTCATGTCGGGAATCGAATGCAGTTTTTTTATTCACGTTTTGTATATTTAAAAAACGCTAAAAAAGCGGTTTCATAAGCTAACCAAAAAATAAACCATCAAGCATGAAATTCTACGTTTGTATTAAGCAAGTACCCGATGTATACGCTCCCTTGCAAATAAAAGACGGACAACTAATTCAAGACGCAGATCGCAATGTATTGAACGCATACGACGCCTCAGCAGTAGAAGAAGCACTTGTTTTAACCGAGCAACACGGTGGAGAAGTTGAAGTCGTTCTGGCCGGCCCTGAAAAAGCAAAAGAAACCCTGCGAAAAGCTTTGGCCATGGGCGCACACAAAGGAACTCATATTGTAACGAACGGAGACGAAGATTTTGATTCCTCAGCCTATGCTAAAATTTTAGCAAAATTCTTTTCCGACAAAGAGTATGATTTTATCTCATGCGGAAAACAGAGTCAGGATACGGATTCCGGTCTTGCCGGATCAATGATGGCTGAATTGCTGGATTTACCCTACGCCACAAATGCCGTTGGTCTGGAATATAGTGACGGAACACTTACGGTAAAACGTCAGGGTGATGTTGGCCAGGAAATCATCGAAGTTCCTTCCCCGGGATTGGTTACCTGCTCGAATGACATGAATGATCCTCGAATCCCAAGCCTAAAAGGTATTATGCAGTCTAAGAGAAAACCGGTTGATACCATTTCACTGGACGATCTTGGAGCCGATATCTCATCCGATGAAGTAAAAACCAAAGTGGTTGGTTTTGAAGAAAAACCGGAACGCGAAGCCGGTAAAAAGTATGAAGGCGAACCTGACGAAATAGCCCGTGAGGTTGCCCAGCTGCTCGATTCTGAAGAAAATGTCATTTAAAATAAAACGAAATTGATTCATGAGTACTCTATTAACAGTCATCTCTGTAAACGACGGTAAAATAAAACGATCTTCTCTTGAAGTTCTATCAAGATGTAACGAACTGGCCGCTGACAACGGTTTAAAATCTGCTGCTTTGGTAATTGATGCGAATGCATCAGAGATTGCGGAAAAGCTTAAAGCCTACGGACCGGATACCATTTACACGATAGAAAATCCGATTTTTAAAAATCACCTGAACACTCCTGTACTTAAAGCACTCTCTTCTGCTTTAGATCACATTCAGCCACAGTTGGTTGCTTTCCCATCGACGGAAAGTTCCAAAGATGTACTGGGTGCGCTTGCCGCTAATAAAGAAGCTGCAGCTCTGAGTGATATGTCAGAATTTGAACTGACCGAGAACGGAGTAAAGGGAAAACGTCCGGTGATGGCATCCAAAATTATATCAGCTGTTGAAGCAACTGGTTCTCCTGTCATCATATCTGTTCGCTCCGGTTCCTACGATGTTGTGGAAAAATCGAGTGACGCCTCCATAGAAGCTATTGATTTCAGTTTCAACGATGATGAACTCCGCGTTACCCTGAAAGAGATTATCAGCTCATCTTCTGATCGCGTTGATCTCTCCGAAGCGGAAGTTGTTGTAGCTGCAGGCCGGGGTGTGAAAGACGAGGAAGGACGAAATATGATTTCTGAGCTTGCTTCCGTTCTGAATGCCGGTATTGGCGCATCTCGGGCGCTCACAGAAGCCGGTGATTACGACCCCAGTCTTCAGATTGGGCAGACAGGAAAAGTCGTGTCTCCTCAGCTTTACATTGGAGTAGCAATCTCAGGAGCCATTCAGCACGTAGCCGGAATGGCAAACAGTAAAGTGATTGTAGCCATTAATAAAGACCCTGACGCGCCTATCTTCGATATCGCAGACTACGGCTTGGTTGGTGATCTCTACAAAATACTGCCACCTTTTATCGAAGAGCTCAAGAAAATCAAAGAAAATTAGATATGAGAAATGAGTCTTGACTCATGTGAACTCAAGACTCCAACCTCATGACTCAAGACTAAATCACTATGGACGAAAAATTTGACTGTATCATCGTAGGTGCCGGTGTGGCCGGGCTTGCCGCTGCCATGACACTCGCCAAAAACAACATGAAATTCCTCCTTATTGAAAAGGGCGAATTTCCAGGATCTAAAAATGTATCCGGCGGAGTTTTATGGGGCAGTGACCTAAATAAACTGGTTCCCAACTACTGGGAAGAGGAAGATGGCGGCTGGGATCGTTTTATCAACCATCGCAGACTTACCTTTATGGATGAACAGTCTTCATTCTCCGTAGATTTCAAATCCTCTCACTTTAATGAAGCACCCTATACAGGGGTGGTTGTACTTCGTTCAAAATTCGACAAATGGCTGGCCGGAAAAGTGGAAGAAGCTATTGCTGAAAGTGATTACGCCATGGACTCTTTCGTAGCGCCCAACATTCTGGTTGAGGAAGTACTGGAAGAAGATGGAAAAGTTGTTGGAATCCGAACCGGTGAAGATAAGTTCTATGCAGATTCGGTAATCCTGGCTGAGGGTGTTAACAATTTGCTTACCCGTCAGGTTGGTCTTCAGGACAAATATGTCCCGGCCGATCACATGCTAACCGGAGTGAAAGAGATTATCCGGTTTGATCAGGATGTGCTCGAGAACCGTTTTCAGTTAAATGGCCGAAGTGGGATGAGTAACGAATTTGTAGGTCACGCCACCAACGGTGTTGAAGGCGGTGGATTTCTCTACACCAATAAAGATACCGTCTCCATTGGGCTGGTGTTGGGTTTAAAAGATCTGCGTGAAAAGGAACAAACACCTTACGACATTTTAAACCATTTCAAAAAACATCCCGCTGTTGCCGATATGATTCGCGGCGGTGAGGTTGTAGAATATTCAGCCCACGTGGTTTCCTCCGGTGATAAACGGGTAATGCCTGAAAAACTTTATAAAGCCGGATTAATGGTCTGTGGTGAAGCTGCAAACCTGCTGATGAATGCAGGAAAAGCGATCCAGGGAATGGATTATGCCATGCGTTCCGGAATTTTGGCGGCCGAAGCAATCACAAAAGCCAAAGAGAAAGATGATTACAGTGAAGCGTCTATGAAAGCCTATCAGGATGCGTTGGAAGACAGCTATGTGATGAAAGATATCAACAATTTCCAGGATGCAGTTCACCTGTTACACGATCCGTTTATGGTAAACAAAATGCCAAATCTGATCTGCGATTTCGGCCGAAATTTTTTCAGTATCAAAAATGAACCCACGAAAAAAGCTCGCAATATGCTTAAAGATTCAGTTAAAAAGCACGCTTCTTACTGGGATCTCGTTAAGATAGGAGCAAAAGGGGCGAAAGCACTTTAGACGTGAGACGTGAGACGTGAGACGTGAGACGTGAGACGTGAGACGTGAGACGTGAGAAATTTTCGAATTTATAATAAATCTACAAGTTCTAAACACATCATAAGCCATGAAACTCCTGACTTTACCCGAACGACTTGGATTGGTAAGCTATCGTAACCAGTCAAAATCTGAAATTAAGCCTCACATTAAGGTTGAAACAGATATTTGCAACTCCACCTGTCCGCACCACTGCACGACTTATGTGTGTCCTGCCAACTGCTATACCAAAGATGAAAACGGGAAGGTCCATTTTCAGGTGGAAGACTGCATTGAGTGTGGAACCTGCATGTATGCGTGTGATCAGGGAGCGGTAAGCTGGGAATTTCCCGATCCTGAAATTGGCCGTGGCGTGACATGGAATTTTGGTTAAACCAACCTCAATCCTATATAAAAAAGGCTCTCCGAAAATTAATTCAGAGAGCCTTTTTAATTCCTAATAATCGATTCTGTTAATCGAGTTTAATTTCAAGTCTGGTTCCTTCGTTCACTATATCAACTTCTTTCTCAACAGTACCGTGCGACTCTGAAGAAATTGAAACTGTTTGTGTGCCTACACTCACTTCATTAAGTACAAAGGTTCCGTCTGCCGTTGTGGTAGTACGAAGATCATCTGCCGTAAAATGCAGCTCAGCATTGGCAACTCGATCATAGTCTGCTGTCATAACTACTCCGGCAACATTAGTAATCTCTTCAGATGTCAGACTTCCCGGTGATGAACATCCAACTCCTACAAAAAGTAGCAGTGCAATTAGAAGAGAAGATTTTTTAGTAAACATAATTGATTCAGTATTTGATTTAATATTGCATTCATACTTATTAACAGTTCTCAGATCACATTGTTCCATTCTTTTAAGATTCATTAGCAATTGAGCCTCAGGCACTTTGACAGATAGCCTATCTTATCATAAAATAGACCTTTCGTACACGTAAAAATTTGAAACGGTATAAATGAAAACAGGCAAAAAATCGTTACCTTTTGGAAGCGGTACCAAAAAAATAAAACTATTTAAAAATGACATTAGACGTACTTGAAAAATCATCCTCACTATCTTTCGATCTGACTGAAGATCAAGCTATGATTCGCGATACGGTTCGCGATTTTGCCAATCGGCATATAGCTCCGGGAGTGATTGAACGCGATACCAAGAAAAAATTTCCTCACGACATTATTAAAATGCTTGCCGACCAGGGATTGCTCGGCATCTACCATGAAGAAAAATATGGCGGCGCCGGATTCGACACCGTAAGTTTCTGCCTAGCCCTCGAAGAGATTGCACGCTGGGATGCATCCCTTGCTCTAACAGTAGCTTCTCACACATCCCTTGGGAGCGGCCACATTGCACTTGCCGGAAACGACGCCCAGAAGAAAAAGTACCTCACTCCTCTTGCTCAAGGTGAAAAACTGGGAGCTTGGTGTCTTACCGAGCCGGGGTCAGGAAGTGACTCCTCAGATATGAAAACTGTTGCTGTTAAAGAGGGTGATGAGTGGGTAATCAACGGTGCAAAAACGTTTATAACTCAGGCTACCGTAGGCAGCACATATGTGGTGCTCGCCAAAACTGATCCGGATAAAGGTACCAAAGGCATCAGTGCTTTTATCGTTGAACGAGAGATGGACGGTGTAAAACCCGGTGAACCAATGCATAAGCTGGGAATGAATTCGTCCGACACTGCTGAAGTAGTTCTTGAAAATGTAAGAGTACCCGAAGAGAATCTACTTGGCGAACTGGGAAGAGGATTTATTGATACCATGAAGGTACTGGATGGCGGACGAATTGGAATCGGTGCACTCTCGGTCGGTATTGCACGAGGTGCGCTTGAAGAGTCTATGAAATATGCTAAGCAGCGAAAGCAGTTTGGTCGTTCTATCGGTGACTTTCAGGCTATTGAGCATAAAATGGTTAACATGGCCGTTGAAATTGATGCTGCGCGACTTTTAGTTCACAGAGCTGCCTGGTTGAAAGATCAAGGGCGTCCTTACACCAAAGAAGCATCAATGGCAAAACTTTACGCATCTGAGCTTTCAGAACGAGCTTCGCTGGATGCGATTCAAATTCATGGCGGCTACGGCTACACCAAAGAGTACCACGTTGAGAGATTTTTGCGTGACTCGAAACTGATGACCATCGGAGAAGGAACCTCTGAAATTCAACGGTTAATCCTGGCCCGTGAAATTAAAAATGAGCTTGGCTATAACAGTTAATCGAAGGTCAGCAAATTGATTCAAGTAGAAGTCACATTTCGAATGAGATGTGACTTTTATTATATCAAGTCATCATGCTTTTATTCTCGGATAATTTATTCCAAAAAGTTACGTACGAGAATGATTTGCCAAACTGAATTCATTACATTGCAAAGTAATTATCAAACAAAATCCGACTTTTAATCATCTACCAACATGGGAAATTCACAGTTTAATATTGACGACGCGTATCTCTTCGAATCTGAGTTGAATGAAGATGACAAAATGATCATGGAGACTGCTCGTGAATATGCACAGACTAAGCTCGAACCAAGAGCTCTCAAGGGAAATCAGGAAGAGATTTTCGACATGGATATTGCCAAAGAGATGGGAGACCTTGGGCTTCTTGGAGCAACTACTGATCCCAAATATGGCGGAGTAGGTGCAAGTCAAACAGCATACGGTTTGGTTGCCCGCGAAGTAGAGCGCGTCGATTCCGGTTACCGATCTTTTATGTCTGTTCAATCTTCACTGGTGATGTATCCCATCTCCCAGTTTGGAACCGAAGAACAGAAAGAGCGTTTCCTGCCAAGACTTGCTTCCGGCGAAATCATCGGTTGTTTTGGATTGACGGAGCCGGATCACGGTTCCGATCCCGGATCGATGGTAACTACCGCTGTAAAAACAGATGGCGGCTGGATTCTGAACGGTGCTAAAATGTGGATTACCAACTCCCCTATTTCTGATGTTGGAATTGTTTGGGCAAAAGCCAAAGAGCATAAAGATGACAAACCGGTTATCCGTGGTTTTATCGTTGAAAAAGGCATGGATGGATACTCCTGCCCGGCCACCAAACATAAAATGAGTCTTCGGGCTTCCTCAACCGGTGAAATGGTATTTGAAGATGTATTTGTTCCTGACGAGAACGTATTTCCCGATATTCGCGGACTCAAAGGACCTTTTATGTGTCTGAACAGTGCACGTTACGGAATCGCCTGGGGTGCTGTTGGTGCTGCTGAATTTTGCTATCAGAAAGCTCGACAGTATGTATTGGACCGTAAGCAGTTTGGTCACCCGATTGCAGCCAACCAGCTTCCGCAAACCAAACTTGCCAATATGCTGACGGAAATCACATCCATGCAATTGCTGGCACTTCGGCTTGGAAAATTAAAAGATGAAGGACGCGACCATCACGCTATGACATCCCTTGCCAAGCGAAACAATGTGGGCAAAGCGCTCGATATTGCCCGTGTAGCGCGTGACATGCACGGTGGAAATGGAATTACAGGAGAGTATCGTGTGATTCATCATATGGTTAATCTGGAGTCTGTGAACACCTACGAAGGAACATACGATATTCACGGGCTAATCCTTGGCAGAGAGATTACAGGCATTCAGTCGTTTACTCCGAAAGGAAACGATTGATTCACCGCAAAGGCGCCGAGTACGCTGAGATATTGTTGGGTTCGTCAGCCGACCGGCACTAATAGTATAAAACAGCATCCACGCTTTTTTCGTGGTTCTGTCAGCGTGATTACACAGTTTAATACAGTCAGTCACTTTTTTTGATGGTATTCTTTTGGAGTATATAAAATTCAATACAAGATCTTAAACCGGACGCTGTCAGACCCCGACCAGTGTCGGGATGCTGACAGGTCCTAACTCATATCTCAAGACTATGATCTACGAATTTGACGGCTATAAACCGGTTATTCATGAATCTGCCTATATCCACCCACAGGCAGCAGTCACCGGCAATGTAATCATCGGAAAGAATGTCTACATCGGGCCTGGAGCCGCCATCCGGGGCGACTGGGGGAAAATTGTGATTGAAGATGGTTGTAATGTTCAGGAGAACTGCACCATCCATATGTTCCCCGGAGTAACCGTAACACTTCACGAAGCTGCACATATTGGCCACGGAGCGATCATTCATGGCGCCACAATTGGAGAGAATACATTGATAGGAATGAATGCCGTTGTGATGGATAATGTAAAGATTGGCAAAGAGTGCATTGTTGGAGCGTTATCATTCATCAAAGAAGGAATGGACATTCCGGACCGAAAAGTTGTTGTGGGAAACCCTGCAAAAGTCGTAAAGGATGTTACCGATGAAATGGCACAATGGAAAACGGAGGGTACTGGATGGTATCAGCGCCTTCCAAAGCAACTTCATGATACTTTAAAAGAGTGTGACCCACTGCGTAAAGTACCTCAGGACCGAAAAGATCAAACCGGGAATTATCACACCTGGGGAAAACAAAAGAAATAATTTATGTCACAAACCAAATCTGAAATTGAAGAAAGTGTTGCGTTTAATCCTCAATTTGAAAAACGAGGGGGACTCCTTCCTGTGGTTGTTCAGGAATCTTCAACCGGGAAAATACTTATGATCGCTTCAGTCAATAAAGAAGCAGTCGACCATACAATCAAATCCGGTAAGGCGACTTTCTGGAGCACAAGCCGAAAAGAGCTTTGGGTAAAAGGTGAAACTTCCGGCAACACGATTTGGATCGATGAAATCTTGGTTGATTGTGATCAGGATGCACTAATTTACAAAGTTCGCCTTGAGGGAGACGGAGTTTGTCACACAAGAAACGAGCAGGGCAACTTTAGAAAATCCTGTTTTTACAGATCACTTGACCTCGAAGACAAAACATTAAATTTTCTGGAAAAGTAGATGGATAAATCAGCAAAAAATGTATTCGGCCAACCTTTAAAAGAGTGCAGCAAAGACCCATTAACCGGTTTTTACCGGGACGGCTGTTGCCACACAGGCCCGCAGGATTCCGGGCGACATTTAGTTTGTGCAATTATGACCGATGAGTTTTTAGATTTTTCCATGGAGATGGGAAATCCTTTAAAAACACCGATGCCGCAATACAACTTTCCCGGATTGAATGCCGGTGATCAGTGGTGTTTATGTGCCCTGCGATGGAAAGAGGCCTACGATGCCGGAGTTGCACCGATGATTGATCTTGAAGCTACCAACGAAAAAGTATTGGACTTTGTGACGATGGAACAGCTATTGGAATATGCACTCACCAAGTGATCTTGCTGACTTCAGAAATAAACCCTGACCAATCTTGAATTTTTATCTTTTATCATGAAAAACTGCATTCTGTGTCTTTCCAAGAAGGCAGAATATTTTTGCAGTGCCGACGGTTACGACTATCTGCACTGCTCAAATTGTGATCTCATCTTCGTAAAACCCGGCCAACGACTCGATCCGGATGAAGAAAAAAGCCGTTACGATCTGCATGAAAACGATCCCGCAGATGAACAATACAGAGATTTTTTAAGTCAACTTTACACTCCATTAAGCAAAAAACTAAGCCCAGAGAGTTTTGGCTTAGATTTCGGTTCCGGTCCCGGTCCAACTCTGAGTGTTATGTTCGAAGAAGACAGACATACGGTAAATATTTATGATCCATTCTACGCTCCCGCCCAATCTGTGTTTGATCATAAATATGATTTCATTACAACTACGGAAACCGCAGAACATCTATTTCATCCAAGAAAAGAGTTCGATCTGCTTTGGTCATGCCTGAAACCCGGAGGCTTATTCGGAATCATGACTAAAATGGTCCCATCTCTTGAAGAATTTCCGGATTGGCACTATCGAAAAGACGACACTCATGTTACTTTCTATTCTGAAAAGACATTTCAATGGATGGCAAGTTATTATGGAGCTACACTTGAAATTTATGGCGAACGAACTGTTATTTTAGAAAAACATTTAAACTGATTAATCAAGCATATCATGGAAGAAGCCGTTATTTACGAAATTATTGGCTATTTGGCGTCGCTGCTGGTAGCTATCTCTCTGATGATGAGCGCCATCGTCAAACTTCGAATTATCAACCTGCTTGGTTCCCTCACCTTTACGATATATGGTATACTGATTAATGCCTGGCCTGTAGCGTTAATGAATGCATTTATTGTTTTGGTTAATATTTATTACCTGGTAAAAATTTACCGGGATGATCACTATTTCCAACTACTCAGATCTACAGACGAGAGTAGTTACCTGGTCAAGTTTTTAGAATTTTACCGTGAACATATCAAAACGTATCAGCCTGAATTCTCTTTCGAAAAATCTTATAACTACGTTGTTTTCGTGCTGAGTGATATGGTACCGGCCGGGTTAGTTATTGGCAATATAAAGGATGACGGTACTCTGGAAATGGATCTCGACTTTGTAATTCCAAGCTACCGTGATTTTAAAATTGGCAGTTTCCTGTTTGAAAAAAACAGAGATGAGCTAAAACAGGATGGAATTCAGAAAATCGTGACACCTACGGGCAATGAAGATCACAATGAGTATTTAAAAAAGGTTGGCTTTGATCGTATAGATTCCCACTTCGTAAAAGAGCTTTAATAAAATAAAAGCCCCGCATTGCTGCAGGGCTTTATTCACAAATCTTAGAGCCGAGTATAAGTTTTACAATCCAACTCAGCTTCATTGATTTCGTTTATTCCAGGGCTTTATCAATGGCAGTTTTAATATGAGCTGCATGAGCTTTGGTCTCTTCATTAACAGATCCCTTGTTCTCCATCATGGAACGGATATTTTGCAGATTGTAAAGTGAAGCAGACTTGGCAATATAGTCATGACTGTCACTTTCAAGGATTGAGATCAAACGATTCACATACTCAATCTGTAAATTTTGCCTGAATGTGTTCACGTTCCCTCTGGCATCTGCACTAAACGTCGCGCTTGTTAAATCTCCAACCACCTCTGCAACTGTATAGGTATTTCCATACGTTCGAGAATCGGTAATTCTCTTCATTGTGTTCGGGTGCATCAGATGATTCAACACATTAGACTGCATGCCGAGTGCCAAATCGTGAATCTTTGGGTCTTCCGACATGGAGAAGAAATTAAAACCGCGTCGCTGAATCTGGAGATAATTATAAACTTCATGAGAACTGCTGAACGCATCCGGTGCAAAGAGGTATTGATTCAAATAGTTCATCGCCTCTTTCTGTTTTTCTGCCGGAACAGGCCGGAATGGAATATCACCTCCCTCCTGTCCGATGAATGCACGATCGCGGTAAACCCCACCAATTTGACGGGAAATCACCCCGGTTTGTGTTCGCTGCTGGCCCATTAATGACATAAATGCATTGCGTAGCTCCTGATACGACTGACCTTCCCGGGTGCCAAACTTTTCCAGGAGTCCATCCATCAATTCCTCCGACATCTCAATTCGCTCTACACCATAAGCAACCGGATCAGCAGACATATCCCCAACCATAACGCGGGGGTCGATCGCTTTACCCGGGCTTCTCATATCATCGGCATCGTTTCCGAATGCGAGTTCCGGTTCTGTCGACCGTTCAAGGTGAGCCAATCTTTGACTCTCGTCATCCAATTCAGCTTTGTAACCAAACTCAATTGCCCAGATATCATAAGGTCCGGGTTTGATGTCGTAGTATCGACCCTGATTATCTCGATCGCTATTCACATTCACTGACGAGTAATCCATTACGGACCCGGTCAATCCTACTGTATTTGCCAGCTCTTCACTGTGAATGTCTTCCGGTGAGTGCAGCGTACTGGCTTGCATGTTGTGATTGAGTCCAAATGTGTGGCCCAATTCGTGTAAAATTAACATGGTCATCGCCTCTTTCTGAAATCCTTCCAGCTCTTCTTCCGGGGCATCCAGTAGACTCAATGCACTCATGCCAAACTGATTATTTTCTCTAAAATGGCGACCAAAAGTACAGAACTCTTCATTCATTGCTTCATGAATTTCAACCTCGGCCGTTCGCCCGGATGCAAGTACGTCTTCTTCAAACATACGGTTTCTAAAAAAGCCCCACTCCAACATAATGTCAGCACCCAGAATTTGACCGGTGCGTGGATTTACAAAACTTGGGCCGTAGCCGCCAAACGGTGGAACTGGTGAAGATGTCCAGCGCAGTACATTATATCGAATATCTCCTGCTTCCCATTCAGCATCATCAGGCTGTACTTTTACCTCAATTGCATTTCTGAATCCGGCAGCTTCAAAAGCCTCATTCCAGGCCAATGTGGCCTCTTTAATGGTCTCTCTGAATTCGTGAGGCGTAGTATTTTCAATCCACCAGACAATCGGTTCAACCGGTTCCGAAATCTCTGCATTTGGATTTTGTTTGACTAAATTCCATCGATGAATCAAATCCCGGTATGGAGTTGGACTTGTACTCACCTGATCATCCATCTGCGTTGTAAAGTAACCGACACGTGGATCGGCAAATCTCGGTTCAAATTCATTTTCAGGCATCTCTATAAACGTATGCTGAAAAGCGATTTTAACGGATCTTCCATCAGTAACCGCTCCGCTGGTTGCGCCTGTTGGGTATGGAGACTCATACACATACTCCACTAAAACATCAGAATTCTTCGGATAGTTATTGATTGCGGTATACTTACTTTTTTCACTGCTCAAACTGCCAATAGAATAGGATCCCGGCCTGCTAAACGGATTGGGACTCGGTTTGATTTGATGCAGACTTTCGGATAAAAACAGTGGGTCAGCATCAATCAGCAACATGCCGGTGGAATCATTTTCGGCCGTGATCTTACCACTGAAAAGAATGGCATCCGATATATTCGCATTCGACGCGCGACTGAGCGGGCTCTCCTCATCAAACCAATAACGATTATTTACATGTACGAACTCAATTTTATCAAAATATCGTCTGACCTTTACAATCTTATTGTCTCTGAAATTTCCTCTGAAATGCCCCGCTTCAAGCACTCCGTCCTGCGACATTCCAAAGTAGATATACTCCTTGTCGAGCTGATCTTCATGGATAGCCATTTTAGTAGAACCATCCGTTGTATCCTGATAAATCGTGAAAAGTCCTTCGTAGGCAATGCTTTTTTCAACAGCTTTATTAAAGTCTATAGCTTCGTTCTGCTGTGTTCTGTTTGATTCTGCAGGTGCTGTGGATTGAGTAGTTGCACAGCCCACTAACACAAAAATCAAAAGAGGTGTAAATACAATTTTTGTTACTGTAGCATTAATCATAATTAAAAAGATGTCGGTTATCGTTTATGGACAGACAATATATCTAAAGTAGATGAAATCAATACTATGATGATTAAAATTTCACTACTCAATGTAATTCAATACATTTGACGGAATAATAAAATTCCGGTTTCAAAAAAATATCGTTATGAGTTCAAAAAATATCTACTCAATGTTTTTTCTGGGAATCTTCTTGTTGCTTACGGGTTGTTCATCCAGCCAGAATATAGAACGTCCAACATTCCAAAAATTTACCATTGCCGATCGGCTTGAAGAAGAGCCTGAAAAAGAACCCTTGTACCAGTGGGTTGAAGACCTGGGTTACGATAATGTATGGGTTGTCACTGACGAGATGCCTAGAATGGAGATTAGTATGACGGAGTTTAATAATAGAATCAATCGATCTGTACGAAGTGATGAATCCGGCACATGTGAATCATTAAGTGGAGAAAGAGTAATTTATCAAATGATCTTAAATGAAGAAGGCATTCCCATTCGCATTAACCCGATGAGTCATAAAAATGTAGATTGTGTGGAACAAGTTCAGATTACCATTGCATCCACTACTTGGAAACCAGCTAAAGTAAACGGAGAGCCTGTAATGATATCATTTAGTGTTCCTGTTAAATTTTAAAATACCACTTCTTTATGAAACTACTGATACTACTCACTTTCTCATTCATTCTTTTTGGAACAGCCTGTAAATCGACTGAAACCAGCTCTACTAAACCGTCCGGGCCTACAACAGTGGCTCAATTTATTGAAAAAAATCCTGAAAGTGCTGAGAATTATACCTGGATCGATGCAGATGAACACAGAAACACTTGGGTAATGGTTGATGAGTTTCCACGTATTATAAACGGTATGAAAGAATTGCAGGATCGAATTACTAGAACGGTAAGAAACAACCCATCTGTAGATTGCGATCAATTAAAAGGTGAACGTGTTTTGTACCAATTTGTGATAAATGAGCAGGGACTTATTTCAAATTTGAAATCACATCTTGACGAGCCCAATTCATGTTCAGAATTGATGGAGATCACGATCCGTTCAACACAATATACATCGGGTAGAGTTAATGGTGAACCGGTTCGAGTAGTAATGGGATTGCCGATTAAATATTAAACAAAAAACCCCGATCTGCTTTCACAAATCGGG
>CAYNZY010000032.1:0-614 GCA_964401805.1 uncultured Rhodohalobacter sp.
AACAAACAAAGGGTTTCTTGCATATGATTTTATAGAGGAGAAAATAATTGAAATATCACAGGAGATTCATAATATAACAGACACTAATAATCAGGGGGAAGTACTTTTTATCAAAGATGAGGATCACATAGTTCTTATTAATGATGATGGTGAAGTTCTACATAAGTTTATAAAACCTGAAAGCATAAACGATTACTACCTGGATCTTATCAGTGCCAAATTTGTTACTGACAACTACATAGTAGTAGGTACTACTCAGGGTATCCTTTTGCTTTTCAACAAAGTAACTGGAGAATACAAATCCTATCACCATATAACTATAGATTCCAAAAAATCATATTATGATACAAGGCCTCTCGCAGTAGATGATAAGGGAAAAAAAGTCCTGACTTTTATTGGAGGAGTAGGCAAATACTTTACCTTCACTCAAGATTGGACAACTACAGGGTATGAACAATAGCTTACTGATCATATAATTTATTTTGCTATGTCTTTCGTGTAGCACCTCGCCAGATTTTAACCGTAAAAACATCAATGACCCTAAATCTGATGTTTTTGTTCCCGATAAACCACAGAACTCTCCCCATCGTGCTTTCAATAGATCTTTTGATAAA
>CAYNZY010000032.1:734-30925 GCA_964401805.1 uncultured Rhodohalobacter sp.
CGAAAACACTATGGTTGGCGAGAACTTTTACGCGAATTTCAATTGTGTGATCTTGGATGCCGCCGAAGTGCGTATCGGGAACAACTGTTTTATGGCGCCTCAGGTTGGGATTTATACTTCTACTCATCCGCTGCATCCGGCAGAGAGAAATCGGGGATTTGAATCTGCGAAACCCGTGCTTATAGGGAATAATTGCTGGATTGGCGGACATGCCACCATCAACCCCCGAGTCACGCTGGGAGATAATGTGGTTAAGGCATCCGGAGCGGTTGTGACGAAATCATTTGGCGACAACGTCGTTATTGGCGGCAATCCGTACAGAGTACTGAAAGACATTCTGGCAATGTGATAGGGATCTCCATGGTTTTCCTACTCCATGGAGACCCTTTATCATCTATAGATTTATTATCTAAACCTGAATCTCAGGCAATCGCTTTTCAATATGTTCCCTTTTTGATTCAAGCCATGGCGGGAGAATCAACTTCTGACCCAGTTTGTCAGGGTCTTCATCCACGTCGTAACCCGGTCCGTCAGTGGCAATTTCAAACAATACACCACCCGGAGACCGAAAATAGACCGAATGGAACCAGTGGCGGTCGATAACATCTGAGGGATGTAGTCCCATCCCGATGACCTGCTCGCGCAGCTCTTTTAGTTCATCATCATCAGCCGCCCGAAAGGCAACATGGTGAACAATGCCTCGCCCGTTCGACGATGGTTTGGGTTCGCCTTCTTCAATGATAACCGATCCGCCGATCGGGGCATCTGTTGTGTAGTGCCATCGGTTCCCTTCCTGACCGGTTTCCTCAAATCCAAACAGATTTGTTAACACTTGGGCTGTTGATACGTGTTCACTCAAACGGAGTGTTGTTCCACGGAAACCCCGAATACCGTACTCGACAGGTACTGAACTTTTTTCCCAGCCCTGCAAGCGGTCAACTTGCTCATCAAATACAAGTTCAAGACTCATCAGGTCCGGATCTTTAAACCCGATTGCCTGTTGGCCAAACCGGTCATAAGGTCCGTCAAAATTGATCCCTTCAACACCAAAATGTTCAACCCAATAATTGATGGAGCCGGATGGCACGGCTAAGGCAACCTTCACGGCTTCACCCAGTCCGGGTTTTCCCTGAATGGCCATTTGCCAGGGGAAAAAGGTTAAACCGGATCCCGGTGAGCCATTCGCATTTCCATAAAAAAGGTGGTAAGTGCCGGGGTCGTCTTGGTTGACAGATTTCTTCACAAGACGCATTCCCAGCTTTTTCACGTAAAATTCAGCATTCCGCTGTGCATCGCCGGATATGGCTGTAATATGGTGGATTCCTTTATTCTGTTTGCTCATAATAGTTAAGGTTAAAATATTTGAATATTGTTTAACATTAAACTAAATAATCAGGTTTGGGGTTCCATTGATTTATGTCAAGTAATTTACTGAGTAGCTATTTTACAAAACCAGTAAGTATTACAATTCACTCTGATTAAGCGGAATGGATCTGGATGTTGTTAAGCAATTACGTTGAGAGGGACATATTGAGTAGTTTGGTATTCAGAGGCTCGCGAGATACGATGTTTTGGGTAAAGCTTTGCGGTAAGCAAATCACGTTGGGAAAACAGTGCGGAACATCCTATTTTTACATGTCTAAATATGTACCGAAAATTTGTTCGATGAATAGCAGTAGAAATACTGCTATTTCTATTTTAACTAAGTTAAACTGATGTATACGTTAGCATGAAGAAAAATTATCTGTCCAAAGAAGGATACGAAAAGCTAGATAAAGAACTAAGAGATTTAAAGACCCGAGGGCGTAAAGAGATCGCCGAAGAGATTGCGGAAGCCAGAGCGAAAGGTGATCTGAGTGAGAATGCAGAGTATGATGCTGCCAAAGAAGCTCAGGGATACCTTGAAAAACGCATTGCCGAACTCGAGAATACACTGGCAACATCAAGTATTATTGATGACAAGGATATAGACGATACGAAGGCTTACCTGCTTTCTACGGTTACCATTTTGAATAAAAAAACCAACAAGGAGATGAAGTATACGCTTGTCTCCAAAGATGAGGCGGACTTTAAAGCCAAGAAAATTTCTGTGGATTCTCCAATCGGTCAGGCTATTCTCGGAAAAGAGGTGGGAGATGTTGTAGAGGTTGATGTACCGGCTGGAAAACTTGAACTTGAAATCAAAAAAATAGAGCGACTATAACATGAAAATTGGAGTAATTGGAACCGGTTATGTAGGGTTGGTATCAGGAACTTGTTTTGCAGATAGTGGCAATGATGTGACCTGCGTGGACATCGATGAAAAGAAAGTGGAGAGAATGCGTAATGGTGAGGTTCCGATCTACGAGCCGGGCCTGAACCGCGTATTTGACCGATCGATCCGCGAGAATCGACTCTCATTTACCACCGACCTGGAAGATACGTTTCAGAAGAGCGACATTATCTTCCTCTGTTTGCCGACACCTCCGGGAGCCGATGGCCAGGCCGACCTAAGTTTTGTGCTGAATGTGGCCGACCAGCTCGGTGATTTGTTTAACAAGTACCCCGACTACAAGGTTGTTGTAAACAAAAGTACCGTGCCTGTTGGAACAGCCGACAAGGTTCGTGACAAGATCGCCGCAAAAACCGATGCGGAATTCGACGTAGTCTCAAATCCTGAGTTTTTAAGAGAGGGTGCGGCCGTGGAAGACTTTATGTATCCCGAGCGCGTGGTAATTGGGACAAGCAGCGAGAGGGCAGCCAAGATGATGAAGACGCTCTATGAGCCGTTTGTTCGCAGTGGCAACCCGATTATCATTATGGATGAGCGCAGCAGTGAGCTGACCAAGTACGCGGCCAACTCGATGCTGGCGACCAAGATCACCTTTATGAACGAAATTGCCAATATTTGTGAGCGTGTGGGAGCCAACGTGGACAATGTTCGCCGAGGGATCGGGACCGACTCCCGTATTGGCAAGCGATTCCTGTTTGCCGGAATCGGGTATGGGGGAAGCTGTTTCCCGAAAGATGTTCAGGCCATTCACCACACAGCGGGTGAACTGGGCTACGATTTTAAAATTCTTGACTCAGTAATGAAAGTCAATGAATCACAGAAAGTCTCCATCGTGGAGAAGATGAAGAAGCACTATGGTGACTCTCTGAAAGGGAAAACCGTGGGCGTCTGGGGGCTGTCGTTCAAGCCGGAAACGGACGACATCCGAGAGGCGCCATCGTTGTACATTACCGATGCCCTGGGCAAACTGGGCGTTAGTATGAAAGCTTATGACCCCGAGGCGATCGAGACCTTCAAAGAGGCGGCCACTGAAGATGCCCTGAACCATATTGAGTTTATGAGCGACCGGGATTCGGTTTTGAAAGATGTGGACGCGCTGGTGATTTGTACAGAATGGAACGAGTTTCGTCGGCCGGATTTGGAAAACTTCGTTAATTGGATGAAAGAGCCGGTTATTTTTGACGGGCGAAACCTCTACGATCTGGAACGTGCAAAAGAGGCGGGACTTACGTACATCAGCGTAGGCCGCCCGGCAGTTAATGCTTAGGATCTGAGTATCGAAATATTAGGCGGCGTATTGGGTGAAGAACTCCTGACACCGCCGTCTAACTTCACTTCTTATTAATTATATAGAATCTGCAATACTTTGAGTAAACGTGTTCTTATTACCGGTGGAGCCGGATTTTTAGGATCTCATCTCTGTGATAAATTTTACAATGAGGGGTGGGATGTGATCTGTATGGACAATCTTCTCACCGGGGCAGAATCAAATATTTCCCATTTGATAGGGAAAGATAGATTCGAGTTCATCAAACATGATGTAACAAACTACATTGTTGTTGCAGGCGAACTGGATCTTATTCTTCATTTCGCATCTCCCGCATCGCCTATTGATTATCTGGAAATGCCCATTCAAACGCTGAAGGTTGGCTCATTAGGCACCCATAAGGCCCTTGGTTTGGCAAAGGCAAAAGATGCCAAGCTGCTGCTTGCATCAACCAGTGAAGTGTATGGAGATCCGCAAATCAACCCTCAAAATGAGGACTATTGGGGGAACGTGAATCCGGTAGGTCCAAGAGGTGTATACGACGAGGCTAAACGGTTTGCAGAAGCGATAACCATGGCGTATCACAGGTACCACGGCATTGATACAAGTATTGCCCGAATTTTCAATACATATGGTTCAAGAATGAGATTGAATGATGGGCGTGCACTGCCTACGTTTTTTCGACAAGCAATGAAAAATGAACCCATCACGGTATTTGGGGATGGTTCACAGACAAGATCGTTTACCTATGTAGATGATCTGGTTGAAGGAGTTTATCGACTGGCGATGAGTGACGAGTCAGAACCCGTAAATATTGGCAACCCGGAAGAGATTACGATACTGGAGTTTGCGAAAGAGATTATAGAAATCACTGAAAGTGAAAGTGAAATTGCATTCAAGGAACTGCCGGAGGATGACCCTCAGATTCGGCGACCGGATGTTTCCAGGGCAAAGAGAGTTTTAAATTGGGAACCGACGGTAAGCCGCAGAGAAGGCCTTTTGAAGACAATGGAATATTTTAAAGAGCAGGTGGGGTAAGGAATTCATGTCAAAAAAAAGACTCATAGATCTTTATGCTTACAGGATCGTTAAAGATCGTCCAGAATTTTTACTGTTCAAGCGAGCCAAAGGTAAAATCTATCAGGGTCAGTGGAGAATGGTTGGCGGTAAGGTTAAACCGGATGAAACATCCTGGCAGGGGGCACTCCGGGAGTTGAAAGAGGAGACCGGATTCGTACCCACCACATTTTGGACTATTCCATCTGTCAATTCGTTTTACGAACATAAAAGTGATACAGTTCATCATATTCCTGCATTTGCAGCTGAGATTAAGGCGGATCAAAAGCCTATTCTTGATGAGGAACATACCGAATATGAATGGCTGCCGTTAGAAGAGGCAGTTCACCGCATCAGCTGGCCGGAACAACAAAGGCTTTTAAAGCTTACAGAATCCATTATAACCGAAAATGAAATCCTGGAAGATTGGATCGTTTCTACTACATAATATGTGCACTCATTTTACTAACTGCTTGGATTATTCCTGCAAATAGTGTTGCTCAATCCTCATCAAGTTATGAACTGATTCCAGCGCCCGATCTATGGTATAACGACGTGGACGGAATTCGGGTCGGCGTGCGAGTAAAAGGTCAGGTGCCCGGAACTTTCGAAGATGGGCCGCACCGCCTTGATGCAGGTTTATGGCTAAGCACTTGGTTTCCGGATCTGCCGGTCTCTTACTACGCTTCTTATACAAATCCAATCGAACGATGGTCGGATTTTGGCAGTGAAGCCAGTTATCAGGCAATTACATCGGTTCGTGCCGGTTATCATCGCCATGGAATTGGACTGAACAAACGATGGCAGGAGGGGTTTGATGAACGCCGTTACCGTGAGTTGAGTCTGTTTAATTCTTATGAAAAACGATTTGATGACGAATATGCTGCATTTCCGGCATTGTGGAGCGATCAGGACAAACTGATATCAACTTTTGAGGCTGAACTGAAGAATGATAACAGCCTGGGATGGTATAAAATTGATGCTTCTGTTGGCTTTCAATATCTGAATGATTTCTACACTCAGTTTCATGGATCGTTTATTCAGAATGTGAAATTTCATGAATACTGGGGAGTGAATTTAAGACTCTTTACCGGTATTGCATCCTCGAATGCCGATCCGGAATATCTGTTTTCCAGAAGCAGTGCTACGGCTATTCAGACCATTGATAATGGTGTGACCCGGGCCAAGGGAACCATCCCGCAACCATGGATGGAGAGCGGCAGATTTCAGCTTGCCGGCGGTGCTAATTTAAGGGGCTATACGGCACAGGATATCGAGACTTTTTCAGAAAGTGATTCAAATGTAATGGTAACCCCATTTTTAATAAACTCGATCGCTTCTGTTAATGCCGAACTGGACTATTTCAACCCGATAGCTTTAGGATTTAATCGGATACCATACCTGAGTGAGTTTTTAAGCTTCCGCTCTTACCTCTTCTTTGATGCCGGTAAATCACTTGAGCTCATTGAAAATGAACCCGATGATATCTATGCTGATGCGGGAGCAGGATTCTCCTTATCTTTAAATATTCCCGATTATCTGGGCAAACCCCGGGGATTTGTTTTTAAATATGAACTCCCGTTCTGGTTGTCAGAACCCGGCATGGAGGATTCGCTTAAATTGAGACACCTTTTTTCATTCGGAGCTGTATTTTCACTCTGATATTGAACTATGAGAAGTTTACTGATACTCATCTTATTTACAATGTTTTTTGCCTCCTGTACTACTACAAGGTGGGTTGTTACAGATCAGAATGCATTTGATGGGTCAGCGGAACCACGCGTTGTTGCAGATCGGCAATCTTACATACTGAACACTCCACCTACAGTTGATGACCCGATCGCAGAATTTCATCTCTATCAAATCAAAGATCTTGAATTTCCGGAAAGAGTACGGGTTGAAAGAACCGTACAACAGTACAAGCCTAAGTGGGGTTTTGTGCTATTAGGAATTGCAGGAGCCGCTACTGCTTTAGTTGCTGCAAATACGGGGATTATTTTATCGGGCGCTTCAGTAACACAAAAAATTGGTCTGAATTTATCTGCAGGCCTGATTTCTATTCTTTCATTTACAAATCTCGAGGCAACGGGCGAACCAATTTATACGGGAGAAACCAAGCTGATGAGACAGAGTGGGATTGAGGCAAGAAGTGATTCTGTAAAAATAGAGCCGGACGATTCACTGAATGTAGATGTCAGCATTTTTTTGCGTGAAGAAGCTCTGTTTACTCAAGAAGAAGTCCCCGTAGAAAATGGCGAACTGGAATTGAACCTTGGCTCTTTTGCTGATGAGATGCGTGGTAAAATTGACAGGGATTCAGAGATAAAAATTTTGTTGAGTCATAATGGATCAGACGATGAATTTACTGTGCCAACGGCTCAGTTTCTGGCTCCCTATCTTAATATCGAATCACTCGTAGCCAATCTTCGAAGTACCCCCGAAGGAGGAGATTTGAATATTGTGACCGAAGTGGGGCAGGGCAGTTTTCTGGAGCTCATGAATGAAGATTCAGATGGGTTTTACCGGGTTCAATATGAAGGCAATGAATACTTTGTTCGAAAAGAGAGCGGCAGTATTGAATGGCTTAGCACTGCAGATTCCGGATCAGCTTTGGTATTTGAATTTGCTGAACTTCCTTTTGGAGAAATTGACGTTGAACACTCAATGCCTGTACTCAAACCAAATAATTCATCTGACAGAGGCCTCATTATATCAAACGGTTTGAATAACGAAGTAGATCAGAGACAATACCTGAAGCGTGATCATCAGCTGTTTGAAGCTTATTTGAATACCTCCTTCAGGTTGCGAAATGAACAGATCACTACAATTACAGAGCAACAGATTTCATCACAATTAGCCGATGTTGAAGGAATGGAGAACGAAGGAGCACTCTATGTATATCTGAGCGGTTTTGGGACAGTACGGGAGCTGAATGATCAGCCCGCCATTTACTTAATTACAGAAAATAATCAGGGTGAAACGCTAGTACCGGTTGCAGAGATCTTTTCTGAATTGAAAAGAATGAATCCGGGCTCTCTGTTTCTCTTTATTGATCTGGACTACTCTACAGGTGATCAGCAATCTTTAAATCAGATAAATAGAAACGGTTCATCGGGTCTGCTGCAGCGAACAGCAAACAGTATTTTGAGGGACTTACCAAATTCAGTTATAGTGTTTAGTAATCGTCCCGGACAACAATCTTCTATTTATACCGGCATTCTGGATGGAAATAAAAGACACTCCATTTTTAACTATTTTCTTGCAGAAGGGATACAACAGCGGAAAACCAGGATGTCCGACTTGGTAAATCATCTTGATCGAAATGTCGATTACACATCCCGGCGTCTTCATGATCTGCCACAGGAAATTCAGGCATTTGGGAATTTGAATCTGAATTTAGCTCAATGATTTCAGGCTGGGTGTATATCATACTTTGTGCAGCCTCTTCAGTACTGATCGCCCACCTTCTCAAGGTTGCAGAAAACAGGAAATTCAACACCCTGAGGGTGCTAACGGTAAATTATCTTACAGCAACTATTATTGCGGCATCAACTACCGGTTTTGATCAAATCAGCCGGCTGGACTTCTCAGAGGGGATGTATGCAGTAGGCTTAGGTGCGATTGTAGGTGTAATCTTCATCGCCAACTTTTTTATCTACAGCAAATCTGTTCATCATAACGGAGTCGGAATCAGTGTGGCTGCCATGCGAATTTCTCTCATTGTACCTGTGTTGTTGACTACAGCCTGGTACCTGGAGCTTCTAAGCTTTCGTCAATGGGTAGGAGTAGTATTAGTATTTGTGACTCTTTTTCTGCTGTTGCCCAATAAACGTAAAATGTTACGAGAACCCTTTAGCGTTGCATGGTTGCTGGTACTGCTCTTTGTAGGTACCGGTCTGGGGGACTCATCCCTGAAAATTTATGAGGTTGAGTTCTCATCAATTTTAGGCAAAGAGCACTTTATGGGAATTGTTTTTTTTACTGCATTTTTAATTGGATTGACTGTGGTTTTAGGTAGAAGAAACTGGAAGCTTAAAAAGGCAGAATTTCTGCTTGGGGTAGCAGTTGGAATACCCAATCTCTATACGGCGTTATTTCTGATTGAAGCTCTGGAACGCATGAATGGAGCTGTAGTTTACAGCAGTGTAAATGTGCTTACTGTTCTGGGTGGCACCTTACTCGGAATTATGAAGTGGGGCGACAGGTTAACGAACATTCAGTGGACGGGAATTATCCTAACTATAATTACAATATTACTATTGATTTAATATGAGTTTAAAAGAAGAGATCAGAGAAAAAGCATCATCCATCAAAAAACGGGTTGTTCTGCCTGAAGCGGAGATTGACGCTCGTGTGCTCAAAGCGGCCGCCATTATGAGCGGTATGGGACTTGCAGAGCCGATTCTTTTAGGGAATGAAGAGGTGATTTCATCTTTAGCTGAAAAGCATGAAGTAGACCTGCCGGATTCTGTTGTTATCAAACCATATAAAAATTCAGAGTTTGATGATGAAAAGTTTGAATATTTCAAAAAGAAACTTGCGCATAAAAATCCAACGGATGAGCAGCTTCGTGACATTAGCCTGAATTCACTCTTTACGGGAGGATGGATGCTCGATACCGGAAAAGCCGATGCGGCCGTCGCCGGCTCTGTAGCTTCTACAGGACAGGTGATTGTATCTGCACTCCGAACAGTGGGTGTTGCTAAGGGTTCAGAACTGGTTTCAAGTACTTTTTTGATGGAAATGCCTGATGGAAAAGTGTTCACCTACGCCGATTGTGCGGTGGTTCCGTATCCCGATTCAGATCAGCTCGCTTCAATAGCTCTTGACGCAGGTGATACACATCGTCTGTTAACCGGCGTGGAGCCAAAGATCGCCTTTCTATCATTTTCTACAAAAGGGAGTGCACAGCACGAAAAAGTAGAGCTGGTTCAGAAAGCCTATCAAAAAGCAAAGAAAAATAAGCCGGACTGGAAAATGGATGGAGAACTTCAGTTTGATACTGCATTTGTTCCCTCGGTAGCTCAGAGAAAAGCGCCCGACTCTGAGGTTGGAGGAGAAGCGAATGTCTTTATTTTTCCAAATCTGGACGCAGGAAATATCGCCTACAAAATTACAGAACGTTTGGCCGGAGCCACAGCAACAGGACCCATTTTACAGGGCCTTTCAAAACCATTTATGGATCTCTCAAGAGGCTGTTCGGTTGATGATATTGTAAACACTGCATGTGTGGCCTCTTTAATTAGCCAGAAAGCCGGTTAATTTGTTTCCTCCTATTGGCTTCATAGCTTCATTCGATTGGAGTTTGAAGCACTAAAATGCGTTCTTCAATGCAGGTCGGGTTTTCCTTTAAGAACGCGCGCTTTTTACTTATCTTTATTCATTCCAAATAAAGATAGTTGAGAAAATGCTCGCTATGAGAGAACTTCAGGCTTTCTACGAGTGTTACAACATAAGAATTAAATAACAGTAAAGCTTCAAAACAGATAAACATGAGTGAGACTAAAGCTCTAGAATCAATGATCGGCGAAGAGTACAAGTATGGCTTTTCTACCGATGTTGAATACGAGGATTTTCCCAAAGGAATTAATGAGGATGTAGTACGGCTGATCTCCGAAAAAAAGGATGAACCGGAGTGGATGACTGAATTCCGTCTGAAGGCGTATCGCGCCTGGACAGAGATGGAAGAGCCGGATTGGTTTAATGCTACATACGAGAAGCCGAAGTTTGATAAACTGCAGTATTATTCTGCGCCAAAAAATAAGCCAAAACTGGATAGCCTGGATGAGGTTGATCCAAAAATTCGTGAAACGTACGAAAAGCTTGGCATCCCGCTCGAAGAACAGAAAGCACTGTCTGGTGTTGCCGTAGATGCGGTATTTGACAGTGTTTCGATTTTCACAACATTTAAGGAGAAATTGGCTGAAGCGGGTGTGATTTTTTGCTCTATATCGGAGGCAATTAAAAATCACCCTGAACTGGTGAAGAAGTATATGGGATCTGTAGTCCCTGCGCGGGATAACTTCTATGCAGCATTGAATTCCGCTGTATTTTCAGATGGATCGTTTTGTTACGTTCCAAAAGATACGATCTGCCCGATGGAGCTTTCCACATACTTCCGAATCAATAATATGAATTCCGGTCAGTTTGAGCGTACACTCATTATTGCAGAAGATAACAGCCATGTGAGTTATCTCGAAGGATGTACAGCACCAATGTATGATGAGCATCAGCTCCATGCCGCTGTAGTTGAACTCGTGGCGCTTGAAAACGCTGAGATTAAATACTCTACCATTCAGAACTGGTACTCCGGTGATGAAGAGGGTAAGGGCGGTATCTATAACTTCGTTACAAAGCGTGGTGCCTGCCGCGGAGATAATTCCAAAATATCGTGGACGCAGTTAGAGACCGGCTCAGCTGTAACACTGAAGTATCCAAGTGTGATCTTGCAAGGTGACAACTCAGTAGGTGAGTTTTATTCAGTTGCTGTAACGAATAACAGACAACAAGCAGATACCGGTACAAAGATGATTCACCTTGGGAAAAATACCAAGAGTACGATTATCTCTAAAGGTATCTCAGCAGGTAAATCAGATAATAGTTACCGAGGTCAGGTGAAATTCAGCAAAAAAGCTGACAATGCCAGAAATTACTCTCAATGCGACTCGATGCTGATCGGGCAGACTTGCGGAGCGCATACGTTCCCGTATATCGAGTCAGCCAACCCAACCGGTAAAGTTGAGCACGAAGCAACGACTTCCCGGGTTGGAGAAGATCAGATTTTTTACCTGCAGCAGCGAGGACTTAGTGAAGATGACGCAATTTCACTAATTGTAAATGGTTTCGCGAAAGAAGTATTGAAAGAGCTCCCTATGGAGTTTGCCGTTGAAGCCAACAAGCTGCTCGGTATTAAACTTGAAGGTAGTGTAGGGTAGTAATCCAAAGTCCCCTCTCGAGAGGGGATTTAGGGGTGTGTTATGCATATAGTACTAACACCCCTCCTCCCGAGAAAATACGATCGGGAGACTCCCCTCGAGGGGAGAATGATCATTTTAAAAATCAAACAAAACTAAAAAATACAATCGTGTTAGAACTTAAAGATTTACATGTTGAAGTTGAGGGTGAAGGGATTGAGATCCTGAAGGGAGTAAACCTCAAAGTGAATAAAGGAGAAATTCATGCCATAATGGGCCCGAATGGAAGTGGTAAAAGTACCCTTTCGAAAGTAGTAGCGGGTCACCCGGAATATGAAGTCACAAAAGGTGATATTCTTTTCAATGGCGAAAGTATTTTAGAACTGGATCCAGACGAAAGAGCACATAAAGGAATGTTTCTTGCATTTCAATATCCTGTAGAAGTGCCGGGCGTAACAAACAATACGTTGCTTCGTGAGTCGTACAACACCATTGCTGCGTCTATGGGTCGTGAGGAGTTGGATCCCCTTGAGTTCGAAGATTATGTGAAGGACAAGCTCGACCTGATTGAAATGAATCCAGAGTTCCTGGAAAGAAGCGTAAATGCAGGATTTTCTGGCGGTGAGAAGAAGAAAAATGAAATTTTTCAGATGGCAGTACTCCGGCCAAAGCTTTCTCTACTCGATGAGACAGATTCCGGATTGGATATTGATGCATTGAAGATCGTATCAAACGGTATAAATCAGCTCCACGGAGAAGATGATGCTGTAGTTCTAATTACACATTACCAGCGTCTGTTAAACTACATCGAACCCGATTTTGTACATGTGATGTTAGGTGGCAAAATTGTGAAGAGTGGAAAGAAAGAGTTGGCCCTCGAGCTCGAAGAAAAAGGCTATGATTGGTTAGAAGAACATGCAACTGTAAATGGAGAGGCTAAGTAATGGCACATCCTACCAAGGTTGAACCATCATTTTTGCACCGGCTTTCAAAGCATTCACCTGAAAGTGAAAAATGGGCCGGGATACGTGAGAAAAGTTTCCAGGAATTAAACACCACGAATTTTCCACACAAAAGAATTGAAGAGTGGAGATTTACAGATCTGAAACCATTTACACGTACAGATTTTGTGCCTTTCAGCGAAGCAGGTGTACTTCCTGCCGCTGATATTGAACAGTATTATATACCTGAGTCGGACAGAAGCCGTTTGGTGTTCATCAATGGGACATATCAGGAGAAATACTCTTCAATTGGCGGATTAGGCAATGGAGTTACTTTTGGAAATCTGGCTGATTATGCAGATCACAAGGCGACTGAAGAGTACCTGAACAAACTCGTTAACTACGAAAATGATATTTTTGTACCGTTTAACGGTTTGATGTTTGAAGATGGAGCATTTATCCATCTTGAAAAAGGTGCAAAGGCTGAAGCGCCAATTCAGATTTTGAATCTCTACACAGATTCAAAGCAGGCGTTTGTTGCTACGCCCAGAATGTTGGTTGTGGCTGAAGAGGAATCGGATGTGACGATTATTGAAGAGCATATCGGTTTGTCTGAAAACCCGTATATGACGATTCCGGTTTGCGAGGTGAAAGCCAAGCAAAAAGCACATATCCATCATGTTCGTATCCAGCGAGATAACAGAAGTGCACTGCACGTATCTCGCCCGATCGCGTATGTTGAAAAAAATGCTGAGTATCACTCCTACACAATTACATTGGGAGCGAAACTTTCCAGAAATGAGCCTCGTGTGGTTCAGGAAGATGAGGAAGTAGATTTTACTCTTGACGGCCTTGTTTTGATTGATGGAGATCAGATCGCGGATACACATTCTGTGATGGATCACCGATTTTCGCATGCGAATAGCCACCAGCTGCATAAAGTAGTTGTAAACGGCAAAGCACACAGCATATTTAACGGTAAGATCTTTGTTCGCCGGGATGCTCAGAAAATCGATTCATTTCAGGAGAACAGAAATCTCCTTCTCTCTGAGGATGGATTGGTGAATACGAAACCTCAGCTCGAAATTTTTGCTGATGATGTACTTTGCTCACACGGAGCTACAATCGGTCAGCTGGATCCGGAAGAGGTATTCTATCTTCAAAGTCGCGGAATGACTGAAGAGAAAGCAAAAGAGGTGCTTACGTACGCTTTTGCACTCGAAACGATTGAAAACATGAAAGTAGAATCTGTTCACAAATTACTGATTGATGAAGTGTACAGATACACCAAGGCAAACAATGTTGCGAAAGTAACAGCTTAATAATTCCCCTCTTGAGAGGGGAGTAAGGGGTGTGTTAAGAACAACTAGTACATTTTTAGCACACTTCGGTTATACTTTCTCAAGGTTGTGGGAAAATTAAGAAGCAAAATATGGCACAAGCAGTTAAAGACATACAGGCCATCGATTTCCAAAAAATCAGGAAGGATTTCACTGTTCTTGATCAGGAGATCAACGGAAAACCTTTGGTTTACCTGGATAATGCTGCATCCAGTCAGATGCCTGCACAGGTTGCTAAGCGAATAGATGACTATCATCGAAATGAGCATGCCAATGTTCATCGTGGTATTCATACGCTAAGCCAGAGAGCTACAGATGCTTTTGAAGAGACCCGTAAAAAGGTGAGGGATTTCATTAATGCGGATTCTGAAAACGAAATCGTTTATACCACAGGTACGACAGATTCAATTAATCTGGTGGCCAGCAGTTATGGCGGTTCAGTTTTAAAAGAGGGTGATGAAATTATTCTCTCTGAAATGGAGCATCACGCGAATATAGTTCCATGGCAGATGATCGCCGAGCGAACCGGTGCTGTAATCAAGGTCATTCCGGTTACGGATTCAGGGGATCTCGATCTTGAGGCATATAAATCACTGCTTAACGAGAAAACAAAAATAGTAGCCATTGTGCATGTTTCAAATGCACTTGGAACTGTGAACCCGGTGAAAGAGATTACTGAACTTGCCCATGAGCAAGGAGCAGCTGTGTTGATTGATGGCGCTCAATCCGTACCACATCAAAACGTTGATGTGCAGGAGATAGGGTGTGATTTCTTTGCTTTTTCAGCCCATAAAATGTGCGGCCCCACAGGGTTTGGAATTCTCTACGGAAAGAAAGAACTGCTGGAAGCAATGCCTCCATACAGAGGTGGCGGAGATATGATTGATAAGGTCTCATTTGAAGAGACAACTTATAACGTACCACCATTTCGATTTGAAGCCGGGACACCGCCAATTGCTGCCGGAATTGGTCTTGGCGCTGCAATTGATTATCTGAATCGGATAGGAATGGATCATATCGCAGCTCGTGAACAGGAACTGGTTGAGTATGCCGTAAGTGAGCTCAATAAAATTGAAGGGCTGAGATTTATTGGTAATTCTGATCAGCGGGCGTCTGTTTGTTCTTTTGTCATTGATGGAATTCACGCAACCGATATTGGAACAATTATAGATAAAGAAGGAATAGCCGTTCGAACGGGGCATCATTGCGCACAACCCATTTTGAAACGATTCAATGTTCCTTCTACAGTAAGAGCCTCCTTCTCTTTTTACAACACAAAAGAGGAAGTAGACCGTCTTATTGAAGGTATCCGATACGCCAAGAGTTTTTTTGAATAATGAACCGTTTATATTTAAACCAATTTTAAATAATCTTCCATTTAAATCGTTTTTACCACAAAAAGTTGATTAGCTATGCCAAAAATTAAAGAAATAGAACGAACACCAAACCCCGATGCAATGCGATTTGTATTGGGAGAACCACTGACTAACGGTGTTACCAGATCATTTGAAAACAGCGAAGAGGCTGAGCATGATGAATTGGCCAAATCGCTCTTTGATATTGAGCACGTTATCAATGTCTACTATGTGGATAAATACATTACCGTTACCCAGGATGGAAATGCTGTATGGTCTGAACTGCTGCGTAAACTGGCACCACCCATCCGTGAAGCCAAACCACAGCTGGATCTCACCGAAGATGAAGAAGTTCATGCCACAAAGGAAGTTCAGGATACTGATGATCCACGTCTGCAGCAGATTAATCAAATGCTGGATGAACAGGTTCGACCTTATCTTCTTGCCGATGGCGGTGGTTTGAAAATTTTAGGACTTGACGGTAATCGACTAAAGGTTCACTATCAGGGAGCTTGTGGTACTTGCCCAACGGCTACCTCAGGAACACTTTACGCCATTGAGAGCATGGTAAAACGGATCGATCCTGAAATCCAGGTTATTTCCGTTTAATAAAGTCAGAGAAGTTTATATCGATTTTAAATCAGAAGAACCATGTCTATTTCAATAAGTGATCGTGCCGCAAAACGGATTCATCAAATCCGTGAAGAGCAGAATATTTCAGAGGATACACCCCTGAGAGTATCTGTTGTGAGCGGAGGCTGCTCCGGACTTACCTACGATCTCGATTTTGACAGCAAGAAAGAGATCACCAATGAGGATAAGGAGTTCGAAGCACACGGAATAAAGGTAGTGGTAGATACCAGAAGCTTTCTCTATCTGGCAGGCACAAATCTCGACTATTCCGATGGATTGCAAGGGCAAGGTTTCCACTTTATAAATCCGAACGCCGCAAGAAGCTGTTCCTGCGGTGAATCTTTTTCACTTTAAAGAATGGTATTCATTAGCAAGTATCAGGTAGAAATTGTCAAGAAGTTTCAGGTTGTGAGATAATTTCTAAAACCCGCTACTTACTCCTGACCTATCAATACTCATTACTTGCTACCGAATACTCTACACTTAATATCCAACAGCTCATGTCTGAAATTGTAAATAAAGTCAAACAATCAAAACTGGAAACCGTTGATCTGGAAAAGCTCGCGGTAGATTTTGATGTTCAAGAACTTGACATCAAAGACTTTCTTTTTCAGGAATTGATTTTAAAAGAGAAAGAGTACAGAGAGAAACTGGAACAATACGACTGGTCTCAGTACGATGGTGTATATCTGGCCGTTTTTTGTTCTACAGATGCAATTTTACCCAAGTGGGCCTTTATGTTAATTGTGCAGTACGCTTATCCCTATGTAGAAGATGTACTCTTTGGAAACAGGGAAGAGGTTTTACACGAACTGCTTACCCGTAAACTATCTGAAGTTGACTGGAAGCAGTATCAGGATAAGTTTGTATTGCTAAAAGGCTGCAGCAAAATGGACATCAGCTCCGATGTGTATATGGAGGCTACCAAAAAGTTACTTCCATATGTTAAAAAGTTGATGTACGGAGAAGCGTGTTCTAACGTGCCTATCTACCGTCAAAAAAGAGGTTAATTTTCAGGACTTTTCTTTTCTGATGTTTTCCGTGTTTTGGCAATAGAGCGGCTCAAAATGATTACCGGAACCAACCCTACCAAGATGATCGCTAATGCTGCTCCGGACGACTCAGCCAGTCTCTCATCAGAAGCCAGCCGATAGACCTGTACTGCAAGCGTATCAAAATTAAAAGGTCTTACGATTAGTGTGGCAGGCAGCTCTTTGATCACATCTACAACTACAAGCATAATAGCGGCAAACAGACTACCTGACATCATCGGTATGTGAATTTTGCGAAGAATTTTCCCGAAGCTGTAACCCATTCCCTCGGCAGCTTCATCCATGTTGTGCGTAATTTTGCCCAGGCTGGCCTCAACCGTATTAAAAGCCACTGCTAAGAAGCGAACTACGTAAGCAAAGATAAGCGCAAAAATGGTTCCGCTTAAAATGAGTCCGGAGGAGATTCCCACATTTTCGCGAAGCCAGCTGTCGATAGTGTTATCAACCCATCCAAAAGGTATAAGGATACCGACGGCAATTACGGAACCCGGAATGGCATATCCCATGGAGCCGATTCGCGTTGAAAATTTAGTTAAGTAATTCGGATTCAAGCGAACTCCATAGGCCATGATCAGGGCCACCAAGAGAGCAAAAACACCGGCTATGGAAGCTACCAAAATGGTGTTAACGCTAAACTGAATAAACCGTGTATCTACAGCAACATCAAAGTTTGCGATCATCATGTCTGTAAGAATAGCGACGGGTATCAAAAAACCGGCCAATACGGGAATGGAACAGAAAAGGGTAGAAGCCCACGCTTTCCAACCGGTTAAATCGTAAACGTAAAGCTGCTTGAAGCGCCCCGTACCGCTTTGACGAACATTCATCTTGTTTCTGCTCCAACGTTCTATCAAAATCAGAAATAGAATGAATATGAGGAGAAAGCCCGATAGCTGAGCCGCAGCAGCCCGTTCCCCTAAGCCAAACCATGTACGATAGATACCCGTGGTAAACGTCTGAACCCCGAAGTAATCTACCGTTCCGAAATCATTCAGTGTTTCCATCAATGCCAGCGCCATACCTGCGGCAATGGACGGTCTTGCCAGGGGTAGGGCAATTTTATAAAAACTTTGAAAAGGGGAGGCTCCAAGGCTTCGGCTTGCTTCAAGCAGCGAAGATGATTGTTCAAGGAAAGCCGCACGTGTTAAAAGATAGACGTAAGGAAAAAAGACAAACGACATCATCAAAATGGCTCCGCCAATGGAACGGACGTTGGGAAAGTAGTAGTCGCCCAATCCCCAGCCGGTAAGGTCGCGTAGCAGTATTTGAAATGGTCCCGTAAATGATAGAAAATCGGTATAGGTGTAAGCCATTAAGTAGGCAGGAACGGCCATTGGCAGAATAAGCATCCAATTGAACCATTTACTGCCGGGGAAGCGGCACATGGTTACGAGCCAGGCCGATCCTACACCTAAAACAAATACGCCAAAACCCACTCCAAACATCAGTAAAATGGAGTTTTTCACATAATCGGGCAAAACCGTGGAGGCAAGATGCTGCCAGATATCGCCGCTTGGGATAAAGATATTTGCAGCGACGGTTAGAACGGGGATGGAAACCAATAGTGCAATCGCAATCGTTACGATATTCCACCAGCCGGAGCCCGAACTATCAGACTCAGAACGATCAAAAAGCTTGCTTCTCTTTGTTAACTCAATCAGATTTTGAATCATAGGTTGAAATTCCAATCTGATTTACTTCTTCCAAATTCATTTTTAAGAACTGAGTTTGCCGCGTGAAATCCACACATGCCATGAACTCCTCCGCCGGGAGGAGTAGATGATGAGCAGAAGTAAAGTCCTTTTGCAGGAATATTGTATGGATCAATAAAACTTACAGGCCTTGAGAACAACTGAGTGATATCCTGCCGGCCTCCGTTTATATCTCCGCCGATGTAATTCTCATTGTAATTCTCGAAATCCACCGTGTTCATTGTAAAACGTGATTCAATCACATCTTTGAAACCTGGGGCAAAACGCTCAATCTGATTTTCAATGATATCAGTCATGTCGCGGGTTGAACCGTTCGGTACATGGCAGTAGGCCCAGAGTGTATGTTTATCGTCAGGCGTACGGGTTTCATCAAACAGGCTCTGCTGGGCTACCAATACAAAAGGGTTATCTGAATGAATACCTTCAGATATCATTTTTTCAGATTCTGCAATTTCCTCAAACTTTCCACCCAGATGAACAGTGCCGGCTTTCAAACAGTTTTTATCCTTCCAGGGAACAGGAGAGTTTAAAATGTAGTCGACTTTGAAGACACCTGAACCGTATTTGAACGTTGAGAGTTTATTCTTGTATGAAGGGGGTAGAACATCACCTGCAATTCTGATGACCTGTTTTGGTGTCAAATCGAAAAGTACGGCTCTGGTTTCGGGAATATCTTTCAGGGAGGATACTCTGTGGTTCGTTTCAATCTCTCCGCCTAAAGAGATGAAATAGCCGGCCATTGCATCGGCAATACGTTGAGATCCACCTTTTGGAAGCGGCCATCCACCTGTGTGTGCAGCTCCATAGAAAACCAAACCGATTGCAGATGTTGCAATGGAGTTGAGCGGTAAAATGCTATGAGCAGCCATACCGGCAAAAAGGGCTTGAGCTTTCACAGTTTTGAACTTTCGCTTGAGAATTGATGAGGGCAGTAACCCTTTCAAGCCAAAAGATGCGAGCGACAAGGGGTGTTTTGGAATGGATAGGGGACCGAGGAAATCTTGTGTGAGATTATCCCATTTATCTACGATGGGCGAGACAAGCTTTTTGTACGCCTCTTCATCCTTTCCTAATAAAAACGCAGTTTCAGAAAGATCATGGCTTAAAAAAGCGGCTTCACCGTCGTCGAGGGGATGAGCTGCCGCGTACTCCGGTTTGATCCATTCCAATCCATAGTTACTTAACGGTAACTTTTTTAAAAAGGGAGAAGAAACGGCCATTGGATGAATTGCTGAGCAAACATCATGTTTGTAGCCTGAAGAGATGAGTTCTTTCGTGCGCATGCCTCCGCCAACGGTCTCAGAAGCCTCGATGATTTTCACATTGAGTCCCTCCAAAGCCAATCGAATCGCTGCCGCCAACCCATTGGGTCCGGAGCCTACAACTACTGCATCATATTTCGAAAAACTGGAATTCACGCGATAAACTATATTCAATCTAAATTAAGATAGTAAAGGTAAGCAAAGTCACATCAAACCTGAAGAGAAATGCTAGTCTTTGAAAGAATAGAAAAGGAAAATATTGAAGGTTCGAACTAAGAAAATTTCAAACCATTGTGATTTAAATTCGTCTAACCCACAGATTAACGATAACAACTAAAATTAGTGGTGAAGATGATGAAAAAATTAGGATTTCTTCTGATTGTCTTAGGTTTTAGTGCCGTTAGCATACAGGCACAGAATATGCAAAATCGTGGAACAATGAACCCGGGTATACAGCAAATTGTAACCATGTATGGCGATCAGATCAATATTACAGACGAACAGCTTGCCAATATTATTGAAAGACAGCTTCAATTTCGCAATACGATGCGTGCAGCAAGAGTGCAAAACAACAGAGCAAACCGTGGACAACAGCAGCAGCGTCCGATACGTCAGGGTGAAAATCTTCGCGGACAGCACACAAATACTATACTGACAAGCGTACTTTCAGATAGCCAAATGGATCAACTTAAGGAGTTGATGAAAGAGAAAGCCGATTTTTCTCACAGATACACGACCGTTCGTCATCAGAAAATTGTGGAGCTAGCAGAACTTGAAGGTGAAAAAAGAGACGCTGTTCTTGAAGTGATGAATTCCCATGCCGATCAAAGACATCAATTACAGCTTAAAATGATTGAAAGCCCGAATTCTGTGACTGCGGATGAAAGACAACAGTTGATGGATAGAATGCAGTCTGATCGAGATGAACTAAAATCTATTTTAACAGTAGAGGAATACGAAAATTTAATGCAATTTATGAACAACCGGCAGGCCCGTCAAAACCGAGGAATGAATCAGGGGCAGGGTAACCGCCGCCAGAACAGACAATAAGGTTGACTCAGACACGATGGAGTTTTGATGAGCAGCAGTAGAGATGAGTTTAAAAAACAGATTCCGGAGCTGTATCCAAGACTTCATCGTGCTATGACGGCATATCTGGCCGGAAGCAATGTTGACCCTGACGATATTTTGCAGGAAGCATTTCTAAAGGCCTACCAAGGTGTTGATCAGTTTGAAGGGAAATCAGGGTTTTATACGTGGTTGTACTCTATTGCAAGAAATTTGAGTATCGATGAGTTTAGAAAAAGAAAACACGATAAAAAACGAAGCTCAGTACCTGTTGAGGATTTTGAAATCGAGTCGGACGATTTTAAATCAGAAGATCAAAAAGAGAACGTATTAATTCTTAGAAAAGCTATATCAGAGCTGCCTGAACTCTTAAAAACGGTTGTAGTGATGAAGACAATTGATGGAATGAGTTATTCAGAAATTTCAGAGGTGTTGGCCGTGAATGAGCAAACTTTAAAAAATAGGATGTTCAGAGCTCGTAAAGAGCTGGCAGGAATTTTAGATAAAATGGGAGTCAATGAACTATGAAAAATTCTGAGATGAATAATCAAAACAGTCTGTCTCGACTTGAAATGGAAGTTTTTCGGGCTTCAGAGAATGAACTGACTGCTCATGAAAGGGAACAGTTAGAAGGAGAGCTCTCGCAGCATCCTGAACTGGAAAAAGTTTACCATGAGATCACTAATCTGCCGGACCTATCAAAAGTTTATGATCAAAATATGCTATCCGGCAAGAGCATGGAGAGGAGAGTCAATCAACTATTGGATACGATTCAGAAGCTGGAACCGTCTGCCTGGTCATTCGAAAATCTCTCAATATATTACTTTAAACGATACGCCCTTGCGGCTTCCTTACTATTTCTGGCACTTACATCGGGTTTCTATTTCAGCCAAAATGTATCTGCTGAAAGTGAAATAACCGTAGAAGAGTTACTCTATCCAATGGAAGAAAGTGACTCGGAAACCTATGTCTATTACCTGGAACAACTATTTGAACAGTAATTAAAAGAGCATGAAAACTAAAACTAAAGCGGTTCTTGCATTCCTGACGGTTTTCCTACTTGGAGGTCTGTCGGGATATCTTATAAATGATTCAATCCATTCGGTGAATCAAGACTGGACCGGGAATGGATATGATCGTCAGGAGAGAATGCATGAAAGGTCTTTTCATTCAGAAGATGAAAGAACTGCGCATAGACAGCAAATGAGGCGCAGGGCAGAAACTCGATTGTCTGAGAGATTAAATTTATCAGACAGCCAGCAAGCAGAATTCTTTAATAAACTTTACGACTATCACACAGAAATCCGAGACTCCGTGAGATCGATAAAATCTGTTGAGAGACAGTTTGTCCGGCAGCACTACTCTCGATTCAGAGAGGACGTATCGGGTGTATTGAATGAAGAACAGATACGGCGCCTGGATCGCTTTTTCCACCCGGACTCCATTCGTCAAAACCAAACTCAACGAAATCGTCCATAAAGGTATTTTAGCCTACTATTTACCTTTATCATCAAGAAAATACTTTCCTAAAAAGGATTCTTAAATAAAACGATTCTATTCTGTTTCATTTGATAAGAATTGACTTTTCAACTTCAATGTAAACGCTTACATTATAGTTAGAGTCAGCTTGCAAATTTTGCCACTTTTGTTAAAGCTATACCGGAAATGTTGTAAGAAATAGAAATAAATCTGAAATATTACTCACGAATCGATCATGCAAAAACTTTTCAAGTATCCTCTCTGGACCATTCTCTCAAGCTTGCTGTTGATCTTACTTTTTATCGGGTGCTCACCGAATGAAACAGCGCAAACAGCAGATGTTACTCCACCGGAATGGTCGGTCAATGCTACTATTTATGAAGTAAATATTCGTCAATTTTCTCCAGAGGGTACATTTGAGGCATTTACAGAAGATATACCTCGTTTAAAGGAAATGGGAGTTGAAATACTGTGGCTGATGCCGATCCACCCGATCGGTGAAGAGAACCGAAAAGGCACATTGGGCAGCTATTACAGTGTGAAAGATTACACCGAGGTAAATCCAAATTTTGGCACAAAAGACGATTTACAGAATTTGGTAGACAGAGCTCATGAACACGAAATGAAGGTGATTATCGATTGGGTAGCCAATCACACCGCATGGGATGCAGTCTGGACTGAGACCAATCCCGAATTTTATGTGACTAACGAAGACGGAGAATTTTATCCGCCTGAAGAGGATTGGACAGATGTTATTCAGCTCGATGTGGATAATCGAGATATGTGGGAAGCGATGATTCAGGCGATGGAGTATTGGGTTCGCGATTATGACATTGATGGATTCAGAGCCGATGTCGCATATATGGTTCCTGAAGAATTTTGGATTGAAGCCCGTAAAAGACTCGACGAGATTAAACCTGTATTTATGCTGGCTGAAGCAGAAGAACCGTACCTCCACGAGGCATTCGACATGAGTTACGCCTGGAATTACGCCTCGACTATCCGGGATATTGGAGCCGGTGAGGCGGGATTGGATGCTCTGGATGCGGTTTTATCGGAAAACTTTTCTCGTTTTGATAAATCGGATTACAGAATGTTTTTTACAACCAACCATGATGAAAATTCCTGGACCGGAAGTGATACTGAGATGTATGGAGATAATTTTGAAAACTTTGCCATATTGTCTGCAACCGTCTGGGGTATGCCACTGGTCTATAACGGGCAGGAGAGCGGATTGGATAAACAGCTTGATTTTTTTGAGAAGGATCAAATAGAGTGGAATAACTATGAATATGAAGAGTTCTACAGAACACTTCTTCAGTTGAATCAGAACAATTCTGCACTTTTTAACGGTGAAGCCGGCGGAGATTTTTCAAAAGTAACGACAGATGCTGATGAATCTATTTTTGCCTATAAAAGAATTACGGAAGATGACGAGGTTTTTGTAGTACTGAATTTTTCTGATACTGAACAAAACTTTGTTTTTGATTCAGGCGATCAGGGAGAGTGGACAAACGTTTTTACCGGCACTGATATAACCATTCCCAGTGAATTTGTTATGGAAGCCAATAGCTATCTGCTTCTGGAGAAGTAAAATGACCTCTATTTTTAAAAATTTATAAATAAACAGATATGAGTGTAAAACCGAGACCACGCCCCAAACTCACCTTTTGGGAAATCTGGAATATGAGTTTTGGATTTCTGGGAATTCAGTTTGGGTTTGCCCTGCAGAATGCCAACGTAAGCCGAATTTTTGAAACCCTGGGTGCAGATATTGATGCCATTCCTATTTTGTGGATTGCTGCACCGGTTACAGGTTTGGTCATTCAGCCAATCATTGGGTATTTCAGTGATCGGACATGGACCCGTCTTGGCCGGCGCCGTCCCTATTTCTTATACGGTGCGATCGCAGCCTCAATTGCTTTGATTATTATGCCCAACTCTCCGGCTCTATGGGTAGCCGCCGGGATGCTTTGGATTCTGGATGCTTCGATAAACATATCGATGGAACCGTTCAGAGCCTTTGTGGGAGATATGCTGCCTTCTGAGCAGCGTACCAAAGGCTTTGCGATGCAGAGCTTTTTTATTGGAACCGGCGCGGTTGTTGCATCTGCTTTACCGTGGATGATGACAAACTGGTTTGGTATTTCGAATACTGCTCCTGAAGGGATCATTCCACCTTCGGTTAAGTGGTCTTTTTATATAGGTGGTGCGACTTTCCTACTGGCAGTTTTATGGACCGTATTTCGTTCACACGAGTACTCACCGGATGAACTTGAAGCTTTTGAGGCTTACGAAGATGAGCAGAATGAAGATTCTGATGAAGTAAGACGGGAAGTCCCAATAGAAGCAGGAGAGGGGCAGAAGAAGATAAACTTTGGTTCGATATTCACAATTTTGGGCCTGGTTGCAACTGCAGGTGTCTATTTCTTGAACTATGATGCCGAACTGTATATCGTTACCATCGGAATCGCCGTTTTAGGTGTTGTATCATTCCTGGCAGGATTTATTCAAAGCAGCGGAAAGACGGACCAGGGATTGGTGGTAGTAGTTCACGATTTTCTGCACATGCCCAAAACCATGATTCAACTGGCTGTTGTTCAGTTTTTCTCTTGGTTCGCACTTTTTGCCATGTGGATCTATACTACGGCTGCGGTAACCTCACATATCTATGGAACAAGTGATACAACCTCAATTCTTTATAATGAGGGAGCAGACTGGGTTGGAATTCTGTTTGCGATTTATAACGGATTTGCAGCTGTCATTGCATTTGGACTTGCACCAATGGCCAAGCTAACCAGCAGGAAAATAGTACATGCTGTAGCGTTGTTGGCCGGAGGTTTGAGCCTTATTGGAATTTATTTTATGAATTTCTCGATTGACCTCTCATCCATAGGTATTGACTTTGTTCTAACTTCACCAATGCTGCTTGTGATACCCATGCTGGGAATTGGTTTTGCCTGGGCAAGTATTTTAGCGATGCCGTACGCGATTTTAGCCGGATCATTGCCATCGAGTAAGATGGGTCTCTACATGGGTATTTTTAATTTCTTCATTGTGATTCCTCAGATTTTGGCTGCCAGCCTTTTGGGATTTGCCACCAGAAACTGGTTTGGCGGGGAAGCGATCTACTCATTGATGCTTGGTGGGGCCGCAATGATTGTAGCCGCAGCTTCCATGTATTTTGTCAACGACGTGGATGACACCGATGAACCGGTTATTCCTTAACAAACGGAAAGGCCGGTTAAAAGGCCGGCTTCTTTATGTTGTGTTAGGCTGTAAAATCCACTTATCATTCATATCTTGTCTTTGACTTAGAAAAAGTCTTCTCTTTTTATCGTTTTATAGAAGTTTATGAGACTTGATCCAAAATATTTTAATCTGTTTATAGCAATCTGCGCTCTTCTAACCCTGATCGTGATTGTGTGGGGGACAATAAGCTACTCAAACAATCAGGAGTTAGATTTTCGAGAATCTCTGAGAGATATCAGACTGGATACGCTATCATTTGCAACCTACTCTCATCAAAAAGACTCGCTGTTTTCAGATGATTTTAGAGGTACACCGACTCTGATTCAGTTTTGGTCTACATGGTCCGGCAAATCCTTAGCGGTTAACCGGTTTT
Organism: uncultured Rhodohalobacter sp.; assembly: GCA_964401805.1. GTDB lineage: Bacteria > Bacteroidota > Rhodothermia > Balneolales > Balneolaceae > Rhodohalobacter. Next base: position 26,711 of record CAYNZY010000032.1, read on the forward strand.
TAGAAAATCATCACCGGGATTATTCGGGTTTAACCATTATTGCAGCCACCGTCAGGGATTCTGATGAACTGATATTGGATCATATAAATAGCGTATCCAATGATTTTATCTATGTAGAGGGGACGTCATTTTTTCAAACACTATTGGTGCCCGGTGTGCCTTCTCAGATTTTTTTAGACCGCGAGGGTAAGTACTTTGATGCACATGTGGGAGATGATACCACAGCAATCAGGGAGAAATTAGACCGGTTGTTCGATGAGTAAGGATCCTTCTTATGTTAGTTTGAATGGAAAGTTGATGAAGCAGGATGAAGCTCTTATTCCAGCTAACAACTCAGCACTGTATTATGGAACGGGATGTTTTGAGACATTTCTCGTTGAACAATCTACTTTTTTCAAGTTTAAAGAGCATATCGATCGACTGAATCGAGGGATGGCTTATCTGTCGGGCAACAAGGTTGATACTCTAACGGTTGATCAGATTAAACGTGATACGATTCGGCTCATAAATCAAAATCAGTTAGAACAGGAGAGAATCAAAGTTCGGATCCAGTTCTCACTTATGGAAGAGAGTGGATATAGTGAGTCTGAAAATCCAAAAAGCTTTTTATTGATTACAGGGGCAAAGGTTAAAAAAACTGTTAAACCTCTCTCAGTTACAATAGCTGATATTAGGGTAGTGCCCGCTATTTCGAAGCCTGCAGACCTGAAGCTGAGCAATATGCTGCACTACAGACACGCGTGGAGGGAGGCAAAGTCTGCGGGAATGGATGATGCAATCTTATTGACGGTAGGCGGTTTTTTGGCCGAGACTTCAATAGGAAATCTATTTTGGAAAAAAGAAGGTGAAATTTATACGCCATCAGCAGATTGTGATATTCTCCCCGGAATCATGCGAAACAGTTTGATTGATATTTTGAGAAATAAAATGAGCTTAAAGGTAAATGAAGGAAAATATCGTTTAAGTGAATTAAAAACTGCAGAGTCGGTCTGGATGACAAACAGTGTAAGAGAAGTTCAGGAAATATCTAAGATCGACGAAATGGTATTTGAAACTGAACAACCATTTATGAGTGAACTAAGGAATTATCTAATAGAATATAAGACTGAGCATCGCAGTTGAAAAAATATCAATTTGATACCATAGAGAAAGCAGAGGCTTTTTTACTCTCCATCCCCAAATTCGGAAACGTTGGGCGATCAGCGGCTAATTTTAGCCTGGACCGGATGATTTCATTTTGCGATTTGATGGGTAATCCACAGAAGAGTGTACCAATGATTCATGTTGCCGGAACGAATGGAAAAGGGACAACCTGTCAGATGCTGGCGTCTGTTTACCAGGAGGCGGGATATAAAACCGGTCTCTACACATCACCACACTTGATTGATGTACGAGAACGATTTAATGTGAATGGTAAATGGATTGATGATGAGCAGTTACTTCAATTTTTTCAAAAATATGGTGAAGATGCTATCAAGCAGAATCTTACATTTTTTGAGCTGACTACAGCGATTGCGTTTTGGTACTTTAATCACAAAAATGTAGATCTGGCTATTATCGAAACAGGACTTGGCGGACGATTAGACGCAACAAATGTGATTGATCCACTGGTTTCCGTGATTACATCCATTGGGTATGATCATACCGATATTTTGGGTGATACAATCGAAAAGATTGCAGCAGAAAAAGCAGGAATTATTAAAACAAGCCGGCCGGTTGTTTTGGGGCGTCTTGAAGATGACGCACAGTCAGTTATTGAATCCATCGCGTTAAAAAAGAACTCCAAGGTGCACGACTCTCAGAAATTAAGACCGGAATTTAAAGATGGACAAATTAATCTATATCCGGCGGACAGAACTATCCATATCAACGCACATGGCAGGAAAAAGATTGATGCTGTAAACGCGGCTATGGTATGGGCAGTGACAGAATTGATTCAGAGTGATTTCCCGGTGGGTGATGATGAGTTAATTGCCGGTGTAGAAAAGATGGATCAACGCTTTGGGAGTCACGCACATTTTTCGAGACTTCACCCTGTAAAACCGTGGTATTTTGATGGTGCCCATAACGTTGAATCCATTAAAGAGCTTGTTGAAGAGCTAAAAAACTTGGCACCTGTCGAGAACTGGATCGTGGTGTTGAGTTTTATGGATGACAAGTTGAATCGGGAGGTAGCAGATATCTGGAATGAGTTTCCAAATATCATGGTTTTTGAACAGGAGGGAGATCGTGCGGCAAGCATCAAAAAAATGAAAAGCTATTTTCCGGGTTCACAAGCAGTAGACACCGATAAAGCCACTCAACTATTTGCCTCTGATGATTATAAAACAGAATTAGTAATTTTTAGCGGAAGTTTTTACTTTTACAAGACCGTAAGGAACTGGATGGGAACAGAAGCTTACGAAAATACATAAATCTTTCCGCTCTAAGCAGAATCACTATTCCCCATTGCGCACATCGGCTACTACGTTGAGCGTTATTCCAAATGAATTTACTCAAGAACTAAAATCTCATTATGTCGGACACTCAAACCGATAAGGATACAAATATCGACCTGGATAAATTACATACCAAGACGGTCAAAGAACTAAAAGAAATTGCCAAATCGCTTGGATTAAGAGGTGTAACTGCGTTGAAAAAGCAGGCAATCATCGATCGAATTCGTAAGCAGGCAGAATCTTCAAATAAAAGTTCTGATCAGAAAGAGAAGCCGCTTCAAAATATTTCATACGGCAATAAAGATCATATTCAAACCTATGATCAGGATTCAAACTCCGGCAAGTCGAAACGGGGAGGTCAGTCAAACAAGCGTCATAAGAGTAATAAGAAGCCGAATAAGAAACATGTAAGCAATGTTCTTCCGGAATCTGATGCTCCAACGCTTCAGGAACGACTGGATGAAATTACCCCTAAACTGGGTAAATTTCTGCTGAATGAAGGAACTCTTGAAATTTTGCCTGACGGCTACGGTTTTCTACGCTCTGTGAATTACAACTATAAGGCGAGTCCGGACGATATTTACGTATCTCCATCACAGATCAAGCGTTTCAGATTGAAACAGGGAGATTGTGTCATTGGAATTATCAGGCCGCCAAAAGTAGGAGAAAGATATTTTGCACTGCTTCGGGTTGAAGGGGTCAATGGAAAGATTCCAACCGACATGGACAATCGAGAAGATTTTGAAGATCTGCTTCCCGTCTACCCGGAAATGAGGTTCAAGCTTGAGCACAAACCGACAGAATATACTACACGGCTTGTGGATCTTTTTGCACCGATAGGGAAGGGGCAGCGTGGGCTGATTGTTGCTCAACCCAAAACCGGTAAAACTACCATTCTTCGCAACATCGCTAACGCGGTAAATCAGAATCATCCGGAAACCAAGATCATCATTCTTTTAGTGGACGAGCGTCCCGAAGAGGTTACGGAGATGGAGCGTTCTGTACTGAACGCAGAAGTTGTTGCCTCAACGTTTGATGAGAAACCTGAAAATCACGTTGGGCTTTCTGAAATTGTATTCGAAAAAGCTAAACGGCTGGTGGAAAGCGGACAGGATGTTCTGCTATTGATGGATTCCATAACCAGATTAGCGCGTGCATATAACGTGGCAACAGGCAACTCCGGACGAACAATGTCGGGTGGTGTGGACTCAGAAGCTTTGAAAGCTCCTCGGCAGCTTTTCAGTTCAGCACGAAATATTGAAGGGGGTGGAAGTCTTACCATTATCGCCACAGCATTGGTTGAAACCGGGTCGCGAATGGACGATGTGATCTTTGAGGAGTTCAAGGGAACCGGTAACATGGAATTGGTACTCGACCGGCGCCTGGCTGAGCGAAGAATCTACCCGGCTATCGACATCTTTAAGAGTGGCACCCGAAGAGAAGAGCTGTTTGTTCCGGATCAGGAGCGTGAAAAGGTTGTGCTGCTTCGTCGTTACCTCAACAAGCACAATGCGTTCGAGGCGATGGAGTTCCTGCTTGACAAGATGAAGGGTACACGATCCAACGAAGAGTTTCTTATTTCAATGAATAAGTAACAAAACTCAACATCCCGTCAGACCGCTGGGTTTGCGGTCAGACGGTTTGATCCTCGTCCGATGGCTCTACGGTAATCCAGGCTATGAAAGCAAAAACTCTCAGCCGTCAGACGAGTATTCCTGATTAGCTCGTACTTTCCGCTTTAGAAATTCGCTCACTTGAACACTCGACCGTCGAGTAT
>CAYNZY010000033.1:0-24404 GCA_964401805.1 uncultured Rhodohalobacter sp.
TTGGGTGCAACAACATCGCAATTTTACCATGACCACCCGCTATTACAACTTTCATACTATTCTATATTTTAAATTCATCTCTTTGCTCTGTTTCAATAACAAGTCATCCAGATATCGAGTTCAAAAACTTACACGTGTGTAACCGAACAATAGGCATCAATCACTCATCAAAAATTGAACCGGCACCTCAAACCGATCGGCCCAGGCATTTTCAGAATGATTGGTTCCCTCATAAACCTCTGTTTTAAAATCCACGTCTGGTGTAAATCCCAGATCTACCATCATGACATCTACTTTCTGCTGGTAGGGCGCATAGAGAGAATCAAGCGTTTCCGTTCCGTGGTCATAGTAGATTTTATGTGTGCCCGCCGCCGGCAAATTGCGTCTCAAATACTCTCTGATTCCATCCGGTATTTCATCGTTGGATTCATAAGTACCCGGCCAATGTGTGGATAAAGCACCAACTCCTGAAAACAACTTTGGGTATTTTGTCAGCGTATAGAGAGAGATTAAACCGCCATAACTTGAGCCAATCACGAACCGCCCATCGCGATTTTTTATCACCGGATAATTTTCTTCCACAAATGGAATGACCGATTCGGCTAAAAAATCGACATATCGGTTAGCACGAAACTCATCCGGAATATTCGAAAGAAGATCATCACTGATATCTCCATCAATTAAGCTTAGCGCATCTTCAGGAAAATATTCCGCTGTTCTTTGATCATCTGCGTTCCAGATACCCACCACAATTGTTGGAGGAATCTTCCCGGCTTCCATCAACCGCGTTAATGTCTCATCCACGCGCCACTCCTGGCCGTTCCACGTGGAGCTCTCATCAAAAAGCATCTGTCCGTCGTGCATATAGATGACGCTGTATGCAGTATCCGGCTCAAATGCTTCAGGAATCCAGACGTCGACAAAGCGTTCAGCCAAATTTTCAGGCTTGAACAGATATCGATCTAAATGTCCGCTTATAAATTCAGACTGTACTTTTTCAACATATTCCACAGCCTGATTGCTTTCATCCGTTGATGCACATTGAACCATAAATACTGATAATAGAATGATCAGAATTGTGTTTTTCATGATAACTGATTTCATAAAGCGGACAATAACATTTAGAAGTTCAACGGTGGTATCTGTCCGCGAATTTCCCCGCTCCGGTTTCTATTCGATCGAATGTTGATATACATCCTCCCATTTCGAAGTGCCTCTTTCTGAGCTTCTCTCAGTTCAAACCGGTTCTCTTCTTCTTTAAATACGCCCCCGGTTTTACCTTCATTTAGTTCAGCACTTAATCGGTAGATCTCATTTCCGGTCTCATTAGTTCGTCCAAAATGAATGCCGGCTCCCAAATAGTATTCGCGCAAATCTTGAAACGATCCGCTTACAAAGAGTGAATCTCCTTCTACGGTAATTTCAATCATACCTGAACCGGGAGTTCTGACGGAAGGAATCTGGTTGTGCCCGGCCAACATAACTTCCACCGTTGACTGAGCCATAGCAGAAGCAGTTATCATTCCAATAAATAGCACTAAAAGCAGACTTTTTTTTAATCTCATCTTAATCACCTCTTTCTTTAAATCTTTATAAGTATAACGCGCCTTTTCAAGTGAGAATTTCAGGGTTCAGTAAAATCCAAATCCATTCAAATTTTATCTGTTGTTACAAACCATGTACTGTATATTAATATTTAAATAGATATTAATGAACTCAGTCATCACCATGAACCATAAAGAGTTTGAACTCAACCTTGTTGTCCGCGACTATGAGCTCGACACCCAGGGTGTTGTTAACAATTCCGTTTATCAAAATTACCTGGAACATGCCCGGCATGAATTCCTGAAATCCGTTGGACTCAACTTTAATAAACTTCATAAAAACGGAACAGATGCCGTTGTTCATAAAGTTGAATTGGTTTACAAAAAACCGTTAATGGGGGACGATCAATTTGTAGTTAAAACTCATGCAAAACCATCCGGAAATGTACGTTTTGTCTTTTATCAGAACATCTACAGAGTTCCAGACCGTGAGTTGATTTTAAAAGGTGTGGTTACTGCGGTTTTTATGAAAGACGGTCGACCCATTCGACCTCCTGATGAGGTGGTTGAAGCTATTCGGTAAATCTATCTTTAGGTTCAAAATTCTGTTATTAGTGATCAGAATGTTTTTAAACCTTTTTTTGTATTAACAGACAACCTTAAAATATACAGCCTACTATGAGTTTACGATATCTATCACTTCTAATTATTACTGTTCTTCTTTCGGCTTGTTCAGCAGAAACCGATCAAGCTGAAACACTGTCCGGTTACCCGAATGCTCAACTGTTGATTGATGCAACAGAGTTAAATTCACTTCTTGACGATGAAGAAATTTTTCTGATCGACACCAGAGAAGAGCCCGGCGACTCCCTGATTCCCGGAGCCGTTCATTTTGCTTCTGTGCAAAATCTGACGGATCAGGATCATCCTATACAGAATTATCTGATCGGGCCTGAAGAGTTTGAACGTGTTATGCAAGAAATTGGCCTTAATAACGAAGATCGTGTCGTTCTTTATGATGAAGGAAATGCCCTGGCCGCGGCAAGACTATTTTATGCTTTGGATTATTACGGGTTTTCGAATGCCTCGATACTAAATGGTGGTATACAAGGTTGGGCAAACGCATTTCCTGTTGTGGATTACGGGTCAGAAAGAGACTCCGGTAATTTCAGCGTGAATGTTCAGGAGTCCAAGTTTTGCGATATCAGCTATGTTATGGAAGCCTCAAACGATCCCAATAAAATCATTTTTGATGTGCGATCTGAAGAAGAGTACACCGGAGCTGATGAGCGTGCTGAGAAGAGTGGCCACATTCCCAATGCCGTTCATTTAGAGTGGAACAACGTATTAGAGGATGATGGTGTGCCCTACTTCAAATCAGCCCAGGAAATTCAGAGCATTTATGATTCACTTGGAATTACGCGAGACAAGGAGGTAATTCCGCACTGCCACACAAATGTACGAGGATCACACGCATATTTCACACTCAGGCTGATGGGTTACGACTCTGTGAGAGCTTATGAAGGTTCATGGTCAGAGTATGGAAATAGCCCAAATGCGGTGGTTGAGCGGTAAATTTGTTTTTGAAAATGGCGAGGCCTTATACGCATAAAGGGTCTCGTTATTTTCAGAACTCCGTATTAAAAGTCTATTCTTATTTCATTATTTTGGTTTGTTATATATAAATCTATAATCGAAATATTTTGAGATTTTTATTTTTAATGTTGTTTCTTCTTGTAACAACAACCTCTTCTTTAGCCCGTCAATCTTCTGCACCTACTTATCAAGATTACCAAAGCAAAAAGAATGTAGCGGCCTTTGGGCTTACCTACGACCATTATGGGGACGACCTGGAGGATTGGCAAAAAATGTACCTCGAATACAGAAGGATTACTTCGGGCGGGCCAATTATTGGGCGTCTGAATATTGGCCATCGCTTTGATATTACGGACTATCAGGGTGAAATTGATTATTGGCCTGAATTCAATGAAAATTGGTACGGCTACGTAAACGTGGGCTTATCAGGTGGCGACCTGTTTCCTGAGTTTCGCACCGGAGCCGAACTTTACAGGGCACTGCCCAAAGGATTTGAAGCCTCACTTGGCTTTCGATATCTGAAGTTCAGCGAAGATGATGTTACAATTTTTACAGGATCAATCGGAAAATATATCGGCAACTGGCTCCTGATCGGACGCCCGTATTTCACACCGCAGGATTCCGGCGTTTCTTCCTCTTTTACCATTTTAGCCCGTCGTTATTTAGGCAATCCTGATACATTCGCATCACTTTTAGCCGGTTTTGGGTTTTCACCTGATGAGAGACGCTTCCTGGATGGACAAGCAGACAACCGTTTTCAAAAATCCAGATATATAGGAGTTCAAACAAACTATCTCATTTTGAAACAATTTGAACTATTTGGACTCCTTAAATTAACATGGCAGGAGTTTCCATTTACTCAGAGCTTTACAAAAATTACAACCTTCGAAATGGGTGGGCGTTTCCGATTTTAGAAAGCAGTAAATCATGTCTTTAGATTTTTTAAAACAGTATTCCTTTTCGCTTCTCATTTCTATAATAATCTTATTTTTTACAGCTCAATCTTCAGTCGGTCAGAATTCAGGTTCTAACCAACCATTTCCCTTTTCTGTAGACGAAACACACATTACCGTCTGGAATGGCGAATATTATAGCCCTCTGTTTATTAAAGGCGTGAATTTGGGAGTTTCAGTTCCCGGCACATTTCCCGGTCAATTAGCAGCAACTAGTGATGATTATGCCCGTTGGTTTCAAATGATTCGGGATGCGGGATTTAACACTATTAGACTATATACGCTCCACTATCCCAGGTTTTATGAGGAGTTAAAACGCTTCAACGAAGATAACCCCAACTCACCGCTCTATATATTCCAGGGGGTATGGCTGGAAGAAGAAATTACGGGCTATGATGAAAATTTAAATTCACTCACTCCTTTTTTTGAACAGGAAATAGAAGAGAATGTTCGAGCTGTACACGGTGATATCATGATTCCTCCCCGGTTCGGGAAAGCTCACGGTATGTTCATCGATGATGTTTCTCAATGGGTCATTGCTTACATCATCGGGCGTGAAATTCATCCGCCTGAAGTGATTGAAACGAATCAATCTGATCCCGGCACACATACCTTTAACGGAAATTTTCTTTCCATATCAGACGTAAAGGCTTCCGAAATTTGGGTGGCTGAACGGCTCGATTATCTCCTTACGTTTGAAATGGAAAACTATGGAACACAGCGTCCTGTATCAGTTTCAAGCTGGCCAACCCTGGATCCAATCGAGCATCCCAATGCCGATAATCCTTATGAGGAGAGCGCTTCTCTGGATTTAAAAAACATCAACTTTGATAGCGCAAAAGCCGGTTTTTTTGCCTCATACCACGCCTATCCATACTACCCGAACTATATCTCACGCGATCCACGGTATGTGGTGTTTCAGGACCAATACGGTCAAAACAGCTATCTCGGCTACCTTACGTATTTAAAAGAGCACTACGACCGCTTTCCTTTAATTATTGCTGAGTTTGGCGGTTCTTCAAGCTGGGGTGTTGCAAAGTATGCCCACAGCGGCATTCATCACGGGGGCTATTCTGAGCTGGAACAGGGGAAAAACAACATCAGAATGCTTGAAAATATCCAACAGGCAAATGCCGGAGGAGGGATACAATTTTCATGGATAGATGAGTGGTTTAAACAAACCTGGATTACCAATCCTTTTGACTTTATTCCCGGCAGAAGAATACTCTGGCATAACGTAACCGCTGCAGAGCAAAACTTTGGTCTGCTTGGTTTTCGCAAACCTGAAAATTTAAGTCTGTGGGAGGGGTTTGGTGATACAGAAAAAGTGAAGAGAGTCCACGCCCAGGCAGACTATTCCTATTTTAAGCTACAGCTGGACATCAATCAGCACATACAGGAAAGTGACACCATCTGGATTTCCCTGGATACATATGATGAGACGTTAGGAGAGTCTGTCATGCCAAACGGAGAAACAGTTTCAAACAGGGCTGAATTTGCTTTAATGATCACAAACTATGAGGCGGAACTATTTGTAACCGAAGCATATGATCTTTTTGGTATCTGGTTTAATACATCGGCCCCTGAACAGCTCTATCGCTCCGTGGCAACAGATGGCGCGCCCTGGAATTTGGTGAGATGGAAAAATGAAGTCAATAGTGAAGAAGTGCAGGACATCGGGCGAATGAACGTAAACCGCTTAAACACTCCCGCATACAGTACAGACGCAGTACGGCTTTTTAATGACCGTATAGAAATTCGCTTGCCCTGGTCGCTCATTAACTTCACCGACCCAAGCCGACTCGAAGTTATGCATGATGATCGATCAACGCCTGAAACGGAGACCCGGTTTTCGGAGGGTATCCACATCGGTATCTTTTACGATGACTTTAAAGTTGAAACATCTGATCGATTTGCCTGGGACAGCTGGAATCTCCCGGATGAGGCAGAAGAGTACAAAAAAGCAAGCTATACCTATATGAAAGAGTATTTGCCCACGCTGCCGGGAAATCCAATTGCGGTGAGTGATCATTATGATCTCGGAACCGGTGATGTAAATTATATCAATGCCACTGATGGGCTTCTGAAAAATGATCTGTCATTAGATGGAATACCCATGGAGGCTGTATTGGTTGAACCGCCAAAAAACGGACTTCTTCAGTTGGAATCTGACGGCAGTTTTTCATACTTGGCAGAATCAGGATTTACCGGCAATGATGAGATGGTTTATCGTGTGAGAGCCGGCTTCAACTGGTCTGATCCTGTAAGCACCTCCCTGCAAGTATCGGGTACACCGGTTGGCAGAGGCTTTGCTGAGCTGTATCCCAATCCGGTTCGTTCAACGTTGAATATCCGGTCCGGGGCAATTATTGACAGAGTTGAAATCCTGGACCTACTTGGTAGGCGTGTCGAAATATTTGATGTAAACTCAACCGAATTCCAGCTTGAAACAGGTAGCTATGCTTCGGGAGTCTATTTTGCTCGGATATATTCAGGCGAAGAATTTCATCTTAAAAAATTTGTGGTCGTGCGGTAGGTCATAATTTCTTCAATTTAAAAATCTGAACACTTTGGAAATCAAAAATGAGATCAATGTTACAGATGAGCAGCTTAACGAGCTGGAAATGCATTCTGTGATCAACATTTTATCCGTAATCAGCAGTCAGCTTCATTTTGTTCAGTTTGAAACGGATCACCCTGACTTAATTACTCCCGTAATCGATCAAACTCTTAAATTGGCTGAGGCATCAAGAGAAAAAAATCAGGAGATTTTTAACGAGCAAAAAATTGGCGCCTATCAAAATGAGATCATGAGTGTACTGGAAGAGCTCAATAATCTTCAGCCTAAACTACATGATGACTCTTCAGTGTCGGAATACATCAGCATTTTTAAAGATATATTTCGAGTCTTTGATGATAGAACGGAGGAGATCTTTCACAGATGGAATCACCCCGATCGATGGGAGTCCTTTTCTATAACAAATTTCAAAAATGAGTTTCAAAACTTCTTTTATACACTGGAGAAAAACAGTCGCGGCAGGTACAGAATTATCTATAATATCGCCGAGCAGGAAGAGAAAGATTATCTCGTTCAATTTGAAGTAAACAGCGACTTCAATGATACCGTATATCTGCCACTTCTTTTCAAAGATGTAATTCGTGATCTTATTGCAAATGCACGGAAATACACCCAACCGGGGGGAACCATCGATATTGGAATTTCACAAAAAGACACTTCAATCAAGTTTGTTGTAAAAGACAGCGGTTACGGGATCCCTGAAAATGAAATCTCTAAAATTATTGAATTCGGTTACCGTGGTTCCAACGTGAAAAATGAGATCCGAACCATGGGTGGAGGATTTGGGCTTACCAAGGCGTATCATATTACAGATAAATTTGGCGGACGTTTTTGGATTGAATCAGTTGTTGACCAGGGCACAAAAATCACTATTGAGATCCCAGTTCCTGACCAAGTAATTAAAAATAAGATGAATGTCAGAAAATAATGTTTACAGAAAATTTTTGATTAATGACTGTTCATTAGATGTGGCACACGATATAGGTCATATCGAAAGAGTTGTTAAAACTGCCGGCAATATCTGCTCGGCTGAAGGAGGTGATTCCGAAATTGTGATTACAGCAGCATGGCTCCACGATTGTGTCACGCTTCCTAAAGATCACCCTGAACGGTCTAAATCCTCCATATTAGCAGGAAAAAAAGCTGCTGAATTTCTTCATTCCAGAGGCTTTCCTAAATCAAAAATCAGGGGTGTTGTACATGCAATAGAGGCGCACAGCTACAGCGCCGGTATCGAGCCGAAGACAATAGAAGCGAAAATTGTGCAAGATGCTGACAGGCTTGATGCTCTCGGAGCCATCGGAATAGCTCGCTGCCTGTTGATAGGTGGGAAGTTAGGTCGCCCTCTTTATGATCCCGATGACCCTTTTTGTGAATACAGATCCCCGGATGATTCGGTATACACCATCGATCACTTTTATGAAAAGCTCTTCAAACTGCCTGACCAATTACATACGAATGCGGCCAAAAAGATCGCTGTCCATCGCATTGAATTTATGAAGAGTTATTTAAATCAATTGAAGGAAGAGATATAGCAAATCGGTTTGGCTAGCTAATCTGAATCCGATTGCTCTAAAAGAGAATTACCGTGGCTGAGCAGTTTCTGTGTTGTTTCCACATACTTCTCACCCAATATCTCTGATAACGCTTCTTCTGCCTCCCGATACAACATTTGAAGCGTCTCGACTTCATCTGCTCGATTTGAGTTCAAAACAATTTTTGTGCGTCCATCTGTTTTCTCCTTTGCTACCCATTCGCCTTTTTGAAGCTTTTTCAAAAAGCGGGTTATGGTTGATGGATCAAGACTCAGGTAATCTGCTATCTCTTTCTGAAGAACCGGACCTTCATCTTTAATGTAAATCAAAACCTCAACATAAGATGTGGCCAACCCGGACTCTTTGAAATAGGAGTCGAAATGCTTGGAGACCAAACGGCTGAATGTATTGGATTCTGAATGCATGTGATATGATTTGTATATGCAATATGAGTTATTTTAACCAAAAAGTTTCGCAAATCAAATTTAAGTGTTTTCTTTTGCGCATTATCCGAAACATTGAATTCTGTTCTTCTCATTCTGTATCAACGAATCTAACCTTCAGGATTTCTATTTGTATGCAGAAATTGCGAAATTGAGCCAACCTATTTGCCTATGTACAGAGTTCAGCTTAAAAATTTCGAAGGTCCACTGGATTTGCTGCTTTTCTTTATCAGAAGAGACGAGCTCAATATCTACGATATACCTATCTATCACATCACGCATGAGTTTCTTGACTATATCCGCTTGATGGAGGAGCTGGATCTTGATGTAGCCAGCGAATTCATCTATATGGCCAGCATGCTGATGTCTATCAAGGCGAAGATGATGTTGCCGCGTGATCCGGACGATGATGAAGAGCTTGACGAAGATGATCCTCGATACGAATTGGTTCAAAAGCTGCTTGAGTACAAACGGTATAAAGAGATGGCAGAAAAGCTGACCATTATTGATGAAGAGACTCAAAAGAAATACTTCCGCGGCTACCTTGAGGAGGATGAAGTAGAAAAACAGGCTACCGGCGAGGCCCTGAAAGATGTAACTCTGTTTGATCTTATGGCGGCTTTCAGAAAAGTATTAGCCGATATCAAGAGGCAAAACGTCTACCACAAGGTCGAAAAGGTAAAAATGACGGTAGAGCAGCAAGCCGAATATGTTTTAACGCGGCTGCAAGATAAAGGAAGAACATCATTCTATGATTTTTGTATGGAACTGAAGACAAGAACAGCCATTGTTGTAACGTTTCTTGCTGTACTTGAAATGCTAAAAGAACAACAGATCAACCTTTTCATAGAAGAGGATGACCCAACCAATTTTCACATCGACCTCAAACCTGTTGATGAAATAATAGGAGACCCAAATAAAACATTTAAGTCTGAATTCTCATGAATAAACTTCTGCTACCACTTTTACTGCTTGTTACAGGCTGTGCAACACAAAACTCAATACAGCAAATTACTTCCACAGAAAACCTGGTTGAGTTTCGAACACAAATTACTCCCCAGTTTTTACAGCAACATTTAGAAGTTATTGCTCACGACTCGTTAGAAGGACGGGCCACCGGATCAGACAAAATAGAAGTTGCTGCCAACTATATCGCAGACTTTTATTCTGAAATAGGATTCACCCCAATGGGTGACGATGGTACTTACTTTCAAAACTATCGCCTCAACGCCGAGTACACTGATAGTCTTGTATATCAAACTTTCCGGGTTAACGGAGCTGATACCTTAAAATATAAGCACAGCGTCGAGTCACCCGAAGCTACGGGAGACTTTATTCGAATGTTTGGTGGAAGTGTACCACAAGAGGGCGATGTTGTTTTTGCAGGGTTTGGAGTTAACGATGCTGAGCGCGGTGTGCAACACCTAAACAGGGAAGAGGTGCAGGGAAACTGGGTGTTGATATTTGAAGAGATCCCGCACGTAGTGGAAGGCGACACACTGGTTAACCCCAATATTACCGGCAACAGCCGGTTACGCACTATTCTTATTGAAATGGATGCTGCCGGAATCCTCCTTGTATCTGACTACTCTCAAAGTGAATTTCAAGAGCTTGCTGATATGAGCTCCGATTTAATGAGTCAACCATCCAATATCAGTCTTGCATACCTCGAGCAGAATGAACAGTCAGGTTTTCCAAAGGGATTTCTCCAAATTAGCCCGTCTATGGCGGCGACTTACCTTGGGCTTTCATCTGCTGATGAGTTAGACCAAACAAAAGCCGACTTGGTGCAAGAGATCACAGATTTTAGCCCTCAAAAGACAGATTTTTATCTTGAATATACACCGTATGATGGCCCCGGCCACATGGATGCTGAAAATGTTATTGCTTATTTTGAGGGTGCCGACCCGGACATGAAAGATGAGGCTGTTGTGCTGATGGCGCACTACGATCACGTTGGAGTAGGTGCCCCCGATGAATCCGGAGACGGACTCTATAATGGAGCTGACGATAACGGGAGCGGAACTACTGCCCTGATGTCGATAGCCAACGCACTCAACGAGGCAAAAAAACAGGGGTATCAACCCAGAAGAAGCATTCTTTTCCTTCATGTAAGCGGTGAAGAAAATGGACTGCTCGGTTCAAGATACTACTCCGACCATCCGGTTATACCCATTGAAAATACCGTAACCAATTTTAATGCAGACATGATTGGACGAAGCGATCCGGAAAATATCCAAAAAGGAGATACGGACTATGTTTACCTGATTGGCGGCGAAATCATCTCTTCCGAACTTGACAGCCTGGTTCAATCTGCCAATAATCTTTCTGTAAATATGCGTCTCGATCGCAAATATAACGACCTGCAGGATTCAAATCAGTTCTACCGGCGAAGCGATCACTGGAACTTTGGCCGGTTTGGAGTACCATTTGTTTTCTTCTTTACAGGTGTTCATGAAGATTATCACCGTCCGTCTGATACGATTGATAAAATCAATTTTGAGAAGTTATCGCGGGTGAGTCAATTGATCTATACATCTACTATTAAAGTGGCCAATTATGACGGCAGACCCGATGTAGATAATCAGGAATTTATAGAAATTACCCGTCTGCAAGCTCGTTAGAAATATTATTCGGAGAAGAATCCTTTAAGCCTTTTGAAAACTTCGCGTTTTTGAAAGGCTTTATTTATCTACCGTTCAACACAAACGCAGCCCAATGAATAGGATGTGCGGTTTCAGGATTTTCAATCAGCTGCTGTTTAGCAAATTGTAGCGCTTCACTATACGATAAATCTTCTTTCACCTTCTCATAAAAGCTGATCATCAGTCTGGCCGTCGGCTGATCACTAACCCTCCACATTGATACTACCAGATTTGAAGCACCGGCGTATTTGAAGGCCCTGGTAAATCCTATCATTCCCTCTCCCTTGTGAACGCTCCCAAGCCCAGTTTCACAAGCACCCAATACAACCAAATCTGCATTTAACTGAAGGTTATAGATATCGCTTACATACAAAATTCCGTTCTCTTCGCCCTCTCCCTGGAGAACAATCCCCGACAAATCAGGATTGGTTTCATTTACAAATGCATGTGTTGCAAAATGGATGTAGCCGTAGTTACTTAAATTTTGCCGTTGGAATTGGGATTTAGTGGCCTTACTATCTTGAAAAACCGTCACTTTTTCGGGATTGATAAAATTAAGCAGTGACCTGCTGTTTTTGAAAATATCTGAAATCTGGTTTGTCTCGTAAGCAGTCAATGGAAGTGGGGTTAGCCCGTTTAGAAATCTTTTTGTATAAGTCTCTGTCTCTTCAACCTTTACGTTCATCGATTCATTAAATGGGGCAAATGCCAGCAGATTGCTCGGATTTTCCGGTTTACGCTGCTGCATTTCCTTAAAAACAGTACCCGACGATGCGTATTGAATTTGAAACTGATTTACTAAATACGATAATTTGTGAAACGGCTTATCGCCTGCTTGCTCTTCGATTAACATTTCGAAAGGCAGATAGTGCAAGGACTGATCAGGAAAAATAAGAAGAGAGGAACCGTTGATATTCGGGCGCAGCGGTTCAACCAGTGCTTCATAAAGTTCTAAAGCAGTCTGTTTATATGTAGTATCATCTCTTGTAATAACTGCTTCTTTTAATCGAATCACATCACTGTTTACACGATCAATAGGTGCTGTTTTTTCCACGATGATTTTATCGTTTTCAATCGCCAGCCCATATATATTCTCTCTACCAAAAATGTAGTAGAGTGCCGTCTCATCACGGTGTAACATTTGTTGAATGTCATTGAGTGAGGCCGTCGAGCGTTTGTATTTCAGGGCAAAGTATTCCGGATAATTCTCTTCGAGTGATTCAGTAAACTCAATAAGATTTCTACGGGCGTGAAAAAGGGAGTCGCGGTATTCCTGTATTTTGGCGTCGTTTGCATCCAACCCTTTTTCTTGTTCTAAATGCAGATTTTGAAAATGATCCGTTACTACTTGATTTAGCCGTCTCTCTTCTTCGATTATATCCTCGGGTACACCACCAAAGCTTCTGGCTTTAACACTCTGCAATAGGTCCAGCGCAACTCTTGATCGGCCTTTCTCCGCAAAATCGATCATCTCTTCAAGCCAAACAAGTTCACCGGTTTGCTGATAAAGTATAAAGTATACATCAATAGCCGCGGAAAATATTGAATAGTGATTTTCAATCAGGCGCAGTTTAGAAGCTTCACTCTGATATTGTGTCTGCAAAAAATCTATTGCAGATACGGCTACATCAAATAGTCGAAGAGATTCGTAAAGGTTCTCTCTGTCTTCCGTATCGCGATAAAGATCTAAATTCAGTTCACCCAGCTGCTTGGTAGTCTCAACCAGTCGAAGAGGATAATTCACATTATCCAGATCTACTTCCGTTAACATGGGTTGATAGGTATCTCCAATCAATATAGATATCGTCTTTTGATAAAACTCACTCGCCTGCTTTAACCGGCCCTCTTCTTCATCAATTTCACCCAGCTGAGAATAGATACTGAGAACATCCGGGTGTGATTCACCTAACCTCTCCTTTCCAATGACCAGTGCTTTGCTCAATACATCCCGCGCATCCGAATATCTTTCAATTTGTATATACAAATTCGCTATGTTAATATAGGGGAGAATTAAGTTTGGATGACTTTCACCGTAGATATTCTGACGTATTTTGAGAGACAGAAAATAGTTCTTTTCAGCTTTTTCGTACTGCTCGTTATTCAGATAGCTTGATGCAAGGTTATGATATCCTACGGCTGTTTCTATATGTTCCTCACCATACATATTTATTTTAATTTCTTGAGCCCTTTCTAAAAACTGAAGTGCATTTTCGTAGTCATCCATTTGGATATGAATCAGCCCAAGATTATTGTAAAGAATAGCCAGCCTGTTTGAATTTTCTCCCTCGGCCTCTCTAAACGTTGCAGCTGACTGCCTGAAATATTCACTGGCTGTCCCCAAATCACCAATTGAATAATAGAAGGTTCCAATTCCATTATAAATGATCGCTATCTCAGCGTGTGATTCTCCATAAGCTTTTATGGCGGAATCCAGGGCCATTTGATAGTGACGCATTGCATCGTCATACATACCCAGCTTACGATATGTAATCCCGGTATTATTATGAGTGATTGACAGTGCCCGGTGCAGCTCAAAACTTTCTTCTTCTTTTGATAGAATCTCGAGCGCAGTCAGATAGTAGTTTATGGCGATCTGATAATTCCCTCTCGAGTCCTCAATATAGCCTCTGCTTGTAAATGCCTGGGATGCTGATATTCTATATTCCGGGTGCACAGTTGCCAGCTCAGCGGCTCGGCGGCTCCACTCAAGAGCCTTTTCCAATTCTGACTGAGCTTCATATAAATATGCATATTGCACATACACATCAACGAACGTTCGGTGATCAGAACCCCATTCATTGAACACGATCTCGGAAGCAATCTCTATATATGACTCCGCTTCTTCAAAGTTGCGGTCTATCCTCTGAAATGTGGATAGGTAGAGCTGAGATTCGACACATTCATCAATAAGTCGCCGTTGGTCACAAATATCATCCGTAAAATCATTGAACAGATTTCTTGAAGACTCAATATCTCCAAACTGATATAACCTGACAGCTTCGTCAAACTGATCTTTTAGTTGATCTGTGGTTTGAGCGTTGAGGAAATCGGCAGGATAAGTCAACAGAAAGATGAAACTGAAAAGCAGACTTAATTTTCTGCAATCAGATGTTGAGCAAAATATGGTGTTTTGAGCTTGTTTCATTGTACCCGATCATTATTGATCTGATATGTTAATGAACCAAACTCAATTAGTAAAGGGATTAGCTTAATCCAAATAGTGCATTAACAAAGGCTACACGGTCAAATACTTGTAAATCTTCAATTTGTTCACCAACTCCAATGTATTTCACGGGTACGTTCAACTCGTTTGATACGCCTATCACAATTCCGCCTTTGGCCGTACCGTCCAGCTTTGTAAGTATAAGCCCGGTAACATCCACAACCTCTGTAAAAGCTTTTGCCTGCTGCATCGCGTTTTGCCCGGTAGATGCGTCCAATACCAATAAAATCTCATGTGGGGCCCCATCAACAATTTTACCCATCACCCGTTTGATTTTACCAAGCTCTTCCATTAACGATTTTTTGTTATGAAGACGCCCGGCAGTATCGACCAGCGCTATATCAGAACCTTTTGCTTTTGCAGATGCCACTGTATCGTAGGCAACAGCGGCTGGATCCGCATTCTGGCCCTGCTGAATGATAGGAACACCGGCTCTTTCACTCCAGATTTTTAATTGGTCTACAGCAGCAGCCCGGAAAGTGTCTGCTGCACCTAAAACTACATTTTTACCTGCTATTTTATATAAATGGGCCAGCTTTCCGATCGAGGTTGTTTTTCCTACGCCATTCACACCAACAACAAGAACGATGTGCGGTTTGTGTGGAAAATCGGCATCAAATTCTGCGGGTTGATCAGGATTGTTCTCCTTAAGCAGAGCTACAATTTCGTCGCGCATCAACTCCTGAAGCTCATTTTGCGTAATGAATTTATCCTTAGCTACGCGAGCCTCTATCCGCTCGATGATCTCTACAGTGGTTTTAACACCTACATCCGATGTAATTAAAGCGTCTTCCAGTTCGTCGAGGGTTGCCGCATCCACCTGGTCTTTCCCGGCAATACTTTTGCCAATTTTTGAAAGCAGTCCGTCACGACTTTTTTCAACGCCTTTATCAAGCTTCTCTTTCTTTTTTAATCCAATTTTATTTAACCAGCTCATAGTTGTTCACTTAATATCTTTAGAAACTCTGTTTGTGTATCAGTTAAAATCTGCACCGTTAATAATCTTATGGTATCTCTGTTTATACTCTACAAAAGAGACAATCATCATAACTGCAGATGCAACCATAAAAAAGATTTGTACGTTTTTAAACTCCGGGAAAAAGAAAATACTTATCCAGTACAACGCCATCAGATTCACCGTAATTTTTCCGGACATTATGGACATTGCAACTTTTCCGCGCTCTTTTTTAATGTGTGCCGAGCCCGCCATAATCAACGAATCGCGTGTAACCCCAAGTGCAAAATACCAAAGAGGAATCCACCCAAGCCATACCGTATAGATAAACAGGAAAAACGCCATGAGTTTATCAGCTATGGGATCCAGCGATTTTCCAAGTTCGGATATTTCATTTCGCCAGCGTGCTACCAGACCATCCAGGTAGTCGGAAATGCCACCATATAGGATTAAAACCCATATTGCAGCGGTGACTTGATGGTTGTTTTGTATATGAAGGTAGATTATTGGAAAAACCACCAATACCCGAGACAAAGAGATAAGGTTAGACCACGTGTAAATGTCGTCTTTAACCAATACCTTTTTACCATCAACGTTCACGGCTTCTCTCATACCATCTTTTTGGAGTTAGCATATTTAAGGTAGAAAATACGTTTTTTAACACAGTAATAAATATTGAAATGAAAAAGAAAGATTTCACTTCCATCGAAGATGATAAAATTGAATTACAAGAGACTACAATTTCGTCAAAACATGTTTTTGACGGAACCCTTTTACAGGTCTATGTAGATGATGTTAAACTTCCTGACGGCACTCATTCAACCCGAGACTGGATTAAACATCCCGGGGCAAGTGCGGTTGTTCCGATTTTTCAAGATGGATCCATCATGTTGCTGAAGCAGTATCGTTACCCCGCTCGAAAGCTGTTTCTTGAAGTACCGGCCGGAAAAATTGATGCCGGTGAAACACCAGAAACCACGGCTCTGCGTGAGTTGGAAGAGGAGAGTGGACTGACTTGTAAAAATCTGGAGCAGGTAGGTTCACTCTTTCCGGCAATCGGGTACGCCGACGAAGAGATTTTCGTGTATGTAGGATGGAATCTTGATCAATCAGGTAAAAAAACTGATGAAGATGAGTTTTTGATCAATTGTAAACTTCATTTTTCCGAGGCACTCAAAATGATTGAGTCGGGGGAGATCAAAGATGGAAAAACAATTAGTGCTTTAACGCAAACCTACTTTTGGTGGAAAAGACATGAGCCTTTCCCCATTAAATTTTAAACGATTCCCTCTTCGGAAGCTAACTGATAAATCGATTCATGGAGATTATCCCGGTCTGCATCACCGCGCCGGAGAATCTCTTCGACCTCTTCACCATTTAACATCAGTAAGCAGCCGTTTTCGCGAAACTGAAGATCGATATTACGCGGATCAGATAGACGCATTTTTTCTACGTCCATTCCATTCGGGCTCACTCGCAGATCTACCAGACAGTAAAATGTGTCTTCCGGGGTGTCTCCAAATTCAAAAACTTGCAGAGTTGTCTGATCTATTTTCATGAGTTGTTTGAATGTCGTTCAATAAAATCTCTTCCTTTTACAATTTCAATCATCTCCCCGGTTGATTCATCCCGAATTTCAACCTGAAACAAACTTATTATAGCCTGACTGTTCAAGCATTCCAGTGTTTCGGAAACTGTGGCGCACTCTTCAGTCTCGCTGACCAAATCGTTAATACCTTGAACCACGTACTTGTATGACCTCTGTTTCTTTTTTTCCGGTTTTGAAACGTTCTCCTCCGAACCCACGTCAAAATAACTTTTAATCGCTTCTTCAGTTACATACCACTGCACGCCAAGTTTCCGTCCTTTCAGTCTGCCTTCGCGTAGGTATGCACGGATCGTCATTTTACTGACACCCAGCATCTCGTGCAGATCATCTACAGAGTAGAGCGTTAATGATCCAATTTTTTTAGGCATTACAACAAATTTTATTCTATTTAATCAATGGTTAGAATATATAAAAACATATATAGACTATCATTAGTTATATATTACCCAACCGAAAACAAAATGATTTGGTTCTGAGGGGTTAAACCGTGTATATTATCAGGAGTTGCTTGAAACAAAAGCCAATCTTCTCAAGTAATTCCCTTCAACAATCCTCGTGGGATAGCTATATAAAAAACCCGTGACAGTTTCTTTCCGCCACGGATTATTCATTCAGTATCTTACATATTTATGATGGTGGTTCATTAACCCGCCTGAGCAGCAGGTACAGATTCGCCGGATCCACCGAAAGCTTCTCTTTTCTCAGCAATGTAAACTTTTAGATCATTAGCCGTTATATAGACTACCGGAATCAGAACCAACGTAATGAGGGTTGAAGCTGTTAATCCACCAATTACAACTCTGGCAAGGGCTGCCTGTATTTCACCTCCGGCACCAAGGCCGAATGAAAGCGGAAGAAGCCCCAATACGGTTGTCAGTGTCGTCATCAAAATAGGGCGTAATCTCAGTTTGCCTGATTCCACCACAGCTTGAAAAACGTTCATTTTCCGGTCACGTCTCATCAGGTTGATGTAGTCTACCAATACGATAGCATTGTTCACCACAATCCCAATCAGCATGATGATCCCCATAATACTCTGCATGTTTAACGTAGTACCGGTCAAGAGCAACGTGGGAACTACGCCCACAACAGCAACAGGCACTGAAAACATTACAATTAAAGGGTCAAGAAAACGCTCGAACTGAGCCGCCATTACCATATAAATCAGCACCAATGCCATAAGAATTGATATTATGAAATCGGTTTGAGCCTTCTGCTGCTCTTCGTATTCACCGCCATATACAATGGAATATCCCATAGGCATTTGAAGGTCTGAAAGTGAAGCCTGAATTTTCTCAACTGCATTTCCAAGCGGTACTCCCGCCTCCAGGTTCGCTGTGATATACGTTACCCGCTGTCCATTAATTCTGTTGATCGATTCAGGTCCCTCACCGGCTTGCTGATCAATTACTGTTGAAACCGGTATGATATCTCCAGATGCGGTTCTTACAGAAATGTTGCTTAAATCCAGTGTGCTCATCCGGTCTGATTCCTGAAGGCGCACCGTGATATCAAATTCATCTCCGCCTTCCCGGTAAACTCCGGCTCTTACACCGCCCACATTCGCCTGAATGGCCTGTGCAACTTCACGTCCTGTGAGGCCCAGAGCTGATATGCGCTCCCGGTCAAAAACGATGTTCTGCTCCGGTCGCCGGTCCTCACGATCCGACCGTACATCGCGTACTTCCGGTATCCCTTCCATTCTATATCGAATCTGCTCAGCCAGTTCATTTGCAATTTCAACATCATGCCCGCGTAGTTGTAACTGAATGGCTTCGTCACCGCCAGAGCCAAATATTCTTCTCAAAATCCATAGTCCGGTCTGAGCCTGTACCCTGAAACTTCCGCCCGGAATACTTCCCTCAATCTGATCCCGGATATCATCAGCCATATCATAAGAGCTCATTGTTCGTTCAGATGCATCCAAGAGTTTGAGCTCTACTTCTGCACGGCCGTTTCGAACTTCAGTTGATACATATTCAACCTGATCCATAGGAGCTACTTCCTTCACTTTCTTCACAAGTTCGTCAAGATATTCATCTGCCACAGCGATGTTCATTCCGTCAGCCAGGTAAAAGTCTATGCTAATTTCGTCGGCTTCAGTCTCCGGTGCGAGCTCCGTATCTACAAACTTTAAGGCATAAAACGAACCGCCAACCAACAGGGCTGAAACGGTAAAGACAAGGTATCGCCGTTGGATAGCCGTTTTGAGAAACTCGGAATATTTATCCTCAAATCGTTCAAACTTTTTCTGAAACCAGCCTTTATCTTTTTCAGTCAGTTCAGAATCGGCCTTGATAGTCATGAATTTGCTTGCCAGCATAGGGACAAGCGTAAGGGCTACAAGAAGCGAACAAGCCAGCGCAAAAACAACAACCAGGGCCAGTTCCTGAAATAACGTTCCAGTAATGGTCTGCATAAATACAACCGGAAGGAAGATAACGGATGTTGTAATAGTTGAAGCGATTATAGCACCGCCCACCTCACGAGTACCCGTTAGAGAACTTTCGGCCAGAGATTTACCTCTTCCCCTCAGCCGAACAATATTCTCGAGAACCACAATGGCGTTATCTACAATCAGGCCTACACCCAACGCGAGCCCTCCAAAACTCATTTGGTTTAACGTTAGCCCGCTAAAGTAGAGCAGTCCAAATGTAGCCACAATAGACACCGGTATGGCTGTGGCGATGATGAACGTTGTAGATCCGTTTCGTAAAAACAGATATAGAACTACAATTGCAAGCAGTGCGCCCCAAATTGCCGCTTCCTGAACATTATCAATAGAGTCCTGAATAAAGTCACTCTGATCAATCACCACCATCAGATTGATGTCATCGCGCTCTGAGTTAATTCTGTCTACTTCGCGTTGTATACCTTCAGATACAGCAACTGTATTGGCGCCGGACTGTTTTCGAATCCCCATACGAATCATGGGTTCATCATTAATGCGAACCACTCGTCCAACATCTTCGAAGGCATCTCTTACAGTTGCCACATCCCTGACCCTAATCGGGCGGCCATCAACTCGTGTGATGATTGTTTCAGAAATTTGATTGATGTCGGTAAATTCACCAAGTGTTCTAACGTAGAGCTGGGTAAGACCATCTTTAACATTTCCACCCGGCAGCGTATTGTTTTCTGCAACGATAGCATTTTGTACATCTATGGCCGTTAGTCCGCTGGCTGCCAGTCTGTCTCTTTTCAGGTCCACACGAATTTCACGATCAATTCCGCCCCAAACATCAATGGCACCAACGCCGGAAATCTGCTCCAAACGGCTTGTAATTTCTTCTTCCAGGATCAGAGTCAGCTCATCCAATGACCGGGTGGTTTGAGCCCCCAATATCACAATAGGAGAGTCGTTGGGGTCAAACTTACGAACCCTGGGATTGTCAGCCTCATCAGGTAAAGAGCGCCGAACCCTATCAAGGGCAGCCCGAACATCATTTGCGGCTTCATCCAAATTGGTATTCTGCGAAAAGTTCAAACTTACCCAGGCGGAACCCTCCTCAGACTGTGAGGTCATCTCTTCTACATTCGCCACTCCGGACAGAGCATTTTCGAGCTGGTCGGTGATAATGGTTTCCATCTCTTCAGGTCCAACATTTGGATAGCTTACCTGAACCGATAACCTTGGATATTCAATCGGTGGAAGCAAATCTACAGGCAGGTAGCGAAAGCCCACCACACCTAAAACCAGCACGATCATATAGACCATGGTTGTGGCAATCGGCCGCTTAATTGATGTATCTGTAATGCCCATTTTTTACCCTACTTTAATTTAGTTAGCTGTTGACTGGTCGGCCATTCCACTGTTTAAGATCTCCTGCAAAAGATCTTGCGGCTGTTTTCTCTGCATACTCAAAATTTTATCCCAACTTGTGCCCCGTATCCGGGCCTCATCACCCTGATCACGCACAAGCAGATTTTGTCCAACCGTAACGACCCAGTCTCCGCTTTGAATACCGGCAACACCTGCAGCTTCACGTCCCCTGGCAATCACATCGATAGATTTGAACTCAACTTGAGTTGGATTACTCAATTGACCGATACTTCCACTGTTTTCTATTTCCTCCAGAATTTCAGTTTCAAGTCCAAAACCGGGAGCTACATAAACACCTGTTTCTCCGGTTTGAGGATGCCTGTAAATTGCGCTGAGCGGAATAAGTGTAGCCTGCTCACTCTCTCCGTAGAGTACATCAACCGTTACAAACATCCCGGGTAGCAGCAATCCGCTTTCGTTGCTCACATCAATTTCGGCTTCCGTACTGAAGCTTCCTTCACCCAGAAAAGGGGATATCCTCGAAATATCTCCACGAAGTGTTGTATCAGGGAAATTTTCTGAGTAGATCCGAACCGACTGTCCGGCTTCTATGTACTGAAGCATCTGCTCCGTAATGTTAATGTTTACTTTAGATCGGGATAAATCACCAATAATAAATAGCCTGCTATTTGGGGATGCCTGCATGCCAATTTCAGCAGCGCGGTTGCCCACCGTACCGGTGATAGGTGCTCGTATTACGGTTTGTTCGAGAGCCTCTTTCTGTTCATCAACGGTAGATTGAGCCTGCTCAACCTGCGCTTCCGCCAGTTCAAGGCTAGCTTCTGCAGATTCCACTTCCGCTTCAAGCTGTTCCATCTCCAGTTCAGTTACCAAATTGCGTTCTGCAAGAATCTGCTGTCTTCGCAGCTCTGACTCTATTTCACTCAAGGCCGCCTGTGCTTGTCGCCGCTGTGCAATGGCTATTCTAAGGCTTGCTTCGGCTTGGCGAAGTTGTTCACGGTACTCGGTATCCCGAAGTTTCACTAATTCATCTCCTTGGCGCACCTGATCGCCCGACTGAACATAAACTTCCTGAATCGGGGCGGTTATTCGGGGGAAAATCTCAACTTGATTGCCCGCCCGTACTGTTCCGCTTAATCTCTCTTCCAGGGGCAGAGAGCCAAATTGAGCCTGAACAGCCTCCACTGCGGGTACTGTGCGATTTTGGGCCGCCATTCCCTGCTCCTCTTCACCACCGCAGTTCGTAAAAATAATACCTGCAAGTAGTAGTAATAATAAATGCTTCGTTTGTTTCATCAGAAAGTTTGTTCAGTGAGATTAATTCAATATTAAAATAACGATATTTACACGCTTTCATTCCCGGTGGATTGTTAAAGGTTATAAAATGAAATACCGGATTGTTAAAATTTGAACCTCTTTTAAGGTCTCATTGTTCAGCATATTCAACTTTATAATAAATCGATCACATGGACTCAATTACACAGGTAACTCTTGGCGCAGCTGTTGGAGAGGCTTTTTTAGGTAAGAAAGCCGGTTACCGTGCAGCCGCATGGGGTGTTTTACTGGGCACGCTTCCCGACCTGGATATTATGATTAATCCATTTGTGGATAATGTGATTGAACTTCAAAATCATCGAGGATTTACCCACTCTTTTCTGTTCTGTTTTTTGGCAGCCCCGGTATTTGGCTGGCTTATCAACAGTGTTCACAAATCCTTGGATATAGGCTGGGTGAGGTGGAGCATCATGTCGTTTTTCATCTTTTTAACCCACATCCTCGTCGATCTTCCCACTACTTATGGAACCCAGATTTTATGGCCGTTTACGGATACACCCTTCACCCTTGATTCAATCTTCATTATTGATCCGCTATTCACCATTCCTCTGTTTACAGGCCTTATTCTTGCTCTTCTGCTCAACAGGAATTCCCGTGCCAGAATGATCGCAAACCGTACAGGTATTTTAATCAGCTCGATATATCTGATTTGGGGGCTTGGTATAAAAAGTCATGTGCATTCGGTTTTTGCCGAATCATTCCACAATCAATATGGCAGCTACGAGCAGATCAAAACCACGCCGAACGGCCCTTCAACGTTTCTATGGACAGGCTATGTGGAAAAAAATGACACCATCTATAATTCAGTTTACTCGATTTTTGATGAAGAGAAACTTTTAGAGTTTACGGCAACTCCCAAAAACAGTCACTTGATTGAGCCGTATCTGAATGATCGGGCAATCGAAACACTGCTGTGGTTTTCGAGAGGATATTACTCAGCTGAAATGGAGGGTGATCAACTGGTTTTTTACGATTTACGTTTTGGAAGGGGAGATTTCTGGCTTACTGATGATGCACCGTACGTCTGGAAAAATTATGTCCGATTTGATGAAAGAGACAACGCTTACACATTTGAACAGGCCATACCCAATTTTAGCACACGAACATCAAATCTGAATCGTTATTGGGTTCGATTGTGGGGTGGCCCTCGCTAATTCTTTGTATATTGAACATCTAACCATTGAAAAAAATCATGAACTGATTATGAACCGAAAGGTTATCATCGGAGCTTTAATAGCCGTTTTTATTGGAATTTTTGCCTACTACTCCATTCAGGAAATTCAGCCGCAGGACATTGAAAATGAGCCCGACTGGATGACACTTACTGATGCCCTTTCTGTGGCCCCTCAGGACGACCGGTTAATCCTGATTGATATCTATGAAGTAGGCTGTCAGTTTTGCCGGAAAATGAGTCGGGAAGTTTATCCATCCAACACCATACGAGCTGTTCTGGACCGGAGTTATCATCCCGTTAAAGTAAACGGTAATTCCGAGAACAATACAATTGTCTACCAAGGTGAAGAGATGACGGAAAAAGAGTTTGCCGGCCTGATGGGAGTTACCGCTTTTCCATTTACGGTAATCATGGACTCTGAGGGTAATGTGTTGGATCGCCGCCGTGGCTATCTGGACATCCGAGGTCTGGCTCAGATGCTGCGAAGCGCTGAATCTGAAATGGGATTGCAGGCCGCTAATCTGAATTGATCCCATTTGACGTTGATTCCATTTTGTAGCACATCGTACAACAAACCGGCTGCACATTTTAAAATCAAAAAACCTGCAATTTCCGGGTGTGCTAAAGCGGTTTTCTAAAAATGAGATTTTAAAATTATCAGTAGAACCGCCTCTATTTTGAATGGCGTGATAAACTCTGCACTCTCTTCGGCGGGATAGGGTTGTTTCATCCACACCCCAAGCTCACGCTTGGGGCTACGATCTGCTCGCTCTTGCAGAGCTCGATTGTTTCTGCTGTTCGGTATGTTTCAGAGAGAATCTCTTACCATATTACTGTAAACGAGAATTTTGATATGTAAACCGTTTTTTAGCTCTGAAAGAGCGCTCGAACATAGCCCCGGGTGAAGCGCAGCGAAACCCGGGGTATTGAGGATCACAAAATATTACCGCCGAACAGAGAGATTGGTTTGAAATGACTAATAGCAATGAGGCGGTGCAATTCATGACTGGTTTAGTACGTCAAACAGGAT